>CAIPKV010000076.1 GCA_903865745.1 uncultured Verrucomicrobia subdivision 3 bacterium | reverse complement strand
CGAACACGCCTGCGGCTCTGAAAAACCTGCTTTGGGTGTTGAAAAATGGCTTGAAATGCCAGGGGACGAGAGGATAATCACGAACACGACCGGTAAAGCTCAATTTGAATCATGAACATCAACTCAAATGGGAAATCCCGGGTAATACCAATTTTGGCAATGCCGCCGCGATTGTCGGTGGCATGGGCAATTTGATTGCGAGCGGCGCAAATTATTCAGTCATTGGCGGCGGTAATGGCAATTCCATTCAGGATTCTTCCGATCATTCCTTCCTCGGTGGTGGTGCTGGCAATTCCATTCAATCGGCCGCCGTGGGTTCAGTTATTGCCGGAGGCATAAGCAATTCCATCGGAACGATTGCCAGTGGCTCCTTTGTTGGCGGCGGCTTTGGCAACGTAGCTGAAAATTTCTATGCCAGCATTCCCGGCGGATATGAGAATGTGGCTGCCGGCGAATATAGTTTTGCCGCTGGAAATCAGGCATGGGCGGTGCATCAGGGGGCCTTTGTCTGGGCGGATTCCCAAAATGCCATCTTTCAATCAACCGCCGCCAATCAATTTCTCATTCGGGCCGCCGGCAACGTGGGCATCAACAAGGCCAATCCGGGAGCCACTTTGCACGTGGCCAACGGCTCATCCGGCGTTTCTGCACCAAATAGCGGTTCTGTCGGTGCGTTTGAAAGTTACGGCAGTTGCTATGTCAATCTCCTGACACCATCTGCCAACGAGAGCGGCATTCTGTTTGGCAACACCAATTCCACCGCCGACGGCGGCATTCTCTATAACAGCGGCAGCATCACGCGCGGACTGGAGTTCCGGACCGGCGGCAACAACAACCGCGTGGTCATCACCAGCGCCGGCAACGTGGGCATCGGCAACTTCAGTCCCGCTAATCTACTGGTGGTCGGCAGTGCCGGCAGTCCCGCTTATTGTAACGGTGGCAACTGGGTCAACGCCTCGGACCGGAATATGAAACAGGATTTTGCGCCGGTGCCGGCAGCGGAGGTGCTGGCCAAGGTGGTGGCGTTGCCGGTGCAAAGCTGGGATTACAAGGCGCAGCCGGGCGAGAAGCACATCGGGCCGGTGGCGCAGGATTTTCACGCGGCGTTCGGCCTGAACGGCGCGGATGACACGCACATCTCCACCGTGGACGAAGGCGGCGTGGCGCTGGCGGCGATCCAAGGGTTGAATCAGAAGGTGGAGGAAAAGGATGCGACGATTCAGCAGCAGTCCGCGGAGATCGAGGCTTTGAAACAAAGTGTGGCCGAGCTGAAACAACTGGTGCAAGCGCTGGCCGACAAGAAATAAAACATTATGTATCGGAATGCCGCCCTCACCCTAACCCTCTCCCTCGAGGCGAGGGAACAGCCATTGTCCACTGGCCGTAACGCGGCTGTTCATCGCGTCGAACCCAGCCAAGGTATTGCCCGGACGCAGGGAGCGTTTATCCCTCTTCTCGGGAAGAGGGCTGGGGTGAGGGCGGTCATCAAACCATTCCTCGGAATCCTCCTGCTGCTCTCAGCCCTCAACTCCCACCTCTCAACTGCCTGTGCGCAAAGCTACACCGTGGATTGGTATAAGATCGCCGGTGGCGGCGGTGTCAGCACCGGTGGCACGTATCAAGTCAATGGCACCATCGGGCAGCCGGATGCCAGCAGCCAGATGTCGGGTGGCAGCTACTCGGTCACGGGCGGGTTCTGGAGTCTCATCAGCGTGGTCCAGATGCCGGGCGTACCGAATCTCACCATCGCGCATAGCGGCAACAGCGTCACCGTGTTCTGGCCGGATGCCGCCACCAACACGTACACCTTGCAACAGAACAACAATCTGGCCCTGACCAACGGTTGGACGACGAGCGGTTACACCATTACGCCGGTCAATGGTACGAACTCCATCAGTATCACGCCGCCCTCGGGTAATCTCTTCTTCCGGCTAGCGCATTGAGCCAAGACTGACAAGTTTGCGATTCATCGCCCCGAAGTGAACCGACAAGTCCAGATAAAGGTCGCAATTGGTAGAAGTTACGCGAACCGCTAAGGCATTCGTCATTTGACTTTTACCAAGGTTGAGAGCATGGTGAAGCTAATCAATCATCTGCATATGACTCACCGCCGTGTCGCCGACCCCGGTACCCGCCCAAGGCGAACGTTTCAATTCCTCATGCCCGGCATCAGTTCTCTCGTTTTGGCGGTGCTATTCATGCTTTCAGCCGTGCCGCTGGCGCGGGCGCAAATGATTGATCAAAATGGGAATGGCCTGAGTGACGTCTGGGAATGGCTTTACAGTGCCACGAATATCCCACCAAACATTGATTCGGACGGCGATGGCGTATCCAATCGCAATGAAGCTGGTGCTGGAACGGATCCCTTCAATTCCAACTCCGTTCCCAAAATATCCCTGTTTACCTTCACCCCTACGAACGGAAGCATCACCATGCCGGCGCAATTCGGGAAAGTATACCAGTTGCAAAGCAGCACCAGCCTCGGCAGTTCGAACTGGGTGACGGAGACCAGTACGGTTGTCCGGCCGGTTGCCATCCCGCTGTCCGCACCCGGACTAGGCACGAACTTTTCCTTTTCATCGCCCGCCGACCCGGTCATGAAGTTTTATCGCATCGCTATATCTGATACGAATTCCGACGGCATGGGCTTGATGAATGACTGGGAAAAGTATCAGCTGGGTTTGGATCCGGCGAATCCGTTTAGCAATGCAACCCGCGACAACAACGGTGTGCCGCTGAATGATTATCAATACAGCACCAACTTGCTGGCGGCCCAGAACGTCATTACGATTTCCGCCACCGATCCGATGGCCACCCAGCCCGACCCCGGAGTCAAACCTCAAGGGCTGGGACAGTACACCGTCACCCGCAGTGGTTTTCCCTTGACTACCCTCTCAGTTAACCTTGCTGTCATTGGCTCGGGAGCGGGTTTTGCCACCCCAGGTCTGGACTACAGCAACTTACCCGTAACCGTTACTTTGCCCGTAGGAGTCAGTGCGATCGCCATCAACCTGATACCCATGGCCAACACTAATCTGCCGGCACCCGTGATTGCGCAACTGAGTATCTTACCCGGGACGAATTATTTCGTTGGCAATCCGGCCAATGCGAGTGTGGTGATTTATCCTTCGCCGACCGCCGGTGGCTCCGGCCTGTACGCACAATATTTCACCAATTCGAGTACGACTTACACAAATGCGGCGAACTTCAATCCGACGAATCTTATGCTGACGCGGATTGACCCGATGATTGATTTCACTTGGACGAATGGCAATTCGCCGAACTTAAGCAACGGGCTTTACTGCGTACGCTGGACGGGGCAGGTGCAGCCGCAGTATTCCGAGACCTATATCTTCGACGTCTTGTCCGATGACGGTGTGAAGTTATGGGTCAATGACCAACTGCTCATTGATAAGTGGCAGACGCAAAACAACGGCACGGAGTGGACCAATGCCATCACCCTCCAAGCTGGGATACGCTATGACATCCGGATGGATTACCTGCAATATACCAATAAGGCGCAAGCGCACCTTTACTGGTATAGCGCGGATCAATCGCGTCAGATCATCCCCAACACCATGTTATATCCGACTAATAACTTTGGTGTGGGCGGTTCTAATGCTCCGGCCGCCATCACGAGCGCGCTGAACGCCTATGGGTTTGTCGGCCAGCCCTTCAGCTTCACTGTTACAGCGGCTAACACACCGCTATGGTTTACCGCTTCGAACCTACCGCCGGGTTTGAGCTTTAACAATACCAACGGCCTTATCACCGGTACACCGACGCTGGCGGGAAGCTATCAAACCCTGTTAACGGCGAGCAACACCGTCGGCATTGGCGCATCGCTCGTGAACATTCAAATCACGGCCACCAATTACAGTTCGGTGGTGCAGGAAATTTGGACCGGTGTGCCCGGCACTAATGTTGCGGATATTCCGACCAGCACACCGGCAATCATTACCAACACGCTGCCATCGCTGGAGGGAGCGACTCATTATGGTGTCAATTATGGCGAGCGCATACGGGGTTATTTCACCGCCCCGGCGACGGGTAACTATTATTTCTGGATTGCCGGCAGTGATTCAGCTCAGCTTTGGATATCGGATGATAATCAACCGGTGAACAAAGTGTTGCGCGCCTGGGTCACGCCAACGAACAATCCCACGGCATCGGGCCAAAACGGAACTACGCCGCGCCAATGGAGTTTGCAATCCTCACAGCAGTCTGGCTGGTTATCGCTGGTCGCTGGCCAGCAATATTACCTTGAGATTCTTCACAAGGCTGGCACTGGCACGAACGACAATTGGTCAGTGGCGTGGTTGCAGGACCCGACTGGTACAAATACCGTGCCTACAGGCGTGACGCCAAATTATTTGCTGTCACGTTATTATCAAACACCCCTTTCGCAGACCCCGGGAACCTTATATAGCGCGAATCTGCTGCCGGAATTAGGCAACAACAGCTCCGGGTCGGGTTCGGCCACCATGTTAGTCAGCGCTGACAGTTCAACTGCGACCATTAAATTTAACTATAGTGGGCTTGGAACGGTGACGGTTGTGCATTTACACGCAGACCCTTACGGCAGTGCCGTCTCCAAAACGCTGCTATTTGATATCGTCCCTGGCCAAACCCCTCAACAGCCGGATGGCAGCTATGTGTGGCCGATTACTAGCGTGGGCGCGCTTTCAATGTCTGACGTGCAGGAATTAATGCGCCAAGGGAAATCGTATCTCGACATACACACCTCCTTGGACCCGAGCGAACCGGGTGAAATTAATGGTCATTTCATTCCTGTGAATGGCTCGCAAACGTTTGTGGCGCCGCCTGCACCACCGGTTTGGACTGATGACCACACAGACCCCAACGCTGCGGCAAGATTTTTGACCCAGGCTACGTTTGGTCCGAGTACCAACGACATCGCCACCGTTCAGGCGCTCGGGTATGCGGGCTGGATTATTAACCAGTTTAGTTTGCCGGTGACTTACACGCTCCCGGTTGTACTGACTAATGCCAGTGCCGACCCCACCGATCCGTATCCGAGCAGTGACTGGTTTAATACGTGGTGGCAGAACTCCATTACTGCACCGGACCAGTTGCGACAGCGCGTCGCTTTCGCTTTAAGCGAAATCTTGGTGGTGTCTGAAAATGGCGTGCTGCAAAACAACGCCACGGCGCTGGCGTCGTTTTACGATACCCTGCTGACGAATGCTTTTGGCAACTACCGTACGCTACTTGAAGCGGTGACGCTCACCCCCGCAATGGGTATGTATCTGAATATGCAGGGCAATACCGCCGGCAGCATTATTACCGGCCTTCATGCAAACGAAAACTACGCGCGCGAAATCAACCAGCTTTTCTCGATTGGGTTGAACCGCCTCTGGCCGGATGGTTCGCTGGTTTTGAATTCGCAAAACAGTCTTGTGCCGACCTACGACCAGAACGCCATCAATGGCTTTTCCAGTGTATTCACGGGCTGGACCTTTTACCAAACCAACCAAGCCAGCGGCCGGCTGCCGGTTAATTTTTATCCTTCAGCAAATTATACCAACTCAATGGTACTGGTGCCGTCACATCACGAACTAGGCATCAAATTGCTGCTCGATAACGTCATGTTGCCACCCGCTTGGGGTAATCAGAGAGTTGGCAGCACCACGACCAATGACAACTATTGCCTGCAAGATTTAGAGCAGGCGATGAACGCGATTTTCAATCACCCGAACGTTGCCCCCTTTATTTGTCGCCAACTCATTCAGCGACTTGTCACGAGCAATCCCAGTCGCGATTACGTTTACCGCGTGGCCCAAGTTTTTAACAACGATGGCACCGGTGTGCGTGGCAATTTGCAGGCTGTGGTTCAGGCTATCCTGCTAGACTACGAAGCGCGCAGCACAAACCTGCTGGCCGACCCGACTTATGGCAAACAACGCGAGCCGCTGCTGCGCGTCACGGCCAGTGCCCGGGCGTTCCCGGCCCCGCCCGGCATCACCGGCACCTACACCGAAAACGGCTCGCAAACCATTACAGTTACCACCGCGGTTCCGCATCTGATGAACAACGGTGACACCGTTTCACTTTCGTTTACGGATACCTCGGGCAATCCAGCGCCACCGAGCCAAGCCTACTCCGTCACGGCGCTGACCACGAATCAGTTCACCGTCAACGCGCCCAATCTTTTGACGGGCACTTACGTTGAATCGAACTACGTGATTACCGTCAGCATTGGCAACCACGGCTTATCCGCCAGCAATACGGCGTATCTAGTCTTTACCTCCGGCGGCGCGCCGAGCGGCGGCTATGCGGTCGCCGCCGTGATTTCCAACAACGTTTTCACCGTTAATTCGCTCGACGGCTTCACCCGCTCCGGCACCTGCCTGCTGCCGCGCATCAGTGCTAGCGGCTTTGTGCAGACCGGTACTAACGTCACGGTGAGTTGCGCCGGCCCCCATGGCTTGATTTCCGGCCAGACGATATTTGTTCCCGCGAACACGGTTAATCTCCCCAGCACCCAATATCAGGTCGTTAGTATTCCTGACCCGCTGCATTTCGTGATTTACTCTGCCACTGTTACAAACTTGACCCAGAGCGCATTCAATCTATACCCGCTCGATCCGCCGCCGTTAACGCGCTCCGGCAACATCGCCATTCAGCAAAGCACCTGGAACTTGAGTTACACCGACAGCGGTACGACTTATAGTTTATTTCAATCACCGCTGCGTTCACCGACGGTGTTCAATTATTATTACCCCAATTATGAATTCCCCGGGGCTATCGCTGCGGCTGGTTTAACCACTCCGGAATTTCAACTCACTTCCGACACCAGCGTGGCGCTGGCAATGAATTTCATTGAAAGCGGCCTTTTAAATAACGGAAATAACACCAATGGTCTGTCAAGTTTTGTCAATGGCAATGGCTCCATCGTACTCAACCTCGCACCTTGGATGACGACTAATTACACCGCGAATGCCGGCCTGCCTAATTTGGTGAGTAACTTGAGCACTCTGCTGGTGGCGGGACAATTATCGGCCGCCGCTCAATCGAACATCGTCAGTTATGTCAGCTCGACGAACTTGCCATATAGCACGCCGCCCTCGCAGACGCAGATGCGCGACCGGGTGCGGGCCGCCGTGCATCTCATCCTGTGTTCGCCGGATTGCACGATTCAAAAATAACTTATGAAAGATAAAAACTTCTCCGCCATCAATCGGCGCGATTTCATCCGGCGAGCGGCCTGTGCCGCCGTCGGCACCGTGGCGATGAGCGCCGCTATCCGCGATTTGCGGCTGATGAATGCGGCCGTGGCGCAATCGAACGTCTCCGACTACAAGGCGCTCGTGTGCATTTTCCTGCAGGGTGGCGATGACTCGAACAATCTCATCATCCCGACCGCAACCTCGGAATATAACAATTACGCCACGGTCCGCACACCCGTGCTGGCACTGCCTTCCAGCTCGCTGCAAAACCTGGTCATTCCTGGCACTTCGAATAATTACGTGGATGCCGCCGGCCACAGTTACGGCCTGCATCCCGCGTGCCCGGAACTGGCTCAACTTTTTTCAGAGGGCAAGCTGGCCGCGCTGCTGAATGTCGGCACCCTGGTCTATCCCATCACCCGCTCGCAATATCAGGCCGGGACTGTTACGCGCCCACCCCAACTTTTTTCGCACGCCGACCAGCAGACCCAGTGGCAGACTTCCGTGCCCGACCAGCCGCCGACCACCGGCTGGGCCGGGCGCTGTGCCGACCTGCTTAATTCGGTTCAACCGAATGCGCCCGTATCCTTGTGTGTTTCGCTCGCCGGCTCCAACACGCTGGAGGTCGGCAATATTGTCAGCCAATATTCCGTTTCAACCAGCGGGGCGATTTCACTTACCGGCGTTACGGGTGCCCGGCTTACTGCGCTGACGAATCTGCTCGGTCTGCAATATCTCAACCTGCAGTCGCAGGCCTATGCGGGGGTAGCCGCCCATTCCATTAAGACCGGTGCGCTGCTGAACAACGCCATTACTAATACCGCCCCGACTAACTATTGGTCCTTGCCGTTCCCTGCGAAGATCACCACGCCGAACAATGGTAGTACCTTTAATTCCGCCCTCGCACCACAATTGCAAATGGTTGCCCGGCTGATTGAAGCCGGCCAGCGGGCGGCGGCGAATGGCGGGTTCGGCATGAGCCGCCAGATATTTTTCTGCCAAGTCGGCGGTTACGATCTGCATACCGGTCAGACGAATTACACCGCCACAAATCCGAACGGCGTCATCGTCGGGGCACACGCCAATCTGCTCGCCGAATTGAGCCAGTCGCTGCTCACCTTCCAGCGCGCGATGGAACAGCTTGGTCTCGCAAACAAGGTAACTGCGTTTACTGCGAGCGATTTCAGCCGGACTTTTCCCAGCAATGGCCAGGGCAGTGACCACGGCTGGGGCAGCCATCAGCTTATCTTAGGTGGTTTGGGGGCGGGTAATGGCGGCTCTGTCAATGGCGGGCAGACCTATGGCAAATTGCCCGCGCTCACCGTTAATGGTCCGGATGACACCGGCACCGGCCGCTGGATTCCCACAACTGCGACCGACCAGTATTTTGCCACCCTCGCGACGTGGTTCGGCGTGGATCCCAGCAATCTCTCCACAGTTTTTCCGAACATTGGCCGCTTTGCCTCCGCTAATCTCGGATTCATCAATCCTTCGTGAGATGAGTAAGAAGTTTCTCGTCGCCACTGGCTTTTTGGTGGTGGTTGCCGTGGCCTTGATTTATTTAGGGTTCCGTCATTCTTCGATTCCTGCGGGCGGTCAATCACCGAGCAGCACCGCCACGCCGACGGCAAGTTCTTCAGGGGCGACCGGCAACACGACGGTTACGGTGCCAGCCAGTCCCGCGTCGGAAAATCTCGCGACCAAGGCAGCCGAAGTTTTGCCGCCCGGAACGGTGGCGACCAATATTCCGCCGCTCATCATCCTGCAAAATGCGCGCCAAGCCATTAATCAATATGCGCAGGTTTACGGCGGGAATCCCGTCGGCACGAATCCCGAAATCACAGCTGCCATAATGGGTAATAATCCCAAACATATCAATTTCATCGCGCCGGATGCGGGCTTGCGGGTAAATAATCAGGGCGAAATGCTGGATGCCTGGGGTACTCCATTATTTTTCCATCAGCTTTCCGCACACGATATGGAAATCCATTCCGCCGGTGTCGACCGCCAGATGTGGACCTTGGATGACCTGATTGTACACTGAGACGGCGTTCCCTCTGGAGGAAGAGAAGAAGATGGAGGGTGAAGTAATGGTGGTTTTTTTCTTGAACCCTCAACTAGGCTGGTGGTCGGCTGTAAAAAAACAAGAACGTCGGATTATTCCAGCGAGTTCCATTTTATCAGTTTCTGGATTTAGATTTTCTGTTTAGAGCTCGCTGTCGTGGCCTTGGCGGCTTTGGTTTCCATGATTAGCACTTTGAAGGCCATTCGGCATCGCCAAGCCGGACGCGCGGGCATCTGAGGGGGCCGGAATTGCAACTGACTTGTCCGAGTGTGGGTTTGAATCAGCCGTATGATTGTCATTCACTACACATCTTAAGCGGATTCGAAAAACTTTGATGTCCCCTTCAGCTCACTTGCTGGCCCCGGTGCCCTCGGCAAGAAGTGGCCCTCCGCAAGGAGCGAGAATAAACTCGCAAAATTTGGGTGGCGCTGGCAGGTTGCGGCGCATGAATCGTCGTCTGAAAGGTTCCGTCGCCGCCCTCGCGGCCCTGCTGACCCTCGGCCTCGCGGCCCGTGCGGGTGGCACCACCAATTTGTTCGGGTTTAGCGGCACGGAGATTTATCCCATTGACCAGCAGGTGAGCAATCTCCACGTGGCCGACCTCGATGGCGATGGCTTGAACGACATCATCGTGGCCAACAATCTGCGCTCCAAAATCAACCTGCTCTATAATCTTACCGGCAAGACCAATCGCACGGACACCGCGCCCGCTGAGAAGCCGGAGATCAATGACTTGCCGCCCGGCGCGCGGTTCCGCATTGATTCGCTGCCCACGGAAGAACGCATCGCGGCACTGGCGGTGGCGGATGTGAACGGCGACGGCCGGCCGGACTTGATTTATTTTGGCGACGGCAAGAATTTGACCATTCGCTACAACTTGGGCACGAACGGCTGGAGCGAACCCAAGAGCTGGCACATCGAGGACGGCCGGATGGACCCGAACGCGCTGGCGGTCGGCGATTTGAATGGCGATGGCCGGAACGATATCGCGTTGCTTGGTGATAATGGCGCGGTGTTCTTTCTCGCCCAGCAGCCGGACCACACGCTGGCGGAGCCGGTGAAGATACCGTATTCCGGCACGCCCAAGGCCATCCAACTGGCGGACATCAATGGCGACGGGAAGAATGATCTGGTGTTCGTGGATTTCGACAGCGTCGCGCCGTTCCGCGTGCGGTTGCAGATTGCGGGCGGGCAGTTGGGGCCGGAACTTTATTTCAAGACGCAGCCGGTGCGCTCGTTCTGGCTGGATACGCTGGTGGGCGGGAACACGAATTATCTCGTGGACATCGTGGCGGCGACGGGTCGCGCGGAAGTCTCGCAGTTCACGCACAAACTGGCCGAGCCGCTGGCGGGTGAGTTCCGGCAGGGTCAATTGCAAGTGTTGCCGCTGAATAAATCCGACGCTGCCGCGCGCGGTGCGCTCTGGGCGGATGTGGACGGTGATGGCCGTGCGGACCTCATCGTGGCCGAGCCGGAGAGCGGCCAGCTCTCGGTCTATCTCCAGCAGGCGGATGGCACGCTGGCGTCGCCCAAGAAGTTCCCGAGTCTCGCCGGCGTTTCGCAGATAGCGGTTTCGGATTGGAATAACGATGGTCATCCGGAAATCTTTTTATTGAGCCACGATGAAAACGCGGTGGCAGTGACGCAATTTGACAAGAACGGGCGGCTGCCGTTTCCCACGCCGCTGCCGCTGGAGGGCAAGCCGCTGGTCATGGCGGTGGGCGCGCTGAAACCCGGCGCGAAGCCGACGCTCGCCATCATCGTGGATAAGGACGGCGTGCGCTCGCTCGTCACGCGTACGGCGGATGGCAAGACGGCGGTGTCGAAGTTGAGCGCGAGTTTTACGTCCAATCCCACTTCGCTCGCCATCCAGGACGTGAATCAAGATGAGCTGGCGGATTTGGTGGTGCTGATCCCGTACGAGAAAATCAAGGTGCTGCTGCAAAAGAAGAACGGCACGTTTAACGAGGTGGACGTGGACCCACCGGGCGGCGCAATGGAGCAGCCGTGGCTCGCTTCCGCGGACGTGGATGGCACCGGCAAGACGGAGTTGTTGCTGCCGCAGAAAAATTTCCTGCGCGCGGTTGTGCTGGAGCCGGAGGCGAAGGTGCCGGGTTCCACAAACCCGCCCGGATGGAAGTTCACGGTGAAAGACCAGATCAACGGTTCCGACAGCGAATCCCGCATTGTCGGCGCGACGGCGGTGGTGAATGGCACGAACGCGGTGCCGTCGATTTTTCTATTTGATGCGGAGCACAAGCAATTGACCCTGTGCGAACGGGACGCTGCTGGCGTGTGGCAAGTGGTGAAGGATCTGGAATTGCCGGTGACGACGTTTAGCGCCATCAGTTCGGCGACGCTTGGCGGACCGGCGGTGGCGTTCACCGGGCAAAATTCCGTGGCGTGGCTGCCGCTCGGGGGCGACGTCTGGAAACTGACGCGGCTGGATGATTACGACACGCCCATCAAGGATGGTTATCTGAATGATATCATCGCCGGCGATTTGACGGGGGCTGGGCGCAAGCAGCTTATCTTTATGGAGACGGCGAAGAATTATCTCGATGTGGTGAACTTCACGCCGGCGGGCAAGCTCGCGGCGGGCGACCGCTGGCAGGTGTTCGAGCAGCACACCTTCCGCGGGGCGCAGAACGCGCTGCCCGAGCCGCGCGAATGCGCCGTGGCCGATGTGACGGGCGACGGCAAGAATGATTTGATCGTGCTGGTGCATGATCGGATTCTCGTTTATCCGCAGGAATAGAAGTTTTAGATTAATCGCTTCGTGAACAATAAATTTCGCATCGGCGTCCTTGGTTCCGGTAAGGGCTCAAACTTTGTCGCCATCGCGGAGGCCGTGGCGGCGGGGAAGATACCGGCGGAGATTGCCGTGGTGTTGAGCGATGTCGAGACGGCGGGGATTTTGGGGCACGCGCGCGAGCGGAACATTCCGGCGCAGTACATTGCGCCGGGGCTTTATCGCACCAAGCTGGATGAGGCGGCGGAACACGCGTTCGTGGCGGCCTTGCAAAAGGCGCAGGTGGATTTGATTGTGCTGGCGGGTTTCATGCGCGTGCTGAAGGGCGATTTTCTGCGGGCCTTCGAGGGGCGCATCGTGAACATCCATCCCTCGCTGCTGCCGTGCTTTCCGGGTTTGCAATCGTGGAAGCAGGCGCTCGACCACGGCGTGAAGGTGGCGGGCTGCACGGTGCACTTCGTGGATGCCGGCGTGGATTCCGGCGCCATCATCGGCCAGTCGGCGGTGCCGGTTTTGGATAATGATACGCCAGAAACTTTGCACCAGCGCATTCACGCAGCGGAGCACGAGCTGTATCCGCGCTGTGTCGCGGCGCTGGCGCGGAAAGAAATTACGGTGGAAGGTCGGCGGGTCATCTGGAAGTAAGTTATGAACACCAAACTACTATTTTCTGGCGTGGGAATAATCGCGCTGCTGGCCGGGTGCGGTACGAGCCATGAGCAGATTTATTTTGCCAGCGAGGTGAAGATCCCTGCGTCAGTCGGGGTGAACTCGCCGCTGCCGACTTTGTTCCGGGCGGATGATCATAAGATTGATATGGTCGTGTTCGGCTATTTGTTTGAGCACCATCCGTGGCAAGGTGGCGAGTACTCGGCTTTGTTCCTGCAAGCGGATGACGAGGTGGTGACCGCGCTGATTCAGCAATATCCCAACCACGTGCCGCCCATCAAGCTGAGCACGCATCTTGACCTGCGCGAGAATCAGGCGCCGCTCGACAAGGACACCGGCAAGCCGGTCATGATTCTCGGCGTGGACGTGGGCGATCCGACGGCGGACGGCACGGTGGATGTGGTTGGCCGCTGGTACGCCGGTCGCGCCGCGCTGGGCGAATATAAATTCAAATTGAAGAAGAGCGGTGACGACTGGACCATTGTCACGGTGAAGTGAACAAGTTTTGCGTTGAGAAAGGCAAAAAAGAAGTCGCCAGATTGCGTTAGAGTGGGAAAATAACCCTCGGTTCACGTCGAAAGCGCAAAGATTATTGAGCCAGATTTGATTTACGGTAACGCGCCTCCGAGTGAAGAGATAATTTACATGAGCAAGAAATTGAAATTCGGTCTGCCGAAGGGCAGTTTGCAGGAAGCCGCCATTCAAAAGCTGGCCAAGGCGGGCTATAACATCACGGTCAGCAGCCGCTCCTACGTTCCTTACGTGGATGATGAGGAGTTGGATATACGCATGTTCCGTGCGCAGGAGATTTCACGCTACGTCGAGCACGGGTATCTCGACTGCGGCATCACGGGTCACGATTGGGTCATGGAAAATGGCTCGAAGGTGCACGAGGTGGGGGAGTTTCTGTTCAGCAAAGTCTCGCGCCGCGCGGCGCGCTGGGTGCTCTGCGTGCCGGAGAATTCGTCCATCAAGTCGGTGAAAGATTTGCAGGGCAAACGCATCGCGACCGAGGTCGTAAATCTTACTAAGAAGTATCTCAAGAAACATGGCGTGAAGGCGGAAGTGGAATTCTCATGGGGCGCCACGGAGACGAAGGCGCACGAATTGGTGGATGCGATTGTGGATGTCACCGAGACGGGTTCCTCGCTGCGCGCGAACAAGCTGCGCATCGTAGACGAACTGCTCAGCTCCACGCCGCGCCTCATCGCCAATCTGGACGCGTGGAAGAATCCCTGGAAGCGGCGGAAGATTGAGACGATGGCGCTGCTGCTCAAGGGCGCGCTGGACGCCGAGGCTTTGGTCGGCTTGAAGATGAACATTGCCGAGAAAAATCTCGCCAAGCTGCTGGCGGATCTGCCCGCGCTCCGGAATCCGACGATTGCCAACTTGAGCCTCAAAGGCTGGGTCGCGGTGGAGACGATTATAGATGAGAAAATCGTGCGCGAGTTGATTCCGCAACTTAAGGCAGCCGGCGCGGAAGGCATCATTGAGTATCCGCTGAACAAGGTGGTTTACTGAGCGAATGAAAATTTGAGTGGCGTTTGGCGCGTTGATTTGTTACATAATCTCCACATCCAATTATGGGATCATTGAAAAAACGCCGTAAGGCAAAAATAAACAAACACAAACGGCGCAAGAAGCTGCGCTTAAATCGTCACAAGAAGCGCACCTGGCAGAAGTAATCTGCCGTCGCCATGTGATTTCACAGCCGTTCGCGGCGGTTGCCCAGCAACCAACGCGAACGGTCTTTTTTTTGTCATGAAACATCGCTTTACCAAACATTACACGCGGGCTGAGGCGGAAGCCCTGCTGCCGCAGTTGCGCGCGTGGCTGGCGGAACTCAACCGTCTGCGCGAAGAAGAACAACGCTATGAGAAACGGCTTGGTGGCCTAAACGTTGAAGGCTTGGATACCGGTGGCGAGACGGTGAATAGCTGGATCCGCGCGCTGGCCGGGATGCAGCAGGTATTGGCGGAATTTCAGAAACGCGAAATCTTCATCAAAGATCTATCGCGCGGGTTGGTGGATTTCCCCGCCATCATCGGTGGTCGGGAAGTTTTTCTCTGCTGGGAATCCGACGAGGATAAGGTGGA
Organism: uncultured Verrucomicrobia subdivision 3 bacterium; assembly: GCA_903865745.1. GTDB lineage: Bacteria > Verrucomicrobiota > Verrucomicrobiia > Limisphaerales > UBA11358 > UBA11358. The sequence continues at coordinate 28,709 of CAIPKV010000076.1, read as the reverse complement.
GTTCTGGCACGACCTCGATACCGGCTACGGCGGTCGTGAGCGGTTGGGTTGAATTAGATTATTTCTGCACGCGACCGGTGTGCTGCGGGTTTGCGCGCCAGAGCGGCCAGGCACTTTTCGCAGGGGGCGCAACTTCTTTCACGGGCTGGATGGCGTAAAGAAATTCTCCGGCGGTGAAATAAATGATGCCGGTTGGACTGACGTTTGGTGAACTGCTTAGGTCGTGAACCACTTGAAATTCCCAGTTAAACTTCTTATCGGCGGTGAGCAGACCGGCCCGGCTCCATGGCTCTGACATGAATATATTACCGTGGCCGATGACCGCCGCTGAAATGGCGGTGGAATCCGGCGCGGTGTCAAATTGCCAGCGCCCTTTGCCGTCTGGCCTCACGGAGCATTCCTGCGCTTTAACATAGAAATAAAGGTTTCCTTGCTCGTCCAGAACCGGCGTCGAAGCGGTATAGCTGCCGGTGTGCATTCGCCAGTATTCGGTGCCGTCGGGTTTTAGTGCGTAAAGGTTCCCGTCTGTCGAGCTGATATAAAGCGAGCCACCCGCCGCAAGCGCGGGCGAGGCGACGATTTGCGCGCTGGTGGCGAACTTCCATTTCAACTTACCGTCCGGGGTGAGCGCGTAAAGATTCTTATCGTGAGAGCCGAAGTATATCGTTCCGTCCGCGCCGACCGCAGGCGACGAATCCACGGTGCCGCCGGTGGCGAACTTCCATTTTAATTGTCCCTCAGCGCTGAGCGCGTAGAAATTGTTATCCCACGAGCCAAAATAAAGTGTGCCGTCCGCTGCGATGGCTGGCGAGGAATCTACCCACGCGTCGGTGGCAAAGGACCATTTCAATTTCCCTTGCGGCGTGAGGGCGTAAAACTTTCGGTCCCGTGAGCCGAAGTAAATCGTGCCGTCGGCACCGACTGCGGGCGAGGATTTGATTTCGATGCCAGCCTTAAACTTCCATTTGACCTTGCCATCCGGCGTCAGCGCTAGCAGCCAGCCGGGAAACGTGCCTACGTAGATTGTGCCATCCGGTGCGAGGGCAGGGGAGGATGCCGATTCACCCTCGGGCAATATGAATTGCCACAGCGTCGTCACATTCTTGTCCGTTACCGTATCCTGCGCGAGGCTGGAATAGGTCAGCCAAGCTCCCACCCAAAAAAATAACCACAGTTTCATTGCTGCCAGTAAAACTTCAAAGCTGCCAGACTGCAAATGCAAACGCGGCGCGCCGGATTAAAATAAATTAATTTTCAACCCTCTTGTCAGTGTGGCGTTCTACGACTACCTTTCGCCGCCTATGGAAAAAGTTGTCATCATTGGTTCCGGTCCGGCCGGTTGGACGGCCGCACTTTACACTGCCCGCGCGCAGCTGGCGCCGCTCGTGCTCACCGGCAAGCAGCCCGGCGGTTTGCTTACCACCACCAGCATCGTCGAAAACTTCCCCGGCTTTCCCGAAGGCGTGGACGGCTACGAACTTATGACGCGAATGCAGAAGCAGGCCGAGCGCTTCGGTGCCAAGACCAGCTTCGGCGTCGTCGAGTCAGTCGATTTTTCGCAACGCCCGTTCACCTTAATCGTGGATGGCGAAAAGGTCGTGGCCGAAACCGTCATCATCGCCACCGGCGCGAGTCATAAACACCTCGGCGTACCGGGCGAACATATCTTGGAAACCAAGGGCGTCACGTATTGCGCCACGTGCGATGGCGCCTTGCCAGCGTTCCGCAACCAACCACTCGTTGTCGTGGGCGGCGGCGATTCTGCGTGCGAGGAAGCGCAGTATCTCACGCGCTTTGGCTCCATCGTTTATCTCGTACACCGTCGCGACAGCTTGCGCGCGTCCAAAATCATGGCTGAACGCACCCTCGCCAATCCGAAGATAAAGCCCATCTGGGATTCCGCTGTCACCGAGATTCTCGACGTAAAGCAGGACAACGTCACCGGCGTCAGATTGAAGAACCTCAAGACTGGTGCCGAAAATATTCTACCGGTCGCCGGCGTCTTCATCGCCATCGGTCATGTGCCGAACACGGATTTGTTCAAGGGCGTGATTACGACCGACGAGAATGGTTTTATCGTTCCGCAAAACGGCACGATGACCAACATCCCCGGCGTCTTCGTCGCGGGTGATTGCGCGGATCACGTCTATCGGCAAGCTATCACGGCGGCGGGCGCAGGCTGCGCGGCGGCGATTGATGCCGAACGTTATCTCGCGGCCTCGAACCACTAAGCCCGCTCCGCTGAGAGCAATATCCGGCAAGGTTTTCGCAAGATTGTTCAGTAAATCTTCGTTGACGGTTTCGCGCCTCCCGTTAATATGCTGGCTCGGGTTCGCGAACCAATTACCAAAAGGAACTAAAAAACATTTATGGCAGTAAAAGTAGCAATCAACGGATTCGGCCGGATCGGCCGGATGGTCTTCCAGGCGCTCTGTGATCAGGGCTTGCTGGGCAAATCAATTGACGTCGTCGCCGTCGTGGACGTGTCCACGGATGCCGATTACTTCGCCTACCAGATGAAGTACGACTCCATCCATGGCAAGTTCAAGCACGCCGTCGCCACCGAGAAGAGCGTCGCCACGCTCGAAGAACCGGACATTCTCGTCGTCAACGGACACAAGATCAAATGCGTCGGCGCGGTGAAAGACCTCGCGACCCTGCCGTGGAAAGCGCTCGGCGTGGACATCGTCATCGAATCCACCGGCCTCTTCACCGATAGCGAGAAGGCCAAAGCGCATCTCACCGCTGGTGCCAAGAAAGTCATCATCTCCGCGCCCGGCAAAGGCGAGGTCAAGACCATCGTCATGGGTGTCAACGAAGGCGAATACGATGCCGCCAAGCACAACATTGTTTCCAACGCCTCCTGCACCACGAACTGCCTCGCGCCGCTCGTGCACGTGCTGCTCAAAGACGGTTTCGGCATCGAAACCGGCTTGATGACCACGATTCACGCCATGACGGCCACGCAGAAAACCGTGGACGGCCCGTCCAAGAAAGACTGGCGCGGCGGTCGCGCGGCGAGCATCAACATTATTCCCAGCACCACCGGCGCGGCCAAAGCCGTCGGCGAAGTATTGCCGGCCACCAAGGGCAAGCTCACCGGCATGGCCTTCCGCATTCCGACCGCGGACGTCTCCGTGGTTGACCTCACCGTTCGCACGGTCAAAGACACGAGCATCGAAGAGATTGATGCCGCGTTGAAGAAAGCCAGCGAGACCTATCTCAAGGGCATTCTCGGGGTGACCGACGAAGAACTCGTTTCCACCGACTTCATCCACGACAATCGCAGCTCCATCTACGACAGTCTGGCGACCTTGCAGAACAATTTGAAGGGCGAAAAACGCTTCTTCAAGATTGTCAGCTGGTACGACAACGAGTGGGGTTACAGCAACCGCGTCGTTGACCTCGTGAAGTACATCACCGCCAAAGGCATTTAAGCTTTTAGCATCAATTCAGAACGGCGACTCGCACGAGTCGCCGTTTTTGTTTGTCTGGAATCAGTTTAAAACCCCTAAGTGCATGTCAATGAGGGTACAAAGGTAGTTAACCAGCCCGATCATTCGCCTAAAAGACCGTCGCCAGCCGGTAAAAGTGTGATAAAAGCAGCTGCTTTTGTAACGAAAGCAGCTGGTTTTACTCTTAGACCAGCTGGTTTCGTGACCGGACCAACTGGTGTTACGACGAGACCAACTGGTTTTGAGTCTGCACCAACTGGTTTTAGGGCTAGACCAACTGGTTTAGCGACAACACCAGCTGGTTTGGTGATGAAACCAGCTGGTGTAATGACATGACCAGTTGGTGTTTTCGGGGTAAAGCCCGGTAAAGCGGAGATTTCCGGTGGTTTTGAGCCGAAACCAGGTAATCAGGCGGCGGCACCGGCTTTGCGTGCAGATTTCACAGATTCACGCCGATCAACCTAAACTAAAACCATTCTGCGAAAATCTGCGTTATCTGCGGGTAAAATGCCTTTCCCCTCATCTGTGTCCATCTGTGGCTAAAGAATATCACCCAGCCTGCGGCTGCGGTTGTTTCATGAACTGGATGAAGGCTTTCACGGCAGGGGTCAGTTTATGGTCTTTCCGGTAGATGAGACCCACCGGTTCGCTGTATTGCCCGTCCGCAAAGGGCACCGCCGCCAGCCGTTGGTCGGCCACCTCGCTCGCCACCGTTGCCGCCGGTAATACGGCCACGCCCAAACTGCGTTGCACCATTTGCTTGACCGTTTCCAAATCGCGCACCTCATGGCGCGGCTCAAACAAGGCGCGCTGGCTGTCCGGCACTTTCGCCAGGAAATGCGCCCACGGAAGTTCCGCCCAAGCGATGATGTCTAAATTCCGGAGCGCCATCACCGGCACCGCCGGGCCGACGGCCAGCCGATGTCCGGGCGGGAGCACCAGCACCAGGCGTTCGGCCGATATTAATTCCACGACCAGTTCCCGCAGGCGCCGGGGATAAGCCACGACCCCGAGATCGACCGCGCGGTCCAGCACGAGTTTATGCACGGCGGCAATGGGTTGGTAACTCACCGAAACGTCGAGCTTGGGCTGCGCGCGCTGAAAGTGCGGGAGCCGGGCTTGCAACTGGTGCAGGCCATAACTGTAACACGACGCGAGTTGGATGGTGCGGGCAGTGGTGGCGCGCGACCGGTTCATATCGCGTTTGAGATTCGATTCGAGCGCGATCAGCTTAAGGGTATCGGCATGGAACACGACGCCCGCCGGGGTCAAAGTGAACCGCGCGCAGTCGTGCTGGGCGAGGCGGATGCCGAAGACGCCCTCCAATTCGGCCACGGACTGGCTGGCATGGGCCGGGGTGCAACCCTGCGCGTGCGCGGCCCGGGTGTAGCCGTGATTCGCCACGACGTCACAAAAAAGCCGCAGGGTTCGGGTATGCACGCGCATGGAGAAGAACGTATATCGCTGATGGAGTCAATGGTCCTGGCGGATGGGCACCATTCTGGAATGTTGAAGTATGAAGGCTGAATGCAGAAGGTCCTGGCGGACGGTCACTGTGCCGGAAGGCAGAAGGTTGAATGCAGAAGGGTGGGGGTTTGCTGTGGTGCGCAATTTTAATTAAACGAATTGCTCTTCAAAGTTGGCAAGGTTGATGCTTTAAGTTGGGTATGTTGCATTATACCGAAAAAAACCGCAGCAACCTCTGCCACGTTATTACTGATTTCCATTCGGTGAGCGAGAAGCGGGTGGCTCGCTTTGATATTTGGGGCGTGCTGGTGTCGGCTTTGCTGATTGCCTCGCTGGTGGAAGTAGTGCGCCTGCTGATTTCGCACTGAAGTTGAACTAAGAATTTCTCCTGAAATTCTTATTTGAACGGGAATCAATTCCCTCCCGTTTTTTTATTTCTTCTTTTTTCTATTACTGATTAACGCGGGGGGTGAAGGTGAGATTCAAGTCGCCTACCGCTACTTCCGTAGGTTTGCCGGACTCGGCAATGACTTGGCTGACGGCGAAGTTGTGCGTCTCGCCGTATTCGTTTTTGGTTTCCACGGCGAAGGTGATCTGGACGTTGTTCCGGTCAAGGAGCTTGGGGGTCAGCGTGCAGTCTTCGCCAGTGGCCAGCCGGAAATAGGTGTCGTTATGATTGGTCAGGGAGATGTCCCCGAGATTACGGTAATAGGAGGTAGCGCTGTTGGTGCCTTTCGCGGCGGCGGAAACCTCGGCGGGCGGGGCGGACTTTTGCTGGGGTGCAGATTTGTGGCAACTGGCCGGGAGCAGGCCGGTCAGGAAAACCATGATGGCTGAGGTTGTTTGCGATATTCCCATGTCATAAGAATCAGCAGGAATCAGGCCGACCTAAAAACGCCTTAATTCAGCGGGTGCGCCTCAAAAAAGTGTCTCAAAAGTAGAAACCCGGTTCCGAAATCAGTCAGCCCGGTCAAAATCAGTCAGCCCGGTCAAAAATCAGTAGGTTTTTGCCGTCCTTGATGGACAGGCGCAAAGTCTCCGCCTTGGCCGTCATGAATTTGTCCGTGCCGTTGAGAGTCGCATGCAGGTCGTAGGCATCGCCATTGGCCGTCCAATCGCCCTTCCAGTTTTCAGGTTGGAACAAGGGGTCTTTGGGTTGGGTTTGCGGCAGGAATTTCGGCAGGTTCTTAATAAAAAGCTGATTGTCGCCGGTCACCAGTACATGGGTGTCCGCGTAAGCCAGGGTCCAGCGGGCGCGCACCACCCGCATTTCGCTGGCGGGAATCCGCGGGTTGCTCTGGCGCAGCCACGCGAGGGTCACGGCCGGATTGAAATCCCAGTGGCCAATGATTTTTTGGTCGTCATATTTGGCCGACTTGCCGGTCTGCAAATAAACCGTGAGGTCGTCCAGGTTGGATTGCAGTATGCCGGTGACCAGTTTGGTCTGCTCTTTGTTTTCCAGAAACCCGCGCACGGTCGGGTCGTTGAGCAGTTCTTGCAAGGACACGCCGGAAGCCAGGGCATTCGTCAGGGTGCTGTCCGTCACCAGCGGTTGAAAATCATCGCGTTCCCACAACGAAGTCAGCGCCGGATATTCCACCAACCGCGGGCCAACCTGGGGGTTCTGCATCAAAAAGCCCGCCAAATCCGCCAGCCGATAATACTCGGGCGGCAGGGTGCCCACGGCACTGGCGACGCGCGCGAGGTGGGTCGATTGTAAATCATGGCCCATCTGATTGGCCAACCGGATGGCCAGCGGCTGGTTCGGGGCTACCGCAACCTGCGTCGTCCAGTAGGTCAGGTTAAAAATCAGGAAGGTCATCAGCACGAAATAAAGCGCCCCGTTCAGCAGCCCTACGCAGATACCGAGCCGCGAATTAAGGCGCTCGAACAAGGACAGGCGCAGGTCGCCGGCCTTGTACTTGTAAAAATGTTCCACCTTGTTGTGCACCGGCTGGCCAATCACTTTGAACACGATGGAGACGAGGATGAAGCCGGCGACCGGGGCCAGCGCCCAAGCCGCAATCGGATTACCGGCGCCGAGGTGGGGCAGGAGGGGGTGCACCAGTTTGCCGATCGGCACTGCCAGCAGCGCCGCGAACAGGATGCCGACAAATGAAATCGCTGCGCGGATGGCACCCAGCCGCCAGCCGGCGAGCGCCGTCGAAATCATGATCACTATGGCCAGAATCCAAATGCTCATACCGCCATTAAAAATCATCCCCCGGAAAATGCACGACGAAAATTGCAGCTGCCGGTTGAAAAGCCCGCCGCACAGGCTATCTTGCCAGCGCGTGAAAATCTCTGTCATTGTCCCCGCCTTTAACGAAGAAAAACTTCTGGCTGCGTCCCTGGCTGAAATTAATTCTGCCGCCGACGCCTTCATCGCTCGCAACTGGGAATATGAGCTGGTGGTGTGCGACAACAATTCCACCGATCGCACCGCTGAGATTGCCCGCAACGCCGGGGCGAAGGTGGTGTTTGAGCCAATCAATCAGATCGCCCGCGCCCGCAATGCCGGTGCCTCCATTGCCACCGGCGACTGGCTGGTGTTTGTGGACGCGGATTCGCAGCCCAGCGAGCGACTCTTCGCCGAGGTGGCGGATAATATTGCGACCGGTAAAGTGCTGGCGGGCGGCGTCACCATCCGGTTGGACGAAAAGCTTTTCGTCGCCGGCGGCTTCACGCAGTTTTGGAATTTCTCCAGCCGCCTCACGCGGCTTATGGCGGGATCCTTCATCTTTGTCGAGGCGGCGGCGTTCCGGCAGGTGGGTGGCTTCAGTCATGAATTCTTTGCTGCCGAAGAACTGGATTTGAGCATCCGCTTGAAAAAACTGGCGCAGGCAACGCATCGGAAAATCGTTATTCTTCATCGGCACCCCATCAAGACCTCGGCCCGCAAGATGAAACTCTACACCGGGCGCGAACTCGGCGGTTTTTTCTTTCGCTCCATCTTCAATCACCGCCGCACGGTCCGGAACCGCGAGGCGGCGTTCATGTGGTACGATGGCCGGCGTTGATGATTGTTTTTATAAAATGAAAAATGCCGCTTTGATAAAGTCTCGCTTGGCATTATCTTTCGCGCGCCTATGCCAAAAACGATTCTTTTTATTTTGCTGCTAGTGGCGAGCTGTGGTGCTCAAGCCGCAGTGACTGCACCTGCCTCGGCTAGTCGGGTGCTCATCCTGGATAATAGCTGCATGCCGCTACCGGCAGCCAAGGCCACACTGATCATTGGCCCGCTTACCCGCACTAACGGCCTCTATGTTGGTGAATTCAAACTCAAAATCTTCCCGTATTTCTTTAAAAATGATCATGGCCGGCTGGCGATTGAAGTTCCGGACCAGAAGTTGGCTGAGGTCAATCAGGGTAAACCTGTGGCCGTGTCGGGCACGGCAACCTCGGCCAAGAACGGGGTCGTTCGGCACGTCGAAATCACCGCCACGCCGCAAGATTGCAATCATGGCACCGTGAACCTGTGGTTTATGGCAGGCAAACTGAAAATGGTTTTTACGCCGACTTACCATTTCTTAAATAATGGTTCTTCCACCGCCCTCACACCGGAGGCGCCGTTGAAGATTTGTCTGCGCTGAAGCAGTCATCGGTCGAATAGGCTCGAATTTGCTGATAATGATTAAACCCTTTCGAGGTTGATGCTTTTTCAGCGATCCGCTAGGCTGCGGTGAAAGAAAACCACTCGGCGGAAAAACATACCTATGAAAACAAAATTACTAATTGCTCTGTTTGCTGTCGTGATCTGTTTGGAAAGTGTCAATGAATGTCGCGCCGATGACGATTCCCTGGGGGCAATTGCTGATGTGACTTTGGTTCGACCGGGCTGTTTCGCGGCCACCGTCATAGGTTCAGTGTTTTTTGTAGTCGCTCTACCGTTTGCGGCCATGTCTGGCAGCATCAAGTCAACTGCCAACACCCTCATCGTGACGCCCGCGCAAGCGACCTTCACGCGTCCCGTCGGCGATTTCACCAGCATTCAGTAAAGTCCGGTCCGCCGCCGGTTTGATGGACTGTCCGGGGCGTGTTAATTCGGAGATTCAAAGGCTGAACGCGGCTCTGGTCTGCTGCTTTTCTGACTTCAATGGTTACGGCAGGGTGGGGGTCACGTGTCGGTGATGAAGGTAATAAATAATCAAGGCGACGAATAACAGGACGCACACAATCATGACGGCCACGAAGACGATGAGGACAGTTTCCAGCTTCCGGCGGGCTTCCCGACTCGCCTGCGGATACCACTTTTTAATCAACTTCCTCATTTAGACGAAGCTAGTGAAACCTTTTCCAATGGTCAATGGAGAGCGCTTTCGATTTTCGGACATTCGTAGGCTGCTGGTGGTCAAATTATTGGCAGCATCTGGCAAACCCTTGGGCAATAAGAAAGGGCGACCCGTTTCCGGGTCGCCCTTGAAGATCAGACCGGTTTACTGTCCGGGTTGCGTCGGCAATTTTGCATCATTCCAGCCTTCGATGCCGGCGGACATGTGCTTGATATTGGTGTAGCCGAGCTTCTCCGCCGCCTTGGCTGCGCGCAGATAAGCGCCGCAATGCGGGTTGCCGCAGTAGGCGATGATGAGCGTGTTTTTATCCGCCGGCAGGCTGGCGGCCAGATTATCCTTGATGGCGGCAAAGCTCAGGGCGCCCGGCACATGACCGGCTTTGTAAGAATCAGGACTATTGGCGTCGATGATCACCGCCGTTTTGGCATTGGCGGCGGCCAGGACGTCCGTCGGGCTGATGTCAGCGAATTCGTGAGCGTAAAGCGAGCCGGCTAAGAGCGCCGTCGCGAGGAGGGCAATTAATTTTTTCATGTTCGTGGATATTGTGGTTGTTGGTTTACCGTACGTTGGTTTTGACTGTTTAGGTTCGTTGACGTTCAATCACAAGTCAACCCTCCGATTGTTGCCCATTTGTTGCCGGGCCAACATGGTTTTGTCACAAACCTCGTTCAGATTCGCGACGAAGTTTCACCCGTTGTTTGGATCACACAATTAACATCATTAACCATCAACCATAAGGAGCCTATGCCCCGCAAATCCACGCCGCCCCGCCGCGTTCCCCGCGCTGTTCGCGCCGCCGCCAGCCCGGTCCCCGTTGCCAATCAGGAAACCAACGACCCGCAGTTCGCTGAAACTCAGCCAACGCAAGATCCGGTGCAATTTCACGTCAAGCACGGCTCAGATACGGGTGCTTACACCATCCTTGATAGCGAACGTGGCAAGATTCCCCCGCTGACGTTTCCCGTCGTCACTGGCACCGAAGAACCCGTGCTAACCCTCGCTCAGGCGCTGGGCAATCATGGCAATGAGGCTATCAACAAAATTGAAGCCGCCGGCCAAATCGTGTTTCACAGCGTGGGCGATACCGGCAATACCAAAGGTCCGACGGATCAAAACCTCGTGGCTGATAAATTGATCGCCGACTTTGACGAAGCGCAAGACAAGGACGTGCCCTCCTTCTTCTATCACCTCGGCGACGTCGTTTACAGTTTCGGCGAGGCCCAATATTACTACGACCAGTTTTATGATCCGTATCGCGATTATCATGCGCCCATCTTTGCCGTTCCCGGCAATCACGACGGCATGGTGTCGCCGCTCGATAAGACGGCCAAGCCGTTGTCCGCCTTTCTGAATAATTTCTGCGCAGCGGGCCAGCCGTTTCATCGCACGCCGGAAGCCGGTGGTTTACCGCGCACCGCGCAGATTCAGCCGGGCGTTTATTTCACGTTGGAAGCGCCGTTCGTCCGCATTCTCGGTCTCTACAGCAATTGCCTCGAAGATCCCGGCATCATCTCGGACCAGAACGATGAGCAATTCAAACAGCTCGGTCGTGCGCAGGTGAACTTTCTCACGGCCGCCCTGGAACGCGTGAAGAATGAAGATTTTACCGGCGCGGTTATCATCGCCGTGCATCATCCGCCGTACGTGGCGCAAACGGCCACGCAAGTGGCTGGCAAACATCTTGGCAGCCCGCTGATGTTGGAGGACATTGATGCGGCTTGTACTACGGCGGGTGTCTGGCCGCACGCAGTGCTGTCCGGTCACGCCCATAATTATCAACGCTTCACCCGCGTGCAAGATGGCCGGGAAACTCCCTTCATCGTGTGCGGTAACGGTGGTCACGCCGTGAGCAAGCTCACCAAGAAGGGGATGGCCGCCCTGCGCACACCCGCGCCGCAACTGGCTTACTCCACGGGGTACAATTCCGTGACACTCGAGAATTACGACGACCAGGATTTCGGCTACCTGCGCGTCATCGTGAATGCCCAGCAACTACGCATTGAATATCATCCGGCGGCAGATGGCGAAGACGCCAAGACCCCGGACGATTCGGTAACCGTGGATTTAACCAGCCACAAGCTGGTCCATTTTGAAGCCGCGTAACGCACTTAAAACGAAAAGGCCACTCTGCGCGTCCGTTAAACGGAGCCGGAGTGGCCTGTTTGTTTTAGGCCAAAACCGTTTGCGCGGCTTGCAACTGAACCATCCTTATCAAGTCCGGGCCGCAACGGCCGGTTATTTGATGAGTGGAGTCGGATTAATGATGGGGCCACCAACAATGGTGCCCACCGTGAAGGCTGAGCGCGCTGAATAAGCCGGTGACCCGAGGACTTCCGCCTCCAGCGTGTAATCGCCGGGTTGAAGAACTGCCTGACCCTGACTGTAGACCGGTACGAAGACTTGGTTGACCCACGCGGACTTCTTGCCCAGCGTCAAGGCCACCGCCGGCTGGCCCGGCGGGATATCGACCAGCAATTGGTACGATTGCCAGACCACATTGTCGTTGCTATCCAGCACGCGGAAACCCACGCGCAGGTTGGCGTAGTAAGCGGCGGCGAAACCGAAGGTGCGGTTCACGGCCGTTGCGTTATCTAGCTTAAAAGAGGCAACAAAGCCGAGAATATTCGTATTGGTGCTGGTAAAAGCCGAGGCGAGCGGCGCGACCACCGGCGCACTATCCACCGTCAACTGTACTGGCTGACCGGAAATCTCGACTAGTTCAAAATCATAGCCCGGCAGGGTGAGGCTGCTGGTAAGCTTACCGGCGGGCAAATTGGTTGACTTGGAATTGATGGGCGGTAGCGGCACCGGAATATAGCCGCCCGGGCCAAAACCATTCTGATTACCGCCAACCACGCCTTGCGCTGAAACCAACGATGGCAAAATCACCGTGGCCGCGATGGCCAATACAAATAAATAAGATTTTAATTTCATAAAGATGATTAAATTTCTGCTGACAGCCTAAAACGAGGTCGGTTTACCGCAAGTGACATTTTGATGACAAGTGGGAGGACTGTTCAGGGCAAAAAAAACCGGACCAGTCGGCCAGAGGGTGGCTGAAAGGTCCGGAGAATTCGAAATGATCCGACAGTGGGATTATGTAGATGACGGGTTCCAATTGAATCAACTGGAACCGAAAATTTTTAATTCAAAGAGCAATTTGTTGCCGGCGGCTGCACCCCTTTACCAACGACCAGCCCGCCTGCAACGTCCTAATTAAATCATATCTGCTTACCATTGTCAACAAATTCTGTAAAGTATAAGCATATATTATTAAACAAGGTTAAATTACCAGTTGGCATCGGGTGGTAAAGCTTGCCGGGTACTGGGGAATTTAACGCCAAGACACCAGGGAGCCAGGACGCCAAGGTGGAACTGGATTGCGTTTGTATTCAACTTCGCACGCCGAAATCGTCACTTCTCAAGCTTTGTCTTCGTGGCTTGGCGACTTCTAGTTAAATTTGGCAGCTAGGTGGCGGGCAGTGGGATTTAACGCCCTGACGCAAAGAGGCGAGTACGCTCGGTTGGAACGGGGCAGGACGCTGGTTTGAGTGTGTTTTACATTGCAAGACATTGGTTTAGAACGGTATGAACTGGATTTGGCTCGCCGCTCCCAAGGTTTTTTGAGGCTTCCTTAAGGTTTTTAACTCGGTGATTAAGGTTATTCACTCAGTCACTAAGGTTAATCACTGAGTCATTAAGGTTAGGGACTGAATTCCTAAGGCTATTTACTCGGTCACTAAGGCTAATGGCCGGGTGATTAAGGCTAATGGCCGCGTTATTAACACTAATCACTGAGTGATTAAGGTTAAGCACCGGCCCATTAAGGCTATTCACTCGGTTAAAAAGGTTAAGGAGTGTCCCATTTGTGGAATTTTGCCCTTCCTGACCGGTAATGGAGTGGTGCTGGGAAGTCACACCCAGGGTAGTTCCTCGCCCGGCTGGCTCGGACCAACTTTGGGCTGAATAATTTTAAACCTTACAGGTTTGGGAAAGGGGCCGACCCAAAAACGGGCAGGTGGATGGAGTAGGTAAAGGCGGTTTTGGGAAGTATGGAACTGAACTATTTTGTTTTAATGCTCGCCCTCACCTGTGTCCTCTCCCCCGAGGAGAGGATTTTAGCGGCCATGCTTCCGGTGGGTTGAATGATTAACCGGTCAATCCCGCGCTGGATTTTTGAAAAGACGCTGGGAACGTCAAAGCCCTCTCCTCGGAGGAGAGGGTGGGGTGAGGACGGTCGTTAAACTAACTTTTGGTGGCCGGCGGCAAAGACCAGCACGTGCAAGGGGCTGGGGAATGGCGGGGCAATGAATCGTAGGTGACGACGTGAGGAGTCTCTGAATGAATACCGGCAGACCGGATTTGAAATGAGTCTCGTCACCTCGTCTCCTACAATCTTGACGACGGAGCGCGAGTTGTCTCAACTCGCAGCGCTACGCCAGACCCGACGCCGCAGGTGATTTCAAACGACTTGTTCTGGCCACGCGCTGCGGATTGGGGACAATCCGCGCTCCGGTGGCGGAGGCAAATGGCTCGTCGCGCCGGAACGCAGCGCAGGCGGATGGCCGGCGGCAAAAACCAGCACGTGCAAGGGGTTGGGGAATGGCGGGGCAATGAAGACCGAAGCCATTATGTTTGAATTATGCAATACACGTTTAATGTCTTCCCATTATGCACATGAATACCTTCAATCGCCTTTTTCAATCCTATTGGCGATTCAATATATTTATTGGGATCGTAAATAAAAAAAATCAAATGCCGACAGTTTGCATCAGACTTATATTTGCCAACATCGTCATTTAGTTCCGTTCGGATTCCTTTTCCATGTGCCTTAGTTCGCACTAATTTCGCCTCCACAACTGTTCCTAAATTTCTGGAAAGATAATCTTCAATACTATATTGCCTTACCGTGTCAGAAACCGGCTGTTCTGGGACTAAATCCGCAACCGCTGGGCGTAGCATGAAATAAACAATATCTTGGACCCCAGCTTCTGTGGTCAAATCTAGTATTGGCATCGCCCACGCGTTCGGCGCGACCGAAGCTGGTTTTGACGGCACGCTCGTTTTGGTTGACGGTGTAAAAGCCGGCGGCGAGGTAGCGGACGAGGAACCAGATGATAAACCCGACCACAAATCCGAAGAATATAGATCCCATAAATGAATTGAGTTTGACTGCTAATACTCTTGGCAGAATCCATAAACAAGGAAAAAGTCTTTGGCAATGGACTGATGCACTTCCCAAACCTTTCCTGGGTTTTACCCGCAGATGACGCCGATTCCGCAGATTAAAAAAGTAAATATCGGCGTCAATCTGTGAAATCTGCGGGCAATCTTGTTACGAAACCGCCGACCGCATGGCTGCAAAAAGATTCTTGCCAGATTCCGGCGCGACGGGCGTCTTGGATTTTGAATCAGAGGTTTCAACGAGTTCTTCCGGCAGCTCCTTCAAGAAAGGGGAAGGGTGGCAGGGCAGTAACTGGCCGTACTTTTTGCGCCCGCCGCAATGACTGATGGTCAGCGTCAGCATCGCGCGCGTTACGGCGACGTAAAACAAGCGGCGTTCTTCATCCATGGTGCCTTCCACTTTGGACCGGGTGTGCGGCAGCAAGCCGTCCTCCAGTCCGACGACGAAGACATGGGGGAACTCCAGCCCCTTGCAGGAGTGCATGGTGATGAGCGTGACGGCGTCGCTGGTGTTTTCCTTTTCTTCCTCGCGGTCGCTGTCGAGCGTGATGTTCTCTAGAAAATTATCCAGCCGTTCGGTGGGCAGATTGCCGGCACCATCCATCGTGGTCATAAGTTCCTTTAAATTGCGGACGCGCGCCTCGCCGGCTTCGGGCGTCTTTTCCAGCCGACGACATTCGGCGAAGTAACCGGCTTCGTTCAAGAAATCTTCCGCCCACTGCTGTAATCGGAACTCGTTGGCGGTGGTTTGCAACTGGCCTTGCACCCGCTCCACAAAGGCCACGAAGGCTTCAATGCTCTCGCGGGTGTTCTTCTGAAACGTAGTTGTTACGAGCGGATTCTTCATCGCAGTGAAAACGGAACATTTCCGTTCGTGACTCGCGCCAAGCAGACGCTCCATGGTGACATCGCTCAGGCCGCGGGCTGGTGTGTTGGCAATGCGCAAGAGACTGATGTCGTCGTCGGGATTGAGAAAGGTTTTTAGATAGGCGAGGAAATCCTTGATCTCGCGCCGATCAAAGAAACTTTGCCCGCCGATGAGATGGTAGCGGACATTGGCTTTGCGCAGCTCGGTTTCAATCGGCCGCGACTGCTGGTTGGTGCGAAATAAGATGGCGCAGTCCGACCACGGGACGCGATAGGCGAGCCGCTTGAATTCGATTTGCGCCACCGTCTCGCGCGCCTCGTCTTCGTCGTTGGTGTAGGCCTGCAACAGAATCTTGGCGCCGGCACCCTTCTGCGACCAGAGCGATTTGCCACGCCGCCGGGCGTTGTTTTTAATGATGGCGTTGGCGGCGTTGAGAATGTTCGAGGTGCTGCGATAATTCTGCTCGAGTTTGACGACTTTAATCTCGGGATAATGCTGTTCTATGTTCAGCAGGTTGGCGACCTCGGCGCCGCGCCAGCCGTAGATGCTTTGGTCATCGTCACCGACCACACACAGATTCCGATGCTCGACCGTCAGCGAATGTACCAGCTCGAACTGCGCGGCGTTAGTGTCCTGATACTCGTCCACCATGACGTACTTATATTTGGTGCGGCAGGCGGCCAGTGCATCGGGATGCTCGCGGAACAGGCGCAGCGTGAGGAGGATTAAATCATCGAAGTCCACGGCGTTGCAGGCGTGCAGCGCGGATTCGTAACGCTTGGCGATGTGTTGGGCGAGCGCGTGGACGCTGGGATCACCGAAGACTTTGGCGTTTTCGCCACCGTTCTTGAACTTGCTGAGCATCCCGAGCACGGCGCCGGGGTCGGTCTTCTCGCCTTTAGCCGAAATGGCCGAGAGGATTTTCTTCACAGCGGCGAGCTGCTCCGATTCGTCGTAGATGACGAAGTTCTTTTTATAACCCAGCTTGTCAATGTGCTGACGCAAGATGCGGACGCACAAGGAGTGAAACGTGCAGATGGTAGGTCGGTTGGCTTTGTCGTCGGCCTTGGGCTTGGGCAACAGCTTGCGAACGCGCTCCTGCATTTCGCGGGCAGCCTTGTTGGTAAACGTCACACCGAGAATATTGCCGGGCGCGAGGCCGTGCCCGACCATGTGCGCGATGCGGAAAGTAATGACGCGCGTCTTGCCCGTGCCGGCACCGGCGAGGATCAGCACCGGGCCGCGAATAGTTTCGACGGCCTGGCGCTGCTGCGGGTTGAGCGTGGACAAATTCAACATCGGGCGCGGA
Organism: uncultured Verrucomicrobia subdivision 3 bacterium; assembly: GCA_903865745.1. Taxonomy (GTDB): domain Bacteria; phylum Verrucomicrobiota; class Verrucomicrobiia; order Limisphaerales; family UBA11358; genus UBA11358. The sequence continues at coordinate 12,134 of CAIPKV010000076.1, read as the reverse complement.
GTTTAATTTGCGCCAGTGCGAACGCAAGCGTGCAACAAAAAGGAAATTCCGACTTCGGGAGTTTAGGCTAGGTATTGTTCGTCGCTGACTTTTTCCAGCCAATCCACGGCTTTGCCGTCGAGCGCTTCCTGAATGGCAATGTGGGTCATGGCCGTGGTCGGCGCGGCACCGTGCCAATGTTTTTCACCAGGTGGAAACCAGACGATGTCGCCCGGGCGGATTTCTTCGACGGGACCGCCCCAGCGCTGGGCGCGTCCGCAGCCAGAGACCACAATCAAGGTCTGACCCAGCGGATGCGTGTGCCAGGCGGTGCGGGCGCCGGGTTCGAAAGTCACCACGGCACCGGCGACGCGGGCGGGGGCACTGGCTTTGAACGGCGAATCAAGGCGCACCGTGCCGGTGAACCAGTCGGCGGGCCCGGGGGTGGAAGGCTGGGAACCGTTACGTTTGATTTCCATGGTTTGTTGATATCGCAGGCTGGCTATAAGTCAAGACCGCGGCTGGGCTAGTGGCCGGAGCCGGAGTGGGAGATTGATACGCAGAGAGCAATTTTTCTTAATTTGAATTCAAATCTACTCGACAATAATCAGGTTCGGAAGTATTTGTAGTATAGGAGCTAATAAATCTCAATCAGTCGACGTGAATAGTGGTATAAAATCTCTTTTGATGGTAATAGCGCTGGCAAGTTTTGCTGGTTTTATGCCAGAGGGCCTTGTCACGGCACAACTGTTCTCGAATCTGCATAATTTCTCGATTACAAGTGGGTCACCTTCCACCAATTATGACGGCGCTTCGCCGAAAGCGGCCCTGATTGTTTCGGGCAGCACGCTTTTTGGAACGACGACCAAAGGAGGGGCAGGATATGGCACCGTATTCCGGCTCAACGTTGATGGCTCAGCGTTTACTAATCTTTACAGCTTTACCAACGGCATTGACGGAGCTGACCCTACGGCCAACTTGGTTATCGCTGGTAATACGCTTTATGGGACGGCGAGTGCTGGAGGCAGCGCCCAAAATGGCACAGTATTTAAACTCAATTCAGATGGATCGGGCTTTACGAATATTTATTCATTCACGGGCATGCACAGTAGTACGAACAATGACGGGGCGAATCCGAATGCCGGCCTTACGCTGGTGGGTAGTATGTTGTATGGTACGACCGTTTATGGCGGCTGGTTTAAAGCGGGCACGATTTTTGCCGTTGGCACAAATGGTCAGAGTTTTACGAACTTGCACAATTTTACTACGTTGAATGGAACAAATAGCGATGGGGCGAATCCGCATGCGGGCATGACTTTGGTAGGCGGCATGCTGTATGGCGTGTCCTATAGTGGTGGTTATTACGGTTACGGCACGCTTTTTGCCCAAGGCACAAACGGTGCTATTACATTCACCAACCTTTACTCTTTCGACGGTAACGCTGGCACGGAGCCGGAAGCAGATTTACTTTATTCAAATGGCCTGTTGTATGGCACAACGCATTACGGCGGGGGGGGGGAATGTCGGCACAGTTTTCGCCATCAACACGAATGGCTCGGGAATCACCTCCCTACACGTATTCAATGGAGCCGATGGTTCCAATCCTTATGGCAAACTCGTTCTTGTCGGTAATACGCTCTATGGGACGACCTCGGGCGGCGGCACTTGGACCAACGGCACGGTGTTCGCAGTCAACACGGACAGCTCGGGTTTCAAGGTCATGTATAGTTTTACCGCGCATGACCCCGTCAGTTATACCAACAGCGACGGTTTTCAACCCTTTGATGGGTTGGTGTTATCGGGCGATATGTTGTATGGCACGGCCAAACTCGGCGGCTACTATGACAATGGTACGGTGTTCGGCGTAGTTATCCCGCCATCGCTGAGCCTCAGTTTATCCGGCACGAATGTCATCCTGACTTGGCCGACCAACGCGGTCGGGTTCGCGCTGCAATCAACCACGAATCTGGCGCCGACGGCAACTTGGAGTCCAGTTGCGGGCCAGACGCCAGTGACCAATCCAGTTACTGTCAGCCAGAAGTTTTTTCGGTTGAGCCGGTGAAATAATCAATTTGGCCGCTGAAGTTTTACTAAATCAGTTTAAGTTACGGTCTAAGCAAGGCAAGGTTTTGGCTTATCTCTAACAAAGGAAGACCTTCGACGTGGACACAAAAATGGCGTAGAATGGGGGGTGATTGTCGCATTGGTTACTAGATTGCAACCCCCCATTAATTATAGATTGCGCCAATTCATCTCCTTCATGAGCATTTTGTTCGGGCTGATTGTGGTGGCTCGGGCGCAACTGCCGGTGCTGGGTGACACTTACGCGCACGATCCTTCGCGCCTCACCAAGGTGGGCAATACGTATTATCTTTTTTATACCAGTCAGGGCATTGTGGAAAAAACCTCCACCGATCTCCGCAACTGGACGGATGTCAGCCAGGTGTTCCCGGGCAGCCCGCCCGCTTGGACCACCAGCGCGGTGCCGGGTTTCACGGGAGATTTTTGGGCGCCGGATATCATCTACTTGAATGGGGTCTATTTCCTGTATTATGCCGTATCCACTTTTGGTAGTCAGATATCAGCCATTGGTTTAGTCACTACCACCAACCTTGCTACTGGACCATGGACGGATCAGGGTGCGGTGATTCAATCTACCAATGGCTCCGCCTATAACTGCATTGACCCCTGTCCGCTGCTAAACACTGACGGCACGCTGTGGCTGTCGTTCGGTTCCTTTTGGAATGGTATCTATTTGGTGCAGTTGAATCCAACAACCGGCAAACGGATTTCAGCCAGTTCAACGCTTACGCAGTTGGCCTACAATAGTTCCATTGAAGGGTCATTTCTTTACCAGCAGGGTGGCTATTACTATCTATTTGTGAACTGGAACTCCTGCTGCGCGGGCATTGGCAGTACTTACAACATCCGCGTGGGCCGTAGCTCTTCCGTTACCGGCCCGTATCTGGATCGCAACGGCGTCAATATGGTGAGCAGCGCTGGCTCAGTCTTTTTGGAAAGCACGGCGCGCTTCATCGGTCCCGGCCAGACCGGCATCTTGAACGACAATGGCACGAACTGGCTGACGTATCACTATTACGATGGCAACAACGCCGGCACGCCCGCGCTCGGCTTGGGGCGGATGAACTGGGATACGAACGGTTGGCCGGTATTCACGAATGATTGGAGCGCATTTTATCCCTTCAACGTGGATGCCCGCGAACATCTGGGGCTTTACAATGGCACCTTGCAGAACGGAGCCGTCGTCACGAACGATCCCGACCTCGGCAAGACGCTGCTGCTTAACGGCGTCAACCAGTATGCGCTGCTGCCGGATTCCGTCGCCAATTGCAGCACCCTGGCTGGCTGGGTGAAATGGAACGGCGGGGCCAGCTGGCAGCGGATATTTGATTTTGGTAATGGTACCGGCACGTATTTTTTCCTCACTCCGGCTACCAGCAGTGGTAAATTACGCTTTGCTATCACTACCAGCGGCAACAGTCATGAACAGCAGATCAACGCACCCGTCGCGTTGCCGACGAATTCCTGGTGCCATCTGGCGGTCACTCTCAATGGCACGACGGGAGTGATGTATCTAGACGGAGTGTCGTTGGCGACTAATTCCACGTTGACCATTCGTCCGTGGCAGACGCTGACGCGCAGCAATTATCTTGGTCACAGCCAGTTTTCGGCTGATCCTTATTTTAATGGCGAGATGACCTCCTTCCGAACTTTTAGCCGCGCCCTGTCTGCCGCCGAAATCCAGAATCTTGCCTACGCGCCGCCAACGCTGGCGCATCGCTACAGTTTCACCAATGCCGCGTGGGACTCCATTGGTATGGCACATGGCACGCTGATGGGGAATGCCGTGGCAAGCAACGGCACCTTGCAGTTGGATGGCGTGGCTGGTGATTATGTCAATCTGCCGGGCGGTCTGGTCTCCGGTTCTTCCGCTGCGACGATTGAATTCTGGGCGACCTTTGGTGCGAATGGTAACTGGGCGCGCGTCTTTGATTTTGGAAATATCGCGGGCAACAGCGGACAGGATTATCTTTTCTTCACGCCGCACAATGCGGCCAGCGGTGCTCAATTGGGGATGTTGATTAGTGGCACTGGCACCAACACCTTGACCGGACCCGCCACTTTTGACAATGAGACCCTGCACGTTGTCTGCATTGTTGACCCGACCGATAACTACACCGCTCTTTACACCAACGGTGTGTTAGCGGTGGCGCAGACGAATGTATTGCCGCCGCTCACCGGCGTCAGTAATACCTGGTCGTTTATTGGTCGGTCGCTTTTCAGTGCCGATGCGTGGCTCAACGCGAATATAGATGAATTTCGGATTTATGACGGCCGGCTCACGCCGTTGCAAATCTCAGTCAACGATCAGTTCGGCCCCAGTGAACTGGCGCTACCCGTCAGCCTAGTGCAGTCGAATACTTCCTCTGGCTTGGTGTTGTCATGGCCGGCCGCCGCCGTGGGCTTCGGATTGGAGACCGCTTCTGTCTTGGGAGGATTCGGTGTCTGGACAAATCTGAACGCGACAAAAAGCTTGGGTAACAACCTCTGGCAAATCTCGGTTCCTTACTCCAACTCCATGCAGTTTTTCCAGCTGAGCCGGTGAACCAATGGATGGAGTGGCTGTGTTGGATTGGTACGGTTCGATTAGTTAACGGATGGTGGGCTGGCCCTAGTTGTAAAAGGATTTAACTCTCGTTTTAGCCCCCAAGAATTGGCGAGTAGTTCGCAATAGATGGGGAGCTTTCCGGCTCGCCTGGGTGGAAAATCGTGGCATGAATCGCCACTTTGTTCCTTTCATCTTCATCCTTGTCCTCCTAGCGGCGACACCGGCCTTCGCCGGATTGAAAAACAGCGATTGCCTGGATTGCCACGGCGACAACACGCTATTCAAAACCAATGCTGCCGGCAAAGCGATCTCGCTGTTTGTTGATGTCGCGAAATTAAAAAAATCCGCGCACGCCACAAATGCCTGCGTCAGTTGTCATGCCGACGTCACGAACAAGCATCCCGACGACAATAAAGTTCTGGCCCTGGTTAATTGTGCTTTGTGCCACGCTCGGCAGACGGCCAGTTACAATGTCAGTGTCCACGGCCTCGCACTCAAAGCCGGCCATGATGATGCGGCGACGTGCCGCGACTGCCACGATTCGCACGAAATCATTTCTGACAACTCGCCAACTTCGCCGGTTTATTTTTCGCGCCAGGCGGCGACCTGCGGTGCCTGCCATGATAAAGAGGCTCGAGAGTGGGCGCAGAGTGTTCACGGTCGGGCGGTAGCGGCTGGTTCGACGGACGCGCCGACCTGCACTGGTTGCCATGATGACCACAAGATCCGGTCGCTCAAGAGCACTTCGACCATAAGTATCTCCGAAGATGTGTGCAGCCGCTGCCACGCTTCCGAGCGGCTGAATACCAAATACAACCTGCCCGCTGATCGTGTGACCACTTTTTTCGAAAGCTACCACGGGCTGGCGGCGCAATACGGTTCCACAGTCGCAGCAAATTGCGCCAGCTGTCATGGGTTCCATAAAATTCTCCCGTCGTCGGACACCAATTCCACCATCAATAAAGTCAATCTAGTCGCGACTTGCGGTAAATGTCACCCGGGCGCGAACATGGAGTTTTCCCTTGGTAAAATCCATGTCGCACCGGATGGAGAAGCAGGGGGCACTGACTTTGGCAGCAAACTGAATAACTGGACGCGGCGCATCTATCTCTTCCTCATTTTTGCGACCATTGGCGGGATGCTGGCGCACAACGGCATCTTGTTCATTAAAAAAACTGCTGCGCGGCTACGCATGACCGAGCGCCCGGTGGTGCGGATGACGGTGTCGCAGCGTTGGCAGCATTTTATTCTGGCAACGAGTTTCATCGTCCTGGCTGTCACTGGCTTTGCCTTGAAGTTTTCCGATTCGTGGCTGGCGAAAATTTTGGGGTCCAACGAGCCGTTTCGCCGCTGGGCGCATCGCGTCGCCGGCATTGTGATGATCGGCATTGGCGCGTTTCACCTAATATATATCCTCGCGACGCGCGACGGGCGTAAGCTGGTCGCTGATTTATTCCCGGTAAAAAAAGATGCAATCGATGTTTATCAAGCTGTTAGCTATCTGACTGGCCTGAGCAAAGACAAACCGAAAATTGGCCGCTTCGGCTACGCGGAAAAAATGGAATATTGGGCGGTTGTCTGGGGCACCGTCATCATGGGTGTAACCGGTCTCGCCATCTGGTTCAAGATTGATGTGACCGAGTTTCTGCCGCGCTGGGTAATGACCGTGGCGACCACGATTCATTATTACGAAGCGGTACTCGCATGCCTCGCCATCGTCGTCTGGCATTTCTACCACGTCATTTTTGATCCAGAAGTTTACCCACTAAACACGGCGTGTCTGGATGGGCGCATCTCCGAGGAATTTCAGATGCACGAACACCCGCTGGAGCGGCCGTTTGACGAGCCGCGCGTGTCGCCGCCGGGAGAGGAAAACTCCGGTAAGGAAATCTGATAGTTAAAATAAGACAAAAAACAAAGATTAAATCTAGCCAAGGGTTGTTTAGTAAATGACAAGAAATGGTAAGCGCGTTTTCTGGGAATACCTGAAAATTAAAGCATCAGGAAGCGGTCAGGTCTGAAAATAAGTCATGAAAATATTTGTTGCCGGATTGAGCTATAAGACAACGCCCGTAGAGGTGCGTGAGAAACTGGCTGTCCAGCGCGCGCGGCTCCAATGCTGCGGCTGCCGGCTTAAGCTGCAGGGTGGACTTGAAGAAGTCGTTTTACTTTCCACCTGCAACCGGGTGGAAATTTACGGGGTTTCGTCCTGGATTCATGGCCGGGTGCAGGCGTTGTTTCAGGAACTCACCGGTAGCGATTTTGATTTTACCCCACACCTATACATCAAAGAAGGGACCGAAGCGGCAACCCATTTGTTTGCCGTTGCCAGCGGCTTGGACTCCCTAGTGATCGGTGAAACGGAAATTACCGGCCAGGTAAAGAATGCGTATTCAGCCGCCAAGGCAGCGGGTCTGGTTGGTAAGAAAATGAACCGGCTGTTTCAAAGTGCTTTTGCGGTGGTGAAGGCGGTTCGTACCAATACGGGCATCGGGCGCGGGGCAACCTCGGTTGGCAGTGTGGCGGTGGAACTTGCGGAAAAAGTATTCGACCACGACCTGAGTGCGAAGACGGTGATGATTTTGGGTGCGGGTAAAATGGGCGAGGCCTGTGTGAAACATCTTGCCAAGCGCGGTGCCAAAACCGTTTTGGTGGCCAATCGCTCGGTGGAACGTGCCGAGAAGCTCGCGGCGGAGTTCGGTGGTCGTGCGGTGCGTCTCGAAGATTCGTCAGTGGCATTGACGGAGGCAGACATTTTGGTCAGTTCAACCGGCAGTCCTGAAATTGTTTTGAAGCGCGAGGATGTGGCGAAGATTTTGCCCGCGCGCGGAAATCGTCCGTTGGTGCTCGTGGACATTGCGGTACCGCGTGACATTGACCCAGCCGTGGCGGAACTCCCGAATGTTTTTCTATACGACATTGACGACCTTGAAGCGGTCGTTCGTGAAAACACCAAAAACCGTGCGCAGGAACTGACTGTGTGTCAGGCGATCCTGGCTGAGCATGCGGCGGAATTGATGGCGCGATTTGAATCGCCGTGGGCGAAACGCGCCGAAGTAGTGGCACCTGATTGGGCACTGGGCGGTGCCGTGGTCGTGAACGCCTGAAGCACGTAAGTTTATGAAATTATTTTGTGAATTTGACGGTGGGTGGGCACCGGCCGGTTGGCCGGTGGGCATATCTGCCTGGGAAAATGGGAAATTTACGGTTGGCTTAAAACAAAACGCGGCGCTGATATCCGACCGCGTGCCAAGTGAATCGAAACAACAAACAACAACAAACACGCGTAGTTAAACTGATAACCTAAACATAATATTATGAAAAACATCAACCTCCTCACTCTGACCATAGTCGCCGGCTCCCTGCTGGCCTTCACCGCCCGGGCGGGCATCCTTGGCAGCCCCCATGACTTTTCCGGGTACACTCAATGGAATACGGATCCTTCGGATCCGGCCACGGTTTGCGGTGTTTGCCATGTACCGCATCATGCGGATAGCAGCGTAGTGCCTCTTTGGGGCCATCAGACCACTTCTTCGGCGTTCAAGATGTATAATCAAGCGAATGTCCCGGTTTCCAGTATGCAGGCAGCGGTGGCAGCGTCACCCAATGGTCCTTCGCTGGCATGCTTGAGCTGCCATGACGGCACGGTAGCCATCAACACTTACGGCGGTAGCCCGCAATACGGTGGTTCACCGTGGGCGCCTCAGGCTCCTGGCAGCCAGGGTCAATATATTACGAACAGTGCCAATCTGGGCACCGACCTGACCCATTCGCATCCCATTTCTTTTCAATATACGGCGGCGCTTGTCGGCACAGGCCCCAATCAAGATCAATGGCTCTATAACCCTGACACCACTACGGTGCTTACCCCCAGCAGCGGTGCGTTTGTGCCCGGCAATAACATGACCGTGAACGGATTCTTATTGAATGGAAATCATACCGTAGAATGTACCTCCTGCCATGATGTGCACAACCAGAACGGCACGCCCTATAGCACCACCTATAACAAACATTTGGTCAAGATTGTTGGTGTGGACGGCAATGGTGATGGCAGTTTGCTCTGCCGCAGTTGCCATAACAAGTAAACCGGAAACAACCGATGTGCCGGACTTGTGAGCCGCCCCGTTGGGGCCGCCCTAAGGCGACGCACAAAAACCTTTGAAATAATAAAATTAATATGAAAAAGACCTATCGTTACGGTATACACCGTGCCGTGGCCACCCTAGTGGCCGGCCTGGCCTTGGGCGGTCTCATCGGGAGCGCTTCCGGGCAAAGCATCTATCGGATGCAAAACAACTATCCAGCTGGTACGGCGGCGCCTTACAATGCCGGTGGTGGTGTGCCGGCGGCGGCCATATTGACCCTGACAAACGTGACCAGCACTAATTGTACCTTGGGCTGGTATGGCATGATGGGCTGGTATTCGGTCCAAGGCTCATCTGACATGGTCAATTGGAGTTCGCTTGCCACAATTCAGGCTACGGATTTTGCCCAGAGTTCGACTGTAACCAATCTCGGCGGCAATTCGTTTTTCCGTCTGTATCAGACCAATTCCTTCGTGGGACAAGGCTATTGCAGCAGTTGTCACGGGGACAAATACTCTCCATGGAGTCGTACGGCTCATGCCGGGGCGTATAATACGCTGTTATCGGCAGTGCCTCCCAGTGTGGCTTTTGGTGCGGGTTGTATTGTCTGCCACAGTGTTGGTTATGGTCAACCGACCGGATTCACCAACGGCTATACGGCCCTGCAGAATGTTGGTTGTGAAAGCTGCCACGGCCCAGCAGGTTGGCACAAGGATAGCGATCATGACGTCATCCTGCCGGCGGTTAGTATGGATCCGGCCATTTGCGGCAGTTGCCATCAAGGCAGTCATCACCCCACCTATAAGGAATATACCACGGCCAATACTTGGGGGTTATACACTAATTTAAGCCACTCGCATACCAGTCAAAGAACAGACAACGGATGTCTTTTTTGCCATTCAGCAAACAATCGCATGGTCATGCTTAATGAATACAATGATCAGTTGGCGGGACATCCGCATTCGTTGAACCTTTATACCGGCACGAATGCATCAGCTTGGACGGCCACTTGCGCTACCTGCCATGACCCGCATTCGTCAAACCAGGTTGCCCAGCTGCGTTATCCTACCTATTCGACCAACTGGTTTACCATGCCCACTACTTTTGACACTGAAACGGTAGTGACAACTAACTTCGACGGAACCACTTCAACTAATTCTGTCAACCTGAACACTGTGTTTAATAGTTTGTACAATCCGAATGTTCAGGTTTGTGGCCAATGTCACAATACCCGTGGTAATCGCTGGGATGGTAATTCCTATGCAGTCGTCACCAACAGCGGAGTGGCGACCGTAACAAACGAATTCATTACGCTGGTTACCTACACAAATGCCGACACCTCGATCGGCTACACCGCCAATAGTACTGGCTATAGCCGCTCGCCGCATCCCACGTCGCAATATAACATTCTTATTGGCAACGTGGATTATGATTACGCCACGGTTGCCGGGGTTCCCAACAAGACCCATGCCCACAGCTCGGCTCCCGACCAGTGTGTCACCTGCCATGTGCCGAATTATGCGGTGAACGCTGGCACCAATGTAACTGGCCATACCTTTGCCCTTGATTACTACGGCTGTCTGACCTCGTGTCACTCAACATATACGCCGGACGCGTTGACGGCCAAGATTAACAATCTGCAATTCATCGAGAGCAACAACATTGTGCGCGATGCGTCACTATTGAAACAATGGGCGCTTACAGAAACGGCGGGCACAGCCTTGACGAACTACGGCGCATTGGCTTGGGAATACGCGGGCATCGGCGGGTTGTCGTCAAAATATACCAACAACGGTATCAAATACTTGGTCGGCCCGCCAGCCACCTTCAGTTATAGCACCAATTCGCCAACGCCAAACGCTACGAACAACAACAATCAGTTGTTGATTCCTCAAGACATTCGGATTGCGCGTAATGACGTTTACATGGCCTACAACGACCAAAGTCTTGGTGTGCATAATCCAACCTATGTGCAGGCCCTGTTGGACGATGCCGCGACTCGGGTCACGCGGCAGTTCACGTATGCCAATTTCTCTGCGAGCACCGTCGCCGGATTTGCTCCGCTGACTGTGAAATTCACTAATCTTGGGACCACTAGTTCTATCACGGGATATAGCTGGAGTTTCGGTGATGGCAATACGGCCAACATCGTTAATCCGACCGATATTTATACTAATCCCGGCATCTATTCAGTGATCTTTGCGGCTACAACTTTAACCGGCTCGGAAACCTTGATGAAAACAAACTACATCAGGGTCCTTACGCCGCCGTCCGTCTCGTTTGTAGCCGATCAAACGAATGTCGTTGCTGGGACTACCGTCAATTTTACTAGCACCAGCACCTCTACCAGTGATGTATTCAGGTGGGCTTGGTATCCGATGAATGGAGTTACGGGGTCATCATCTTATGCCACCCCGGGTACGTCATCCACCTTCAGTTATACCTATACAAATGTTGGTACCTTCGGTGTCCGGCTTGTGGCCTATTGTCCGGGTGGCGCCAACAGCAGTTACAATCGGATCACCAATACTATTAATTCCTATATTAATGTTGTCGGTGCGAGTTTCATTGCCTCGGTCACAAATGGCTATGCGCCGTTGACTGTCAACTTTACTAACAAAAGCGGTGGCGCCAACAGCTTCTTGTGGAGTTTTGGCGATGGCAACTCGTCTACCAGTAGCAACTCGGTCAACACCTTCACTAATCCGGGTAGCTACAATGTCACCTTGTCCGCCATCAATGGAAATGTGACCAACACGTTGGTGCTGACTAACTACATAGTTGTGAACCCATCGCCCGTGGCCAGCGCGAGTTTCACGGCCACACCGACCAACGGTCCGGCACCGCTCACGGTGAACTTCACCAATAACAGCACGAACGCTACGGGCTACCTATGGACGTTCAAATTGACATCGTCCAACTCCGTAACGTCCACGGCAGTAAATCCTGTGTTCACCTTCACAAACGCCGCCCCGACGGGCTATCCAGTTGTCATCCTGCTAGCCACGAACGCCTATAACGGTTCGACGGCGACGAACACAGGCATCAGCGTTTTGCCGGGCCTGACCAATATCGCTACCTTCGTTACCTCTCCGAGTGGTACGAACTTCTCTGTGGGAACACCCGTTACCTTCATCCCCTTGGGAACCGGCATTACCAATTATTATTGGAACTTTGGTGATGGCAAACCCGGTTCCTGGTCCACCACTGCCAGTCCGACCTATACTTATACCTCGACTGGTACCAATGTCGTCTCGCTGACGGCCAACGGCTACACGAGCTTTAAAATGACCATCTACCCCATATTTCCCAAATAAGCTTCACAAGCTGATGTTATTGACTTACACTGAAGCCGCATAAACAAAGGCTTTCATCTATGTCCAACCAACAAAAAACGGCGAATCCAACGGGTGCAGGTAAAAAACCGGGTCTGCGGATGG
>CAIPKV010000075.1 GCA_903865745.1 uncultured Verrucomicrobia subdivision 3 bacterium | reverse complement strand
TCGCGTCCGATAATGCGCACGCGATAGATGCTATGAGTCAAAACCCACAGCCCGAGCCGCAGCAACGTATCGGGCAGGAGAATCAGCAGATAGATGGTAGCCGCGAGCGTGAGGCCGGCGATAATAATGAAGATGGTCGGCGGCGAAATCTTGAGGACGGTGGTAAAAAAGCCGAAGACAACCGACGAAAGCGCGATGGCGACATAGGAGATCAGGTTGGAAGCGGCAAGGACGCCTCCTTTATTCTCCGGCGCGGGACGGTGCTGCTGTAAGGCCGAAATGGGCACGATGAAAAAGCCGCCAAAAAAGCCTAGCGCCGAAAGGTTCACGGCGACGGTGGCATACGAAAGGTGGTGACGGCCAAGCAGCGCGGCAAAGATTGTCATCCCGATGGCGCCAAGCGGAATGAGACCGGTCTCAATCTTATTAGCGGAGAGAAAACCCGCGAGCAGACAGCCCGACCCGATGCCAATGGCCGTGGCCCCTTGCAAATAACTGGTCTGCGCGGCATCGCTGATACCCATGACATCCTGCGCATAGATGACAATGACGAGTTGGATGAGCGCGGCGATGAAGAAAAAGTAAGTGCTGCCAATGAGCGCAAGCCAGAGTGGCCGGTCTTGGCGCATCAGTTTGACCTGCGCGAATAATTCCGCCACGAAATTAGCGCGATGCTGGCGCAGCGGGTCAGCCGGTGGAACTTTCGTGATGAACTGGCCAGAGCCGAGACCGAAAAACGCGAGCCCAATTAAGATGACGGCGGACCACGCGGGTTGCGCAGCGAAGATTTTACAAAATAACCCGCCCGCCACCGTGCCGGCGATGACGGCGATAAACGTGCCGAATTCCAAAATACCGTTTCCCCAGGAAAGTTTCTTCTCCGGCAACAGCTCCGGCAGGATGCCGTACTTGGACGGACCAAAAATTGCGCTATGCACACCCATTAGGAATACACAAAAGATGGTGAGATAGAGCTGATGCGTCGCGAGACTGATTGCCGCGAGCAGCATGACGAAGATTTCAAATACTTTAACGCCGAGAATTACGTGGCGCTTGCTGAAACGGTCGGCCAGAAAACCGCCGGTCATGGAAAACAAGATAAACGGGACCGCAAACAACAGGCCAATGATGGATACCAGGCGGTCGCATTGCTGGGTCGAAGCGATGCTTTGCGTGACAAGAAAGATGGCGAGCCATTTCAGCGCGTTATCGCTGAAAGCGCCTTGCGCCTGGGTGATGATGAGGGCCCAAAAGCCGCGGGTAGATTGCGGCTGAGTGATTGGGGCTTGCGGATTTTCGCTGTTCACCCGCCCAAACTAGCCGATTGCGCGGAAAAGTGTGAATCGAAAAACTTAGCGTCTGTATTGATGTAGACGATGGTTGAATTATTTACCCGGAACCACGGCGGGCACGATATTGGTCCGCCGGACCAGATCGCCGCCTTCGGAAAACAGTTCACCTTTGCCGAGGTGCTGGAGGATGAATTTCTGCAGGTCACGCGTCTCTGCCGTAAAGATGATATCACCATCATCTTGGCGGTGTGCGATGGCCTGGGGATTCTTGGCGAGGAACTTTTTGAGCCAATCCGCATCCATGCACGCGAGATGCAAGTTGGGTTCAAACTGCGAAACGCGCAGGAGCAGATGGCCGGGAATCATGGCCACAGAAATCAGACCAGCCTGATTCGTGGCGTAATTGCATTCCGCCGGAATCAGGTCGAGAAAATATTTGTCGCCGAGTTTGAATAGATGCGACGTGAACACGCCGGTCTTGTCGGCATTCTCGGTTATGGTGACTTTATAGGCGTTGGTCTCGCCGCTTTCGAATTTCCAAAGCTCTGGCTGATCCTTGCCGGTCTCCTGCCAAACACCCAGCAAGCGTGAATCGGTCACAACATCTTTGTCGGTGTAAAACGGATTGACCGAGGGAACACACGAACAGAGCAGCGCCACGGCGGCAAAGGTGAGGAGGATTGACTTCTTCATGCACTGATTGATGCGCCTTTTCTGGAAACGTTCAATCTTAATTTAGTCGGTCGCAACGCAGCTTGCGCTTGCACGAACAAGAAACTCAACCAGGAAAGTTTGTTTTAATATTAGCGCGCCGGTATCCGCGCTTGCGGCAGAGGTTTCAATTGATGAATATTGCTCTAAATTGAATAGCCACATGAATGTTCATCACCTCGAATTGTTTTATTATGTCGCCAAGCACGGCGGCATCATGCCGGCCGTGCGCAACATCCCCTATGGCATCCAACAGCCAGCGGTGAGCGCACAGGTGGCGCAACTGGAGGAGTTTTTGGGTGTAACCCTGTTTCAGCGGCGACCATTTACGCTGACGCCCGCAGGCGAAAAGCTGTATGCGTTCTGCGGACCATTCTTTTCGAACCTCGATAAGCTCGCGACAGAATTTCAGGGTGGTCAGGCGCGACATTATCGCATTGGTGCCTCAACCATCGTGTTGCGTGACCATGTACCGCAACTATTGCAGGGCGTGCACCGGAAGTTTCCCGGCTTGAAAGTTTCGCTGCGCGAAGGTTTTCCCGCCCAACTCGAAACGCTGCTCGAGCGGGACGAAATTGATCTTGCCATCACGATGGTCGAACGCAAGCCGCCGACGGGCTTCCATTCGCAGGTGCTGTTGGAATTGCCACTGGTGTTGCTGGTGGATAAGAAGAATAGTTTGAAATCCGCCGAGGAACTGTGGACGCGCGATAAAATAACCGACTCCCTCATCTGCCTGCCCGGGAGCGAAGCGCTGACGAAGAATTTTCTGATGCGGCTGGCGGAACTGGGCGTGGAATGGTTCCCGACGGTGGAGGCCAGCTCAATGGACCTGATTGAGACCTATGTGGCACACGGCCTCGGCATCGGGTTGGGCGTGGCGGTGCCAAAACGGACTCTGCCGTTGAACGTACGGATGCTGCCGCTTAAGGGTTTCCCACCGGCGCTCATCGGCGCGTTATGGCGCGGTAAAAGCACCCCGCTGCTTGCGGCGTTCCTGGAGCTATCGCGGCAAAGGGCGTTGGAATTGAAATAACCAGGTAACTTCTTAAAAACGCAAGCAGGATTGACATTTCTGGACATTAGTACGACAGTAGCCTTGTTTTGTAAGGGTTTAGCGGCGAGGCGCGACAAATCCAAAGCAAAATTGAGGAGATTATATTATTGGACAGAAAATGCAGACGCGACCGGAACATTCACCCTACAGCCAAATTCAAGGTTATGCCTTGGGCGAGGTATTGCTTGCCTTTGGAGTGGTGAGTCTGGTTTTTGCGGGCCTGATTTATGGCTATGTTCAAGCCAACCGCATGGCGCAGTGGAGCGCGATGTCGCTGGCGGCACAGGCCGCCGCTGCTGAGGCTGCGGAGCAAGCGCGCGCAGCTGACTGGCGGCCACGCGACTGGCCGCAAACGAATGGGCCCGGCACCATGGATGAACTGCCGCCGACTAATTACATATTACCCGACTTCATGGACATACCCATCAGCGGCAGTCCCACCAGCTCAAATAATGCTTTTTTGGTGACGAACTTCATCTATGTAACAAATATATCCGCTAATCCGCCCATCCGCCAGATCCGTTCGGATTGTCATTGGGTTTTTCCGCTAACGGGGGCTCCACAAACCAACACCGTGATTTTATTGCGCGCCGCTGACCAATGAAGCTCTTTACCGCAAACTCTGAACGTACTCGAGGATATTCCTGCCAAGGGTTCACTTTGGCGGAAATGCTGGTGGCGTCCACTATCTTTCTGGTCATCATCGTCGCGGCTATGATCAGCGTTCAAATCTACGGGCTGCGGGTTTATAATTTCGCGACGGCGGAGGTCAGGGCAACCACCAGTGGGCGCCAGGCCGTCAACGACATCCGCGACCATATACGCTCGGCCCAAACTATTTATGTCGGTTACTACTCCAACAATGTTTTTTTTACCAATGCGAGCGGCATCAATCAGATTGGGAATGCCATCCAGGTTTACCCCACAACCAACACAGCCGCTGGTAATCCAGTAGTTTATTTCCAAGATCCAACCAACCTCAACTTAAGCATGGCCAGCAACGGCGTGGTCACGGTCCTGGTTAACCTGATTACCAACTATTACTGCTTCCAAGCGGAAGATTTTCGGGGCAATGTCCTGACCAACGCCCTGCAAAATAATCCTGTGATTGACGTGACATTGCTGTTCAGCCAACTGGCGTTCCCCATTGGTTATAAGGGCGGCGTGCCTGCTGACGCCTACAATTATTATCGGTTGCGTACCCGCATCACCATGCGGGTCAAAAGCTAACCTGCTTATGCGATTACCCAAAGCCCTATCACGCCCCAGCCGCAGCGGCTTTGCCTTGCTGGTCACCCTGGTCTTTCTGGCCATCATGCTGGTCGCCTACGCCAGCTTAATGAGTTGGGTCACCACCAATGCCAACATCACCACGCGCAACAATCTGTTCAACCAGAGCGAAGCGGCCGCCGAGTCAGCCACGGAATCGGTACTCGCTGTGATGATGCGCGATTTCAATAATCAGGCACTCAATTCAGCGGCCACATACACCTCCTCAACCAATCTGCCCAGCCAGAGTGGCTGGCCCCAGACGTTCCTATTCAGTGACACCAACGGCAACGCGAATGCCACGACCGTTACCGCCATCGGCAACCCCGGGTGGACGAACCTGCCGGCGCGATACAACGGACTATTTGGCTGGGGACAGGTCTGGGATATCGCCTCGGTCGCCTCGCCGCAAAACACCGTCACTAATCTTTCGGCCACCGTGGATCAAAAAGTGTGGTTCGGCTCCATTCCCATCTTCCAGTTCGCCATCTTTTACAACATGGACTTGGAGATTAACCCCGGGGCCGCCATGACCATCAATGGCAAGGTTCATTCCAACGACAACATTTACGCCACCGGCAATAGCTCGAGTGCACCCTTGACCTTTTCGGATTTGGTAGAAGCCGCCGGCCAATACTATTCGAATCGCTCCCCGCTGGATCCCAGCGCCAGCCGGAGCGGGAATGTGGATTTCACACTGAGTAACGACAACCCCAAGTATCCGGTCCAATCCTTGAGTTTGCCGATTGGCACCAATAACAACCCGGCTGCGGTCATCGGCATCCTCGGCATCCCACCGGCAGGCACTGTCGCCACCTCCCCCACCGGCCAGTCCTACCCTTACAACGAGGCCGATCTCGTCATTTCTAATAATTCCATCAATGGATCCAACTACGTCTATTATCAAAATTTCAACGAGACTCCGGCAGACACCTTGGTGCCCATGAATGTGACGAACGTCAGCAGCGGCGTCACCAACTATTCCTATTCTTTCGTCACCAACGTCAGCTTTTTTGACTATCGCGAAAATAAGACCGTGAAGGCCGTCCAGTTGGATGTGGGCAACCTTAATACCTGGCTAACCTCCTCCAGCAAAGGCCAGCAATTTAATTCCTTGAACACGAGCGGAATCACCAGCAAAGGGCATCCCATCAATGGGGTTTATGTCTATAACAATATTACCCCTACCAGCGCCCAGTTGCCAGCGGTCCGGTTGGTAAATGGGCAGCAATTGCCGCCCGGAGGGCTGACCGTGGCAACCCCCTTCCCTATCTATGTCTTGGGCGATTACAACACCACCACCAACGGCACCAAATTCTCCACGACTTTAGGTGACACCACCAACACCTATCCCGCCGCCATCATGGGGGACACTGTAACCGTCTTGTCCAGTGCCTGGAGCGACGCATATAATTACAATACCGGGCTATCCAGCCGCACACCGGCGTCTACCACCATTAACGTCGCAACTTTGGAAGGCATCGTCCCCTCCAATGGCAGCTATTACAGCGGTGGCGTGGAAAACTTCCTGCGCCTGCTGGAAAACTGGAGTAGCAGTTACACCCTGACCTACAACGGCTCCATCGTGGTGCTGTTCCAAAGCCAATATGCCACCGGTTACTGGGACAACACCACGTACTATTACCCGCCCACACGCAGATGGGGCTTTGACTTGAACTTCGGCCAGCAAAGCCGGTTGCCGCCGATGACGCCGCAGGTGCGCGCCACCATTCGCGAAAGCTGGACGGGCCAATAAGTCAGCTTTAGCTCAAAGCAAACGCCGGAACGGATTAACCGTTCCGGCGTTGATGATTTCTAGGCATTCACGCGGACTTACATCGCCATGTGACTGACGGCATCGCTCCAACCACTGACCTGATTTTTGGAACCATGCACGCGGACACGGACACCATAAATCTGGCATGGCGTCAGACCCTCGATTGTCACATCGCTCGGGTCAGTGAAATAGCCAGCCGCCACCCAGATGCCCGGCGCAATGCTTACTTGCACTTCAAAGCCCCAGACATAGGGACCGTAAGTCATGGCCAGATTCAGGCAACCGGACTTGGGATTGGTCAAGGCATTGATACTCACCGCGCCCACTGGCACCGGTAAATTCTTGCCCCGATTGGAAAGGGTGAAACCCGCCGAAACAATCGTTAACGGGTTATTGTCCGATTTCGCTTCAACGTAATAAACCAAGGTGTTCAGCAAGGCGATGAGGGCGGCTTTGAGTGCGTTCTTGCGGAGCGTGTCCCGCCGGGTGCCATCCTGACAAACCCCCACAGCGTCGTTGAAACCCAGTGCCGCCGCCTTCAAGTCGGCCAGTTTGACGGGCGGATCCGGGAAGGCTGGATGGCCGTCCATTTTAACAGCCACGTTGAAGGCAGTGCCGCCGAGGGTGCCGTCCTTCTGACGCAAATAAGTCCGTCGAATGCGATACTTGGGCATAATGAGTTGATACTAGTCGTTGGTTGACCGCCACAAAAATTCCCTGAAGCCACTGCGATGATCGCGAGGAACGGTTGTCTTCAACAACTAGATTAGCACTGATTCAGTCGGACGCAAGGGATAGGTCAAAGTAGCAGCAAACTGAATCTACCGGATTAGCTTTTAAGATGGCAGCGACAAGGGACGGCATGCCGCTCTAAGCTGGTCTGATTCCAGTCATGCGCGCTGGCCAATTCGCTTCGAACAATGCCACACTTGCTTCAAACGGCGTGGCATTGTTCGTAGCTCAAACCTCATTGCTCGTAGCTCACGTCACGCTGCTCGATGCTTATGCCTCATTGTTCGATGCTGGCGTCGCGCTGTGCGATGCGAATGCCTCATTGCTCGATGCTCGTGCGACGTTGTTTGAGGCTTATGACTCATTGTTCGTAGCTGGTGCGACATGGCGCGAAGCAAATGCAGCATAGCGCGTAGCTGATGAAGCATCGGCGGAAGCTAAAATGACAACTTTGAAGACTGAAACGTCAAAAGACGCGGCTTTTAGCGTATTTAACGGGGCGGATGGCCAAAAAGACGCGAGCGAGGACATTTTTACCTCGACTAACCAGCCGCCAATCCAAATCGGCGCACACCCTGCCCCGTCCGATTGCAAGCTCGTCGCTTAAGCCGGAGCGGTTTAACTGTGTCAGCTCATTCCGGTCGCGCTTTTTACCCTAATCCGACAGCTTTTGGCTTAAAAACTGCTAAATGTTGGCGCGTATCAAGCAACCCTAATCAAATAATCCTATGATAATATCAGATCGCCGTTTCAAATTTGCCTTAAGCCTCTTCCTGCTGGCGTTTACCGCGCACGGCCAGAATTGGAACTTGTCCGATGCGCCCAACTTCGCTTGGGAAAGTATGGCCGGTTCGCAGGACGGCCAGAAGCTGGTGGCAGCCTCGATTTCTGATAACAACAGTAATCTTGGCTTGATATTCGCCTCCACCAATAGCGGACAGAACTGGTTCCCAACCAGCGCGCCGAGCAATGTATGGTATGCGGTGGCCTCTTCAGCCGATGGCTCCCGGCTCGTGGCTGGCGGGGATGGCGACGATGGCAGTGGGAACGGTCCCATTTGCTTGTCCACCAATGGCGGTTCAACCTGGGTGACGAGCAGTGCGCCCATTACTTCCTGGCAGGCGGTGGTGTCATCCACCAACGGCCAAATTCTGGCTGCAGCGGTTTATGGTGGCGGCCTCTACGTATCCACCAATTTTGGAACCGCTTGGAATCTGGCCACCAATGCCCCCGCCCCCGAGATCTGGTACGGCTTGGCCATCTCGGGTGACGGCAGTAAAATCTATGCAACCTACGATTCGGGCATTTACGTTTCGACGAATAAAGGTACAACGTGGAATTTGCCCGCGACGACCAGCGGCTATAATTGGCAGCCGGTTGCCTGCTCGCAGAATGGCCAGACGGTTTTTGCCGGCAACAACGCGGGTGGCATTTTCTACTCAACTAATAATGGCAATGTTTGGAATCTGAATACGAATGCAGACGGGAGCGTGAACTGGCAATGTTTGGCCGCGTCTACGAACGGCAATACCCTTATCGCCGGGGCCGGCTCAGCCTCGTCGGTTTATGTCTCCGCTAATGCTGGCAACAATTGGAGGGTGCAATATGACGGAGGAATTCCCAATGGGGCCAACTGGACTTGTGCCTACGCTTCGGCCAATGGCGAAACGCTGGCGGCGGGCATTTATGGCGGCGCGATTTATTACTCCGTGCCGGTGCCAGTGCCATCCTTGTCTATCCAAACGACGAACAACCACGCAATCATCAGTTGGCCCGCCTACGCGTCCAACGCCGGCTATATCCTGCAAACTATTGGGGCACTTAGTCCAAGTGCCAATTGGACGAATATAACGACCGGCATTACCTTGATTGGGACGAACAATGTTTACACCAATAGTCTAATCGCCCGTAGCGCCTTCTTTCGGATGGCCCACCCCTGAGCCTTCCACCTTACACAAATTTTGGTTCCGCGATGTTGGTAATGGGTAATAAGTCGAGTCATTTGGCATAATAAGGGATTTCCAGTTTGCCGGCGACGAAGTAAAGCATGGCGGTTTGATACTCCGAGGAACGGTAGCCACGCGCCCGCCGCTTAACTGCTGA
>CAIPKV010000074.1 GCA_903865745.1 uncultured Verrucomicrobia subdivision 3 bacterium | reverse complement strand
CCGGCTCGTCCCAGAATTGAAACCCGTCCACGCCCGTCTTGCTCTCGGCGATGGCGAAAAACGATTTGCGGTCCACGCCCTCGGTGCGGACGACGAGCACGATGTTTTTGCCCCACTCCATTGCGCCGACATTGAACGCGGCGTTGACGCCGAGCCGTTCCAGCAGCAACGGATTCGTCTTCGGGTTCAAATCGTAACGCCAATCCAGCGGCGCGTGGTCGGCGGTGATTACCGGATTCTTCCACCGCTCAAACCAGCCGTTGTAAAAGCTGGCGTCCACGGTGTTGCGCCGTTTCAGCAACGCGGCATGGCGTTGCTTCAGGGCTTTCAGATTCTTTTGGAATGCAGTCATAATATTGATGGCGTTAGTTCACCGCAGGAAAGCCTCATGCAAACCACCGTCCACGGTGATGATCTGGCCGGTAGTTTTTGACAAGCGCTGCGTGACCAGGAGAAAATATGCTTCCGCCTGATCCGCCGGTGTGATGGCTGATTTGGTCAGCGTCCGGTCGGCATAGAACGCGGACAATTTCGCCACGAGTGCGTCCGTTGTTTCCTCTTCGGAGAAAGGAATGTTGTATTTCGCCATCGAACTCTTCACCCGCTCGCGCGGAAACATCGACGAACCTTGCACCACGGTCGCGGGCGCGACGCCATTCACACGCACCAGCGGCGCGAGTTCCACCGCCAGTTCGCGCACCAGATGATTTGCCGCCGCCTTGCTAGTGTCGTAGGCGAGCATTCCTTTCTTGGCGACAACCGCGTTCGCACTTGTGGTTAAAACCAAATTTCCGCGCAAACCCTGTTCTTTCCAGGTTTTGAACGCTTCATCCGCCACAAGATAGCTGCCGGTGACGTTGATATTGAACGTCAGCGCCCATTTCTCGTCGGGAATATGGCCGGTCGCATCGCTGGGAACAGTGATGCCGGCGGTTACGCAGATGGAATCAAAACCGCCGTAAGCCATCGCTACGTCGTCCAGCATCTGGCGAATACTCGCGCGGTTGGTGATGTCCGCCGCGAGGCCGATGGCCGGGCCGCAATTCGACAAGCCTGTGCCGGCAACGCCAATGCCCAGGCCGTATTTATCGGTGATCTCTTTCGCGGTGGCTTTTGCGGCATTCGCGTTCAAGTCCACGCAGACAATATGCGCGCCTTCCTTCACGAGACGGTGCGCGGTTTCCTTGCCAATGCCGCTACCAGCACCGATGACAATGACCACCTGCCGCGCGAGTTCTTTCTCGGCAGGCATCCGCTTGAGCTTCGCCTCTTCGAGCAGCCAATATTCGATGTCGAACGCCTCCTGCTGCGGCAGTGCGATATATTTATCAATCGCCTCCGCCCCGCGCATAACTTCGACCGCGCAATTGTAAAATTCCGCCGTGACGCGGGATTCCGATTTATCTTTGCCCCACGCAATCATGCCGCAGCCGCGAATCAAAATGACGGTCGGGTTGGGATCGCGCATCGCGGGTGAATTGGCGCGCTTGCACTTATTGTAATAGGCTGCGTAGTCCTTGCGATATTGTTCAAGACCGGCGGCCAGTTTCTTCTTCAATCCCGCCACATCGCCGGACTGGGGATTCCAGTCCACGAACAGCGGTTTGATTTTCGTGCGGAGAAAGTGGTCCGGACAGCTCGTGCCGAGTTCGGACAAACGCGCCGCGTCCTTGGAATTGACGAAACGCAAAATCTTTTCGTCATCCTGCACCGTGCCAACGAAGCGCTTCTGCTGCGACACCTGTCCGCGCAGCCACGGCAGTATCGCGGCAAACGCCTGGCGGCGGGCCACCTCTGGAAGTGTTTGATATTTTTGACCGCCGAAAGCACCGGCGTCACCTCCCTTGGCCTGATACTTCGCCTCGATGAAGGCGGCGGCTCGCTCGATGCATTCGAGCGTATAGGTGTAACAGGCCTTTTCATCATTGTCCCATGAGATGAAGCCGTGCTGCCCCATCATGATGGACCTGACCTCCGGTTTGGCGTGGCAGATTTCCTGCATCGCCAGGCCAAGCTCAAAGCCGGGGCGCATCCACGGCACATACGCCATCTCGCCACCGAAAATTTCCTGCGTTAGCTTTTCGCAGTTTTTGCTCGCCGCGATGGCGATGATCGCGTTCGGGTGCATGTGGTCCACGAACTTTGCCGGAATGAAGCTGTGCAAAGGCGTGTCAATCGAACTGGCACGCGGGTTCAAATTAAAGGTGGTGTGGTTGTAGGCGGCCACCATGTCGTCCTCGGCCTGCGACTTGAGTCCCTTGTCCTTGCGCTTGGCGTAGGTTTTTTGCAGCGACAACAGTCGGTCCTGATACAGCGACGAAAAGTTTTCCCGCGTGCTGGTGCGCAGGTCGCCGCCCGAGCCTTTCACCCACAACACCTCGACCTTTTCGCCGGTAAGCGGATCGGTTTCCATGAGCTTGGACGACGTGTTGCCGCCGCCGGTATTGGTGATGCGCTGGTCCGCGCCGAGCTTGTTGGAGCGATAAACGAGGCTTTCCACGCCCTTCAACTTCGCAGTTTCGGCGTCGTTCCAGAGGTTTGAGACATATTTGTGTGATTTATATTTTTTCATTTTTGTGATGGTTTCAGTTTTGAAGACATAAAATGGTCAATCGTTTTGGGCCGTGTGCACCAAGAACTATGATGCGCTCAATGTCGCCCGTGCGCGACGGGCCGGTGATGAACGAAATCATGCTCGGATAATTGCCGGAATAACGCTGCTTCACTAACGACATCGCCTCCGGCAAATCCGCGACAAGCTGGCTGCGATGCGCGATCACAACGTGGTGAGATGGTAGGCATGACAATGCCCGCCCGCCTGCGCTGTGACTTGTCACCAGCACCGTGCCAGTCTGCGCAATGAGTGCATCACACTCGGTGATGCCGACATCGCACAATTCGAGTTCGTCTTTGTCGTAACCATAGTTGGTCACAATCGTCGCCAAGCCCAGAGCCATGGTCTGCGAATGCGCCAATGAACCCGTGTGGGTGGCGGCGCGCTGCCATTGCTCCGCTGCGCTCAAAACCTTCAACTCCGCTGCGAGTTCCGCTACGTCCTTTACAAACTTGAATGTCGCCTTAAGTTCGCTTGCGTTGTTCGCGAACAATGTTAGTTGTTCTTCAATCGTCACGCCGACCGGCGGCATTACCCGGCGATGTTCTTCCACCAAGGGCAAGCCGTGGCCGTGAGACGCGTGCGCCTTGAGCATCAAGGCTTCCTTGATCCGGGCAAAAATGTTATCGCGCTCGCTCATAGTTCACGCTCCTTCAGCCATTCGCGGAAACTCTGTTTCGCAATGGGCGGCAATTCGCGCGTTTTCGTCCATGCCCGCGTCGGGTCGAAGAAACTGCCGTTCACCAGCCCGCGCAATTTCATCCCGAGGCGGCTCAATTTTGTGGTCAGCGACCAGAGCGCTGCATGATTCGCCACCACAGCGAACAATTTGAATGCGAGTTTCTGGAAAAAACCGGGTTTACCAGCAGTCGGCGCGGAGGCGTTGCGTCGGTTTTGCAACAGGTGATGGTGCAAATCAATTTTCACCGGACACGTCTCGGTGCATGCGCCACAAAGTGACGAGGCATCGCTAAGATGTTTCCATTGCTTCAGCCCGCGCAGGTGCGGTGTGATGACCGAACCGATCGGCCCGGCATAAACCGTGCCGTAGCTGTGGCCGCCGACGTTGCGGAATACTGGGCAGACATTCAGACACGCGCCGCAGCGGATACAGCCGAGCGTATCGCGCTGCTCGGCGTCGGCTAGCAGCAGGGTTCGTTGGTTGTCGAGCAGGACGACGTGATACTCCTCCGGTCCGTCCGCTTCGCCAGGCTGGCGCGGCCCGCCATACTGAGTGTTGTAACAGGTCAACGCCTGACCGGTGCCCATCACCGCGAGCATCGGCAGAAACAGCGCGAGATCTTCGTAGCGCGGCAACACTTTTTCGATGCCGACGAGCGTGACCATGGTCTTGGGTAATGCCGACGTGAGCCGTGCGTTTCCTTCGTTTTCCGTGATTGAAATCATTCCTGTCTCGGCGATGGCGAAGTTCGCGCCGGTAATGCCGACATCCGCTTGGAGATATTTTCGACGCATCACACGGCGGGCCAGCATCGTCAGATCCTCGGGGCTGTCGGTTGTGGTTTCGTTTAGTTTCTGGGCAAACGTATCCTGTATCTCCCCCCGCGTAAGATGCATCGATGGAGCCACTAGATGATAGGGTTCCTCCCCGCGAAGTTGCATAATAAACTCGCCCAGATCTGATTCAGCGACTTCATAACCCGCTGCCACCATCGCGTCATTCAAATGAATTTCCTCGGATGTCATGCTTTTGGATTTGATGACAACCTTGGCGTTCTTCGCGCGCAAAATGTTGAAAATAATCTCGCGACCCTGTTCAGCATTGCCGGCCCAATGGACTTTCGTGCCGCGTGACTCAATCAACCGGACGAATTGTTCGAGATATTGGTCGAGGTGATTGACTGCCTCAAACTTCGTTCGCGCAGCTAGATTCCTTGCGCCCTGCCAGTCCTGAAACCACAACTTGCGCTGGTCACGCACAGTTTCGTATTTGACCATCGCCGTCTGGATGATGCGGCGATGCCGCAAATCCGCCGCCATCCGTCGTGAAGCTTCTTTGAAATGTGTGGCGGGCGCGCTCATGATTGGGCCAAAATTTCCGCGAGATGAATCGTCTTGAGCGGTTTTTGTTGTTTGTTGACAAGACCTTTAATCTGCATCAGGCAACTTGAATCGCACGAGACGACGTATTCGGCCTTAGTCTCCAGCGCAGAAGCGCATTTGACTTCGCTCATCGCAGTGGAAATCTCTGGAAACTTCGTCGAAAATGTTCCTCCAAAGCCGCAGCAGGTTTCCGCAGCGCCCATTTCAACCAGTTCTAACCCGCGCACCATGGCTAGCAGTTGGCGCGGCGGACGTTTGTTATTCAACTCGCGCAAGCCATGGCAGCCGTCGTGAAACGTGACCCGGTGCGGAAACTTCGCGCCAAGATCGGTAACGCCAAGTTGGTTCACGAGGAATGAAGAAAACTCATGGGTTTTGGCCGCAAGTTTCCTTGCAGCCTCGACTTGCGGCGTATTAGCAAACAGTTCCGGATAAAAGTTTTTCACCATCGCGCCGCATGAACCGCTTGGAATCACAACGGCTTCGGCATCCTGCAATTGGGCCAAAACTTTCGCCGCAGATGTGCGTGCCTCGTTCCAATAACCGGAGTTGAATGCCGGTTGTCCGCAGCACGCCGCGCCTTCCGGCACAACGATCTTATGGCCAAGTTTCTCAAAGATGCGAACCATGCTGATGCCCACTTGCGGATGCATCAGGTCCACGAAACACGGGATGAAAAGTGTGATAATCATGACCAAGGTTGCAGTTCAACAAAGCAATCGCACCCTTCAATCCGGAGTTTTCGACATTTGTAAATCTTGACCAGTATTGGCCCCCTCATTACGGCCAAGCGAAAAGCACGCTCAATATTCAGTTTTGAAAGTTCATTCTCCATGCCTGTGAGTTGTGCAATGATTCCGGTCATATCTAGTAGTTTAGTTATCGCAGAAATAATGTGTCGCTCTTAATTGACCACATTGATCGGCCGGCCTGCTTGGAAACCCGCAATGTTTTGTGCCGTCACTTTCATCAATCGTTGACGTGCTTCAAGCGCCGCCCATGCAATGTGCGGAGTCAAGGTGAGATTCGGCGCTCCGAACAGCGGATTGTCATCTCGAATGGGTTCTTCAGAAACCACGTCGAGAGCCGCGCCTGCGAGTTGCCCTGACTTCAGCGCCGTAGCCAGATCAGTTTCATTGACTAGTGCTCCGCGGGCGGTGTTGATCAAATAAGCCGATTTTTTCATGCGTGATAAAAGTGCCCGGTTAATCATCCCCGAGTTTTCCGTCGTCAGTTTGCAGTGAAGAGTGACCACGTCGGACTCAGCAAATAGTTTTTCAGTTTCGCGCCATTCAAAGGGGTATGAAGGCGGATTATTTTTTGACGGGCCATTGGCAAAGACCTCCATCTTGAACGCTCTGGCGATTTCGCCCACACGCTGGCCAATGCGGCCGAATCCGACGATTCCCAGGGTTTTGCCGGCCAATTCAGTCTGCGGTGTTTTCCAGAAGCAAAAGTCTCCCGCTTTCCGCCACTGACATTTTTTCACCAAATCATTGTGCAGTTGCGGTTGCCGGTAGAAATTTAACAGGAGTGAAAAAACAAATTCTGCCACTGCATCGGTTCCATAAATCGGAACGTTGGAAACGGAAACGTTCCGTTGCCGAGCTGCTTTCGTATCCACGATATTGTAACCCGTTGCCAGCACGCTGATAAACCTGACCGCTGAAAGTTGCGCCAGCGTCTCGGCCGTCAGCGGGGTTTTGTTCGTGAGCACCACGTCCGCACCCGCTGCACGCTCGACAATTTTGTCGGGTGCGGTGCGATCGTAAACTTTGAGCTCACCCAAGGCTGCAACCGCATCCCAAGAATTGTCACCTGGGTTTAGTGTATAACCATCCAAAACAACTATTTTCATACTTTTTGTTTTTATGGCTTAATTTGTTTCCGGCATCATGCAACTGTAGATAAAATTACGAGCCATGCTAAATCCGCTGGCTAAAAATATTGTTTTCGTATGTTTTCACTTCCGCCAGCCATGTGCCGTCGGCGGGCTTTTCGTTTCGCCGACAGTATTCCTCCCACACCAAACCCCACGGCAGCGAGCGGGCGTCTTCCATTCGTGCCAGACGACTGGTGAAATCTCGTGCCGCCTCGGCAGCCCTAAACGTCTTCACCGGCTGGAGCAGGCCGCGCAGCAGCGCCTTCTTCGCGTTGCGTGTCCCGATGACCCAGGCGGCAATCCGATTGATCGAGGCGTCAAAGAAATCCAAACCCACATGGATACGTTCGCGCTGCGGCACGGTGACGGATTCTTCCAGTATGGCGCTGGTCGCCTCATCCAGCGTCACCACATGATCACTGTCCCAACGCACGCCACGGCTGACATGCAGCAAGAGGTGCGGCACGAACAACAGCGCGGATGAAATCTTGTCGGCCACGGATTCGGTCGGATGAAAATGGCCGGCGTCGAGGCAAAGCCCGACTTTGCGCGAGGCGGCATAACCGAGATAAAATTCATGCGAACCCGCCGTGTAACTTTCCACGCCGATGCCGAACAGCTTGGCCTCCACCGTGTCAATGTTCCATTCGCGCGACACCTTGGCGTCGAAAATCGCGTCCAGCGATTCCATGAGGCGCTCGCGGGGGGCAAGGCGATTCGCCGGTGTGTCCTTGTAGCCATCGGGAATCCAGATGTTGGAGACGACCGGGTTCTGAAGCCTTTTGCCGATAGCCGCACCGATGCGCCGGCAGGCAATGCAATGGGCAATCCAGAATTTGCGCACGCCCGAATCCGGATGCGCGAGTGTAAAACCGTCCGCCGCGAGCGGGTGGCTGAAGCAAGTCGGATTAAAATCAATGCCCCATTTTTTCCTGGCAGCCCAATCCACCCACGAGGAAAAGTTGTCCGCCGTGAGCGCGTCGCGGTCCGGCATGGGATTGCCGTCGGTGGCGTAACTGGCGTGCAGATTCAGCCGCAATGGGCCGGGAATGAGCGAGGAGGCCATTTCCAAATCCGCGCGCAGTTCTTCCGGCGTGCGGGCCTTGCCGGGATAATTGCCGGTGGCCAGACAGCCGTTGCCCGCGCCAGCTTCGGCGCGCTTTTCAAAGCCACCCACATCATCGCCCTGCCAGCAGTGCAGCGAGACGGGAATCTGATCCAACTGACGCAAAGCGGCTTCGGCATTCACGCCACAGGCGGCGAAGCGTTCGCGGGCGATTTGATAGGATTGCTCGGTGGTCGTTTTTGTCTTCATGTCCAGGTCTAAAAATCTAAACAGCCTTCAAGGTTTCTAATTCTACCTTGCCGCTGCACTGTTCTATGATTCGTATAATATCTTGGGCGTTTTTGACTCTAACGCGTCGCGGTCCGGCGACGCTCGGTTTTACGGATTAAATCTCTACCTCCACTTGGTGCGTGCCGCTGGTGAAAAGCGGCAGTGTGTTTCCTGCGATCAACTTTCCATCCACGAGGATACGGCGAGTGCCGACGCAGCGCCCGGCGGTGTTGTCGAGCGTGATGACAAATGTCGCGCCGCGAAACTGGCGGCGCAGCTTCGCGTGCGGCACGGTTTTGCTCAGGCACGGTGAGATGATCAGCCCGTCATAACCGCGGCGCGCGCCGAGGATGTATTCCAGCAACGCCACCGTGAACCACGCCGCCGTGCCGGTGCGCCACGGATAGCCGCCTTTCCCAAAGCCCGAGGGCACACGCGAGTAATGGTTGATGAACGAGAATGGTTCTGCGCCGGAAACACTGACGGGCAAGTGCGGGCCATCCGGAGCGACCTTCATGAAAGTTTCCCAAGCCTCCTCAGCGCGCCCGAGCAAGCAGTCGGCGACGCATTTGAAGCCGGCGGCGTGATTGTAGCAGCCGCCGTTTACGGTGTCCTGCGGCATAACCGTCGTGAAGCGTCCGATGCGTTCGTCAAAGGTTGAACAGGCAGGATCGCAGATGGGATAACCTTCGGGCTTGGTCAGAAATTCGTCCACTGACGCCATGCACCGGCGTAGGCGTGACTCGTCGGCCACGCGACCCAGCACCGCCCAACTCTGGGTGTTGATGAAAATCTTCGCCTCGGCATTCTTGCCCGAACCCAGCGCGTAACCGTCTTCGCAAATCGTCCGCGTGAACCATGCGCCATCCCACGCCGCGCGGTTGATGCGTTCGGCCATTTCGCGATGGAGACGCAGACATTCATCGGCGCTGGTGGTGTCATTACGTCGTTCGGCCAGCGCGGCAGTTTCGAGCAAGCCGGCGCAGAGTTGCTGGCTGACCATCACGCTCTCCCGCTCGCCGGTTTTTTCCGAAGGCTCAAGGCCGTCGTTCCAATCCGCGAAATGTTGACGGCACAGGCCGCGCTTGCCGAGGTCGGCGCTCAACCAACGATAGGCACGCTGCAGATGATCCCACACCGTGCCGGTCTCGGCGGATTCAAAGAACGGCACTGGCTCGTCGAGAATGGTGAAATCGCCGGTCTCCTGCACATACCAAGGAATCGTCTGGAGCATCCATGCCGGCTTGTCCGAATATTGATGGCGGTTGAGCGGCCACCAACT
The DNA here is from genome assembly GCA_903865745.1 of uncultured Verrucomicrobia subdivision 3 bacterium. Classification (GTDB taxonomy): domain Bacteria; phylum Verrucomicrobiota; class Verrucomicrobiia; order Limisphaerales; family UBA11358; genus UBA11358. Next base: position 1,122 of record CAIPKV010000074.1, on the reverse strand, counting down.
GTGCAGACTGCTGCCGTCGGGCTTCTGCACGGCGAGACATTTCAGGATGTTCGCCCGCGCCATCTGCGGCTCGAACAAAACCAGCGCATTGGCGTTCTGCAGATTGTCGCGCACACCGCCCTTGTCCATCGCGTAGGAATAAATCTGCTTCTTGACGAACAGGTTCATCAGCGCGTCGCGCTGACGGTTCGCCTCGCCGGTGTCCACCGTGAAGGCTTCGGCGCGACGGCGCTCGATGGCCATCTGCTCGGCGGCAAGTTCGTCCAACTTGGCTGGTGTAAGCCGGGTGCGTAACGCTTTCACTTCCTCTGCCCCGATGCATGGTCCGGCGAGAAAATCCACGCGCTCAGCGCCGCGCGCCGGAATCGTGAGTGTGCATTGCACGATAGCGGCGGTGTCCCAGACATAACCGGCGTTGTTGTCGCAGTTCCAGCCCCAGAGGATTTTCGGCGCGGCCAGACTGTAATCGGCGCGGGTGAAATCGTCGCGGCAGCCATTGGCAGCATGGAAATGATTCAGCGCGACGAGAAAACTGTTTTTCTTCTCCAACGGCATCTTGTGGGCGCGATTGATGATGAGGACGCCACCGAGATTCTTGTGCAGTTCCGAATACTTGTCCGGCCAAAAGCCGCGTCCCTCGTGGTCGTTGCCCGTGAGCGCAAAGGAGGCGTAGGCAAAAACGGAAACACGGCGCGGCCGGTCAGTCTGGTTTTCAATCTTCAGCGTCCAGGCTTCCAGACATTCCGTGCGCGGCACGAAAATGCGCTGGGTCGCGCGCAGGCCGACGCAGCTTGAGGCGATTTCGGTTTGCGATGGATAAATGCGGATGACCCGGTCAGCGACATCCGTGGCGACGGGCATGCCGGCGGGATTGAAAACTGTGTTCGTCTCGTCGTCGCGGAGGTAGAGATACTTGGCGTCGTAACCGATGACATTCACCGTGTTGCCGCGCGCGTCGCGGTAGCGCGACAGGCCGTCGCCGATGTGCGTGGCCTCGGCGTAGTATTCTTCGCCACCCCACTGATTGTAGTGGATGTTGCGCCACTTGCGCGGCGGTTCGGCGGTGATTTCGAAACAGCCTTCGGCGGGCAGAAATTTTCCGTATTTTTCAATCGTGCTCAT
>CAIPKV010000073.1 GCA_903865745.1 uncultured Verrucomicrobia subdivision 3 bacterium | reverse complement strand
TTGGATTCGCCGTTTTTTGTTGGTTGGACATAGATGAAAGCCTTTGTTTATGCGGCTTCAGTGTAAGTCAATAACATCAGCTTGTGAAGCTTATTTGGGAAATATGGGACTAGAACGACAAAGAAAATAGCAATGCTTTGCTGATATATGAATTTTTTCATTATGATTAAATATTTGCCTGCAATACAACAATGTTACGCAGCCCAAAGAAAACAGCCGATACAACATGGCACTTTGAAGCCCGAATCTCCCGCCTCACCGCCTTTATATTTTAGACCAGAATCCCTGTCCACCATTTTTTGCACAAAACACATTTTATTTTGCTGCTGCGCATTTATCCGTTTTTCTATACCGTGGGGCGGTCCCTGGCTTGGGCTTTGAAACTAAGCTTATTCCAGCTTCAACCGCGCCGGCATGGCTAGGGTTTGCGTGAATCGTGTGTTTGGAGGTATTCACCCGTCGGCGGGCATTCTGCGCTTGCGGTTGGCGCTGGCTTTGTGGTAGTGTTTTTGCCCTTGTTGAACAGCAAAGTACTGGCTGATTTAACATTTTGCCTCGGTAGCTCAATGGTAGAGCAGTTGACTCTTAATCAATTGGTTTGCAGTTCAAGTCTGCACCGGGGCACCACTTTCTAAAGCCGCTAAAGCGGTTCACTTAAGACTTCAGCCGCCCGCGAACACAGGCTGAAAGTTGGCTTCGGCCAGGATGCGGGCCACTTCCTCCCGCTTATCACCTTGGATCTCAATCTGTCCGTCTTTCACTGTGCCGCCCGTGCCGCACGCGCGTTGCATGGCTTTGGCCAGTTGCTCCTTTTCCGGCAGGCCGATGCCGACAAAGTTTTTTATAATGGTCACGGTCTTGCCCCCGCGCCCGGCTTTCACGCGGAGGATGTCCACCCGGCCCCGATGTTTCCGTGCCGGCTTGCCGGGCGCAGTTTGGGCGGTGGGCAATGTCTCCGGGCCGACCGGCAATCCGTCGCTGGAGAGCGCGGCAAAAGGGTTTTGCGCTAGAGCCGGCCCGCCCTCGGTGGATATGCGTTTGGAATCTGACATGCGGTTTAGCGTAGGCAGCGGGTCGGCTGGCGGCAATCTGTTTTCCTTGGGGTTGGATGTTCCCGCAGATTCTGCTGATTAAAAAACAAATCTCTGCGTCAACCTGTGAAATCTACGGAAAACTTGTCCGTCGAATCATCCCGGATTCCCAGGTTAAATCTAGCTGCGGGCTTGCACCTGGCCCAAACCGCCATCAATGCCAATGACCTGACCGGTGACCCAGCTTTGCTCGCGATCCAGAAGCCAGCAAATAGCCGAAGCCACTTCCGCCGGTTCGCCGATGCGACCCAGTGGATGCATGGCGGCGGACATCTTGGCAATGGTTTCGTTCTGGGTCAGCGAGCTGGTCAATCCAGTGCGCGTGAGCCCGGGGGCGACGCAGTTCACGCGGATTTTGTACCGCGCATAACTTGCCGCTGCGGCCAGCGCCAGACCTTCCACGCCCGCTTTGGCGGCGGCGATGGCTTCGTGATTTACCAACCCACGTCGGGCGGCCACGGAGGAACAGAGAACCAGACTGCCGCCGCTGGCTTGCTTCATCATCAGGCCGGCGGCGCTATGCACAACATTGAAAGCCGTGATGAGATTGGTGGCCAGGGTATCGGCGAATTCCTGTGGGCTGATCAAGTGCGCGGGTTTTAAGAGAATCGATCCGGCACAATTAACCACCCCATCAATGCGCCCGTGAGTAGCGTGGACGGATTGCATCAGAGCCGCCACCGCCGCACTGTCGCGGGCGTCGAGGGTCACGGCTTCGGTCTCGGTCTCAGCAACGACGCTTTGCAGTCGTTCCAGGTTGCGCCCGGCTAAGACCAGGTGGCAGCCACTGGCCGCCAGTTTTTTGGCCACGGCGGAACCAATGCCGCCACCAGCCCCGACGATGATGACTACCGGAGTATTTTCATTGCTCATAATATTACAACGCTTGAGAAATCAATTGTTCGATGTTTTTTAACTCTGCCATTGCGCGCAGGCGTGCGAGACCATACACCGAATTGGTAATTTTCAAAGTGGGAGACTCAAAAATTCGCAAAAACATTTTTATAAGCTATTGTACCCGCCGATGGGGAGCCCCTCATTCGAAATGACCATCAATCAAGCCAGATCTAATTAGACATGACCGAAACAAAGTTTGTTCCGACTCAATCCACCTCGCCGGTCGTGCTCACGGCCAGCAACGTCACGAAAGCCTACGCCGGGCGACCGGTCCTGCGCGGCGTCTCGCTGGAAGTCCGCGCCGGCGAACGACTCGCGTTGACGGGCGCTTCGGGCAGCGGCAAATCCACCTTGTTAAATTGTCTCGGCGGCGTGGACCGGCCTGATGCGGGCAGTATTCGCTTCAAGGACATTGCGCTGGAAACGCTCGATGCCGATGGCCTCACCGAAGTGCGGCGGCGCGATATTGGGACCATCTTTCAATTCTTTCATTTGCTGCCGACATTGACGGCGGCCGAGAATGTGGAACTGCCGCTGCAATTGAACGGCGTTGCTTCCGCCGAACGCGCAGAGCGGGTTCGGTTGCTGTTGGAGCGGGTAGGGGTGACGAGTCGCGCGGAGGCTTTCCCGGGGCAACTTTCCGGCGGCGAGATGCAGCGCGTCGCCATCGCCCGGGCGCTGGCGCACCGGCCCGCCGTGCTGCTGGCGGACGAGCCGACCGGCAATCTCGATTCCCGCAATGGCGCGGTCATCCTCGAATTACTCCGCGAACTTTCGGATGAGACCGGTACCGCCCTCGTCCTCGTGACGCACAGCGGCGCGGCGGCGCAGATTTGTCATCGGGAAATCCATCTGCGGGACGGACAAATTGGCGGGCAGCGCGACAAAGATTAAATGGCGGCCACGAATCAATCCGTGTTGCGCCTGCTCTGGGCGCGCTTTACGTGGCGGCACTGGTGGCTCTCGCCGCTTTCCTCCGGCTTGCTCCTGCTGATTCTTGCCATCGGCGTCGCGGCTTTCTTTTCCATCCGGCTCGCCAACCGCGCCGCCGTCGCCAGCTTCCAGAATTTCACGGACCTGATTACATCGCAAAGCGATGGCCTGATAACCGCGCCCGTCGGAATGTTGTCGGAATCGGTCTTGCCTGAATTGCGCCAGTTGCTCGGCAATCAACCCGTTGACCTGGTACCCGTCTTGGAAACGAGCGGCATTGCGCCGAGCCACGAAGACAAGCAGAGCATCGGGTCGCGGCCAACGTTTCAATTGCTCGGACTGGACTTGCCCGCGTTAGTTAATTTAACCAGCCAGTCGGACAATGCTCCCGATTGGTTTGCGGCCACGGCGGATAGTCAGACGAATGATTCCAAAAAGAACCAATCGCCGATTTGGGGGAAGCCGAACGCGGTATTTATCAGTGCCGCTCTTGAACAGCGCGGACCCTTTAAAATCGGTTCGGACTTGCCGCTCATCATCAATGAACATCCCGTGACCCTTCACGTCGCTGGCATCATTCCTGTCAATTCCGGTCAGCCCGCCGCGCCGCCCAATTTGCTCATCATGGACTTGCCGGCGTTGCAGCAATTGACGGATAAGACCGGCCAGTTGGATCGGGTGGAGTTTGTGCTGGCGGCGGGTCCACACCGCGCCGCGCAGTGGGCGGCCATCAAACAAAAATTGGAATCGGCCAATCCCGCCGGCGCACCTCGCTGGCTAGTCAGCTCGCCCGCAGACCGCCGTGCCAGCGCCGTCACCATGACCGCCGCGTTCCGCTTAAACCTAACCATCTTGTCGCTCCTGGCCTTGCTGGTTGGCCTCTATCTGGTTTTTCAAGGATTGGATGGGTCAGTAGTTCGGCGGCGCAGTGAAATTGCCGTGCTGCGTTCGCTGGGCGTCACGTCGCGCCAGATTCAATGGGCCTGGCTCGCGGAGGCGGCCAGCGTCGGTTTGGCGGGCGGTCTGGTGGGGCTTGGACTGGGCTGGCTGGGCGCGCAGCTCGCGGTGATAATGGTGGCCCGCACGGTCAACGCCCTTTACTACGCGGATTCAATTAATTCCGCGTCGTTCGATTTTAAGGAAGCCTGCATCGCTTTGCTGGTATCCGTCTTGGCGAGCACCTTCGCCGGTTGGTGGCCCGCCCGATTGGCGGCCAACACGCCTCCCGCCCAAATTGCCGTTCGCTCCGGCACGGGAAATTATCCGGGCGGCAAGTTGTTGCGCCGGCCCGGCCTCGGACTGCTGCTCATCTTAATCGGCCTCGGACTAACCTGGTTGCCGCCCCTGCGCCTGACGGGCGGTGGCCGTTTTCCCATCGCGGCTTATGGAACGGCCCTGTGCTGGATTTTTGGCGGCGGCATATTCGCCGGCGCGTTGCTGGCGGGCTTGGGCGCTGGCATCAAGTGGCTTCAACTTAATTCCATCGCATTGCGTCTGGCCGGCAGTCATTTGCGGGCCCCCAGCGGACGGCATCGGCTGCTCGCCGCGAGTTTGGTGTGCGCCGTGGGCATGACCGCCGGCATGGCCATTCTCGTCGGCAGTTTTGACACGACCATGCGCGGCTGGATTAGCCGCACCTTTCAGGCCGACCTGTTTATTTCCAGCGATGGCGCGCAAACGGCCGGGACGACCAGCCGGATTTCGCCGGCTACCTGGAAACAAGTCGTGGCGCAACCGGCGGTTCAGGAGGCGAACGTCCTTCAGGTCATGGACATCACTCTTAATGGCGTCAGCACGATGCTGATTGGCAACCGGCTGGCCTTCTTTCGCGATCACGCCCATCCCGCCTGGGTGGAACCGCCCCTCGCCGACACCGTGTTCGACACCAATCGGAATGCCGCGCTGGCCCTCGCGAGCGAAGCGTTTTCAGAGCGCTTCCGCATTCATCGCGGCGACCAGGTTCAAGTGCCAACGCCAGCGGGTTTTCAGGCGGTCACCATCGCGGGTATCTTTGCTGATTACGGCAACGAACGCGGCTCGCTGCTGATTGAGCGTGCCCAGTTCACGCACTGGTTTGGCAACGAACTCGTCGCGAGCTTAATCCTCGCCTTAAAACCCGGCTACGATGCGGAGACCTTGCGCGCGGAGTTGCGCCAGAAATATCCCGGGCTCGGCGTATTCACCAGCAACTTCCTGCGCGGCGAATCGCTGCGGATATTTCATCAGACCTTCGCCGTCACCTACGCGCTGGAATTGATTGGCGTCGTCGTCGCCATCGCCGGTCTGGCGTTCACGCTGGCGAGCCTGCTGTGGGAACGCCGGCTGGATTTGAATACGTTGCGCGCGCTTGGCATGCGGCGAACGGAACTGGCCGCCGCCGCTGCGTGGGAAGGCGCTTTGACCGCGGCCGCCGGGGTGCTGATGGGCTTGCTCGTGAGTCTGGCTCTCGGCTGGTTGCTCATCTATCGCATCAACAAACAAACCTTTGGCTGGACGCTCCAAACCGACCGGCCGTGGGGACAACTCGCCGCGCTGGCGTTACTGGTGCTCGCGAGCGCGTTAGTGGCGGGTTGGTTCGTAGGCCGCTGGTCGGCGCGCTTACCGGCGGAACGTGAAGAATGAAACCGTCTCATAACAAATTTTATCGGATGATTTATCGGCTGACGGTTGTCATCGGTCTGCTGCTGGCTTTGACCAATGTTTTAGCGAACGCTGCTGAGCAAATTCCTCAGCTCACCGCCGATGGCTATGCGGTGCCGCAGCCGGGTCGAAGCTTTAGCTTTCCGCGCGATCACGGCAGTCATCCGGAGTTTTCCATTGAGTGGTGGTATATCACCGGTCACCTCGTAGCGACCAATCAAGCCGAGTTTGGCTTTCAAGCCACCTTCTTCCGGCGCGCCCTCGTGCCGCCGGGGAGCACGAACCACTCTGCCTCCGCTGCGTTTGGCAATGCCCAGATTTATCTGGCGCATATGGCGCTGGTAAACAAGCACACCGGCGAATTCGTTTTTCAGGAACGCTTGAATCGCGATGGCTGGGATGCCTCGTCCGCCACCAACACGCTGGCTGTCCACAATGGTAATTGGTCTTTAAAGCTGGCACCGAACACCAACGGCACCCCGGAATTGTTCGAGCTGCAAGGCGGCGTCGGGGCGGACGACGCTTTTACGCTGCAACTTCAGCCGACGAAGCCGCTGGTGGTTTTTGGCACGAACGGCGTATCCCGGAAGGCGGCGGACCCCACGGCGGCCAGTCATTACCTGACGTTTCCGCGTCTCGCCGTGAGCGGCACGCTCACGGTGGCGGCGACCAACCTGCCGGTCTCGGGTCAGGCGTGGATGGATCATGAATTCAGCAGCAGCCAGCTCGGGGCCGGTCAGGTCGGCTGGGATTGGTTGAGCCTGCAATTGTTCGACGGTCGGGAGTTGATGTCCTATCGGATGCGGCGTCAGGGCGGCGGCACCGACCCGTACTCCACGGTGGCCTGGATTGATGCGGCGGGCCAGGTCCGGCAAATCGGTCCGGAACAATTCAAGTGGACTATGCTTGCGCACTGGCACAGCCCCAAATCCGGTGCGGATTATCCGTCTTTGGTGCGCTTGGAAGCCATCAATCCGGCCACCGGCCAGCCGGAAACGTTCATCATCCAGCCGTATGTCGCCGATCAAGAACTGACGGGCCGGGTGGGGGGTGTCGGCTATTGGGAAGGGGCCTGCCGCGTGCTGAATGAGCAGAACCACGAGATTGGCCGGGCCTACCTGGAACTCACCGGCTACAGCAAAAGTATGAAGGGTAAGTTTTAACTAGGGGCAAAGCCGGATACTTACCGCGAAATACGCTAAATACGCGAACGGGCAGGGCTCCTTGCGGAGTGCCACCTGAAGCAAGGCAAGCACGTTGCGCAGTTCTCTAACGATCCTCCCTCGCCGTTAAGTTTCCAAGCCTGTGGGAAGGGGCAATACGCCCGGCCGGGGTTCGGCTGGCTGTAGGCTGGGGGAGGGTTTGGGGTTTGGCGAGGGCAGACCGAGCTCGGTGTGGTGAATATAAGCTTGCTGGGGCATAACTAGCTGCTCTTTGGTGGGTTATAGGAAGGTTCCGGGGTGGTGAGCGCTAAATTGAAAGGCGACCGCCAATCATTGGCTGGCGACCGCCGATGGCTCGCCGTCGACCGCCGATGACTGGCCGCCGACCGGCAACGTCTGGTGGTCGACGGCGAATGGCTGGTGGTCGACGGCGAATGGCTGGTGGTCGACGGCGAATGGCTGGCTGGCGACGGCGAATGGCTGGCTGGCGACGGCGAATGACTGGCTGGCGACGGCGAATGACTGGCTGGCGACGGCGAATGACTGGCCGTCGACGGCGAGTGACTGGTGGTTGCCCATGGAGAATCGGCGGTCGCCAAGCAATGACCGGCGGTGACAACCTAAAGTGCGGCTGTTCTCTTTTCGCGTATTTAGCGTCTTTCGCGGTATGCCATTCCCCTCAAGCCCGGTTCCAGCCGGTCAGAACTTGCGTTAATAGCCGTCGCGATTAGATTGGCAACGCGGCGCGCGCCGCTCATTATTATGGAACAACTAATTCCCATCTTCCCGCTCGAAGTTGTGGTGTATCCCGGCGACGAATTGAACCTCCACATCTTTGAGCCGCGCTATCAGCAGTTGATCAATGACACCGTGAAAAACAAAAAGCCGTTCGGCATTCCGACCGTGGTGGGCCGGAAGATCGGCTTGCTGGGGACGCTGGTGGAATTGAGCAGCGTCGCCAATGTCCAAGCCGACGGCCAGATGGATATTAAAACCCGGGGCGGACGAATTTTCAACGTGGTGGAGTTCCGTAAAGTTTATCCGGGCAAACTCTACAGCGCCGCCATCGTGACCTATCCCGATATCGATGAAAAGGGGGAGGCGAAGGTGATGCGTCAGCTGGTGGCGGATACCAGAAAGTTGCATGCCTTGCTCAAGGTCAAAAAGCAGCTGCCCAAACCGGAATCGCAATTGACCAGCTACGATGTGGCGCATCATGTGGGCCTGACGCTGGCTGAGGAATATGAATTGCTGGCGCTTTTTTCCGAGGTTGAACGCCAGCAGTATCTGCGGCGGCATCTGGAACGGGTGTTGCCCATCCTCGCCAGCATGGAATCCTTGAAGGAGAAGATCCAGCTCAACGGCCACTTCAAGAATCTGCCTGGGTTTGAGGTGTGAAGCGCTGGCGACGGTTGCCTTCGCGGCTGAAATGGAGAATGCGCTTGATTCGCCAAGGGCTCGCCGTAGCATCTGCAAACCAGTTGAGACTGCTTAAAACTCATTAGCTTGTACCCGCCACCCGACATTCTGCTTTTCTTCGGTCACTTCCACGTATTGCTGGTGCATCTGCCCATCGGCATGTTGGCGGCGCTGGCTACTCTGGAAATCTTCGCGCTGCTCCCACGCTTCAAAAATGCGGCTGCCAGTGCAGGCTTCATCCTCGCGCTCGCCGCGCCGCTCGCGGTGGTGACGGCGGTCTGCGGTTGGCTGTTGTCGCTCGCCGGTGGCTATGATGAAACGCTGCTCGCGTGGCATAAATGGCTGGGCATCGGTACAGCGGTGCTGACGGTGGTCGCGGCGGTTTTATTCTGGCGCGGAAAGTTGGTGGCGTATCGCGTCGCCTTGCTGGTCGCGGTCGGTGTGCTGATGGTAGCCGGGCACCTGGGCGGTTCGCTGACGCATGGCAGTGATTATCTCACTCAATATGCGCCGGCACCGCTTAAGAAATTGCTGGGCATCACGGCCACCTCTAAGACAGCGTCGAAGGCGGGAAACGCTACGGTGGTTTCGATCAATGAGTTGCTCGCGCAACCAGTTTTCACCGGCGTCATTGAGCCGATTTTTCAAGGCAAGTGCGTGAGCTGTCACGGTCCGCAGAAAACCAAGGGCGACCTGCGCCTCGATTCGTATGCGGGATTGCAGCGCGGGGGTAAGGATGATATTGCCATCAAGCCCGGTGACGCCGCGCAAAGTCCGCTGCTGGAGCGCGCGCTGCTGCCCGCGAGTGACGATGACCATATGCCGCCGGATGGCAAGCCGCAGCTGACCGCCGCCGAGATCGCGGTCTTGAAATGGTGGATTAATGCGGGCGCGCCGGCGACCAACACGCTCGGCCAACTCCAGCCGCCGTCGGAGATTCTCGCGGCTTTGTCCACCCGGTGAGCGGGATTCAACATTGAAAAGCGTTTGTTCCCCCGCCACTATATGGTTGTGAATTGCCGAATCTTATTGCTCCTGATGCTCGTGAGCGCCGCCTTGCGCGCGGATGCGCAAGGGACGGCCTTCACCTATCAAGGCCGCTTGAACGTCGCCGGTGCGCCCGCCAATGGCTCGTATGATTTCCAGTTCGCGGTTTACAACGTCGTCGCCGGTGGCAGTCCGGTCAGCGCGACTCTGACCAATTCTGCGGTGTCCGTGAGCAACGGGTTGTTCACTGTGACGCTTGATTTTGGTCCGGGTATTTTCACCGGCGCGAATGAGTGGCTCGATCTCGCGGTGCGCCCGGCGGGTCCGGGCGTTTTCACGGGTCTGGCTCCGCGCCAGCCGGTGTTGCCAGTGCCGTACGCCATCTTTGCCACGGGTGCGAGCAACCTGTTCGGCACACTGGGTACGACGCAGTTGGTCGGCGCGTTGCCCTCGGCACAGATTGCGGGCACTTATACCAGTCAGGTAAGTTTCGCCAATGCGAGCAATAGTTTGAACGGCACGTTCATCGGCAACGGTGGGTCGCTGACGAACCTGAATGGTTCGCAGGTGACATTCGGTACGGTGGCTGATGCGCGGCTCACGCCGAATGTAGCGCTGCTGAACACGAACCAGACGTTCTCCGGGGTGAATAGTTTTACCAATGGTGGCAACAGTTTTACCGGCAACTTCATTGGCAACGGTGCGCTCGTGACGAACTTGAACGGCACGCAAGTAACCACTGGCACGGTGGCGGACATGCGGCTCTCGACTAATGTGGCGTTCCTGAATGGCAACCAGACTTTTAGCGGCTCCAATGTGTTCACGAGCGCAAACAGTTTCACCGGCTCGAATTACTTTAATGGCGCGAATAACTTCACCAACCGCGCTAATAATTTCACCGGCAGCTTCTTTGGCAACGGACTGGTTGGCTGGATTGTGGTTTCCAACACGGCGGTAACGGCGTTGCCGGATACCGGCTATCTCCTGACGAGCCCGCAGTTCACCACGGTCAGTTTGCCACCAAGCGCTAGTCTTTACATCGGCGATATCGTCCGCATCTCCGGTGCGGGTGCCGGTGGCTGGTGTGTGGGGCAGGGGACGAACCAGTCCATCATCGGCAATTTTGTCAGCTACCGTCCATCCCTCTGGCTGGTCTCATCTGCCGGCAGCGCCAATTGGCTTTCGCTTGCCGCTTCCGATGATAGTACAATCATGTATGCGGCTAGCAGTGCCGGTGTGTCTACTTCTACGGATGCCGGCCATACTTGGAGTGGAAACGTCATTTCGGCCGGCTCATGGAATGCCGTGGCCACCTCGGCCAACGGTCAGACGGTATTCGCTGTGACCACCGGTACTTCCAAGGCGGTTCAAATTTCCACCAACGCCGGGGCGACGTCGTCTTGGAGTGACGCTCCCGGCAGTGGCGTATATCAATGGGTTGATGTCGCCTGTTCCTCAGATGGCAAGAGCATCATCGCCTCGCGGCAGAGCAGTCTTGTTTACACTAACAATCCTGCCAGCCCCGCCAACAGTTGGGCTAGCATCGGCGCGACCGGCAATAATTGGGGTGTCGTGGCTTATGCGGGTAATGGCGGAAATTATGCTGCTGGCAGCGCCAACGGTAATGTGTTTTCTAAGGTTGCTGGCAGTGTGAATCTGACCAACCGGGCGGTTACCGGTCTCGTCATTTCCGCCGACGGCACCAAGCTAGCCGCCTGCGTCAACCCCGGCGGCATTTATACTTCCACTAACAGTGGCGCGAACTGGAACATCACGACCGCACCTTTGACAAACTGGGGTTGCCTCACCGCGTCTGCGGATTGCACGCGGCTCATCGCGGGCGTCAGCAGCGGCCTCATCTATGCCTCGGCTAATTTTGGGGCAAACTGGTCCCCGCTCAGTGGTTCGACCAATCAGGTCTGGTCGGCCTTGGCCGCCTCGGCGGACGGAACCAAGCTAGCCGGTGCGGTCAATTCTGCCTCTGGGCAAATTTATTATTCAGCCGCCGCCGCGCAAAGCACTACCAGCACAAACGGAACGCTCACCGGCAGCCAAGGCTCGGCGGTGGAACTGCAATACATTGGCAATAACCAGTTCATGCCCGTCAGTTCTGCTGGCACGCTCTGGGCAAATTAACGGGACCGTTCGCCCTAGTTCATCACGGTCACGCCCATCAGGCCAATAACCACTTCTTGGGACAAGGTTTCCAAGGTGACACTGGCCAGCGGGACGCCGGGGCGCAGTCGCCACGGCAAGACCACGGCCCGGCAGTTCTGACCCAGTTGCACGGTGAGCGGCGGCACTTTCGGCAAGGCAAACCCGTCACGTTGATAATCATAGTCGATGCCGCCGAACGGGCAAAGGGTCCAGAAGTTGAAGGGCGGAATCAGTTCCAGCTTTTCCACGACGCCGTCGGCATACTTCAATCGCAACTCGGCATTGGCGATGCGCACTTCCATCGGGTCGGTTGTACCGCACAACAAAAACCAAATGGCCTGGCCGGTTTTATTCACGGGGACGGTGATTGTTTTTGGCCAGTTGTCCCATTGCGAAGTGAAGGCGATGTTCGTTTTCTCGCCCGGCCAGATAAACGGTACGTTATTACTGGTCAGGAGTTGTCCCTTTCGGTCGAGCAGCGTCGGTACCAGGTTCAGGCTTATTTCCGGCGCGTGAAAGTCTTTGCTGAGGACCTGTTGCCAGGTTGAATAACCATCGGTCGCGAGTCGCAGCGAACAGGTATTCGGGCGCGGCGAAAGATACTTCTGCTGGTAGATGGTGCGGATGTCGCCATTGAGCACGGCTTGCAGATTAACGGTATCCCACTGCGCAGTGGCGGCGATTTCCACGCGAGTTTTGTCTGCGAGATATTTATCAGCCTGCGCGTCGGTCACTTTTATTTTGAAGAGACGCCATTGCTTGGCAGCTCCCACTTGGGCCAAGCCGAACACCAAATGATTCCCGGCATTGGTCGTCAGTACGCCGGCCAGCGTCCCATTTTGTAGCTGGACATCTTTCAATACGCCTTGAGGATCATGAAAATCAACCAACTGGCCGTCCTCGGCCTGAAGTGTCACAGAGTCACCACTGTTGCCGGATAGATAAGTTGCTGGATAAACCTTACGGGTGTCCTGACAAGTTACTTCGATGGCGGCCGAATTTGTGCGGGGCAACGTCAACTCCACCAGACTGCGGCCAAAGCCGGGGATCAGCTCAAATTTTGTCGGCTGGCCATTCACCGTCACCGCTTGCACGGCTGTGGTTGAAATGGGCACTTGCACGGTCAGTTCAGCGGCCTGTGCCAGCGTGATATCAAGTTTGCTAGTCTCGTTATGGTGGACATATTTGAGGCTTACGTCCGGGGTTCGAATCAAGGCATGCTCCCATTCATTTGGAAATTGCGGCGCAATGGTGACGCGGCCATTCGGATAGTCTGGACGATAGCCAAACAAGCCTTCCACCACTGCTCGGGCAAAGGTGCTGTTGCAATCGTTGAAGTCCGTTCCGCCAGCGGGATGCCCCAGGTCTCCTGGAACATTGCCGTACAGTAACTGCTGCGGGAAGGTGCCGTGGAGGACTTTCCAGCCATCATCGGCCAGACCGGTTTGAAAATATGCCAGAGCCAGCTGATAGTTGTCGCCCGGCCACATTTCGCGAACCGACCAGATTGAAGGCAACCAGTCGGAAGGCCAGCATTGTTCGCCGCCGTAAGGCAGGGTCACCCGCTCCAATCCCCATTCGCTAAATTGCAAGGCCTGCGCCGCCTGTTCCGGGTCGAGCAAGCCGGCGTCAATGGGGCAAAAGATTGCGTAAAGCCAGGGGCTTTCATGCAGTCGCTGGTAGCCAATCTGTTCGCGGTAAGCCCCGGGATAACCCAGTCTGGGAATCCACAGCAAATCGAAGAAGCCTTTGCGGATGCGTTCGAGGTTTGCGGTATGTAGCTGGATGTTCGGTTGGTCGCCAACCCGCTGTGCCAGTTGCAGTGCGGTTTTTTCCGAGGCATAGGCGTATGCCGTTTCTTCAGAAGTGCCGCCGCCATTATACCATTGGTCGTCGGTTGGCCAGGTGTTGGCGTAGCTTTCGTAAATGCCCAGATTGCTGGGATCAAAACAGACTTTGATGTATTCGCAATGCAGGTTGAGCGCTGGGCGAAGCAGCTTTTCCAATTCGGAATCGCCAGTCCAGCGCCAGGCGTGTTGTACTTGATCGAAGAACTGACTTTGCATGTCGTAGTGATGCGGATTATGAAAATCGATACGGCCTTTGCCAAATAACCGCGAGTCCGGCGCCTGGCTCGTGAGCAACGCCGACGGATTGGCGTGAGCCGTGGTTTTATCAGAATCCGTTATTTGTTTGCTAATGAACTTTTGGGCGTCGGTTTTAACGCGGTCATGCCAGCCGTAAACGGTACCGCCAAAGACAGTGCGCCAACCGAGCAACGGTACGCCCCAGCGCATGCCAGAATGCGTATATATGCCATCGCGAAAGTGCGCGTCATTCGCAATAACTGATGCGCCGACAGCAGCGTTGAGCCACGAATCTGGAGTCTCCACAATCACTCGTTTCTCAAACTCAACCACGCGGCGTAAACCAGCGGCGAATTGTTCGGCAAGGGTTGGCGGCGCGGTCGCACCTTCCGACCGCGAACTACGCAAACCCCAATATAAATCCTGTCCCCCGACCAGCGCCACAGTGCCACAAGCCATGGGCAATTCATTGCCATGGCTGGCTAAAAGTGCCGCCGGATTTTCCCAATAATTGGCATCGGCAATTCTGGCCTGTGTGTCGGTGCTGCACATCCCCACAGCCGTGTCCTGGTCTTTTTCCGTGACCGACTGCAAGGTCCAAGAAGCGCCGTGGGTTAAGACTTTATTGTTTTTGCAATCCGACGCAGCAAAACCACGTAACATGTATTTTACAGTTTGACTGGTCATGTCCATGGCTCCCAGTATGCCCTCCTTCGCGTTGTTAAAGCCGCCGCTCGCCCACAATAACGTGTCGCCGGGCAAGGATTTTTCCACGTGAATGCGCACGACCACGCCCGCCCCATTTGCGGCGGGAACGGCTTCCAGATAAATGGCGGTCTTGCCCCAAGCTGGGTCTTTGACAATCCATTCCATGCGGCCGGGACGATATTTGGACGTAATGTCCGAGGCGTGTTGCAACCATTTACCCTGACCCTGCCGGAGCAAGGCGAACATCAAGTTGCCCAAGCAGGACTTGTCATCACCGACCATTAAGAATGGTTTGTCGCCGCCCAAGGCTACGGCGTAAGTATGGTTGCAATAGAGCGGGCGATTGCAATAGCGGTCACCATTGTGGCGGACAAACGCATCGCCCTCGACGGTATATGTGGGCGTTTGAAGTTTGGTCAGATTAATTGGTTGTTCCAGTCGGCCGGCGAAGCCAGTGATTACCGAAGCCGCCAGAGTAACCGCCGTCAGGTATATGGTTCGCTTCATAATTCCGGATTTAATATATTAAACTTAATCACAGGTAAGATGGGTGCAAAAGCATATTATCACTAGTCAGGACCGGAACAGTCTAAAAAAATAAAAAGGCACTCTGAAAGAATCAGAGTGCCTTCATAAGCTGGTGAAAATTATTTCTTCACGCCCAAGATCGCGTCCTTGGCCGCTTTGGCGACGCGGAATTTCACGACCTTTTTGGCCTTGATCTGGATCGTTTCGCCAGTCGCCGGGTTACGGCCGACGCGGGCTTTGCGATTGACCAAAACGAGTTTGCCGAGACCGGGGATGGTGAACGAGTCCTTGGCGTGCTTGTAGGCGAGGCCAGCGAGTTGTTCGAGAATCTCGACGGATTGTTTTTTGGTGATGCCGTTCTTTTCAGCGATTTCAGATGCGATTTGTGATTTGGTCAGTGCTTTAGCCATGATAGTATTATGTTTTTTGTTGTTAATGTTGCCGAGCCCTCATTAAAGCTGGCTGGAAACCGTACGCCAAGATAAAAATGTGAATTTTATTGAGGAAATTGCACGGCTAATTCACAGCCTGAATTTCATCCGCAGTTCCATGAGCAGGGTGTTTTCCCAGGTACTTACGTTGTTGTCGCTGGTCATGAGCTGCTCAACCGCCCCATAAACCAGCTTGTGCTGCGGGCGAGTCTGGAAGGCGTCGGCAAGTAAAAGTGCCTGCGTCTTGGCTTTATGAATGGATTGAATGCTCGGCCGTATTCGGGTCACGGCGGCATCAAATTCACGTTGGCGATCAATCTCGTCGTCAAATCCCATCGCGGCCAATAATTTCTGCAAACGCTCGTCTTCCACCGATGAAAGGTGACCGTCCGCATACATGGCCAGAATTAAGAGGTCAAAAAGCGCCTGCTTTTGTGTCGCCGAAAACCCGGTCAAATCGATGTCCATAATGAGATGATACCAGATTTTCAGTGGTTTGAAAGACTTTGAGGTTAGCGCAGGTTCGGGTGGAGTATGAATTCTTGCTGCCTGACGCAACCGGTCTCATATTCAGCCCATGCAATCGAGTGATTTCTTAAACGCTGGCAGCGGGTTGGTTGATACGGTGAAAATCGTTTTATTCAAAATGTTGCCGAGGGGCGCCCAAATCCAAAAAGTGAAGGCCGAGCTTAACCGAGGTCTTTTGAAAAAGTATGGGAAGCTGAATGAGCTGGAAATAAACAAAGACCATAAGACCATCAGTGTGGATTTGGCTTTGAAAGGAGAAAAGGAGAGTATCCGGATCAAATTTTCAAACTATCGAATCATTGAGGTGGCGGGTAATAGTCTATCGGTTGAACCCGGCACCATTGAGGTGTCGCGAGCATGGCTCGATGCCGTTCTTAAAACGCTCGTTCAAAAACACGTCCTACCCGAGCAAGTGGAAATAACGAACCTGCTCCATCAGGCAGTGATTAAAGCCATACTATAATATCGTTTCGGCGGAGAATTGATTCTTTTGCCCAAAGAACTTATTCTGCCCTGCTTTACATGACCGAAAACAAAAACAAGTATTGGGCGTTCCTTAGTTATAGCGAGCTGGACAATGTTGAAAGACGTCCCGGAACGCCGGATGTGAGCTGCCGGTGTTGGGCCAGTTGGCTGGTCGAGGCCCTGAAGACTTTTGCCATCCCGACGGAGTTTGTCGGCCAGCTCAATGGTCGCGGTGAAATTATCCCCCAACAGATTGAATCCATTTTTCAGGATGCGGCGGAGCTGTCTGAGGCTGGGTACCTGAGCGCGGAGGTCCGCGAAGCCTTGGAACAATCCAGCTGCCTGATCGTGATCTGTTCGCCGCGCTCCGCCCAAAGCCGACAGGTGAATGAAGTCGTGCGTTACTTCAAGCAAATCGGTCGCGGCAAAAACATCCTGCCCATCGTGATTGCAGGAGAACCCTATGCCAGCACGGGAAACCAGCAGGGCATGGCGCCGGATGCCGAATGCTTTGCCCCTGCGCTGCGTCATCCGGTGTCACCGGATAGAACCATTGATACGAGCCGGCTGTCAGGCAAACATATTTTTGTGGACGCGCGGCATGGCGTTGAGAAGCGGGAGGTACTGGCAAAAGATCACCGGAACGCCGAAGCCGATTTGGAGATGGCCAAAATCCAATTGATTGCCCTGGTGTTTGGCGTTGGGTTCAACGGTTTATGGTGGCGTGAACAAAAGCGACACTACTTAGATTTTGCCGAGGCCCGCCAGTCGGCTCAGGCAGCGCTTGGCCAAGTCGAGGAAGTCCGGCGGCAGTTGCAGGACGCCCAACGCCAGGTCCGCGAAGCGCAGTCAAAAGCCCTCGAAATACAAGACCTGCCGCGCGATGTTCACGGCCAAATTCAGGAAGCGCAAAATCAAGCTCAGGTAGCCCAGAACCAGACGCGCGAAGCCCAGCAACAACTCCAGGAATATCAAAATAAAGTTCGGGACACCCAGGATCAGCTTGAGGCCGCCAGCCAACGCGCGCTCGCCGCTGAAAACAAAGCGCTGGAAATTAAGCGCCAGATGACGTTGGTGCAAACTCAACTCGAGGAGAGCAGAATTGAATCGCGCGCGGCGCAGGTCACCCAGAGCGAGCGCGTAGAAGCTTCTCGGTTGCTTCCACCATTACCAGTAAAAAGTCCGACGGAGCGGCGGCTCACCCAAGTGTTTGCGGTTTTGGCGGTACTGGCGGCACTGACCGCAGGCTTGGCCGTGTATCAACGCCGGGTTACCAGCCAAGCCCTCGCTCAGGCGACTGCGGAAGCGGCCGGAAGGTATGATATAACCGAAGCCGCGATGGATGCGGGAGAGGTCCGGCGTTTGTTGCAACATATCGATGGGGTGGAGCAGGCTAGCAATCGTTGGCACAGTCTCGATGAAATGGCCACCCAGATTCCAACGGCGGAAATCCCCGGCGCCCTGTTGGATTCAGCCCTTATCTTGAGCGATGAGCCGCGTACTCGATTTCAGAAGTGGCTGCTGATTCGGCTTGGCTGGGTGAATCCCGTGTCGGCGATGACTTGCGCGAGTGCGATTGACGGGAATATTGTGAATGCGGATGGCCAGCCGGATTCCCGCCTCTACTTGCAAAGTGCCGTACTGGAAAACTGGCTCAAGACCGATTTGCCAGCCGCACTCAACTGGCTAACCCAGTTGTCCGACGCAGATTCTAGGCAGCAGCTCTTGGAAAAAACCATCCACGCGGTGGCCGACCAGCCTGCATCCGATTCCCAGAACAAAATTCTGGCGGCCTGCTTGAGTGAACTGGCTAAGACTGATGCTGTCAAAGCTCTGACCTTAGCCAAAGCTCTGCCTGCCGGCGATTGCCGCAGCGCAGTCATAGTCCGGCTTTGGTTACAAGCTGATCCGTTTGCCGCGTGGGAATGGACCACGGGCTCAGATTTGCTGCTAGAAATCACTCAGACCCAACCGCGGATTCCGCTGGCCAGTGCGGACGCCCCGCGCTACCGTGCGCTGCTATGAATTGGCTCCGGGCATGGCCCTGTAACCTTGCTTTGGGGCTGCTCGCACTTGGTCTGACTGGCTGCCGGTCGCAGTTGGCGCCCGTGGCGAACGGTTATGAAAAGGTAATCCACCCTACCTGCCCGATTAGCTTTGAACCGGAAACACCCCGCGTCTCGTTTCAATTTCGGACAGCCTCGGGAAAAGCCATCCTGATCTGGCCGGACATCTATTCAGGTCAATGTGTCGTCAAAGACGACGTGGCCGTATTTCTGGGCGACAAAGCTTATGTGGATGCGAGTGGTAAAAACACCCGCCCCCGTCTGTTTGCCGTAAAAGCTCCCGCCGTGCCGGTCGACATCACCGACGAAGTCCTGTGGCGCTGGTCAAAAGCCACTGGCCGGGATTTCACCCAAACCAGAAACCGTTTCAGCGAGTTCACCGTTGAAAACCAGAGCGGTCTGCTTGTCATTCATCTGGAGTTTACGCCGGGGGCAATGCTGTCAGACGAACGTGACTGGCCAGACTCGGGTGATCTAAAAATGGAGTGGAGTCAGGTGGCAGGTATCCTCAGGGCAGAGTCGGCTAAAGGTGTGTTGCAAAAAGATTTGCGGTGGCATACGTCTTACATCGGAATAAATTTCTAAACCAGGCCAGTACCTTGACCTGCCACAAATTTTGACGCGATGATTTACCCGCAATTATTAATTGGTTAGACTGCTTGGCTCCTAAATGAAGGATGCCCGCGTTGATGAGATTCGCCAGCTCCTGCCCCAAGCCATGCTGCCCGACTGGGTGCATCTCGGCGGCCGGATGGTTCGTCTTATGCGCGACCGCCTCCATCCCCAACAGCATGACGCGGTCTTAAACCGGCTGCTCGCCCAGGTTCGCGCGTCGGTGGCTTTGCGGGAGGAACGCCGGTTAAAAGTTCCGGCCATCACTTGTCCGCCCGACCTGCCCATCACGGCGCGTAAAGACGATATTGTCGCCGCCATCCGCGCGCATCAAGTCGTCGTCATCGCAGGCGAAACGGGTTCCGGCAAGACCACGCAGATTCCCAAGATGTGCCTGGAAGCTGGTTTGGGTATTGAGGCAAAGATTGGTTGCACCCAGCCGAGACGCGTGGCGGCCTTGTCCATCTCGCGGCGCATCGCGGAAGAACTGGCAGTGACCTGGGGCCGCGAGGTCGGCTGCACCATCCGCTTTGACGACCGCAGCAGTGCGCAGACTTATATCAAGTTGATGACCGACGGCATCCTGCTGGCCGAGACGCAGGGCGACCCGCTCCTTTCCGAATACAACTGCATCATCATTGATGAGGCGCATGAGCGGAGTTTGAACATTGATTTCTTGCTGGGCTACCTGAAGGGTTTGCTGGCCAAGCGCAACGATCTCAAGCTTATCATCACGTCGGCCACGATTGATACGGCGACGTTTTCCAAAGCGTTTAACGACGCGCCCATCATCGAAGTCTCCGGGCGGCTGTATCCGGTGGAAGTAATCTACGCGCCGTTCGATGCGGACTCGGAGGAGCGCGGTGACATCACGTATGTGGACGCCGCCGTGCGCGCCGCCGAAACCGCGCTGTGCGAACCGGGCCAAGGCGACATCCTCATCTTCATGCCCGGCGAACGCGACATCCGCGAGACGTGCGATCTGTTGGAAGGCCGTTTCGGGCGCGAGGCGGAGATCATCCCGCTGTTCGGCTTGTTAAGCGCGGCTGATCAGCAACGCGTCTTCGCGCCATGTGCGCACCGGAAGATAGTTGTGGCCACGAACATTGCGGAAACGTCGCTGACCATTCCCGGCATCCGCTACGTCATTGATTCCGGGTTGGCGCGGATGAGCCGCTACAATCCGCGCACGCGCACGAAGCGTTTGCCGGTCGAAGCCATTTCGCAGAGTAGCGCCAACCAGCGCAAAGGCCGCAGCGGCCGCGTGCAAGACGGCGTGTGCATCCGGCTGTATAGCGAAGAAGACTTCGCGGAGCGCCCGCAATACACGCAGCCGGAAATCCAGCGCGCGAATCTGGCCGAAGTCATCTTGCGCATGAAGGCGTATCGGCTGGGCGACATCGAGACGTTCCCGTTTGTCAATCCGCCGCCGCCGGCCGCGATCCAGGGCGGCTATCTGTTATTGCAGGAACTCGGCGCGCTTGACGAGAAACGCGAACTCACGCAGCTCGGTCACGATCTCTCGCGGCTACCAATTGACCCGACGCTGGGCCGGATGCTGCTCCAGTCGCAGTCCGAACACGCCACGCGTGAACTGCTCATCATTGCCGCTGGATTGAGTATTCAGGACCCGCGCGAACGTCCGCTCGACCGCAAAGAGGCCGCCGCTGCTGCGCATAAACGCTTCACCGATCCGGCATCGGATTTTCTGTCGTTGTTAAAGATTTGGGATGCGGTCCATGACCAATGGGAGCGGCTGCGCTCGCAGGGCCAGCGGCGGAAGTTCTGTAAAGCGAACTTTCTCTCCTACTTGCGCATGCGCGAGTGGCAGGATTTGCACGCGCAACTGCACGGCGCGCTGGAGGACTTGGGCCGGTTCAAGTTAAACGAGAGCAACGCCGATTACGCGGCCATCCACCGCTCGATTCTCACCGGCCTGCTCGGCCACATCGCGCTGCGCAAGGAACGCAACCAGTATCAGGGCACCGGCAACCGCCAACTCGCGCTGTTCCCCGGCTCGGCGCTGTTTGACCGGAACGAGCGCCAGCCCAAACCCGCTGCGCGCCATGCGAACCACTCTCCTCAAAAGCCTGCGTCCACGCAGCAACCGCCGTGGATTGTGGCGGGAGAAATCGTCGAGACCTCGCAGTTGTTCGCGCGCACGGTGGCGGGGATTGATCCGCTGTGGATTGTCCAGCTTGCGCCGCATCTGTGCAAAACCACGCACCAGAATCCGCACTGGAGCGTCGCGGCAGGCAATGTGCTGGTCGAGGAACGCACCACGCTCTACGGCTTAGAAGTGCGGAAGGTGAAAGTCGCGCACGGCAACATCAATCCGGCGGAGGCCACGGACATCTTCATCCGCGCCGCGCTCGTCGAAGATGACTTGCTGCCGACCCGCCGCAAAGTTACGGACGACGAGAGCGACGAGGACGACACGCGCATTTTGCGTTCGGCCAATCAGACGCCTTTGCCGCCACAATATGCGTTCCTCGAACACAACCGTACCGTGCGCCAGAAGATTGAGATGTGGCAGACGCGCGTGCGCCGGCATGACCTCGGCAATCTGGACGAAAGGCTTGCCGCGTTTTATTCGCAGCGGATTCAGAACGTCTCGTCCGTGCACGAACTGAACCGGCTGATTCGCGATTGCGGCGGACCGGATTTTCTCTGCGTGACGGAAGCGGACCTGACCGGCGGCGCGGCTTTAGCTTTCGACAACGACGCCTTTCCCGATGCTGTGCCGCTGGGTGGCCAGCCGGTGGCGGTGGCTTACGCCTATTCGCCGGGCGAGGAACATGATGGCGCGACCGTGAAACTCGGCTTCGGGCTGGCGCAAACCGTATCGCAGTCATGCGTGGAATGGTCGGTGCCCGGCCTGCGCGAAGGGCTGGTGAACGAACTGTTGCGCGCGCTGCCTAAGGGACTCCGCCGCGAGTTACAACCGTTCCCGCCGAAGGTGGCGGAAATCGTCAGCGAACTCCAGGCCACCGGCGAGTCATTGCAGGCGGATCTGGCGCGGTTCATCCGCCAGCGCTACGGCGTGGCCATCCCGCTGGACGCGTGGCCGACCGACGCGATTCCCGCGCACCTGCGCCCGCGCATCGAAGTCCTTGGCAACGACCAGAAAACCCTCGGCACCAGCCGCGACCTCGGCGTGCTCCGGCAAAAGCTGGAGCAAGTGCAGGCCAAGCCTGCGCCGGACGACTCTGCGTGGTCGCGCGTCGCGCAGTCATGGGAACGCGCCGGCATCTCCACTTGGAATTTTGGCACCTTGCCCGCGCGTATCACCGTCAGCGAAACCGGCCCGGTGCCGACTTATGCGTGGCCCGGCTTGACGGTCGAGAAAGATGCGGTGAGCCTGCGGCTATTCCGCACGGAAGCGTTGGCGCAGCTGGCGACGTTGGGTGGCATTCAAAAGCTCGTGGAGCTGGCGCTGGCCAAAGATTTCGCGTGGCTGCACCGGGATTTGCGGGAGCTGAATCAGTTCGACGCGCTGATCGTCAACTTCTGTTCGCGGGACGAATTGCAAGCGACCGCCTTTGAGAATCTGAAACGCCATGTGCTGCCGGACGAGGTTTTTCCGGTGTTGAACGAGGATAACTTTCAAGCCGCCGTGCAACGAACCCGCCTGATGATCCCCGGGCTCGCCCTGAAACTGGTAGATCAAGTCGGGGTTATCCTCCGGGCGAGGTATGAACTTCTGGCGCGTAGCCGGCCGACGCCTAAGTTGCCGACGACCAAGACCCTTGCCGATTTAAGTCAGTTTAATCTGGTCACGACTGGTGCCGCCCAGCCAGTGGACATGTGGTCGGAAGAACTGGACGCCCTGCTGCCGCGCAACTTTCTGGCCGACATACCCTTTGCCCGGCTCGCGCACGTCCCGCGCTATCTTAAGGCGCTCGCCACGCGCCGGGAACGGGCCAAGTTGAATCCTCTGAAGGACCAGGAGCGCGCCCAACTTCTCGCGCCTTACCTCGCCAAGCTAAAGTCACTCCGCGAGCAGTCGGCGAAATCAGCCGAAGTACGACTGCTGGTGGAAGAATTCCGCTGGCTGGTGGAAGAATACAAAGTTTCACTATTTGCGCAGGAGCTGGGCACCGCCGTGCCGGTCTCACCTCAGCGGCTCGATCAACTGCTGTATACCTCCGGGCTGGCGGTGCGTTAGATGCGATTCATAATTTTCATTGGCTTCGGACATCGGCATACTGTCGCCCATGGCTGTTGAACTTACCGAAGCTTTACTTGCCGAGGCCGCTGGCTGGGATGTCATGAAGCGTGCCCGGGTTTATCTGGCACAGGGCCAGGTCGTAAGTTCGTATTGGGCGCCGCCATTATTACGGGGCGTAGTGCAGAACGAGGGGATGACCTTTCGCGGCTCGCTGGTTATCCAAAACTCCGTTGATATCGAAAACCTCTGCAACTGCCGCGAGGCCCGTGAATGGGGTAAAATCTGCGCCCACGGCGTTGCAGTCGGCCTACATTGGCTGAAGGCGCAGAAGCCGGATCCGGTTCCGGCCCGCCCGCCCGCCCCGTCGCCGACCAGAAAGAACCCAACCCTATTGCGCGCGACGGACGGCGAACCGGCGGAATTATGCATCATCTTTCCCCCCAATTTCGATCAGGCGCTCACCCGCGGCAAGCTGATGCTGGTGCTGGAGGCGAAGTGGGGCGGCGGGCGGTGCCCACTCAATGCCCTGCCGAAAGGTCGCACCTTCACTTTTACGCCGCAGGAAAACGCGATTATCGAGTACCTGGAAGTATTGACGAACGGCGAAACGCCAGCGCTATTGCAAATGGAGACGAAAGATTTTGTTGCGCTGATTCCGCTGCTGGTGGAGCGCGATAACCTCACGCTCGGAAAAGCCAGTACTATCACCGTCACCAAAACTTCCTACCAGTTGTCGCTGCGGGCAAAGTTGGAAACGAACGGTGAAATTGTTTTAGCTCTGAAAGATAAGCCGGCGGCGCTGGCGCTGGTGGGCGATTGGGTCTGGCAAAACAATTCGTTGCAGCCGCTGGGCTTGCCGGCGCCCTTGAAAGAGGTTTTGCGCGCCCCCGTGCGCCTGACGCGGGCGCAAGTGCCGCAGTTCCTAAGCCAGCAGTGGCCGCAGTTGGCGGCGGCGGGTGGCGTCGAAGCAAATTTCAAGCTGGCAGATTTTTCGCTCGCGCCGCAGGCCCCGCGCTTTCTGCTGGCGCTCAAAGGCGGTCTCACGCAATTGAGCGCGCTGCTGCAATGCGCCTACGGTGCACGCATCATGACGGTCGGCGTCACGGCGGCCGATGAAAACCTCTGGCTGCCGGACCCGGAGGTGCCGACGCGCTATGCGACGCGAGATTTCAATGCTGAAGCCGCGGCACTAGGGCGGTTGCAGCGCAGCGGGTTTACCAGTCCCGATACCAACGGGCGGTTACAATTAGCCGGACAGAATACCGTGCTTAACTTTCTCGTCCGGGAATTTCCCAAGCTCCAGCGCGAATGGAGCGTGACGTTGCATGAGCAATTGGAAAACCGTACGCTGAAAAACCTTGAGCGCGTCGAGCCGCAGTTTCAAATCACGCCTTCCGGCGTACAATGGTTTGACCTCGGGGTCGTGTTCGCGTCCAGTACCGGGGAAACTTTTTCACCGGCGGACATCCAACGGCTGATCTTGTCCGGGCAGAATCATACGCGCCTCAAGAATGGTAAAACGGCCGTCATCGATACTGGCGCAGTGGAAGAATTGCAGGAAGTGTTGCTCGACTGCGTTTCGCAACAAAACCCGGCGGGCTATCGCATCAACAGCCAGCAGGCGGGCTTTCTCGAAGCCACGCTGCGGCAGCACGCCGATTGGAAGGTTAAAGCTCCCGCCGTGTGGCGTGAGCGGGCAGCCAAACAAAGCGGTGAAGCCAAACTGGAATGTCCGCCGCTCGGAGAGTTGGAAGCGGTGCTCCGGCCTTACCAAAAACAGGGCGTGGCGTGGCTGCACTTTTTGCGAACCAACGATTTTAGCGGCATTCTGGCGGACGAGATGGGGTTGGGTAAGACGCTGCAAACCTTGGCGTTCTTGAACACATTGCGAACCGCCAACACCTATCCGCAATCTTCCATCCGCCATCCTCATTTGATTGTTTGCCCCACGAGCCTGGTGTTCAACTGGCTTGCGGAAGCAAAAAAGTTCACCCCCGATTTGAAAATCCTGGCGCTGCATGGTCCAGATCGGCACGCGCGGTTCGCCGAAATCACCACGAGCGATATCGTCGTGACCAGCTACGCGTTGATTCGTCGCGACGCAGAAAAATATCGCGGACTGGAATTCGACACCGTGGTGCTCGACGAGGCCCAGCACATCAAGAACCGCCAGACGCAAAACGCGCAAGCCGTGAAGGCGATTCGGGCGAAGCACCGGCTGGTGCTAACTGGCACGCCGCTGGAAAATTCCGTCCTCGATTTGTGGTCCATCTTCGACTTTCTCATGCCCGGTTATCTCGGCACGGCGAAGGATTTTCGCGAACGCTACGAACAGCCGATTGCCAGGGAGAAAAGTGTGGAGGCGCAAGCGCGGCTCGCCCGGCGGCTGCGACCCTTCATGTTACGCCGTTTGAAAAAGGATGTGGCCGCGGATTTGCCCGCGAAGATTGAGCAGGTTTCATTCTGTGAACTCACCCCGGATCAACGAGGGGTTTATCAGCAAGTCATTGAAGCCAGCCGCAAAGAAGTGCTGGCAGCGGTGGGTGCGCAGGGTATCGCCAAGAGCCGCCTGGTAGTGCTGACCGCGCTGCTGCGGTTGCGGCAGGTCTGCTGCGATTTGCGCCTTTTGAAATTGGAAAACGTGAACCCGGCGAAGGCTTCGGGAAAACTAGAACTGTTCACCGAACTGCTCGAAGAAGTGATGGACGGCGGGCACCGCGTACTCGTGTTCAGCCAGTTTGTCGGGATGCTGACCTTATTGAAGGAGCGGTTGGCCGAGGCGAACATTGATTTTTGTTATCTCGACGGTTCTACGACTGACCGGGCGGCCGTCGTGGAACGCTTTCAAACGCAGCCCGCGATTCCCGTATTTCTCATCAGCCTTAAAGCCGGCGGGGTGGGCCTGAACCTGACGGGTGCGGATACGGTCATTCATTTTGATCCCTGGTGGAACCCGGCTGTGGAAGATCAGGCAACCGATCGCGCCCACCGGATCGGCCAGACCAAAGTCGTGACCAGTTACAAGCTCATCACGCGCGACACGGTGGAGGAAAAAATCCTGCTCCTGCAAAACCGTAAGCGCGCCGTCACCGAGGCCACCATCAGCGGCGAGGAGGCATTTGCCGAGTCACTGAACTGGGAAGAAATCCAAGAACTCTTAGCCTGATTAAGTACTCGCTTGTTGAGTAACCCGGTTTTTCAGCAAAGACCATTTTGGTAAATGACTTCACTGCCGCCAAGAAACGGACTTAACCGTTCGCGGCAGACCTTGGGTTCAGCTGACCGTTGAAACGGGAGCATCCAGACGATCAGGGGAGACATCGGTACTACTCGCAGCCTTCAACCGCGCCGGATTTCCGAACCTTGGAACCGGATTTCGATCCGAAACACTTTTTTGGTGCGGCAAGTTACCTTGCCGGTCTTGAGCTCAATGTGATCCGGGATTTCAATCTTGTGGATATCTACGCCGGCGTGATAGCCGCGTTCCGAAAACACATCGATCAACATGGCCAGCGCCAGCGGGTCGTCCAACAGCTTATCTTCCGTATTAATATGGGCCGTGCCGGAAATGGCGTGGCGCAGGACAATCGGCAGAATCTTCTCCTCGATGAAGGCGATGATGCTGGCGAACAGTGCGCTGTGTTCCAGTTCATAGCTGTCGAGCCGCTTAACCAGTTCCTGCCGGGCGTGGATGATTATCTGGCTGGCCACGGGCACGCCCCGCAGCCGGTCCACCGTGCGCGAGTCGAGTTCCAGCGTGCTCTGATATTCCAGCTCGTGCAGGATGTTTTCCTCTACTTCCGCCACCGGGCCTTGGGCGTTGATAAAGTGGTAATGGTAAATTTCCTTGAGCGATTGCAGCGCTTCCCAAGTCTGCTCCTTGAACACCCGATAACGGCGCCGGGCTAATGATTCATCGTGGTCCGTCGGCCGATCTTCCGGTAATGGGGTGTCGGCCGTGCGCGAGGCCAGCTCCATGAGCGCCTTGGTTTCGCGCCCGCGCTTGAGCTGGCGGGCGACGGATTCCTTTTCGTCCACGAAAAGCACCATGATGTGGATGGTCGGCTGGCGAAAATGAATACTAAGCGGTGTGTTGAAAAATTCCCGGCGCAGCGCGTGCATTTTGTCAACGAGCAGCTTCAAACACTCGACCTGAACATTGGTGCGGGGGAAGCCGTCCAGAATGACCCCATCATGATACTCCGCTCGGAGCAATTCCCGCAGCACCAGACCAATCACATCCCGGTCGCCGACCATGCTGCCGGCATCCTTCAACTTCTGGGCTTCCGGCGACTTGAGCAGCGAGCTGATCACTATGGGCTGGCAAGTCAAGCCTCGCACCTTGGCGATGAAGGCGGTATTGGTACCTTTGCCGGCACCAGGTGCGCCGCCGAGCAGGATGATTTCCTTTGGGAAACGCATCTGCTCGTGTCCAAACTCCGCTTCCAGTTCCCGCCAGATGGAACCGAAAATTAGCTGGGCGTCCTTAATTTCAAGATCGCTGCGCTTGGGTGCGGCTGGCGCAATTGCTGCCGCCGCTTGGTCAATGGATGAATTCATAACCATTCAAAGCAGAGGGTACGAGACGGACTTTGCTGACGCACGCAGTTTCGACAAAAAGTCCACAGCAGAAGGCTTAAAACTAGTTCTGATACCGATGCGCATGTTGCCAGCTACCGTCATGGTTAATACTTTGCAAAGCGTCTGCATGGTATTAAAATTAAATTTATTATACGAAAGTCGCGTGGCGGAGAGGGGGGGATTCGAACCCCACAGTTTTGCCCGTAAATAAAGGGAAATCTCACGGAGACTCCCGAATAGACTCCCGAAATTCAATCCCTTCCTGTCCTGACTTGTCTCAAGTAGTCACCGCTTGGGCAAAACTTTCCGCGCCAATCAAAGCCGCCATCCTCGCCATTGTTCGGACGGCAAGCTGATTCTCCACCGACCATTATGACTTTGAACATAACATTCTACTTGAGCGCGGCGCAATCGAATTTAACGCGCTTACTGGTCGGGCATTTTGGCGGGCGGATCCCACAAGGAGTCACCGCTTTAGAAAAGCGTGCTGGCGAGACTGGCAAAAGCAACGGCTGCGATTTGGACGCGAGACTTACAAACTGAAAACGGAGAACCAACCATGAACTTAAATCCGGCGGATGTGCTGAATCCCGTGTTCAACTTTCTGGACGCCCTGATCGCAAATTACGGCGTTTCTCTTTACCTCGTTTTCGTTTGGCTGTCTCTGGCGGTGATTGCCTGGGTGTTGGGCGGCGGCTTGCGGCGGAGACAGCCACCGGGAAACCCTGTCACAATCATTCCCGCCATTATCTTTACAACGCGACCGCCGAATCAATCACCACCAGAGTAACTGAGATATGCGCCATTCGTTTTGTGTATGCGATACAAGTCCGCGCGCCGCATTTCCGGCAGAGTTGAAAAATCCGTTTTTTGAGAAAACGTTCACCGAGAAGAAACACTATGAATAACGAGCTGAAAGAGGTGTTGAATCTGACCCGGTTGCCTGCCCGGATGAACATTGTGCAGGTCGCGGCCTGTCTGGGTTTCAAACCGCATGATCTTCCGATTCTAGTCGCGCGCGGCCTGCTGAAACCGCTGGGGCGACGCGCCCCCAGCAGTGAAAAATATTTCAGCCGGAAAAAGGTGCTGGAACTGGAGGACGACGAAGAATGGCTGTCACGGGCCACCGCAACTTTGAGCCAGCACTGGCAGGCCAAGAATGCCCGCAAATCCAAAAGAGCAAATGGTGTGGTGATTCAGATGAGCGCGTCGGCTGCTCGTGAACTGATTTAAGCCGCTTGATTTACGCCGGCCACAATGCTCGCCCCCAAAGCGCAATATAATCTTGGTGACGCCAAAAAGTATTTTAAGGAACATCTGGCGGTCGGCGATTACTATGCCGAGGGGCAAACCGTCCCCGGCCATTGGTTCGGCCAGGGTGCCGCCGAACTCGGACTGAATGGCATTACCACCGCCGACGAGTTCACCCGCCTGTGTGAAAATCTTCATCCGCAGACCGGCGAACGGCTGACGCTCCGGCAAAAGACCACCCGAACCGAGATGGGTGCGGATGGCAAGGAACGCGAGACGGCCAATCGCCGAGTGTTTTATGACTTTACTTTTTCTCCGCCCAAATCGGTCTCCATCGCCGCGCTGGTGGGTGACGACTCGCGAATCGTCGAGGCGCACGAGCAGGCGGTGACGTTGGCCATGAATCAATTGCAAACCTTC
The DNA here is from genome assembly GCA_903865745.1 of uncultured Verrucomicrobia subdivision 3 bacterium. Lineage (GTDB taxonomy): Bacteria > Verrucomicrobiota > Verrucomicrobiia > Limisphaerales > UBA11358 > UBA11358. Next base: position 33,467 of record CAIPKV010000073.1, on the reverse strand, counting down.
GCCGCAACTAGGGTGCGCAAAAATAACCAATGCACCGACCGGCAGACGGGCAACTTGGTGACGGCCATATTCCGGCATGACTCGTCGCGGGCACTTGATCCGCACCTGCACACGCACTGCATCGTGTTCAACGCCACATTTGATGCCATCGAAAAGCAATGGAAGGCGTTGCAAAATCACGAAATGTTCGCCGCCCAGAAATTTGTCGAGAATGTTTATTACCATGAGCTGACCCGCGAGCTGGTGAAGTTTGGTTATCAGATTAAAAACAAAACGCGCGGCGATTTTGAGATCAAGGGCGTTACACCGGCATTGATAGATAAATTTTCCAAGCGGCATCGGGAGATTGACCAGCAAACGCGGGAACTACTGGCCCGCGAGCCGGAAAAAGCGGACGGCAACCTTGCGGCCATCCGGGAGAACATCGCGCACAAGGAACGTCCCCGGAAAATCAGGGACATCGGTCTGGCAAAACTGCAAACCGTGTGGGCCAGCCAGATGACGGCGGATGAAATATCGTCATTGAATCATTTGACGGTGGCAAAATCTCCCGAGCTGGTTTCCGACGTGAAAGTTGCCGAGCAGGCGGTCGCCTGGGCGGAACAACATCTGTTTGAACGCCGCTCCATCGTTCATGAGCATGAGCTGTGGCGTCACGCGCTCGAACGGGTCCGAGGTCAGAACGTTTCACTGGCTGATATTCAAGCCGTCACGCGGCAGCGCGGCTATCTGCGATTTGACCATCATCCCGGCCAAGTTTCCACGCGCGAGCATCTCGAACGCGAGCTGCAAATTGTTTGCGCCGTCAGGCAGGGCATCAGTGATTGTTATCCACTGGTGTGGGAGCCAAAGCCGTTTGATCCCAAGCTGGATGAAGAACAACGTGAAGCGCTCGCTGCGCTGTTATCCAACCGCAACCGCGTCTCGGTCTTTCGCGGCGGTGCCGGCACGGGCAAAAGTTTTGTGCTGCGTGAACTGGTCGGACAAATCCGCGATGGCGGGCGCGGCGTGGTCGTCCTTGCGCCGCAGCGTCAGCAGGTGCTGGACATGGAACGCGACGGATTTCCGTCGCCAGCGACCGTGGCCAGTTTTCTGGCCAAACGCGAACTAGCTGAAGGTTCCGTCGTCATTGTGGACGAGGCCGGCCAGCTTGGTGGCAAGACAATGTTGGAGTTGATCCGATTGGCGGTGCAGCGAAAGGCACGGCTGGTATTGTCAGGTGATACCCGCCAACACGGTGCAGTCGAGGCGACTGACGCCTTGCGGGCGATTGAAAAACATTCCGGTATTCGCCCCGTGGAATTGACAAACATCCGTCGCCAAAATCCTGCGCTGGCCAAATCCATTGAGGAACGCCGGCGCATCCGGGAATACCGCCGAGCGGTCACGGAAGCCCGCGACGGCAAGTTCACCGAATCCTTCGAGCGACTGGAAAAAATGAAAACCATCGAGTCCTGCACGCTGGCCGACAAACATGAAAAGCTGACGGCGCGTTACTTGGAACTGGTAAAAGAACATCAATCCACCGTGATCGTTTCCCAAAGTTGGAATGAGATTCATAAAGTGAATGACGCCATTCGCACCGCGCTCAAGCAGGAGAAATTGATTAGTGAAATGGAAATCACGGTAACGGCTTTTCAGCCAGTGGACTTGACCGACGCGCAAAAGCGTGATGCTCGCTCTTATGATGCCAACACCGTGCTGGTGTTCAATCGCGACGTGCGCGGGTTCAAGGCCGGAGAATCGGCGAAGTTGAAACAGATTATGGACACGCATTTGCTGGTAGAAGCTGATTCGCGGACGGTTCCCATTCCGTTCAAGCAACTGGACAAACTGACGGCCTGCCAGCGCAAGGAACTGGCATTGGCTTCAGGCGACAGACTGCAACTCAAGGCAAACGGTCGCAGTGTGAAAAAACGGAAGCTGGTCAATGGCGAACTGGTGACGGTGAAGATGGTTCACCCCGACGGGCGCATCACGCTGGCGGACGGCCGGGTGCTGGACAAAAACTTTCGACAGTTCGTCCGGGGTTACGCCATCACGTCCTACGCCTCGCAGGGCAAGTCTTTGGATCAGGTGTTGTTTTCCGATTCAGCGGCGAAAGCCGCCACGAGCCAGCAGCAATGGTATGTCACGATTTCGCGCGGCAAGAAAGGGATTCACATTTTTACCAGCGACAAGGAGCAGCTACGCGAGAACATCACGCGCAGCGGGGATCGGCTGTCGGTGTTGGACCTGCTGGCGGCGCATTATCAAAACGACCCGCGTTATCGGCTGATCGCCAAACGCTGGGGCAAACGCACGGCGGTGCTGATGACCAATAGCCGGCGGGCGCGGGAACACGAGGCGATTCGTCAGGCGCAAACACAGCAGGTTTCAAAATCGCACGGTGTCCGTGTTTAAGAATCAGGCCGCGAACAACTTCACCTTGCTATGCATGGCAAAAACGGTGGGCAACCACGTTTGACAGAGGTTCACACTTGTGTTAACCTGTCGCAATGTTGGAAGTCCAATATTACCGGACCGCAGCCGGAGCCTGTCCGGTGGAAGAGTTTCTGGATTCGCTGAATGCGAAGCAGGTGCAAAAGGTCTTGTGGGTGCTGCGCGCCGTGCAAGAACTTCCGCGTGTGCCGCAACAGTATTTCAAAAAACTGGAGGGACGCGATGATCTTTGGGAAGTGCGGGCGGAATTTGGCGGCGACGCGTTCCGGTTGCTGGGCTTTTGGGATGCCGGGCGTTTGATCATCCTGACGAATGGATTTGCGAAGAAAACGCAGAAAACCCCGGAACGCGAACTGGCGCTGGCGGAACAACGCAAGCGCGACTATTTGAGCCGAAAGAAATGACTATGAAAAACGACGTGGAAAATTACATCGAACGGCGCAAACGCACGGACAAGGCGTTTGCGAATGATTTTGAAACGGGCTACGCCGAGTTCAAGATTGGGCTGATGCTGCGGGAAGCCCGCGAACAGGCCGGTGTGACCCAGGAAAAACTGGCCCGGATCACCAAGACGAAAAAGTCGGCGATTTCGCGGCTGGAAAACCATGCCGAAGACGTGCGTTTGTCCACGGTGTCGCGAGTGGCGCGGGCGTTGGGCAAAGCCGTGCGGATTGAATTGGTGGAAGCGACCTGAGACGCACACCGAATTGAACTTGTGCGGCCCGCTGGAATCATCTGGCGGGTCGCGTTGTTTTCGGATGGACGTGGAAGATGCGATGCCGGCGCAAACTTGCTTCCTTATTCAGATTGCGGTATGTGTTGGTCTGTGAAGACGGTGGATTTCAATGCAGTGAAACGACAGGAAGCGAACAGCCGCATGGCGGCTGCGCGCCGAGCCCGCCGCAGTCCGGCAGCAGCAGCGGCCCAACAGCAACGGGCTTCACTCGTCGGAGATGGGGCCAAGTGGCGCATAACCAATTTCAAACAGGTTGCCCGCGCCATGGCTAAATGGGCGTAACCGTGGGCTTTTCCCTCCAGCAATTTTCGGAAGTCCTCAACATCCGCGACGCCACCGGCCAACCCTATCTCCTCATCGGCGGTCAGGCGGTCAACTATTGGGCGGAACACTATCTGGCCACCGAACCACAGCTTGTATCATTACAGCCGTTCACCAGCGAGGACATCGATTTCAAAGGCGGGACCGCTGATGTCCAGCGCATCGCCCGGCAACTGGATCTGGCTCCCGGTTATCCGCCCAAGGTGCAAATGACCGCATTGGCCGGAGTCATTCCTTTCCAAATCGGCGACCTGAAGTCAGCCATTGAAGTGGTCCGACGGATTCCTGGGGTTTCGGGTTCAGTGGACGAATCGTCAGTTCAAACAGAGTGGAATGGGAAAACCATCCGCGTGATTGACCCCATTTCATTGCTGGCCTGCAAACTGGAACTGGTCGCCAGTGTGCCGCAGGAAAAGCGTCACGATGTGCCGCACCTGAAAATTCTACTGCCCTGTGTCCGGGCGTTTCTGGATGAATTCCTGCAACGAGTCGAACGCGGCGAGATTCCGGCAAGGCACTGGCTCGGCGCAGGGAATCAAGTGTTGAAACTGACAACTGATAATCGCGCCCGGAAAATTGCGACAAAGCATCTGATCAATTGGCAGGAGATTCTGCCGCTGACTGCCATTGTCAAAAGCCAGAACGAGAAGATCAAACGGTTTCAGGAACAGCAATTGGAACAGGGCTATAAAAAATCCAAGGGCGTTTCCATCTGATGTGATGACGGCGCTTGGACTGGCGGGCTTTGCTCGTGCCTCACAAACCCGCCAGACCAATCGCCGCAAACAAATCCTAGACGTTCGGGCACTCATCGGTCTTTCTGCAACCGCGCGCAACTCCACCGTCGTCCGTTCATGCCACTCCCGACCTGCTCCGTTTCGCTGCCGGTTTCAGCACGCCCGTTCAGTGCGTAGGCAATCCAGCAGGCACAAACCGAGATTTAATTGAACGGTGGGATTACGGCGCTTTGACTGCCCGGTTTGCTCGTGCCTCACAAACCGCGCAGACAAATCACCGGCAGGTGACCTGAACCAAGTCTGTCACGCCCTCAATGTCCGTTTCTAAAACCTCGCTTACTCCACAGCCGCTTCGTTGCGCTCCGGTTTCAGAAACGGACATTCAGCGCGACACGATCAGCGCGACACGAGATCAATTTTCATCCAATCAACCATCGCCCAATGTTGGCAATGAACATTAGTGTTTGACCGATACCGGTCGGATTTTATGCAAATGGGTTGGCCTCCTATTCGTCTGCTTGAAGGTGGACGCCTCACCCCTACGGTTTCGCGTAGGTTTTTCGGCAATGCGCCGGCGGCCGAAATCACCATGTTGAAATGCGTTGAAGGGCGTTGATGAATTCAACGCGGTTCAACATCTTTCAACATCACGGTTCAACACCGTTCAACCGGTTTCAACCGGCGATTCAACGCCTTTCAATGCTCAGAAAAGTTATCGCCATTAACTTGCCCATTTTCCCGCCTCAACTCGCCCGCTACTCGCTAACACCACCATCATTGGCCGGGATAAACTGACGGTGAATGGATTCGGAAACCAGAAATGACCAGCATGGCGGCGGGCGCGCGTATCGCAGCCGGCTAGAATCGTTCGTGGACTTCATTCACGAACAACGCCGGCACCGCAAGACATGGCAGGAAATCGCCGCGCTGCTCCGCACCGAGAAAGGTTGCGTCATCACGTTTCAGGGATTGCACCAATTTTACCGGCGCTACCTGAAACGCCAAGCTCGCCCTCACTGGGAGGACGGCGGAGTGATGGTGCAACCGGCTCCGGTGAACCCATCGGCATCGGCCAGCAGGCCGGTGCTGGCGGCTACGCCAACGCCCCGTTCATTCCGGCAACCGAGTCATGAAAACATCAAACTAAACGATCCCACAAAACTATGAACACCACCCGACGCATCCACCTCAATCCCCAATCCAAAGGCAATCTCGGCAAAAGTTTTGAAGCCGAATTCCGCACCGCCTGGCTCGACCAGCTCGGCGTGCCGTGGAATGGCTCCGACCTCGACGACCGACATCACACATTTGCCAACCGGCACCCGCAAGCGGTGCGCTCCTATCACCTCGGCAACGAACACGAGAGTAAGACGGCTCTGTTAAGCTTGTTCCGCCGCGTGTTGAAAGATTCCGCACCCGTTCACGTCATTGACACTCGCGCCCAGGCCGACGCTTTGATCTTGGGCGCTTTGGAGGAATTGCAGGTGCTGGACGTGTGCGCCGAACAAGGCGTGCGACTGACATTTTTCCTGTTCCCGACTGACGACACGGAGAGCATGACCAACGCCGGGCGACTGTTTCTCTATGCGGGCGACCGCGTGGACTATTGCATTGTCAACAATCCCGCCAAGGCGCGTGGGGATTTGTTCAAAGGCTCGCAACTGGAAAAACAGTTACTGGAGTTCGGCGCGAAGTCCGTGACGTTGCCAGCCGTAACACCAACAACCTTGCTGGCGATTGAAAAGGCCGAGGCCATCGCCAAGCGCGGTTTGAGCTTTGCCGAACTGTCGCACGTTGAGGCCGGTCACTTGGAGCGGTTGCTCGCCGGGGAAATCCAATGGGCGATGCAGAAATTATTCCGACAATACGACACCATCGCCGATTTGTTGTTACCGACAGAATTTGTTCCCAAGGAAAAATCCGTGCCGACGAAGGAAAAGGCGAAAGCCGAACCACAGCCGCAATTGAACTTTGGAGAATAATATGGAGGACACGGATTTTGATTTTTTGTGCAACGGGCTTTCCGCCGAAGAAGCCAAACGGATGCGGAAGATTTTGGTCGAATGGAGTGACGGGGATGAAGATGGATTCCCCGTCCAACTGGTGATGCTGACGCGAGCGCAATGGCGCGCGGCGGCGCTGGTGCCACAGGCGGTCAATGAATCCCGCAAATTGATTGAATTGCATCTGGCCGAATACCGGCGGCAGACCGCTGCGCTGATCGGTAATCTTTCCGCCGTTGGTGAGGAGCAAACCGGGGAATTAAACAACATCGTCAAAGTTCATACCGAGGCTTTGAATCAGGCTTCCGGTTCGTTTCGCAGCCAGCTGAAGGAAATCGGAGCCACCGCCATGGATATCAGAAGGCATCTGGACGACGGGGTTTCCGCCCATCATCGCGTAAAGAACGATCTCAAAGCCGCCAGCGAAAGATTTCACAAAACCTGCGAGGAACTGGATGCCCGCATCTCCGGTTTGCAAATCAGACGAGACTGGCTGGCCTTGCTCGGACTGATTGCTATCGGCATCGTGATTGGTTTCGGTGTCGGCGTGGTCATTGCATTCAAATATCGCTGACGTGCGGAAATCTACGTTTCACTTATTAACCCAAAGTCATTCCGTTGAGGGGCGTAGTCGCACCAATCAGGACGCGCGCGAATCCAGATTCAATGGTATGTCGCCAGTCAGTTTGTCAAGGTCGTGCCGTCTATATACCATCCGGCCTCCACCTGTGACAAACTGCCCGGCTCCGGGGCTTTTCTGTTTAAGATTTCGCGCGGGGAGTGTTGTTCACGAGAAGAGAGAGATGATTCACGGTGAGTCCAGATTAAGATTTATGGGCACCGAGGGTGGAAGTTCTGGTTTTCGACCACGATTTTAATGCCTTCCTGCCGGATGTTCGTCTGGAACGCCTCGGCGATGCGGTCCAACGGAAAGCGATGGGTGAGTAATTTTTTCACCGGAATACCAATCCGTGCCGCCAGTTGCAGAAAGTGGTAGACATTCGGATATTGTATGGCCAACTGCCGACGAGCATGATCTCCCTTTTGCAAATGTCATCGTGCGGATTGATGCTGCATTCGCCGCCATCCACGAAGAAACCGACTTTCGCTGCGGCGGAAATTGGCGTGGCCGCACCGATGCGTTTAGCCATCACCTCCCGAACAATTTTTTAACCGCCGCCGGATCAAGTTGCATGGTATTCCTTAAAGCTTTTGCTCCCGATGCACGCTTCGCAAGTGAATGGTCTTGGTTTCCAGATCATGCACGGCTCGGATGTAGCGCACCGTGCGACTCCGGGCGCGCATGAGGATTGAATGGGTGATCGCCTTTTTGCCCATTAGTTTTACGCCCGGCAACATCGCGCTGTCACTAATTCCGGTGGCGCAGAAAACTGCGCTTTCGCCTGTGACCAAATCACTGGAACGGAAAACCCGACTCAACTCCGCCTCGGTCATCTGGCCAAGCAATTCCTTGCGCTCAGCATCATCGCGCGGCCACATCCGCAGCAACATATCGCCACCCAATGCGCGCAACGCCGCCGCCGCCAGCACGCCTTCGGGCGAACCGCCGATGCCCATATAGAGATCCACGCCCGAATCCGGCAGCGAGGGTGCCACTGCAGCCGCGATGTCGCCATCGCTGATCAAACGCAAGGCGGAACCGGCGCGGCGGATTTCCTTGATGAGCTCAGCGTGCCGCGGACGATTCATGGTGCACACGACGAGTTCCTGCACCCGTTTACCCAAAGCCTCAGCCACCCGCGGCAACGTTTTTTCCAGCGGATCATCGATTTGAATCGGCTCCAAACCGCCTTGCATGGCCTTCACCACCGCCGGGCCAAAGGCCAATTTGTCCGAATAAAACGCTGGCAAGTCTTTCATTGAACGGGCCTGACCGTTGCATCGCTCGCTGGCGGCCATCACGGAGATGGAATGCGGCAGACCATTGGCCAGATTGGAGGTGCCATCCACGGGATCGAGGGCGATGTCGAACAGTGGTGCATCCGGCTTCCAATTACCCAGGCGGTCGCCAAGAAATATGCCGGGCGCGTTGTCTTTGATGCCTTCGCCGATGACGACCTCGCCACGTATGTCCACGAGATCGAAGACGCCATTTATGGCATCGCACGCGGCGGCATCGGCCATTTCCTTTTCCCCACGTCCAAGCCATTGCAGGACATTGAGCGCCGCATTTTCAGTAGCACGCACAAATTCGTATTCAAGTGTTCGTTCGGGATCAGAGCTGGTAAGAGAAAATGGTTGATTCATAAGTTGAAAAGTTCATTTACATCCAAATATATCCGAAGCTGAGGCAAAATGATTCCCGTCCGACGGTTCGTAATGTTGAACCTCGCTGGACACCCGAACCACTTCACGCATCTCGGCCAAAGAACTCAATTCGCCGTCGGCGCGAATTTGGGTCAGGAGATTGCCCATGGCCGTAGCTTCGACCGGTCCGGTAATGACTGGCCGCTGGCAGGCGTCCGCCGCAAGCTGGCTCAAGAATTTATTCTGCGAACCGCCGCCGACGATGTGGATGGCTTCGGTTTTTTCGCCGGTGAGTTCTTCGAGTGAGCCGAGGACTTCGCGATACTTGAGCGCGAGACTTTCGTAACAGCACCGCATCAGTTCACCATCGGTTTTTGGCACGGGCTGTTTCGTCTCGCGGCAGAAAGCCTGAATCGCTTTCGGCATATCTGGCGGATTGAAAAAGCGCGCGTCGTTGAGGTTCAAGGTGGAGCGGAACGGTTTCGCCTTCGTCGCAAGTTCAGCAATCTGGACGTAATCATATTTCCGGCCCGCCGCGTCGAACGAGCGCTTGCACTGCTGCACCAGCCAAAGACCCATGATGTTTTTGAGCAGGCGATAGGTGCCGTCCACCCCGCCTTCGTTGGTCATGTTAAGCTCCAGCGCGCGCGGCGACAAATTAGCCTGCTTCACTTCCACGCCCATGAGCGACCAGGTGCCAGAACTGATGTAAGCCCAATTCGCCTTGCCCGTGTTCACCGTCGGCACGCCCGCAATAGCGGAAGCGGTGTCGTGCGACGGCGGCGTGACGACTTTCACGCCCGTCAGCCCAGTGCGCTCGGCGAGGGATTTTCGGAACTTGCCCAGCGTTGTGCCGGGCGGGACAATCTTCGGCAGGAAATGTGTGGGCAAACCAAGCTTCTTGAATAGTGGCAGCGACCAGTCACGCTTGAGTGGATGCACGCATTGTGACGTCGAGGCGACGGTGAACTCGGCCCGCTTCGCACCGCACATGGCCCAGTGCAAAAAGTCCGGCATGAAGAGCAGCGTGTCGGCAGTATCAAGAATGGCGGGTGAATTTTGTTTCCACGCGAGCAATTGATAGAGCGAGTTTAGCTCCATGAATTGCAATCCGGTCTGTTTGAAGATTTCCGCGCGCGGAACTTTTTTGAAGGTGCGTTCCAAGGCACCGCGCGTGCGGACATCACGGTAGTGGTAAGGCTGGCCAAGGATTTCATCCTGTTTATTTAGCAGCACGAAGTCCACGCCCCAGGTATCTGCGCCGACAGAGATGATTCGTTTGCCATATTTCTTGCCGGCCAGCGTGAGGCCGATCTGGATTTCCGACCACAGCCGCAACACGTCCCAGCGGTAGGTTTCGCCGAGATAAACGCCGCCGGTCGGGAAGCGATGGATTTCTTCCAGTCGAAGTTTGCGTCCGTTCCAAAGGCCGGCCATCACGCGCCCGCTTTCGGCGCCGAGGTCAACTGCCAGATAAACTTTTTCTTTCATGGTTGATGGATTTACTTCGTGGAAAAGGCGGCGGTCAGTTCCGCAATAATCGCGTCAGACATGGGGACAACTTTCCCCAGCGGTCGGCTGTTGATGATCGCCTCGGCGGTCGTCTCCAGCACTTCCAGCCGGTCAAAGGCATCGAGCACGCTGGTGCCGCAGACCAGCACACCGTCGTTCTCAATGAGAGCAACCGGATTTTCGGGCGACAGCCGTTCCGCGACCGCCTGTCCGTCCTTGTATTGTTCCCCGAACGGCACGCGCGCCACATCCTTGAGAAAAAGATAGCTCTCGGGAATTGTGCGACTATCCAGATGGGAGTCGGTGACGCTGAAGGCGGTCGCGTTCACGGGTAGCGCGTTGACAATGGCCCGCACCTTCGGGTGACGACGGTAAATTGCGGCGTGTAATTGCGCCGCCCGGCTCGGCAGACGGCCCGCCTCCGCCGCGCCATCGCGCACCAGCACCAGGTCGGCGATACCAATCAAGCCGCGATCTGCACGCGAAGGCGTGATGAGCATCGAGCCATCGGCAAGCCGTGCCGAAAAACTGCCTTCGGTGCTGATCAGCAACCGTTGCCGATAGCCGCGTTGCAGGAAGTTGGCAAGCTGGCGGCGAAGTTCGTTTTCCTCCTCGCCGGCAGCGGTGGGCGTGAACTGCGGCAGTGCGATTCCATGCCGTTGCGCCACCTGCTCATCATTCAGGTAGCGAACTTCACCGAGCTGGCTGGCTTTAATGATGGTCTTGGCCGTGAACTCCAGCGTTTCAAAACGCTCGAAGGCGCGCTGAAGATTTTCCCCGGCGCAGACGACACCGTGGTTCTCCAGCACCACACAATTGAAACCCTCGGCGAAGGTTCGGGCGATGTTCTCTCCCAACGCCGTGCTGCCCGGCAAGGCGTAAGGAGCAAATCCAGCTGCACCGCAAACGTGGCGTGCCTGCGGAAACAACCGCGTATCTGGCACCCGACGACAAACACTGAAGGCCACGAGCGCGACTGCGTGCGCATGCACGATGCCGCCCAGATCTGGCCGCTGCTGATAGATGGCCTGATGGAAAGGCAGTTCGCTGGACGGCGGATGCAATCCCTCACGTCGTCCGTCCGCGCGGACGCAGACGATGTCTTCGCGGCGCAGGCTGCCCTTGTCCACGCGAGCAGGCGTGATCCAGATGTCGCCGTTGAGTTCGCGAATCGAGAGATTACCGCCGGACGTGGTGGTCATCCGGTAGCGATAGATGCGCTCCATCATGCGCATGATTTCATCACGCGGATGGAGAAATGTGCGCGGGGCGGTGGGAATGGTTTTCATGTGAAAATTGTTGTTCTGGCGCGTGGGTCGTTGCAATCAGGGAGAGCGAAGCCCAAGCATTTCGTCCACACGTTGACTGACTTCACGGAAGCGCGCGGCGTTCTCGGGCAGCTTGATGTCTTCGTCATAGGTAGGGATCATCGCCTTCATCCGCCCTCGGCCATCGCTGCTGGACAGCAGTTGCGGAAAACATTTCTTGATGACTTCGAGCACGATGTTTACCGAGACCGAGGCACCGGGTGAGGCGCCGAGCAGAGCAGAGATAGAACGGTTCGCGTCGGTGATCACCTCGGTGCCATAATGGACGATGCCAGCCTGGCCATCGGTCTTTTTGATTGCCTGCACCCGGATGCCGGCGTCAATCAATTTCCAATCCTGGGCCTGGGCACCGGGATAAAAAACGCGGAGGACTTCCATGCGATCCGCCATGCTTTGCGTGCCTTGCTGCACGAGATAGCGGACGAGATCAAGATTGTGGATTCCGATATTGAGGAGCGTGGCGAGATTGTCCGGTCGGACGGAGAAAGGCAGATCAGTGAGGCTGCCTTGCTTGTGGAGAAACTTGGTCGTCCACGCGGCAAACGGGCCGAAGAGCAGCGTCTTTTTTCCATCGAGAATCCGCGTGTCGAGATGCGGCACCGCCATCGTCGGCGCGGCATCAAGCGCTTGGCCATAGACTTTCGCCTGATGCTGGCTGACGATCTCCGGATTGTCGCAGATGAGCCATTGCCCGCCGATGGGAAAGCCGCCCAGACCCTTGGCTTCTGGGATGCCGGATTTTTGCAGCAACGGTAGACTGCCGCCGCCGGCACCAACGAAGACGAACTTCGTGCGGTTCTCGCGGACTTCCCCGGTTGCGAGATTTTTTGCACGCACTTCCCAACCCGTGCTGCTTTTCTTCAGGCCGACGACGCGATGGCCGGACGCGATACCGCATCCCTCCTGCTCGCCCAGCCAGTTTAGTAGCTTGCGCGAAATCTCGCCGAAGTTTACATCCGTCCCCGCGTCCATCTTCGTCGCGGCGATAGGCACGTCGCTGCGGCCTTCGAGCAGCAACGGAGCCCAGCCCGCGATGGTGGCGCGGTCGGTGGAGTATTCCATTTCGTGGAAGAAATGGTGCGCCGCCATCCCGGCGTGCCGGGCTTTCAGAAAATCAACCTGTGCCGCGCCATGCACGAAACTGATATGCTGGACGGAGTTAATGAATTCCTTAGGACGCTTCACCATGCCGCTCGCAACGGCGTAACTCCAGAACTGCTTCGAGTGCTCGAACTGCTCGAAGATCTCGATCGCCTTGCTGACATTCACCGACCCATCCGCCTCCCGCTTCGGCGTGTAGCTCAGCTCGCAAATGCCCGCGTGCCCGGTGCCGGCATTATTCCAGCCATCCGAACTTTCTTGGGCGAGTCCGTCGGTGACTTCATAAAGCTGAATCCTGATCCCTGGGTCGAGGCGCTTGAGCAAGGCTGCGAGATTGGCGGACATGACGCCGCTACCGATCAGAATGACGTCGGGGTTTTCAATGTGCGTCGAGGATGCCATCAGCTTTTGGTTTGAAAGCTCGAATCTTTATTCAATGTCCGCCGCCGAGGCCTTTCAGATATGTGCCGAAGCCGATGACGATGGTCGAAAGGATGAGTGTGCCGATGCCGCCGGCAATGAGCAGGTGCGCCTTTTTACTGGAGCCTTTCCATTCATGCAAAATCCAGCCCCACATCGTGCTGAAGATGATGATGCTTGCCATGTGCAGTGTCCAGGAGGCGAAGCTGAACTTGCCCATCTGCGTCTCACCCATCGTGTAGAAGAAGAACTGGAAATACCAACATGTCCCCGCCAACGCGGAGAACAGGTAGTTGGCCAACGCCGGAATCTTCAAGTCCGCCACAATGCCGCCAGCCGCCCTTGCCTCCGCGCCGTGTTCACTGCCACCCATGCCGCCGTGATGCGCGTGCTCCTCTTTGACGTGCGAGGCAAGGTATTGATAGCCGGTGCGGTTTTTGATGTTCAGTAGCACACACCAGATGAAATTCGTCGTGAACCCGCCGGCCAGCACCACGCAGAGTTTCGGCAGGCCAGTCCACAAGGTTGAAGTGCCGGCTGCCTTGGCCGCGTCACCGATGGGATTGCCCGCCGTCAGCGCGAACGAAAAACACGCGCTCATGATGCCGGAGAACGTTGCCACCATCAGGCCCTTCTTGAAATTAAATTCCTTGATGACCAGTTTTTTCTGGGCTTCGGGCATTTCCCGTTCCTTCGTGAAACCGGCCAGCGCCGCGATGGCGATGCCCAGCAAACAAACCCCCACGCCCGCGAGCGTGACCTGGCCAGGCAAGGAACTGGCGATTTCCGAAATGCTCGCCCCGACCGGGAGGCTCGGCATGAACTGTTTGAAAATCGGCGGCACCAGTGTGCCGAACGCTGCGCAATAGCCGAGCGCCACGCCCATGCCCAACGACATGCCGAGATAACGCATTGTCAAACCGAAGGTGAGTCCGCCAACACCCCACAGCGCGCCAAAGAAATACGTCCACCACAGTGTGCTGGCGGTTTGCTGTTTCAATACGCCGACCACATCGTTCGTCATGATCAACGCAAAGACCCAGGGGCAGATGATCCAAGAAAAGAAACCGCCGACGAGCCAGTAAGTTTCCCACGACCATTTTTTGACGCCGCGATACGGCACATAAAAACTGCCGGAGGCCAGGCCGCCCAGCCAGTGAAAGACGACGCCAAGAAAAGGATTGCCCATATTTAGGTGTGTTGTTTGGTTTAGTTGCGTTGGCGCAAAACATTTTTCTCGTAGCTCTTCACTTCCGTCAGCCAATGCTCGCCGACGGGCACGCCTTGTTGCTCGCAGTAATGATCCCAGACCGCGCCAAACGGCAGCGTCTTGGCTTCTTCCTGCAATGCGAGGCGCGTGGTGAAATCGCCTGCGGCCTCCGCCGTGCGGATGAGCGGCGTTTCCAGCAGCGCGATGAGCAGCGCGCGAATCATGTTGCGCGTCCCGATCGTCCACGCGGCGACGCGATTGATGCTGGCGTCGAAATAATCGAGGCCGATGTGGACACGCTTTTCAAAACCGTTTACCGCAATCTCGCGGGCGATGGAAAGCAAATCGTCGTTGAGAATTACGACGTGGTCGCTGTCCCAACGAACGCCGCGACTAACGTGCAGCAAAATCTCCGGCATGAATTGCAGCACGCTGGAAATCTTGTCCGCGATGCCTTCGGTCGGATGGTAATGACCGGCGTCGAGCGTCAGCAATTTTTTGCGGCTGACGGCATAGCCCATATAAAATTCATGCGAACCGACGACGTAACTTTCACTGCCGATGCCAAATAATTTTGGCTCGACCGCATCAAGGTTCAGTTTCGGTGAAATTTGCTTTTTGAAAATCGCGTCCAGCGATTCGGCCAAGCGCGCGCGCGGCGCGACGCGATCGGCCGGTGTATCTTTATAGCCGTCAGGAATCCACACATTCGTCACGCAGGTTTTGCCGAGCACCTTCCCCATCGCGGCGCCGATTTCGCGGCTGCGGATGCAATGCTCGATCCAAAACTGGCGAATTCCCTTATCAGCATTGGCTAAAGTAAAACCGTCAGCGGCTTTTGGATGTGAGAAGCAAGTTGGATTGAAGTCGAGGCCGAGGCCGTTTTTCTTCGCCCAGGAAATCCAGTTGGCAAAATGTTTCGGCTCAATCGCGTCGCGGTCAACTTTTTTGCCGCCGAATTCGCCGTAGAACGCGTGCAAATTAAAACGATGTTTTCCCGGAATGAGCGACAAAGTTTTGTCGAGGTCGGCGCGGAGTTCTTCCGGCGTGCGCGCTTTGCCGGGATAATTGCCGGTGACGGCCAGACCGTTGCCGAGCGCGCCGCCGGCGTTTTCAAAACCACCCACGTCGTCGCCCTGCCAGCAGTGCAGCGAAATGGGAATTTGCGCAAGGGTTTTCAGTGCGTGATCAACATCCACGCCGAGTCCGGCGTAACGTTCGCGAGCGAGTTGGTAAGCACTCTCGATGGCATTTATTTTTTGTGGCATAAAAATGTTTGCAGGCAATCGAACAGAATTTGTTGACGTCGACGATGTGATTTGTCTCTTCTGGACTATTGCGCTGCTTGGCTTTGAGGAATCTCTTGAGCCATGACATTGCTCGTTGTTCGTGCGAGGCTGGTGGAAATAAACCGATATGTGCCTGATTCAACCGCCAGAATCGCACAGTTGCTGTCCATGCGAAGAAATTTCACGCCGCGTGCTTTCGCCAGCAGCTTGCCGCCTTCGGTCACCTGCTCCACTCTGATCGCCGGCACATAAACCGTCGCTGTTGTGTTCGCCGGAATCGTGGTCTCAAATTCAAAGCGGCCGTTTTTCAAGCGCCAGTTGCTGGTGATGCGACCGTGGATAGAATCGTAATGCGCCGTCACCCAGTTTATTGGCGGGTGGTCGGGATTGCTGCCGGTTGTCGGCGGATGCGGATGGATGATGACTCTGTCGTAACCCGGCCCGTCGGACTGGATGCCAGCGAGATCGTTGATCATCCATTCGCAGACCGCGCCAAAGGAATAATGCGCGAAAGAATTCATCGAGGCGTTCTGCGTGCCATCCATGCCACCAAAACCATGCGCCTTCGTATAACTGTCCCAGTGTTCCCAGATTGTCGTGGCGCCCTGATCCACTTCATAGCCCCACGATGGGAACTTGCGACTCTGAAAATGTTTCACCGCAAGGTCGTTTTCTCCCACGCTTGTTAGCACGGGCAGTAACGGCCTCGTTCCCAGAAAACCGGTGGTCATGCCGGAATTGTCGGCTGTTTCGCCGCCGCGCAATTTCTCCGCCAGAAACTTCCCCGCCTTCACCCGCAGGTCGGTCGGAATCAAATTCATATAGAGCGCCAGTGCATAAGCGGTTTCTGTGTCTACTGCCAACGAGCCATCGGCATGGACATACTTTGCATTGAATGCCGACTTGATGCGGTTAAACAACTCACCGTATTCCGCCGCTTCAGTTTGCTTGCCAATAGCCGCCGCCATTTGTGCCATGAGGTTGGCGGAATAGGCGAAATAAACTGTGTCCACATAATCCAGCGGCGTTTTCGCGCCGAACGACAGCCAGTCGCCCCATTCATTGCCATGGTTGATACCGAGGAAATTCTGGCTCGTGCTTTTACGCCAATTCATAAATTTTTCCATGAACGGCCAGCAACGCTCGATGATCCGTGTGTCGCCGTAAGCCTGCCAGATTGTCCACGGACAAATCACGCCCGCATCACACCACGCCGTGCCGAAATCCCAACCGTGCTGGAACGGATACGGCGCATAGCCGGGAAACGTGCCGCTAGGCCGCTGTGCTTCCATGACTTCACGAAGCCATTTCGTATAAAACGCCGCGACATCCGCGTTAAGTGTCGCACAGTGAACATAAATCTGCGCGTCGCCCATCCAGCCGAAACGCTCGTCGCGCTGCGGACAGTCCGTGGGCAAATCTAAAAAGTTCGCGCGCTGTGTCCACACGACGTTTTTGAACAGCCGGTTCGCCATCGGATCACTGCACTCGAAGTCGCTCGTCAACGGCGTGTCGCTGTGCAAAACAATTCCGGTAATCGCATCTTTGTCTGGCTGGCCGGGGTAGCCGGTGACTTCGACGTATTGAAAACCATGGAACGTAAAGCGGGGCGTCCAAGTCTCGCCAATTTTGTCACCGCGCAGAATGTAGTGATCAATGGCGCGGGCCTTGCGGTAATTGTCATTCATCAGCCGGCCGTCGGGATACAACATCTCGCCGAAACGGAGCTGAATGTCTGTGCCAGCCGGGCCTTTGACTTTTAACCGCACCACGCCAGCAAAATTCTGACCGAGGTTGAAAATATAAACGCCGTTCGTCGGCGAAGTGATTGCCATTGGTTTGATTTCTTCAATCGGACGCACCGGCAAACCAGGAAAGGCTTCAAGTTTTGCTGGTTGCTTGAAGCCCAAGTCAATCGGCCGACCTTTGATCTCCACAGCGTCGCCAGGCTTTACAGCGTTTTGATATTCGTAAAATGTCGCGGGCACAGAGCCATTTTCGGAAGCTAGAATCGCCGACTCCCATTTGGCGTCGTCGAAATTCGGTTGCGTCCAGCCGGGTATTTCCTTGCGTGCGTCGTAACTTTCGCCCATCAGAAAATCGCCTTCGCGGATCGGCCCGTCGCCGGTCACCTTCCAAGATTTGTCCGTAGGAATGATTTTGCGCGTGCCGTCGGTATATTCGATTTCAAGCTGTGCCATTAGTGCGGGTGTCTTGCCATAGGTGTAACGTCCAATATGTTCGGTGCCGATGCTGGTCATTAAACCAAAGCCGATATAACCGGAATACCAACCATCACCCACCCACGCCCCAATAGCGTTGCCGCCGCGCTTCACGAGCGGCGTCACATCATAGGTGTTGTAATAAGCGCGCTGATGATAATCCGTCCAACCGGGTGCAAATCGCGCATCGCTAACGCGTCGGCCATTCACATAAAGCTCGTAGATGCCGAGCGCGGTGGAATAAATCGTGGCGCGCTTAATGGATTTGGCGGCGGTGAATTCCTTGCGATATTGCCGCGCTGGCGGCAGGAAAAGATTCGCGGTATCTTTCCAAATCGGCGAGGCGTCGCGGAACGAAATGTAATCTGACTGCCAATCTCCCGGCTTGAGCAGTCCCATCGTCCATAACGCAGGATCGCTCCGCTGGGCTTTGCCATCCTTATCCCAAGTGCACACTTTCCAGAAACATTGTTGGCGTGATGCCAGCGCCTTGCCGGCGTAGGCGATATTTATCGTTTCGCCACTAAAAATCTTCCCGCTGTCCCAAAGGTCGCCTATGTTCGCTTGGAGCAACTCTGGGGTCGAAGCGACGAGGATTTGATAAGCAGTCTGTTTTTGTCCACGTTCCAAAGATTCAACGCGCCACGACAGGCGGGGTTGAGCTTCATCAATGCCTGCCGGATTGACTCGGTATTCACAACGCATTGCCACCGGCAGCATGGCAGCATTTGCTTTTAGCGCTACGGCGAAAATGAGGGTGAGGAGAATTTTATTTTTCATTTTTTATTTTCATTTATGGCGGTCAGTTCGGTGCTGCCAGTGCCGATGATGGTGCTGGGTTTCATTGCGTTCAGATTCCAGATTCGCCAGCACTTTGACATAACAGGACAAGTCAGTTTGGTCCTATTTCATAATCTTTGTCTGGGCTTTAACCTCAGGAACAACATTGTGTTTCGACGGTGAAACTGGATTGTCCACCGGCGGACAACATCCTTTCAAGGGATCGAAAAGATCCGAAGTATTTACCCAAACCACTGAAGGATCTTGGGAGAGGCTGGCAATTTTAGCCTCTATGTCAGACCATTCAGCCTCGGTGCGGAAGAAGGCATGCCCCCAAAATAGGAAAACTCCGCCCTTGGCTTTGATCCGGTTAAATTCCTCCCAGAAGTCTGGGGCATTGAAAGCCACCGTCGTCCGCATGGCCATCGGGTCGGCGACCGGGTAAAAATCTGGAGCGTTCTCACAAGTTCGCGCCCACCAGTAACCGGCCGCCCGAACCGCTTCTTTGGCGGCCTCGTCGTAAGGACAACCCGGATACACAAACCCTTTGATCGGGTGCCCAAGCCATGATTCCAACAACTGTTTGGAGTCAACCACCTCCCGTTTCATTTCAGCGGCAGACAAGCCGGGCAGCGCCTTGTGAGTAAGCCCGTGACTGGCGATTTCAAATTCGGAATAGATGTTTTTTACATCATCAATCGACACCTTGCCGAACGGTGTCCCCCCAACTATCCAGGCGTTCGTCTGCTGCTTTTCAGTCAGGTCTCCCGCATCAACGGCAAACGTGGCTTTGGCATTATATTTCTGGATTATCTTTATCAGCCGCAAATCATTCAGGATGGCATCATCCCAGATTTGGGAAACATAAACCTTGTTGGTATTGACTACGTTCGTGGTGCTGTTTGTGGTCTGCCCACTCAGATCCGGCGGGCTGACATCATTAGGCTTATTAACTTCGGAATCGCTGCGCGAAACGGAAAGGCGAGGTCGGGTTGCCTGCGCGTCGCATTTTGCCGTCCCGTCAAAACCCTCGGCCTTGAACCAGTCCAACCGCAACAGTTCGCCGGCTTTGCCCTTGAAAACCAGACAGAGATCGCGGGTGCCGGCGCGGTTCGTGAGTTTGCATTTGACCGTCTGGTAATTGGTCCAGCTGCCGGTATACGGAACAAGGCATTGGCCAAGCACGAGGCCATTTACATTATCCTGACGAACTTCGATGCTGCCGCCAGCCGGTTTGCCCGAGCTGACGCAGAAGCTCAACACCGCATTTTCCATGAGGTTGCGGAACTTGGGATACGCCAGCCAGGAGCCGTCGGTGAGATTTCGCACTTCAAAACCGGTGGCGTTCTCGTGCTTCTCTACGCCGTCTGCGGCGGCGAAGAACCACTCCGCCTGAATTTTTTCCCAGCGCGCGTCATACTGCCCCACGCCCAGCGGTGATTGTTCTATGAACGGATCGTCCGCGATGTCGCCGTTGTCCTTGAAGTGAGCATAAGCAATTTTGGTTTTCCGATAATAGGTGTCGCCATCCGGCACGGCGTAGGTAAGAAACGTCTGGTTGTGCCAGTCGAAAAATCCGGCGTGATCGACCGTCTGATCATGGGAATACACGCCCCTAAACGTGTAGGGTCCGTATACATTGGTGGCGGTCGCGTAAACGCCGCCGTGGGAATTGAGATAATAAATCCCGTTGTGCTTCATAATGAACGGCGCGTCATTTTGCCAGCCATTGATCAAAGTGACGGGCCGGGGTTTCTCCGCCAGTGAAATCATATCTTCGTTCAGCCGGGCGATATGGTATTGCTGGCCGACCACGGTATAGCCCCAAACGAGATACGGGGTGTGCGCCGTGTCATCATCCACAAACACTGTGGGATCATACTGGGCCGTCGGGGTCAGGCCCTTTGGTAAAAGCGGTTTGCCCAACGCGTCATGGTAGGGTCCTCCCGGCCCGTTGGCACTCACCGCCACGCCAAGGCAGTCCTGCCCCTCGGAAAAGTAGAAATAATATTTTCCGTGTCGCTCAGCACCGTCGGTGGCCCAGCAGTTGGTGGTGGGTCCCAGGAAAGTTTCTTCCGGTTTAAGCACGAACTCTTTTCGCCAGTGAACCAGATCGGGCGACGAAAAAACCTGCCAGTCATACATTACAAATCCCGAATGGCCGCGCGCGTCGTCGTGGGTAGAGAACAGATACGCCCGGTCATTGAAAATGTGGATGCGCGGATCGCAGACTCCCTGGTGCGGGATGACGGGATTGTCCGCGCGTGCAATCCCGGTGGCCAAAGCAAAGCAAACTCCCCGCCACGCCAGGGTTGCGATACGCAGCGTCATCGCCAATGAAACCATAGAGGCTTTATGAATTTTCATGAGATTTCACTTAACGGATTTCTGCAGCATATTCGGGCACGAGTTTGATGGATTTGAAGCCGACCGCCGCACCTTGCACGCTATCCACCGGTTTGAACGTGATCCCGTCGAAAAGAACTTTGCTGGTATCGCCTTTCCACGGCACGATGCGCACGAACAACCCATTGTCGGCCAAATCCGCCTGCCAGCGTTTCAAGCCCAGTTCCCACGGAACACCAAAGTTGTAGTTGTCGGCCACCAGCGTCCCGTCCAGGAACGCCCATCCCCGGTCGCCCGCGTAATCCACCTGCAGGAAAATATCGTTGATGTTTTTGAATTCTGACCGATGGACTTTCACCAAGACCTTGTCTATGGCCACTTTTTTTATTTCGGCCTGCACCTCGTGTTTCGGCAGGTTGATGGTGTAACGGGTGAATACACCATCTGGCACCCCGGCGAGTTCACCTGCGGGGCCGCTCACTTTTCCCGCTGGATTTGGAAACACGGCGAAACTCAAATTCTCGTTACCCACGGACGAAACGCGCAGCGATTTGCCGTCACAAATCACGTCGTCGTCCGACAACACCAGACGTTCCGCACCCCAAAGGCTTGGCACTTTCAGACAGTGTTCGGCTTGATGTCGGTTGAGTGTAAGAATTGAAAATGGCGGGCCGGTTACGGGCGTGACTTTAAACGCGGCCCCGGTGCCGGGTCCCACCCCGCTGATCCGGATGGTGTTTCCGGAACGGAGTGCCGACGCGCCTTGAATATCCTTCACCGTGGCGGCATCGAACACATATTCCGTGGCCATGCCGGTTGGCGCAAAAAATACCAGGGTGCGCTCGCCCTTCGCATCCACCTTGGACATCAACTGGGCGGTGGCATACTTCAGCCGCGTGCTGGCCAACGGCAGGTTGAACGGCAACGCCGCCATGACGCCGGATTTCAGCGTCAGCCCGGCGTCATTGTCCGGGATGGATAACGTTTCATCCTTCAACTTGAGACTCATCTGCACGTTTTTGCGATCGGGCAAATCGAGCTTGTCTTGATAATTATTCAGGAACAGAAAACCGCTGTTGCCATTGACGCGCGCGATGTAGCGCAGGCTCTTGGTGTCGGTTGGTTGCACGTCATGTTCCGGCCAGACGGTTTGCATTGGTGCCAGTAATTCGGGGAATTCATCCAGAAATTGCTGAAACGGGCGGCACTGATAATACGATTGCCGCAGCTTGCCGAACTCGCTGATGGGCGCGGAAAAATCGTAGGACAAAATTGGCAGCCAAGTGGCCACACTCAGCGGGCCGTGTTTGCCAAGCGGGTTCATGCCGCCGTGATACATGTAGATACCGGTAAGATTGCCGCCGGTCGCAACGCGCGTGAACAGTCCGACCTCGACGCTTTCGGGCGGCACAATCGGACGCCACGATGCCTGCGCCGGCGTGCCGCCACCCAATTCACAAAACGCCAGCGGATACGCGGGTTGTTTTAAGTGTTCCACAAAAGCCGAGGCGATGGTTGGCCCGCCCGCGCCGAGATAAGCGTAACAGCCGTAGGTGGCAAGCAATTCTCCCGTCGGCACCGGCGCGCCTTGCCAGCCGGTGCAGGTCCATAGCGGTGCGTCCAGGCCAGCGGCTTGCGCGAGTTGCTTGAGTTTCAGCATATGCGCTACTCCGTCATTGCCTGTGTTCCCGCCACCAGCGCCGGGATAAGGATAATCCCAGTAAGGCGTTGCGACTTGGTATTCGTTTTCCACCTGAATGGCAATCACCGGGCCACCGTCGCGGAACGTCAGGCCTTGAAGCTGCTGGGCATAGGCGCGATAGAGGCGTTCAACATAAAACAAGTAATTCGTATCGTTGCTGCGTTCGTGCACCGGTTCGCCAAAGAGCCACTGCGGCAAACCGCCGGCGAGCGCTTCTGAATTGCAAAACGGCCCGATGCGCAGCCAGACAAACATTCCGTGCTTCTGGCACAACTGGACGAAACGGCGGATGTTCCGGTTGCCCGTGAAATCAAACTTGCCGGGCTCCTGCTCAAAATGGTTCCACAGCAAATAACACGAAACCATGTTCAAGCCGCCGGCCTTCATTTTTAGGATGGACTCTTCCCAGGCATTTTCGTCTGTGCGCGTCGGATGGATTTCGCCGGCTACGATGATGAAAGGCTTGCCGTTCCATTCCAGTGATTGACTGGTCACGCTGACGCGGTCGCCGTGCGGATTTATGCCGCCCCAGGAATTTTTTCCAACCGGCCCGATGGCGAGCGGCTGGCTCAAATCCAGCGTTTGATGATAATCACACGGCCATGGAACCGGTTTATTGGAATGTCCGGCAATCCTAGCCTCCGCCCAGTCGGCGTGATCCATTCCATTTCCGTCACCCGCATCACCCACCTGCAATACCAATTTCTTTACATCCACGAGGTCAATGCTCACCTCCTTGGCGGGATCACCTCTGCGCATCACGCCGGATTCCCACAATGTCTTCCCGTCTCCCACCACTTGAAACACCACTGAGCCGGGAGCCTGAGCCTCGTCGTCCACACCCACCCAGGCGCTGAAATGCGTCGCCGTGCCGTGGAGATCAAGCGCGTATTCCCCGACCGCATGGGTGCCCACCCCATGTGCAAAATGGCGACCGCCAATCGCAAGCGGCTGGCCACCCACCGACCTGTCAATTTGCGGCGTTCCCCAGCCTTGGCTCATCGAACTTAAGTCCAGTTCCTGCAAACCGATGCTCCAGTCCGGCGATGCCCCCGGCTGCGGGAGCAAATTGGGTTGGGCGGCACAAACCAATAACGCTTGGAAACCAAGCGCAATGGCAAACAGGAATTTAGTTGCTTTCATTAAGTGATAGGAACGTTGTGTTTTCGCAATGGTTAATCAATTCAGAGGTTTGGTGGCAGCCATCTGCGTCCCGTTCTTCTTCCAGAGGCAGCGGTAGTTGAACCGCCGGTTCGGGGCGGTGTCGCCAGCGAGACACAAGGAGATCGGGTCTTTCAAGTCCGGCGGGTTGTCGCACCATTTGAAGTCAAAGCTGAACGCATCGCCTTTCAAGCCAAGCAGTTTGCGCGGCACGGCTAGTTCCAGTCGCTTGCCGGCATAGCGATAATTCAGCCGGGCCACTTCAATCCACGGGCCGCCGGGAGCGTCTGGGGCGTAACGCTGAAGCGTGGTGGTCTTGTCATCCACCACCTGGAGATTGATGATGTAATCGTAACCGTTCCAGCCAGTGTCTGGGTTCTGGTCGGCGTCGATCAGCAGCAACATCCAATTTGTGCCGGTGTGCTGCGTGAGCGCGTCCTGCGTTTCCACATAGAAATACACGTTGTCCTGATCCACCGCGACTTTGCTGGTAATGATGTCATTGCGACCAAGATTATTCGTGTAATGCAAGCCGCCGTAGCCATCGTAATCGCGGTGAATCGTGTCTCCCACGGTGTCGCGGAATTCGACCTCGACGCCAGACCAGTCGGCGAAGCCTCCATCCAGCTTGATTGACTTTAGGCCGTGGAGTTCCGGGATGGGGCGGACGCCTTTGTAGCGGCGGATGTTCTGCACCATCTGCATGTAGTAATTGTCCGTGTAGCCGCCCTTCATTGGCTGAATGGTGCGGTTAAATTCCGCGTTGTATTGGTCAACAAACCAGTAAGAATTGTTCCGACCCATGAATGGAGTTGTCTCGCCTTCTTTCGGTTGATATTTACCGGCAATCCATTCATTCCAATCATTGATATAAATAAACTGTGGATCTCCCTGAATCGCCTCGTCCCAGCGCTGCTGGAAATAGATTCCGTAACCCTCGGGATGTTCTACCTTTTTACCAAGCCACGGCACCAAGGTCGGTTCCGGCAAATCATACTGGTTCAATGTCGGCTCGCCGCCCGCCCGTGTCCAAGACTTGCCGACAAAGGACGAAGCATGTTGCGCGGGGGTGACCGCCGCTTCTTCCTTCTTCCCGTTATGGGTAGACACCAATTCGTCGGGCGTCATCTTAGCCACACGCGGGTCGCCCAAATCCAAACCGAAGCTCCAGTTGTCTTCCGTGCCAACGAAACGTTTTCCGGCCCATTCGCGGTAACCCCACCACATCGTTCGGAGCGTAAAGAAGTTTTTGACCGCTTGGGTGTAATCTTTATAGAACGGTTCGGTATATTCGGGGTCGCGGTAATGCAGATGTTTGGGGTCGGTCTTGGCGGCGGCATCATAATGTGGATTGGGATGTTTGATACCCTGGCCGTTTGCGTCCACTTCCGGTGTCGCGTTGTAAAGCAACAACGGCTTATCATTCCAATAAAACCAAAGATCTTTGTATCTGCCCGGTTGATAGATTTTTTCAAACAATTCCTGCACCACAGTGATCACCGGACCGTTGAAAGCCCAAAAGCAGATTTGCGGCACGCGGTTCCCTTCGGCTCTCATCTTTTGCATCACCGTAAATATTACCTCCCACTCGGCCCAATAACGCTCTGCATTGGTAACATCCAAAATGATGACATCTACGCCCGCGTCGGCGAGCATGGACATATCGTGGCGGATGACATATTCATCCTTGCTCAAAAAGTAGCCTGCCTCCGGTTCACTCCAATGATAATCCGGATTGGCCCAAAGCGGGTGTTTGGCATCCAGCCGGGCTTGGGGATCAGCGGCCAGCACTTTGGTGACATCTGCATTATACGATTTCATCAACGGGTCGTGTCTCGAATCCTTATGCCATGTGATATAGAAAATACCCGTCACACGCCGATGGTCGGTTTTTACCGGCCCAACCACCTGCGCTGTCGGTTGATTGCGTCCCAACGAATCATGACCGACCCAGGTATCGGGATACAGGTCGCGGTAATAGGGCAAGTCTCCGGCCCAAACCCCGCCCGCTGCGACCAGCATACCCAAAATGATTGTGTTGAAAAACCGTTGGCTCATGATCTCAGCAGCGCGGGGTAAAAAAGTTGTTTTCGGTCATGCTTGCAGGATCGCCTATGCACACAGGCGTTCCGGCCAAAGCCATTATTGGGATTTGGCGGTGGCGACTGTTTGATTTGCGTCGGCGCATATGAAGCTCTTTTGAGAATGGTGGTGAAACGCCCAGCTACGGAACATTTCGGATTCGCCAGAAGCTATTCGTGCCAATTGTCGAATTGGTAAATTGCAGGGAACCGTTGGCGGCGGCCAGATTGGTCACGACCGGCAACCAGACTGCCGGTGACAAGTTGAACGTTTGCTCCAAGGCATAGGTGTTCCACGGAATGCCAGAAAACGTCAACACCACATTCCCACTGCTCAATCCGGCGGTCAACTGATTCAAACCAGCACTGTTGGCGATGACGGTCACCGTTACGGCATTCGTCGCCGTTGCGCCATAGTTGTCGCTCACCGTGAAGCTGAAAGCATCCGTGCCGGCAAAATTGTTCGTCGCCGTGTAAGTTGCGTTGGTGCCGTCAGTGCTGGCGAGACCGTGAGCGGGCGCGCCCACAGCCGTGACCAACAGCGGATCACCCTCGGCATCCGTTGGACCGTTGCCACCATTGATGATTTTCAAAGTTGCCCGCAATCCACTCACCGCGCCGAGCAACAGTGGGTTTACCACCGGCGGTGTGTTGACCACCTGCGTCATGCTGTTCGTGCTGGCGAAAAAATTCCCATCGCTCACATATTCCGCCGTAACTGTGTTTGATCCGTGCGGCAACAAACCCGTGGCGAAAACCGCCTGCGCGCTGGCGTCTAAATTGACCAGCGCGACCGCCACGTTATTGGTGCGAAATTGAACGAGATTTGTTGGCGTGCCTGCTCCCGGAGAAACCGCTCTGACCGTGGCCGTGAAAGTCACATTCTGTCCGGGTAGCGACGGATTCAGCAAACTCACCAAGGCAGTGGTGGAAGATGATGGATTCACCGTCAGTGAACGGATACTTGAAAGGCTTCCAGCATTGTTGGTGTCGCCACCGTATGTGGCGGTGAGGCTATGCGTAGCTGCTACCAGATTGGTGAGCGTCAGCACGGCCGTGGCGGTGAGGCCGCTACCGTTGCCGAGTGCAGCCGAGCCGAGAATTTTTACGCCGTCCATGAACGTGATCGTGCCCGTCGGAATTCCGTTGGTGGTTCGCACTGTAGCGGTGAGCGTCACCGCACCGCCGTAGGTCGAGGGATTCGGACTCACTACCAGCGAAGTTTGGGTGGGACCTTTGCCTCCCACCACAAACAGCGAGACGTTGGCAAAATCAATCGTGTTGTCGCCGGGACTGAGATTAAGTAGCTGAATGAACGGCGTGGCCTTGAAAGCGGAAGGCGTGGTGAATGTCGCCGTAATGTGGACGAACGCGACGTTGTTGGCGGCATTGGTGAACGTATAAAATACCTGCGTGCCGTCGCCAAGGAGAACCTGATAATTAGGCGTGTTGCCCACGCGCGCCGCGACTTCAAAATCCAACTGATACGTCGTGTTGGCTGCCAGCGCCAGATTTTGCGCCAACCCGTTTACGCCGCCTTGAATGAAGGCATAATTGCGGCCACCGGTGCTGGCCGGGCCAAAGGCATCGCCCGCGCTGGTGGCGATGCCGTTCACGCCCGCCAATGAATTGGACAGGTTGATCCAGCCGGTGATGGCAGAAGGATTTCCAGAACTCCAAGGCGAGGTATAGCCCGGCGGGTTGGTGAACGCCACCGCGTTCGCCGTGAAATTGCCGTTAATGATCAGATTGGTTGCGGGCGTCAAAGTTTGCGGATAAACAAGGTATTTCAGATCCCCCGCCACCCAATTTGCCCACAAGGACGTGTCATTGGTCGAGTCCACCACGGACGCCGAGAAAACATAGTTTGGCACGCCCTCCTGCAGATAACTCACCGGTTGTTTATGCGAAGTCATCAGCAGGCCTATTCCCTCTCCGAACTGCCAGCCAAAATTGTTGGTATAAAAAACCGCATGATCGTAGCTCCAATTGGTGTTATAATACTCCAGTGTATTAACAGGTGATTGATTCACTATAATAATGAACTGCGCCTTGTTCGTGTCGTATCCCAAATCAAGTGAGGCTCCGCCAACCGAATTGACCGTAAGGGTTGCCACATTGGTAAAACTTCCCGGCGAAAAACCGGGGTCAGAGGATCTGATAACGCGAATGTCTCCACCCACATTTGAATTGGTGGCACTAACGTCAGTATAAATCATGTAGTAATAACCATCCGGACCTTGCGCCACCGCCGGCTGGCCTATGCCATAAAGATTGGCGTCGGGCGAGCTGGGTGAAATGATGGCATTACCATTGTTCAATCGCTGAAACGTCCGCCCGCCGTCATAGCTAACGGCCATGCCCAGACGCGTGGTCGCCACCAACTGACTGCCGTCGGTGTTTCCCCCGTATCCCATATACAGGAGATTGCCAACCCGATACACATTTGGATCACACGCGTGGATTTGGTCAAACTTGGTCGGGTCCAGACTGGGTTGCAACGCCACCGAAAGCGGGGCCGTCATCAAACCTTGTAGAGAGGTGGCTTCGCGGTAGAGGATGTTGTCGCCCCCCACACAACCGGGGATGCCGGAACCGCACATCCAGATTTTGTAAAGACCCTCCACCTCGTCATACATGAAGGACGGGGCGTAGTTATAAGTAGCCTCAGAGTCCTGAACGATATTCTGATATACCGGCTGCCGCACCGGCTGGTTGATTTGGGCTGAAAGATATAATGCAGAATTAGATATGGCCTGCTTGCCAAATCCTGGTCCGCTCCAACTGACGGCCAGACTCTGGTTGCCGCTTGCTTGAAAATAGCCGACAACTAGCGAGTGCATTCCGGCAGCAAGATTGGTAAGACCTGAAACCTCCTGCGCGGCATGAACTCCGTCATTGTTGACCAGCAGAGCGCTATCCAGCCACAACTTCGAGCCATCGTCCGAACTCAGGTAAAAAGTATACGAACCGTTGGTAGGCACATTTATGTAACCTGAGAATCTCATGAAATAATTCGTGTCCTGCAAGCGTCCGGAAAGGTCAAAATTCGACACGACTCGTCCAAAAATGGGGTGCTCCGCCACCAGCGAGTTCGTAAAATCCGGTAGCACAGACAATGGCGCTGGTATGGATCGGTTGTTCAGGCTTGGGTTCACCGTGATGGGAACTTGCCAGTATTCGCACAGCAAACCCTGACCGGACTGCGGCTGCCCGCCCGCCGCTAGGCTTAACACCAGCGTCACCGTATTCGGCGAATATACCAGCGTGGGTGTCAAATTCCCGAATCCGGTGAAGATGACATTCGTGGCCGTGAAACCCGTCTGGCCGGCATATCCGCCGTGGTGTATCAATGTAAAGCTGCCCGGACTTCCGTTCCAACGCGAATATTGAGAGCCATCCACGATGAGTTTGCTGCCGGCAGCGATGGCCAGTTGAGAGCCGTTAAGCTGAATCGGCGCAATGCCTGCTCCGTCCATTTGCAACTGTAGCGTGCCAGCACCAGTCAGTTGCAACCCCACGACGCCGGTGGTCGGGCCTTGCAACGAATATCGGGTGCCCTGCACTGCCATCAAATCCTGAATCAACAACAGCCCGCTCCACTGCACCGCGCCGGCCGAAATCGTGTAGGAACAATTGCTCTCGCCCGCCATGGAGCCAATGGTAAAATTGGTCACATTGATCGTTCCGCCCCACTGGAACAATTGCGACCCGGAAGAGCCGGCGGTGTTACCCACCGCCAGCGTAGGCGTGTTGAGCACCGCCGAACCCGCCACCACCATCCGACCCAAGCCTTGGTTACCCACCTGCACATAGCTGCCGCCAACTGGCAGTTGCAGCAGGCCTCCTGAAAGATCGTATTCGCCACTGGCACCCGAACCGTCTGCCGCATCGCCGACACTCACGTAGCCAGGAACGGTCAATACACCGCCAGATTGACTGAATTGGCCATAATTTGTCGAGTCACGCCCGAGGAACAAATTTGCCGTTGTCAAAATCGCTCCGGGACGGAAAAGCACCGTGCCGGTTAAGGTTGGGTAATTACCTTGACCCACATAAGTGTTCCCGCAACTCCCAACGTCGTTGGTGACGATGGCCGTGCTGCCGTTGAGGATATCGGGACTCTGACCGTTCATCGGCACGCTACCGCTACTCCAGTTGCCTGGAACATTCCAGTAGCCGCTTGCTGGCTCGAAAACCACCAGTTGAGCGGACGCATTCCAGGCCAGCGCACCGGCCAAGGCCAATACGAGCCGTCGCCAATTAAATATATTTTTCATAATCGCGCTGTTTTTTGCCAACCCTGTTACAAGCCGAGTCATCGAAGCTCACGCTCAAGGTAAATTAAAAAATCATTGAGCCGCGCTTCAACCGCTGCAGCCTTAAAATTGCCGCTATTGATCTACCAGCACGAACTGGCGTCGATCTGGAGCCATCACTAATTTTTTGCCGGGCGGCGGCACCGGCATGGTCTTGCCAGAGAGCGCCAGAAATTTTGCCAGCTCGTTGGTCGGCGGCGGATTATAACCACTGCGCATCGCCACCACGGCCAGTGCGCGGTTCAGCTCCTCCAACGAGGCCGCATTTTCCGGCCCGGGGCTTTTTTTATGGCCGCAACCCGTTACCAGCGCCAAGAACAGCAGACCCGCAAGAAAAATAGGTTTCATGGCAAGAACCTGAAATCAGCTGTGACTGCGCGCCCACAGGGCACCCTCGTCAGTCCGGGGTAATGACCAGCCAATGCTGCTGTTCTTTTTGCTCTCGTCATGGCCATCCATGAATAGGAAGTTCACCCGCTGGCCATGCCGTGGAACCGGCAAGGCATCGCCATTTACCCATAGGCCATCCGTAGGATCGCGAAAATACGTCGCCCCGAAGCCCAAATACGAAAACGCCAGCGCATCATAGGTCGCATCCGGCACCCAATTGTCCGGACCCTTCCGCACACTGGCCGGGGTCACGGCTCCGGCATCGGCCCAGCCAATGCACTGGGAAGGCATGGCAACTTGCGTCTGTTTGAACGGCACAGCTGGAGCGTCATCCCGCCAGAAATTTCCAATTTCCGGCTCGTTGATGCCGATGCCTAGCGTATGGTTGACCGCAAAACCGCCGCCGATGTTCTGCGTGGCATTACCCGCAAATGCTTGCAAGGCCGGACAATCAAACGCGCTGAAGGTTTTCATATATCCGCCCAAGCGCAGCCGATCCTGCCAGAAATACCCGGTTGCGTTTTGCACAATCCAGTTCGGGTCGATGGCCAACGGCGTGGTGGGCACCGTGTAGAGCGGAATGATTTGCCCCTGCGCGTCGTCGCTATACATGATTTCGGCGATCCCCACCTGCTTCATGTTGCTCAGGCAGGCGATGGTCTTGGCCTTGGCTTTGGCCTTGCTCAAGGCCGGAAGCAGCATCGCCGCCAAAATGGCGATGATGGCGATGACCACCAGCAGTTCAATGAGTGTGAATGCCCGCCGTAATGAAAGTGAAATTTGGAGTTTCATGGAATAAGTCCGTTATGGTTTCTGGCCCAGAGCGCCAGCTCGTCGGTTCGTTGATAATTATAGCCCATCGCGCTGTTTTTGATCGCCGCCACGTGACCGTCAAAAAAGCATGCATTCACCCGCCCGGCATGACGCCCGATGGTGCGTGTCGGATCCAGCACGTATTCATTGCCGTTTTGCGAATCGCTAGGCACGCGAAAATAAATGCTGGCAGTCGCCGGAACTTCCTTCCAGTTGTCCGCATCCGGATCGCGCGGATTGGAAACCAGGGCCGCATCCGCAAAGGTCACGGATTGACCCGGCTCGGCCACCTGATTTTCCTTGGCATGACTGTATGGGTGCGGCGGCAGGCCGGGTGTCTGGGCGGTCCAGCCATATTCAAAGGAATTCATGCCGATGCCGAGCGGCTGGGTGGAGTTGGCCTGGCCGCCATTGGCCTTTGATGCGGCTTGGGTGAGCGCAGGGCAGTTCATCACGCCCTTTTCCGCACCGTAGCCGTCTTTCCGGAGCTTGTCCGGCCACCAATAAAACGTGGTGTTCTGGAGGGCGAACGTCGGATCGGGCGCATGTAGCCCCCCGCCCCGACATTGATCCACAAGGGCAGGATCGTGCCGCCGTTGTCATCAATATAGAGCTTCGTCGCCAGCATCACCTGCCGGTCGTTGCTCACGCAATTAATCGCTTTGGCTTTGGCCTTGGTTATCGACAACGCCGGCAGCAGCAAGGCCGCCAGAATGGCGATGATCGCAATGACCACCAAGAGTTCAATTAAAGTGAAACCGACTGAAGGCTTGTCAACCTCCAGCCGGTCTTTGTGACTAATTCTCATTACATCAATCTAAGCAAATGCCGCCCGCCGCTCAAGGGACGCGGATACGATAAAAGAGTTTCGGTGTGGCCGGGTTAATCGGATTCGTGTAATTCACCGAACCGCCCGCACCAAACGGCAGGCCAGTCGCATTGGTGGACCAATTTGCCAGCGGCGTGGTCAGATTGGTTGTCGTCAGCACCGTATAGCTTGAACCACTGCCGCCGGCTCCGGTGAGGATGAGGTTGTTCGTGCCGCTGATGCTAGCGACCTTGGCTACCACATTGGTCGGAGGCACGTTGGCGAGGGCAACCGCTGTCTGGTAAAGTGCCTGTATTTGCGACAAGGAAAGCGGGTGATCAAACGCCGCCACCTCATCCAGGCTGCCGGGGAAGAACGCGTTGTCATACCCGCCCGAAGGGAAATAGGCCACGTTCTTGCCGATGCTGAAAAGGTAGGGATTCACCGTTCCTGGGCAGGCCAATGCTGTCCCAACCACCGCGCCATTCAAATAAAGCGTGGTGGTATTGGCCGTCGCGTCTGATACCGCCGCAACGAAGTTCCAAACGCCAGGAACAAGGTTGGTATTGGCGAATATCGTGGCACTGATGCCGGTGGCGTAGAAATACAGGTTTGTGCCCTGATAAATGCCTATTTCCGACGCCCATTCTTGGCCGAACAGTGACGCGCGCCCATCCGGATGGATGAACGGATCAGCGGCTATCGGATATTGGCTTGGATCAAGATTGAACCAGCCCATGATGGTGAAATTGCTTCGATTGTTGAACAAGCCAACGCTAGACGAGTAACCCTGACTGAGACCATCCAAGAACGGCGCCGTGTTCGTGGTTTCAAAACCGGGAAACGTCGATGGCTGCGGACCGGCTCCCAAGGTGGCGGGGTTGCCCGTGCTGCCGTTGCCGTTATTCATGTAATTCGTGTCGTAAGCGTTATTGCCACCGACATAATCATACGCATTCGTGCCACCGCCATCGCTGAAACGCCAGTAGCCCATCGGGTTCTGGGCGAGGATGGCGCTGGCATAGGTGCCATTCCCTGGCGGATTAATGATGGTTAATATGGCCGGACTGGACGTGACACTGCCAAAACTGTTGGCAGCAACAATCGTGTAGGAAGCCTGTTGGGCAATTCCCACATTGGTTATGGTTAAGGTTGGGCTGGTGGCCCCGGAAATAGGATTGCCGTTGCGATACCATTGAACCGTGGGTTCCGGATTGCCGAGCGCAACCGCACTAAAGGTCGCATTCAGCCCTTGATATATCTCCAAGCTGTTGGGATTGCTGACGGTCGGCAATCCGGGGGCCAGGGTCAGCTCACTCACCTGACTGGCGGTCAAGGCGTAGTTATAAAACCGCAAGTCGCTAAGCAAAGCGCCGGAACTACGATAGCCGCTATTATCCTGTGCCCCAAAAATAAGCTTGGCGGCTGCGTCAGGTGTGAAAGTGCCACTGCCGGTTCCAGCAGTGACTCCGTCCACA
>CAIPKV010000072.1 GCA_903865745.1 uncultured Verrucomicrobia subdivision 3 bacterium | reverse complement strand
TCCCGACTTTTGGCCAGCGGAATTGATCCTTGCGGGTGGCCACTTGTTTTGGGGCCAGCGGAATCGGGGAGCTATCCGGCGGCGGAATGGGAAGCGCCGGATAGCGGACGGCGCAGCGCGCCATCCCTACCTGATTGGGTTAAAACCACGAGTTGGGTACAACGATATATGGTTACAATTGTGTGACAAACGGCTGAAAGGCGGCGGGCGGAGGGCAGAATACGGAGCGAAGAGCGATCGAAATGTTGTAATAAATAGTTGAAAATGAATGGTTTGTTTGACGTCCTTGGCGCCTTGGCGGTTAAAACTTAGGTCGGCAAAAATATGTTCAAAATAATTTAAAAAAAAAGTTGACTGGTGACACGGTCTCTGCGAGATTGTTCGTACACACGGTAAAACAACAACACTAAATAACACTACAAATGAAAATTAAAGCAACACTCGCGATTGCGGCAGCTACACTGGCTGTTGGCGCAATCACCTCCCAAGCTCAGGTCTACTCACAAAACATCGTCGGCTACGTCAATGTGCCGTTGGTGAAGGGTTACAACATGATTGCCAATCCTTTGGATGATGGCAATGGCAACCAACTCACTAACCTATTTGCGTCACTTCCAAATAAATCTCAGATTCTTACATGGCATGGAACGGTGTACGACACCTCAATTGGTAAAGGTGGAGGTGTTTGGGGTGGTAATACCAATTTGCCTCCTGGTTTGGGATTTTTTCTTAATTCCCCATCTGCCACCACTATTACCAATACCTTTTCCGGTAGCTTGTATGATCCAGCTGGTCAAGGTACCGGCGATCTTGTGACCAATGTCTTGCCCGTTGGTTATACGTTGGTTGGCAGTCAGCTTCCTTATGCCGGTGACGCCACGCTTGATAATACCAATCTGGCTTTGGCGCCAGTTCTTGCTAACAAAAGTCAGTTGCTTTCTTGGAACCCCTCTACTCAGGTCTTTAACACATCAGTCGGTAAGGGTGGCGGTGTTTGGGGTGGGTCGTTCCCGGTTACTGTCGGCCAGGGCTTCTTTGTAAACGTACCGGCGAGCCATGCCACCAACTGGGTTCAAACGCTTCCCTGAGTCTAGTTAAACCTATATAATTTGCAGATAAAAACAAAAACCAAAACAAAACAAAACAAATGAAAAAATCATTAGTACTCGCAGTTCTCGGCCTGTCTGCCGCGGCTGTCTCCTCGTTCGGTCAAGGCTCAGTTGCCTTCAATACTTACAACGCCAATAGTAATTCTGGCCTTGAGACTACCTTTGGTCTTAATGGCACTTACGGTGGTGTTACTGGTTCTGTTGGAGCCGGCATTGGCACTGCCTTCACTGCTGAATTGCTGTGGTCATCCACTGCGATTAACTCCTCGGCCACTGTTGGAGCGGTTGCCGCTGGTGCGTCCGAGTTGGCGGGCGGCTGGAATCTCGGAGTTACAGCTCAATTTTTCCCCGTCGGCACGGCGCTGGGTTATGTTAAAGGCAATAACTTGAACTTAACATCTGCACAGATTGCCTCAGGTGGTACGGTTTATTTGGAAGTGGTTGCCTTCACAGGCGGTGCTTATGCCACTGCGGGTCAGTGGTCTGGTCATTCAGCAAGTTTCACTGCAACTGTTGCTTCTGGTGTAACTGCGCCGGATGCTTCCCAGATGAACAACATGCCGCTCTGGTCGGTTTACAACGTGACCAGCGCTCCGGAACCCTCTTCACTGGCTTTGGCTGGTTTGGGCGGCTTCGGTATGCTCATGGCCTTCCGCCGCAAGCAAGCCTAATCGTTTAGGTTTTTGTTTTTCTCAGAGAGCCGCTCTTCGGAGCGGCTCTTTTTTTGTACATTTTAACCACGGATGGACACGGATAGGCAATTTGCGATTTACGAATTGCGATTTACGATTGGGGGAAGAAACCATTGTCGGCTGATCCGAGCTCATTGGTGAAATTCGTGTCACGCCTTGCGCCTTGGCTCCTTGGCGACTTTGCGTTAAACTCCTTCCGCAATCGTAAATCGTAAATCGTAAATCGAATATCGTAAATTCCCTAGTCGTAGCCGAAGGCTTTTACAAAAGGTTCGAGCGTGGCCAGGTGCGGTTCGAGATATTTTTGATAGTTGCGCCAGCGACCTTGAGCCCGCTTATAAATGGGCTGAGTCACGTCGGCGTAGGTGGGCGAGATGACCATTTTCTTTTGGGCATGCTCATTAAAGCCCAACACTTGGGCATCCCACGGCACTTCCAAGAAGTCCAGTGTTTTGCGCGCAACGGATTCCAGATCGGCCACCATGTCTTCGTAGCGGATTTCCAGATAACGACCCGGCAACAACGGAGCGAGTGTCTGCCAGATGCTCATCTGGCTGGCATAATCCCGCGCCGCCCATTCCAAGGTCAAGTTGGCGGTCGTGACCGGGTTCAGCGGATAGTGGGCTTGCATGAAGCAGCTCAAGACGACATCGCGCGGGTCGCGCAAGGCGATCAGAAACTTGGTTTCTGGAAAGAGGCGGATAAATGCCGGAATCAGAAAGGTGTGACCGGGATTTTTATCCAACAGGCACCGGCCCGCGATGGTGCTGCCCAGCAATCGATCCATTGACTGAAAATAGTTGGCCCGTGAATGCTGCAAAGCCGGAACGCCGGCGGCTTCCAGCACGGGCAGCATAAGGGCATCCGGCGGATGCTGGTGCCGGAGCGGGGCAAAAGCGTCGTCTAAAAATACGTCCGTTTCTTCGGCCGAGACGATGTCGGGGTGGGCATCTAGAACTTGTTCGAGCAAGGTGGTACCGGAGCGGGCGTAACCGCAGAGCAAGGCCAGTCGGCGGGGTGGAGCCAGTTGAGGCACTTCATCGAGCCAGCGCTGAAACAGTTCCGAGGTCACCTGCGACTGCATCACGTTCAAGCGGTCGCGGAAAGTTTTCAATTCATTCAGGAAGGGGGGGGCTTGCGGTTGGAGCAGGGCTTTGGCTTGGAGCCAGGCGGACATGGCTTCGTCATAGCGTTTCTGGCGATCCAGATTCTGGCCCAATTCATACCAGGCCTGAACGCGGATGGCGAGGTCGGCAATGGGTTGGGTGATGAAGCTGCGCAGGGTGGCTTCGGCGGCTTCGAGCTGGCCGGCCAAGCGCTCCAGCCGGGCGCGGACGAGCAGGGCGGCGGGCAAGGCGGGAGCCAATTTCAAAGCTTGTTCCACAAGTTGATTGGCCTCGGGCAGCCGGCGCGTGCGTTCGTAGAGTTCAGCCAGCC
This sequence comes from uncultured Verrucomicrobia subdivision 3 bacterium, assembly GCA_903865745.1. GTDB lineage: Bacteria > Verrucomicrobiota > Verrucomicrobiia > Limisphaerales > UBA11358 > UBA11358. Next base: position 294 of record CAIPKV010000072.1, on the reverse strand, counting down.
GGAGGCAGGCCGGCGAGGTCACATCCGGCTGGGCAATGGCGTGGCGGAGGTGGTGTTCGGCGAGGTCCGGGTTGCGAAATTGCTGGCAATGCTCCGCGATGGCGGTGTGCATCGCCGTTTTCTGGGGCGACAGGCGCAGGGCTTGTTCAAAGCAGCGTTCGGCGGCGGCGTAGTCATAGCGCAAACCGTGGATGCGGCCGAGTTGCAGGATGATGCTGGTATTGGCGGGGGCGAGGCGGCGGGCGCTTTCCAGCGTCTCGATACAGGCCGGAAAATCTTTGCGGTTCCACGCCG
>CAIPKV010000071.1 GCA_903865745.1 uncultured Verrucomicrobia subdivision 3 bacterium | reverse complement strand
TGTCGAAGACGATTATCTACGTGTCGAAGACGATTATCTACGTGTCGAAGACGATTATCTACGTGTCGAAGACGATTATCTACGTGTCGAAGACGATTATCTACGTGTCGAAGACGATTATCCACGTGTCGAGGACGATTATCTACCTGTCGAACACGATTATCTACGTGTCGAAGAGGGCTAGAAAGCAGTCGCAGACGCTTGAACACCTGACCAAGACCCTTATTAAAGCAGAAAAAAGGCTGCTTTTAAGTTAAAAACAGGCGATAAAGTATTCCTTTAACGAAAACTGTCTATTTCAGCCTAGATTCGCACCGGTAGGGCTAACCCGCCAGTCAGCCGATACGGCAGCACGGAAGTGTTACACGTTGAACTTGAAGAGGAGGACGTCGCCGTCTTTGACGACGTATTCTTTGCCTTCCATCCGGTACAACCCCTTCTCGCGCGCCGCCGCGACGGAGCCGAGTTTCACCAGGTCGTCGTAAGCCACAGTCTCGGCCTTGATGAAGCCGCGCTCGAAGTCGGAATGGATGACGCCCGCCGCCTTGGGCGCAGTGTCGCCGTTGTGAATGGTCCAGGCGCGCACTTCTTTCTCGCCGGCCGTAAAATAAGTGCGCAGGCCGAGCAGATGATACGTGGCGCGAATGAGCGCACCGACGCCGGATTCGCTGACGCCCAGCTCTTTCAAAAACTCTTTGGCCTCGGCTTCGCTCAAGTCAATGAGGTCGCTCTCGATCTGCGCGCTGATGACGACAGCTTCGCACGCGAAATGGTGCGCAGTGTATTCGCGGACCTTGAGGACGAACGGATTTTTGTCGGCGGTGGCCAGGTCGCTTTCCTTGACGTTGCAGGCGAAGATGGTGGGCTTGTCGGTCATGAGCCAGAACAGGCGGGAAATGGCCTTCTCCTCCGGCGTGAGTTCGAGGGTGAGCGCGGGTTTACCCTGGTTGAGGTGCGGCTCAATCTTTTTCAAGACGGCTTCCTGCGCGAGGGCTTCCTTGTCACCGCGCTTGGCGTCTTTGGCGACGGAGTTCAACCGCTTTTGCACGGCGTCGAGATCGGACAAAACCAATTCGGTGGTGATGACTTCGATGTCGCGTACGGGGTCTACGGAACCGGCGACGTGATGAATATCCGCATCCTCGAAGCAGCGGACGACTTGGACAATGGCGTCGACCTCGCGGATGTGGGTCAGGAATTTGTTGCCCAAACCTTCGCCTTGCGACGCGCCTTTGACGAGGCCGGCGATGTCCACGAACTCGATGGCGGCGGGGATGACGACGCCGGTCTTGGCGATATTCTGCAAGACCTGCAAGCGCGCGTCCGGCACGGTGACGATGCCGACATTGGGGTCGATGGTGCAGAACGGGTAGTTCGCCGCCTCGGCCTTGCGGGTGCGGGTGACGGCGTTGAAGAGGGTTGATTTGCCGACATTGGGCAATCCGACGATTCCAGCTTTAAGCATAAATTAATTTAGGTTTGAATCCGTGTTAGTGGCGGGGGCCAGCAGTTGTTCGTCCCGGAGATGCTGCCGATGGTTGTGGCGGGCCAGTTGCCACGCGATGTGGCTGCCTTGGAGCAGGCCGAAAATGATGAGGCTGATGCCGGATAAACGTTGGAGGCGCAGCAACGCTTTCTCACTCACGCGCCCATGGCTGCGCGAGACGAAGTAGCTCAGGATTATGAACCAGATGTTCGTGCCGAGCAGCACGCCGCCCACACACGCGGCCTTGGCGGCCGTGGAATCGCCATCCACCCATTCGCGCGCCATGAGGTTGGCCGCGAGGACAATCCAGAAGAGCAGCACGCCGAGGTTGCAAAGCACGCGCACGAAGCCAGTCATGTAGGCGGAATGCGGATGAAACTTGTGTTCGATGGTGGTCTCCATCTTTTCCGAGGCGGCGTCCAGCTTGGTCGGCACGTTGACGGATTTGGCCAGCAGGAATTTGAACCCGATGTAGAGAATGAACACGAAGCCGAACAATTGCATGAAGGCCTGCACGATGCCGTGATCCAGGATTGAGGAAAAGCCGGTAAAGGAAAAGGCGCAGTAAAGGGTCTCCATCGTCGAGGCGCCAAGACCGACCAGCCAGGCCCAGACGAAGCCGCGCTGGGCACCGGCATTGAGGATGGTGAGATTAATCGGCCCGAACGGAATCGAGGAAAAGATCAGGCTGCAACAGAGTCCCGTCAGGCCCGCCAGAAGAATGGAATGTGCGTCGGACATTTAGTGTGCCGCTTCCGCCTCATCATCGTCCTCTTCGATTTCGCGGCGCCAGGCGCGGGAAATGTACGGGCGAATAAAGCCGTAAAGCAGGTAGCCCGTGAAGAACAGCGGCAGGATGTAATACAAAATCTTCTCGCGCAGGATGAACAGGCTGCCCGCAAAGAGGACGACGATGATTAATTTCAAGAAGGTGGTGGTGGAGCGGAGGCCCAGCGCCTTGAAACTGGGATAGCGCACTTCGCTGACCATCATCGCGGACAGGAACACGAGTACCACGGGCAGCAGATAACCCCAATGGCCGAGGTCTCTTTCCTTCTCATTCCACTTGATGATAAACAACGTCAGCGACGCCACCAGACCGGCGGCGGAGGGAATGGGGAAGCCGAGGAAATCTTTGCCCGCGCCGGGGAGATTCATGGCCGCGAGACAATTAAAGCGGGCCAACCGGAACGCGCCGCAGATGAGATAGATGGAGGCGATGAACCAGCCGAGCTGGGTGTATTCATCTGGCAACACGCGCCCCAAGACGACGCGATGCACGAGAAAGGCCGGGGCCGCGCCGAAGGAAATCAGGTCGGCCAACGAATCAAACTCGCGGCCGAAGGGGCTTTCGTGTCCACCCATGCGGGCGACGCGGCCATCGAACAAATCAAAGATGCAGGCGAGCAAGATGGCCGCGAGGGCGAACTTGATGGGCGCCCAGTCAACGTGGCCATTGGCGTCGGGGTTCAGGTTGGCCTCCACAATTTTGGTCAGCGCCACGAAGCCGCAGAAGAGATTGCCCGCCGTGAGCAGGTTCGGCAGGAAATAAATCTTCAACTTGGAAGATTCAGCCGTGGTATCGGACGGAGATTGCGGTTGATCGGCCATGGAATTTTATTCAAACGCAGCCAACACCGTTAAACCGCCGACGACACGGTCGCCGAGTTGCACTTTGACCTTGGTGTTCAGCGGCAAATATACATCCACGCGCGAACCGAATTGGATGAGGCTGATGCGTTCGCCGCGCAAGACAGGATCGTTCTGCGCAACGAACGGAACGATGCGGCGCGCGATAAGCCCGGCAATGAGGCGCACACCGACTTTGGCTTCGCGCGGGTCAACGGATTCGATGCCGATGAGGACATTCTCGTTGTACTTGGCGCAATCCGCGCGCATGGCGTTGAGATACTGGCCGGGCGTGTGTTTAAAAAAGGCGACGCGCCCCATGACCGGCGAGTTCTGGACATGGACGTCGAAAACGGAGAGGAAAATGGAGATGCGCCGACATTCGCCGCCCATGAACTCGGCTTCGGTTGTGGTGTCAATGGTGTCCACCTTGCCATGGCCCGGCGCAATGACGAGACCCGGCCCGACGGGCGGCAGCGGGTCCGGGTCGCGAAAGAAATAGAACGTGAAGATGACAAACAACACCCAGAGACCGCACAAGACACCACCCATCGCCAGAATAAACGCGGCGATGTGCGCGGCCAGCCACGCAACGACCAGCAGGACCAGCACGCCCACGGCGGACAGGGCAATCAGCTTCATCGCGGCGGCGGAGGCTTTTCCAGAGTGTTTCACCCGGACAAACTAAAATGTTCCGGCAGCACTTGCAATTCGGCATTTTCAGTGCAAGTTGGTTGCCGTCGCAAAGAAAGGCGACATGCAAACTAAAATAAAAAATTAATTATGTCATTACACACACCTGATCTCACTAAATTCCCACCCCGCAGCCCGCGCGTCCGCTTGGGCGGCTACGTCATCCTGCCCCGCATGCTGGACAAAGGACGCGCCTTGCTGGCAGGCAAGAACGGCGAATATCATTACGCCTGCCCGCTCGACCATCGGTTCCTCGACTTCGTGGGCATTGACCCGGAAGCGTTGAAACCCGAACTCACCAAGACCGATAACGAGGTGCTCACATGGATTAACGCCCACGCCAAACATAAACGGTCGCCCGAAGAAATCGCTGCGTGGGCGGCCATCGCTGAAAACCGCGCGCCGGCAGACGTGGAATCCCGCGAATATTTTAACGGCCTGCACAAGACCATCGCCCCCCAACGCGAAGATATCGTGACGTGGTTCGACATGCTGGACGTGGACGACTTCGTCAGCTTCGGCGGCAAGGCGTAAGGGATTTAAGAAAACAAAAAACGGCAGCGGAAGAGATTCCGCTGCCGTTTTTGTTTTGAATTTAAATCAAGCTTGCACCGGCGCCTCGGTCTTCCACGCCTCGATTTTCTCAATCCGGTGGCGGCGCTTGCTACCGTGTAGCTCGAACTCCACTTCGTCGCCCACCTTGCGGTTGACGAGGGCCATGGCGACGGGTGTGAGGTAGCTGATGACGCCTTGGTCAGGATCGGAATCCCACGCGCCCAGAATCGTGAAGGTCTCGGCCTGATTGGTCGCAAGATCGGTCGCCACGACGATGGTGCCCGGCCCGACAACATCAGTTTTGGCATTCAAGAAGTCCTGTCCGCGCGCGCGATTGAGGGCGGCTTCGAGGTCTTCCTTCTGGCGCATGAGGATTTTCTGCATTTCCTTCGCAGCCTTGTATTCGTGGTTCTCACGCAAATCGCCGTAGCTACGCGCGATGGCGATTTCTTTTGAGTTAGCCGGAATCTTCTTCTCCACCAACTCCTGATACTCCGCGCGACGACGTTCAAGGCTGTCCCACGAGACGAGCAAGCCAGCCTCCTGCTTGGTCTGTTCGCCGCTGACGAGCGATTGCACAGCGGGATGCGCCTTGACGAGACGCGCGAGAAGCGAACGCTTGTCCATGTCATCAAACACGGGCGAAAGTTTCAGCGCGCGGGTCAAATCCTTAACGACTTCGATGTCGGCGGTAGCAGTTAATTCAACAATCAACGCCTGATCTTCGAGAATAAAATCCCGCAGGCGGTTGGAACGGCGTTCCTGAAACTGGTCACGCTCCATCGCGGTAAGCATGGCGCGGAAAACTTCCGGGCCGAGGATGTCCACGAAGTCTTCCGTGCGTTCGCGGCCAAACCAAAGGAGCAACTCGGTGCTGGCGGTGTGTTGATTGATGAGCTTGGCGAGCGTCTCCTTGAGCAAAGCGAGTTTGCCTTCGTTCACAAGCACGCTGACGATTTCCTTGACGAGCTTGGAAGAAACGAAATTCAAGGCGCTGCGAAACATTTCCACCCAACGGTCGGGGTAAGCGGTCTTGAACGATTCTAAAGCGCGATGATGCTTGGCAGCGGGAATAGCCTCAATCACCGGACCGAACCGAATTCCGTCCTGTGCCCAGACTTTCGCGACGGTAACCTCGTCAGGGCCAGCGGCGGGCAACCCGGCTGCCTCGCGTAATTCATCACGCGCGAAGATGGCCTCCAGCGCCACCGCCGGCTGGTTGCGTTGGTGCGACGCGATATCGGGATTCAACGCGGCAATGACTTCGTTCGCCGTGGCCACCTTGTCCTTCAAATCGGAGACACCCTTGAGAATCTCATAAACCACCACCACGCGTGCCTTTAGGCCTTTCGCCTTGCGGAAGTCCGCAAGCAGGCGGTCTTGCAATGAGGTTTCCTGCGCCTGATAGATAATCGGGTCAGTCCTTTTCGTCGGTACGATGAAGTGGCCGTCCTTCTTCATTTCGCGCTTGGCGGTATCCCACCATTTCTTCCAGTCTTCGGTGATGACATCCGGCACGAGCAACTGCTGAATCTGTTCGGTGGTCGCCTTGCCGCCAAAGCTGTTCAAGATAATCTTGATTAATTCCAAGTGGTGCGCGGCGAGGTGGCGGACGGCCGCGAGGTCAATCGCCTTGCGGGCGAGAATGTGATCCTTCGGTACGGGCTTGAGCTGTTCGGCGGCGAAGCCCAAATCCATTGGATGACCAGCCTTACCCGTAAAATCAATCGTAAACCGCGCGAACACCGTGTCTACCGACTTGATGCGTCCAAAGCCCCAGCTCCGGTGGATACAGCAGCCGGCTTCGGCCAGTTGTGTGAGCGCCGGAACATGCCGGCCTTCGATTTTTCCCGTTGCTGCCAGTTTCTCGAATTCTTCTTTCATAAATTATTTATCTCGCATCCCACAAATAGAATCCTTTAATTAAAGTATTTGAACAGCCAAAATCCAAGACAAATTGCGGCGCGAATTTTATCGCAACGCCTCACCGGCGGAGAATTTACCGAAAATCTCCTTGAAACCGCCCTCGCCACCGCGCGCCTTTCGCCCGCTGATCGCGGGCTTTGCCACGAGCTCGTGTGCGGTGTAATCCGCTGGCAAGCCACGCTTGACCGGCTCATCGCGCGCAAGACCACGCCTGGCCGCGAGCCAAGACCGGCACTCATCAACCTGCTGCGGCTTGGCCTGTACCAGATATTCTGGCTCGACCGCATCCCACCGCACGCCGCCGTTCACGAGACGGTTGAGCAGGCAAAGCGCTCTGGCTACGTCTCACAATCCGGCTTCATTAACGCCGTGCTGCGCGCCTATCTGCGCGAGTTCGACGAGGTGAAGAAAATTCTCGCTGACATGAAAACCTCCCAGCCTGCCCTTGGCTGGTCGCATCCCGAATGGCTCGTAGAACGTTGGCGGAAAAACTTTGGTGATAAGAAGACGCGACAACTGCTCGAATGGAATAACACACCGCCGAAAACCTTTGCCCGCGTCAACACGCTGAAAACCGACGCCACCAAGCTCATCGAACGTTGGCGCGAGGAAAGTGTGGAATACGATTTCGTAATGCGCGACTGGACGGGCGAGAATCTGGCCTTCGAGTTGAAGTCGCATCCGCCACTGAACTCGCTGGGCAGCTTTCGCGCGGGCGGCTTTTATTTGCAAGACCCGAGTACGCTGCTCGCGCCGGCCTTGCTGGACGCGCAACCCGGAGAAACCATCCTCGATTTGTGCGCTGCGCCCGGCGGCAAGACGACCTTCATCGCGCAGCAGATGAGCAACGAAGGCAAAATCATCGCGCACGACAGCTTTGCCGACCGCTTGAAATTGATTCGCGAAAACTGTCTGCGCCTTGGCGTAACTTGCGCTACCGCCACTGCGACCTTTAACTTTCAACCCGCGACCTTCGACCGCATTCTTGTCGATGCGCCATGTTCCAACACCGGCGTCATGCGACGTCGCGTGGATTTGCGGTGGCTAATCCAACCGACGGAAATCGAGCGACTGCACGCGACACAACTGGCTTTGCTCAATCAGGCGGCGACGGTTTTGAAGTCTGGTGGCGTCATTGTTTACAGCACCTGCAGTCTGGAGCCAGAGGAGAATTCCGAAGTCGTGAAAGAATTCCTCGCAGCCGATACCAATTTCAAACTGGTAGGCGAACGCCAGTTGCTGCCATTTGCAGATAACGTCGATGGCGCGTATGTTGCGCGCCTGAAACATTCAGGCTGATATTTATTTATGGAACTCAACCTCGAAACCGATTACGCCGACCGCGCCTACACTCTTCTCGCCAGCCTCGTCACGCCACGACCGATTGCGCTTGTCACCACCATCAGCGCTGACGGTCGGGTGAACGCCGCACCATTCAGCTTCTTCAATCTGCTTGGCGCAAATCCACCCATCTGTGCCTTCGCACCCGGTGACCGCGAAGACGGCACGCCCAGGGACACCGCGCGCAACGTCCGCTCCACGCATGAGTTTGTCGTCAACCTCGTGGATGAGACCATCGCCGAAGCGATGAACCAATGCGCTGCGTCACTGCCATTCGGCGAAAACGAACTCACGCGTGCCGGCTTGACCGCTGCGCCATCGTCCATCGTGAAGCCGCCGCGCATTGCCGAATCACCCGCGAGTTTGGAATGTGTCGAGTGGGGAACTTTGCAAATTGGTGGCAACCGCGTCATTATTGGCCTGATCAAGCGCCTTCATGTGCGCGGCGAACTTTTTGACTTGGAGAAGAAACGGATTAACACCGACAAACTTTTTACTATCGGTCGCATGGCATCGCCGCACTGGTATTGCAAGACCCGCGACCGATTCGAGATGAAGCGCCCAGACTGATTACTGCCACTGGCTCCAGAAGTTTTCAAAACTCTGACGCTCGCGCACGCGACGCAAACCGTGTTCATCGTGCCAACAAACTGCAGCGTGGCCGTGCGAAAATCGAGTCTCCCACGGAAGGTGATACGCTCCCGCATCGAGCCAGAGCAAATAGTCGCCCACTTTTAATGAGCGCGGCAGTGATACCCGCGCCAGTTGATCGAACGCCATGCAAGTCGGACCATGGACGACCGTCAGGGTTTCCGCACCGCCACGTTCAGCCAGCGAAATGAGAGCGTGTTGTTCCCACACCGACATCAGTGCGTTCAGCGTACGACCGCCGTCGCAAATAAACTGGCGCACCCCACGTCGTTCCTTCATTTCGAGGATTTTCACCACGAGCACACCGCTGCCGGCACTGATAAACCGCCCATTCTCCAACCACAGTTCGCGTAGGCCGGGAAATAGTTTTACTGCCTGACGCAGCATCTGGGCAAATGAGCGCAGGCCAAATTCACCGTCATAAACTTTGCTGCTGCGCGTAAGAATGCGGCGCACCGGCACCCCGCCGCCAATGTCCAAGTGCAGCGGACTAAACTTCGCGGCGCAGCAAATCCCCGCGACTTCGACGATGGCGCGCTCATAGGCAGCCACGGTGGAAACATTCGAGCGCAGATGAAACTGGACAGTTTCCGTGCGCACTTTGGAACGAAGTAATTTCTTTAGCGCCCGCACGGCTTCGTCCGGCGCGAAACCAAACTGCGTGGGAAACTGCGGGCTTTCCGGGTCGACTTCTTCGCCCGTCAAGATGCGAACCCCGCAACGCCAGTTTAGATTCTGGGCAAGCGGCAGGAGGGCGGTGAGTTCCGCGGGCGAATCGAAGTTTACCGCTAAATCGCGGAGCTCAAAATGCGACAGCCAGTGATGCTTGGCTGGACCGTTGACGAGAATGTTTTGCGGGGTGAATCCTTCCTTGAATGCGGCGCGCAGTTCAAACTCGCTGACCACCTCGATACCCCTACCCTGCTCACGCCACCAGCGAAGTAGTGGTGCGACTGGCTGGGTTTTGCACGAAAGCCAATGGCGGAAGGCGATTGCGGTAGTCGGAGTGTGGAGTGCGGATTTTATTCCAGCATTCTTAAGCGCCGTATCTAATTCAGCAATTCGTTCATCAATTGGCAGCGAGGAAAAAACGTAGAACGGCGTAGGGGTGGAAAGCGAAAGCGCCTCGCGAACGAGGCGCTTCCAGAATTGAATGGTTTCCGGCGCGTGACCGAAGTCCAGCTTCGCCGGCGGTTTCGGCGCGGCGCTCACATCCCCATGATCTGATACCCGCCGTCCACGTAGATGACCTGACCAGTTATAGCGGCCGCGCCGTCGCTCGCGAGAAACGCACCGGTCGCGCCGAGTTCTTCGGGCAAGCAGGTGCGCTTGAGTGGGGCGTGCGCTTCGTAATGTTTGATCATCTCCATGAAGCCGGAAATGCCGCGGGCAGCAAGCGTGTTAACCGGTCCCGCGCTGATGCAGTTTACGCGGATTTTCTTCGGACCCAAATCGTAGGCGAGATAGCGCGTACTGGCTTCCAGCGCTGCCTTGGCCACACCCATCACGTTGTAATGCGGCACAACCTTTTCCGCACCGTAATAGCTCATCGCCACGATGCTGCCGCCGTCGGTCATCAACGGTGCCGCCCCACGCGCAAGCGCGACGAGTGAATACGCGCTGACATCATGCGCCACGCGGAACGCCTCGCGGCTCGTGTTCACAAACTCGCCTTCGAGCGCATCTTTCGGCGCGAAGGCTACGGAGTGCAGAAGCAGATTCAACTTACCAAACTTCGCGCCGACTTCGCTGAAGACGCGGGCAATGTCCTCGTCCTTCGTCACGTCGCACGGCAGAATCAGCGTGTCCGCACCGAACGTGCCGGCGAGTTCTTCGACGTTGTCCTTGAGGCGTTCGCCCTGGTAGGTGAACGCGAGTTTCACACCTTCGCGCGCCCACGCCTGCGCGATGGCCCAAGCGATGGAGCGTTTGTTGGCGACGCCGAAGACAATCCCGGTTTTTCCTTCAAGTAATGGCATAAAGTGTTTGGTTTAACGACCGCCAGCTTAATTCTTTTACACCCTGCCGCGCAAAGAAAATTCACAGCCTCGACTCGCCGCCCCTGACTAATTATCCTCCCGCCGATGGACCAAAATGCAATCGCCGACGGCCTGATCCAGTATCTGATGCTGGTCGCGCTGCTGACCTTTCACGAATACGGCCATGCGTGGACCGCGTGGAAATGTGGCGACGACACGGCGCGCCTGCAAGGCCGCGTCTCGCTGAATCCCGTCGTGCACATTGACCCCATCGGCACCGTGCTGCTGCCGCTGCTGATGATATTCATGCCGGGCGCGGGGCGCTTTCTCATTGGTTGGGCGAAGCCCGTGCCGGTCAATCCCTACAATCTGAACCATCCCAAGCGTGACGACATCCTCGTGACGATGGCCGGCCCCGCGATGAACCTGGTGCTCGCCATCGGCCTCGTAGCGCTGGCGCGAGTTGGCATGGTTTTCCATTCCGGCCAATTAATTGACTTCGGTTTGCAAGCGGCTGGCTTGAGCCTCGTCCTGTGCTTCTTCAATCTGATTCCCGTGCCGCCGCTGGACGGCTCGCACGTCTTGCGCGTCGCGACTGGGATGACCCACGAGACCTACGCCAACTTCGCGCGTTTCGGCTTCATAATAATCATCGTGCTGCTGCAACTTCCCCCAGTGCGAGGAGCACTAGGTTTTGTGACTTACGGCACCTTGGATTTATTGATAAGAATCTTCGGCGTTAACTAAAGTCCGAGTTAAAGTATCTCGCCAGCAAATCCCTGCTGCCGTAGCGCCTCGAACAACACCAGCGCCACGCAGTTTGATAAATTCAGCGAACGGGATTCCGCATTGAACATCGGAATGCGCAGCCAGGACTCGCGATGCTGCTCCAGAAGCTGTTTCGGCAAACCCGCCGTCTCGCGGCCGAACACCAGATAATCGTCCGCCTCGAATTTGACCTCGCTATAATTCTTCGCGCCATTGGATTCGATGAACCATAGTCGCGCATCCGGCGACAACTTCCCCGCGAACGCCGTCCAGTTCTTCCAGCGATGCCACGCGACCTGCTGCCAATAATCCATGCCTGCGCGCTTGAGTTGCGCGTCGTCCAGCTTGAAGCCAAACGGCTCGATGAGGTGCAGCGTGGACTTCGTGGCCGCGCAGAGCCGCGCCACATTGCCAGTATTCGGCGGAATCTCCGGTTCAAGCAGCACAACATTCATGGCAAAACTTTTAACGCAAAGGCGCGAGGCGGCAAAGACGCAAGGAATAAACCAAACCCTTCACTCTTCGACCTCCACTTGGTTTCGCGGCTTGGCGGCTTGGTGCCCGCGCTTTGCATAATTAACCTTCCACAGCACCAGGCCGTGCGCGGGCGCGCTCATGCCGGCCACACGGCGGTCGGCCTTCGCGAGCATCGCGGCGACTTCGTCCGGCGTGAACTTGCCCATGCCCACCTGCACAATCGTCCCGACGATGCCGCGGCACATCTTGTAGAGAAAGCCGTCGCCCTCGATGATGAAGGTGAGTTGCGCGCCGGACTTCTTGAACTCACACCGCGTCAGGTGGCGCACCGTCGTCGTGCGCTTGTAGCCGGGATTAGACGCGAACGATTGAAAGTCCTGCTCGCCGAGAAATAACTTCGCCGCCGCGCGCATCGCCGCAAAATCCAGCTTGCGCGGCACGTGCCACGCCGTGTGGCGCAGCAGCGGGTTCATGCCGACATGATTCCAGACGAAGTAACGATATTGCTTGCCCGTCGCATCGAAGCGCGCGTGGAACTTCGCCGGCTTGCGCACGGCCGACTGCACGCGGATATCGTGCGGCAGCAGCGAATTGATGGCGATCGGCAGGCGCGCGGTCGTCAGGCGCCGCATCTCGGCGGCGGGCACCTCAAAATGCGCCACCATGCCGAGCGCGTGGACGCCGGTATCTGTGCGGCTGGAGCTGTGGAGGCGCGGCGCACTGGGGAATAGTTTCGCCAGCGCCTCCTCCACGCGCTGCTGCACGCCGAGGCCGATACGCTGCCACTGCCAGCCCTGATAGGCCGTGCCGTCGTAAGCGATGACGAGGTTGTATTTAATTAACGCAGACATTTTTTTGCCACAGATGCACACAGATGAAACACAGATAACCGGTGGGGCGAGCGTCCCCGCGAGCCGGTGCTTGCGCACGGCCACCATTCCGATTTGGCTCGCGAGGACGCTCGCCCCACCAGCCGAAATGTTTTCCCCATCTGTGTTTCATCTGTGCCCATCTGTGGCAAAAATCAAATCCCGTCCAGATAGCTTTGCAACAAGATCGCGGCGGCCATCTTATCCACCTTCTCCTTGCGCTGATCACGCCGGACGCCGCCTTGAATCAAGATCTTATTCGCCTGCGAACTGGTCAGGCGCTCATCCCACAACTTGATGGGTACCGTAACGGCAGTTTTCAGGACGCCGACGAAGGTCTGCACCTTCTGCGCCGCCGGACCGTAGCTGCCGTCCATGTTGCGCGGATTGCCAATGAGAATGAGATCAACCTCCTTCTCGACGAGGATCTGCTTGAGCCGCTCCAGAAACGCGGCGAACGGCTCCGCGAGAATGTATTCGAGCGGCATCGCGATGGTTTTGGTCTCATCGCTGACGGCGACGCCGATGCGCTTGGTTCCGTGATCGAGGGCGAGGATTCGCATGGCGCGCAGTTTTGCAGCAAACGTCCGGTGAGGCTAGCCGATTTCAGTCCGAACGCCGGCGACGGGTGAAAATCGACCTGCGACGCCCTCCGGACCACCTGCGACGGCTTGCGGATGACCTGCGACGGGCTTCGGGAGACTTGCGACGCCGATCGGACGACCTGCGACGACCTTCGGGGCACCTGCGACGGGGTTCGGACGAGCTGCGACGGCCTCCGGACCACTTGCGACGGTAATTGGGAGACCTGCGACGGACTTTTGACGCGTTTCGACCACTATTTCACGAATAAAATGTCCCATAATGAGCCTCGCAACGATGATTTGAGGCTTCGAGCTGACCATTGGCGCGTTTGAGGTGGTCAATTAGAGACAGTTGCCACGCTTTGTGCGAACCGAGACCGATGTGATTCGGGTTGATGCATGAACTTGGCGACTGATTTCTTTGCTGTCTTTCGCGGCTTTCGTGTTTAACTTTTCCCCGCGATGATTGCATACCTCGATTTGCTCCGGCACGTCCTCGACCACGGCAAGTTCAAGGCCGACCGTACCGGCACCGGCACCTATTCCGTGTTCGGCGCGCAGGCACGGTTTGATTTGCGCCAGAATTTTCCCGTCCTCACCACCAAGAAACTTCACCTCAAGTCCATCATTTACGAACTGCTCTGGTTCCTGCGCGGCGAGACGAACGTCCGCTGGCTTCAGGAACGCGGCGTCACCATCTGGGATGAATGGGCCAATAAAGCGACCGGCGACCTCGGCCGCGTCTATGGCGCGCAATGGTGCGATTGGCGCACGGCGGACGGGCGGAGCATCAACCAGATCGACCACGTCGTCGCTTCCATCAAAAAGAATCCCGACAGCCGCCGGCTCATCGTCAGCGCGTGGAATCCGGGCGAGATCGAGACGATGGCGTTACCGCCGTGCCACACGATGTTTCAATTCTTCGTGCAAGACGGCGAGTTGAGCTGCCAGCTTTATCAGCGCAGCGCGGATTTGTTTCTCGGCGTGCCGTTCAACATCGCCAGCTACGCGCTGCTCACGCGCATGGTGGCGCAGGTGTGCGACCTGAAGCCGGGCGATTTCGTCCACACCTTCGGCGACCTGCATCTCTACGCGAATCATCTGGAACAGGCCAAGCTCCAGCTCGCGCGCGAGCCGCGTCCGCTGCCGCAGATGAAGCTTAATCCGGCGGTGAAGGACATCCACGATTTCAAGTTTGAAGATTTCGAGCTGGTCGGCTACGACCCGCATCCGGCCATCAAAGCGCCGATTGCCGTCTAAGAACACCCGCAGATTGCGCAGACCGGCGCAGATTTAATTTATTCTCTGCAGAAATCTGCGTAATCTGCGGGTAGCAACATGAAGCATTTCAAAGCCATCGCCGCAATGTCGCTGAACCGCGTGATCGGCGCGGGGAACAAAATCCCGTGGCATCTGCCGGAGGATTTCAAGTGGTTCAAGAAGATGACTTCCGGCCACGTGGTCATCATGGGGCGCAAGACGTTTGAAAGCCTCGGCAACAAGCCACTGCCCAACCGCATCAATATCGTGCTCAGCCGGCATCCGGGCCGGTTGCAGACGAGTCTGCCGACGGTCTTCGCGCAGGCCTGGGTCGGACGCGGTAAGACGCGTTTCCCACAGAAGCCGGCGCAGTTCGAGCTACCCAAAGTCGGCGGCGCGGCGACGGTAGATCTGCGCATCATCAAGAACGTGCTGAAGCTGGACCCCGCTAGTTCGCCACTGGAGTTCTTTATCGCTGGCGGCGCACAAATCTACAAGAAAGCCCTGCCCTTCTGCTCGGACCTTTACCTGACACTGGTGAAACGCGAGGTCGAGGGCGGCGATGCATTCTTTCCGCCATTTGAAGACAAGTTTGAATTGGTGGAAGAAATCCGCGACGAACCGGACTTCAAGATTCTGCACTACCGGCACCGCGAGCTGCTGAAATAAAAAACCGGCGGACTGTTACCAGTCCGCCGGTTTGAATTCTACTGACGAATCGATGATTCGTTATTTGACGTCGTCGAGCGCGTCGAAGGCGTGTTGCAGGGCAACCAGATCTTCGCCGGGCTTGAGCGCGTCGAGAATCTTCTGCTCTTCCTTGATCTGTTCGTCCGTGTAAGCGGCCGCCTTGATGGACAGACCGATACGGCGTTCGTTGCGGTCGATTTTCACGACGCGCGCGCTGACTTCCTGGCCGGGCTTGAGCACGTTCTTGATCTTGTCCACGCGTTCCTCGCTGATCTGCGAGATGTGCACGAGACCGTCGATTTCGTGTTGCAGGCCGACAAACGCGCCGAAGCTGGCGAGCTTGGTGACCTTGCCGGTGACGAGATCGCCGACTTTGTAGAGCGTCTCGATGTTCGACCACGGGTCGGTTTCGAGCTGCTTCATGCCGAGCGCGATGCGCTGGTTGGCGCGGTCCACTTCGAGCACGATGGCGTCAACGACGTCGCCCTTCTTCAAGACTTCCGAAGGATGATTGATCTTGCGCGTCCAGGACATGTCCGAGACGTGCACCATGCCGTCGATGCCCTCTTCGAGTTCGACAAACGCGCCGTAGCTCGTGGTGTTGCGCACCTGACCTTTGATCTTGGTGCCAACGGTGTATTTCGCCGCCGCGCCGTCCCACGGATTGGATTCGAGCTGGCGGATGCCGAGGGAGATTTTCTGTTCATCGCGGTTGATGCCGAGGACGATGGCCTCGACTTCCTGATCCTGCTTGAGCACGTCGCTCGGCTTGGCGATGCGCTTGGTCCAGGACAATTCGGTGACGTGGATCAGACCTTCGACGCCGGGTTCGAGCTGCACAAACGCGCCGTACGGCACGAGGCTGACGACCTTGCCCTTGACCTTGGTACCGATCGGGAACTTCGTCTCGATGCTGTCCCACGGATTGGCGAGCTTCTGCTTGAGGCCAAGGCTGACGCGTTCCTTTTCCTTGTTCACGTCGAGCACGACCACGTCGAGTTCCTGGCCGACCTTGAGGATTTCCGACGGATGGCCGAGGCGACCCCAGCTCATGTCCGTGATGTGGAGCAAACCATCGAGGCCGTTCAAATCAATGAACGCGCCGAAGTCCGTGAGGTTTTTGACAATGCCCTTGCGGATGTCGCCCGGGACCATGTCGGCCAGCAATTTCGCGCGCTTGTCGCCGCGTTCCGCTTCGATGAGTTCGCGGCGGGAGAGCACGATGTTCTGGCGCTCCTGATTGATTTTGACGACCTTGAATTCGTAGGTGTTGCCCACGAAACCGGAAAGATTCTTCGGCGTGATGACGTCGAGCTGCGACGACGGCAGGAACGCCTCGACGCCGACATTGACGATGAGGCCGCCCTTGACCAGCGCGGTGACTTTGCCCATGACGCGGCCGCCTTCGTTGCAAATGGTGAGGATGCGGTCCCAGTTCTTCTTGAATTCCGCCTTTTGGTGCGAGAGAACGACGGTGCCTTCCTTATTTTCGAGCTTCTCGATCAGCACATCGATTTCGCTGCCGACCTGAACGGCGGCCGGTTCCACGAATTCGTTGAGCGGGACGATGCCTTCGCTTTTGTAGCCGATGTCCACGAGGACTTCCTTGGCGCGGACTTCGATGACGGTACCCTTGACGATTTCGCCCTGGGTGACGAGTTGTTTTTTGCTCTGCTTGAGAGCCTGTTCCATGGTGAGCATAACTTTACTGTGAACTGCACTGCGGGAGACTTTTCGTTCCGAAAGGAACTGGAAGACTCCATTGCCTAACTACCAACAAACGCTGCGAGGGCAACGGAGGTTAAAGGTTAGGTTATTGGTTAACGGTTTTTTCTCAGCCTCAATGAACATCCGCACACGCGGCGTTCAGGCAGGATTAGGATACGGGAAAGACCCGCACTGGCAAGGAGAAATAATCCTACTAACGGACGGGTTACTTCAATTCGTCGACCCTACCGGCATCACCGGCTTGGTCAGCGCGGGCAGCTCATTCGGTGCCTTGACGATGGGCAACTCCATCGGCCGGGGCCGGCGCGTGCCACCCACCACCGCTACGTCACCCTGATTCGTGATAGACAGGCGCGGGCGCGAAAAGAAGTTATCGTAGAAGTCCGTCGCCGCCACCGTGCCGTCCGGGTTCACCAGCGCGTAGCTGAACGTCTGCGCGCCCGTCTGCCACAGCACGCACAAATGGCCTGACCGGTCCACTTGCGCGTCCGGCTGACTGAACGACACCATCGGTCCCAGCGCCGACACCTTATAAACTACTGCTTCCGCCTGATCGCTGACCTGCACGTACAGGCGCAACTGGCTCGCCAGATAATTCGCCTTCTCCAACGTATATTTGCGCACCTCCGGCACCCCATTTGTTGGCGACGGCACCCCGAAATCCTGTTGCCACAGCTTCGCGCCCGTGATCACGTCAAACGCCTTCGGCTCGCTCGCGATCTCCGCGCCCCAGTCCTTGATGCGCAACGTGGCGATAATCCGGTAGCGGCCGGGCCGGGTCAGGTTGAAGTACGGTTGCAAATCCACCCGCTTGATACCGAGCTGACCCGTCTCCAAATCGAATGCGCCCGTCACCGGCACCTCTGCATTCTTGAGCACCACGAAGCCGTCCACCGCCTCCACATTGAACGTCAGCCAGTCCGGTTCCGTGCCCAGATGCACCTGCTGACCGGACCGGTTGATGACCTTGACCGCCAGCGGCAGGGTCTCGCTCGGCAGAAACTGTTCCTGGTCCAGCGACAATTCCAAGCTCACCTGCGCCGACGCGCGGAGCAGGCCCAGCACCGCCAGACCAAGGACGAATAAAGTTTTCATGCGAATGATGGACAAGTTAAACCTCCCGCCGTTCGAGGCAACCTAAAAGGGGACGCAGAAACTAAGCCCCCAGATGAACACTCCCCGCCACCCCTTGGCAGCTACCTTCCGCCAAGCTGTCGAGACGCCCGGCCAGTTGGCAGCCATGCCCGGCCAGACCGCCCGGACTCCCCGCCCCTTGGCGGAAGCCTTTGACCAAGCCAACCTTTGGCTCGACCAAGCCGTCCTTGGTCTCGACCAGTTGGCAGAATCATTCCGCCAAGCCATCCTTTTGCTCCGCCAATTGGCAGAGTTGCTCCGCCAACCGACTTTCGGCTCCGCCAGTTGGCAGAATCATTCTGCCAAGCCGTCAAACCATTCCGCCAGTTGGCGGAATGGCTCTGCCAGCCGCCTTTTGGCTCGGCCAGTTGGCGGAAGTGTTCCGCCAAGCCGTCTTTTTGTTCTGCCAACTGGCAGAATCCCTCTGCCAAGCCCCTTTTCCCGCCGGGCACACCGCCTTTCGGGTCGGTTAAATAGAGTCTGGTATAGAAGTATTGATATTCCTTTTTGGTTCCTTGCCATATATTCGCCGCCACGCGGCATTGCGAGTAATAAGCCAGAAGTGGAAAATAGAGAAACCCTCTCCGTAGTAATTAAAAACGCCCCGCAATGGCTTGCGGGGCGTTTGCTGTTTACAGCTTTAGTTTACGCGCCGACGCTGGCGAGTTCTTCGTTCGACTCCACGTTCACAATCTTGAACTGTTCGGCATGCATCCCGGTGTCCGCCCGGAAGGAGAGCTTGCCGAAATAACGCTTCTCCATCTCGATGAGATGCTTTTCGTCCTCGGTGCGCAACCGGTCCAGCACCGTGGGATGCACGACGATGCGCAATTGGAAGTCGTTCTCGTCGCGCGTGCGCTTCTTGAGGATTTCCTGGAGCTTGCGCTGGATTTCCACGCTCATCGTCTCGGTGCTCTTCACCTTGCCGCGGCCTTTGCAATACGGGCAATCGTCATACACGGCGGCGCGCACGCTCTCGCTGTGGCGCTGGCGCGTCATCTCCATCAGGCCGAGCTGCGAGATGGGCAGGATGTGGGTCTTGGCTTTGTCGCGACGCAATCCTTCGCGCATCTTGTTGTGGACGGCCTGGCGGTCGCGCCCGGATTTCATGTCAATGAAGTCGAGCACGATGAGTCCGCCCATGTTGCGCAGGCGCAATTGGCGGGTGATTTCTTCGGCGGCCTCGAGGTTGACCTTGAGGATGACGGCTTCCTGATCCTTGCCGCCCTTATGCCGGCCGGTGTTCACGTCAATGGCGACGAGCGCCTCGGTTTCGTCGATGACGATGGCGCCGCCGCTCTTGAGGTTGACCTGCCGCGAGAAGGTGTTCTCCAACTGTTTGCTGACGTTGAACCGGTCGAAGATCGGCTGGGCTTCGGTGTAGAATTTAATCTTGTTGGCCGAACGTTTGGAGATCTTGGAAATCATCTCGCGCATCCGGTCGTAAGCCTTGTTGTTGTCCACCACAATGCGTTCGACGTCCTCGGTGAGGAAATCGCGCACGGTGCGTTCGATGAGGTCAGGCTCCTGAAAGACGCAGGTGGCCATGGGCTGCTTCTTGATGCGCTCCTGAATCGAGTTCCATTCCTCGACGAGGAACGCGAGGTCGCGCACGAAGTAACGGAGCTGCTGCCCCTCGCCGGCGGTGCGCATGATGACACCCATGCCGTCGGGGATGTGGAGTTCGCGGAGGATTTTCTTGAGGCGCTTGCGCTCCTCGGGATTCTCAATCTTGCGCGAGATGCCGGACTGGTCGGAGTTCGGCAACAGCACAAGGAAACGGCCGGGCAACACGAGGTTGGTCGTGACGCGCGGACCTTTGGTGCCAATCGGTCCTTTCGTGACCTGCACGATGATGTCCGCACCGGGGGAGTAAAGGCGCGGTATATCCTTCTGCGTGATCTTGGGTTTCTGGGGACGGCGGCCCTGGTTTTCGCGCTCGACGATTTCCACGCCGGAATCGAACTGGTTGGGGACGATGTCCCAGTAGTGCAGGAAGGCATTCTTCTCGAAACCGATGTCCACGAACGCGGCTTTCAAGCCGTCTTCGAGATTGCGGACGCGGCCCTTGAAGATGCTGCCGACAAGGCGCTCCTCGGTGGTGCGCTCGATGTTGAATTCCTCCAGCTTGCCATCTTCGGTCACCGCGACGCGCGTTTCGAGCGTCTCGGCATTGATGATGACTTCCTTGTGGACTTTCTTTTCCGGGCGGATGAGCCGCTGGACCTTCTTGACGATGTTTGCCGCCGTGGCGGTGATGGTCTCAAGCAAACCTTTCGGCTGCTCAGGAATCTTCACCGGCGCAAACGGCACCTCGGCGACCGGCATGGCGGGAGCCGGCTCGGGCTGATGCTCGTGCGGATGCGCGTGTTCGGCATGCGACGTGGCGGTTTCCGTTTTGGCCTCCGGCGGCAAACCGGCGGCGACGTTTTCGGCGCGTTCGATTTCGACTTGATGGCGTTTTTCGAACAAGCGTTCCTGTCCGCCTTGTTCAGTGACCACGTCTTGACGCGCTTCGAGGGCGTCGCGGTCGGTTTTTTGGTGGGCGGGGTTTAGGCCGCCTTTGGGTTTGAAGCGCATACCGCGGCGGCGCCGCGAGAAGTTATTGCTCATAGTTAATATCCTCTTCGATGGATGTGGATGTTTTGCAGCAGGCCCACGGCGAACAGGGAGCACAGCACTGAAGATCCGCCATACGATAGCAGCGGCAGTGGCACCCCCGTCACGGGCATGATGCGAATGTTCATTCCGATGTTGATGAATACGTGGCTGAAGATGAGCGTGACCACGCCCACCGCCACGAGCTTGCCCAGGCGGTCGCGCGCCTGGCCGGCGATTCTCAATCCGGTGAAGAGAACCACCGCATACAGCGTCAAAACAATGACGCTGCCAACGAACCCTTCCTCCTCGGCAATCACCGAGAAAATGAAGTCGTTGTGAGCCACGGCCCGCGGCAGATAGCCCAGCGCATTCTGGGTACCCTGCCGCCAGCCTTTTCCGATCAGCCCACCGGAGCCGACCGAAATCAACGCCTGCCGTACGTTGTAGGCGTCATCTAACTGACGCTGACGCAGGCGTTGCAACTCCGCCGGTGTGGCGTTCGGCGGAGCAAAGTGGGTGTAATCCCGACCAAAATAAATCAGCAGCCGGTTGCGCTGATAGGTTTCCATCGGCACCTGCCAGCGTGGCGGCGCGAATAAAAGATCCGCGACAAACAGCGACGCCAGCAGGCCGACCCCGAGCAGCAGCTTGATTAAATAAATTCTCGGCGTACCCGCGACCAGCATCATCACCAAGCCCGTCGGCAGCAGCACGAGCGCAGAACCCAAATCCGGTTCTTTCAAGATGAGCAGGAACGGCAGCATCATCAGGCCGATGCCTTGCCAGAAGACTTTTGATTGCCGCAATTCATCCGGCGGCCGGCTTAGGAAATTTGCGCCCGCGAGGATGAACGCCAGCTTCGCAAACTCGCTCGGCTGAAACTGAAAGAACGGCAGGTCAATCCACCGCCGCGCGCCCCAGCCATGCGTCTGGCCAATGTGCGGAATCAGCACCGCGACGAGGCAGAGAATCATCGCCCAATAGGCCACGAACGACCACCGCGCCAGCGTGTGATAATCCAGCACGCACATCATCGCCGCCACGCCGGCACCCAGCAAATACCAGATAATCTGCCGGAACCAAATCTGCGCGAACCAGATTTTTTCCGTCTCCAGCGGATTTACCATCGTCGCGCTGAACACGAACGCCGCGCCGACAATCATCAACCCGACCAGAGCCGCGATTTGCAGCCGGTCGGACGATTGTCTCGGAGTTGTGCCGGTCGAAAACATTTTAATTTGCCGCCAGGACTTTCCCGGCCACGCCTTTTTCTTTATCTAAAATCGCTTGGTAGATGTCATGCGCGATGGGTGCACAAGACTCACCGCCGGAAGAGCCGCTCTCCACCATTACCACTACCGCGTATTTCGGATTCTCGTACGGCGCGAACGACGCAAACCACGTCGTGTGATCCACTACACGGTTGTGCGCATCTTCCACTTGGGCCGTGCCGGTTTTGCCGCAAATGCGTAAGCCCGGCACGCAAGCCGCCTTACCTGTGCCTTCCACATCCTCGGTTTCCGCCAGCATCGCGTTGTGCAAAATCCGCAGGCTGCGCCCGCTCACGCCGATGTGATCGCACACCAGTGCGGTCGGCAAATTCGTCGCCACGTCGTGCGACATCGGATCCTGTGGCTCGATCCGCGAGACCAGCCGGGGCCAGTAAACCGTGCCGCCATTCGCAATCGCCGAATATACCACCGCCATCTGCAACGGCGTGACCGACACTTCGCCTTGCCCGATGCATAAGTTCGCCGTGTCGCCCGCACTCCAGCCTTCACGGATACGGTCCTCCGACGGAATATTTCCGCTCGTCTCCTGGCGCGTCGGTAAGTCAAAGTTCTCGCCGAGGTGAAATCTTTCCGCCAATGCCACGATGCGCTCCGCGCCCACGTCCGAGCCGGTCTGGATGAAATAAGAATTACTGGAACGCTCCAAAGCGCGCTTGAAATTGTATTCGCCGGGCGGCGCGGTGTCGTCAATCTTGCGCCGGCCGATGTAAACACACCCTTTGCCCGGCCGCGTCGGGTCAGGCTCAACCGTGTAATATTTTTCCGGGTTCAAGCCCGCTTCCAGCGCCGCGAGTCCAACGATGACCTTGAAGATGGAGCCAGGCGCGTAATTCTCCTGCGTCGCGCGGTTGATTTCCGGGCGCAGTTTCACATCCGCCCGCCGAGTGGCTTCACGCTGCATTTCGTCCGGCGTCAGGCTACCCGTGAAAAAGAGCGGATTAATCGTGGGCGAAGAAGCCATAGCCAACACATCGCCATCGCGCACATCCATCACGACCACCGCGGCACGCGCGTCTGCCGCCAGCGCGCCCGGTACATGATGGTTGGCAATAGACTCCTCGGCGGCGCGTTGCAAATCGAGGTCAATTGTTAGCACCACGTTTTGTCCCGGCTCTGGGTGGCTCTCGACGGTTTCGGACTGGCGATAGCCCTGACTGTTTACCAGCAACGACTCCGCACCTGCCCGCCCGCGCAACTGTTCGTCAAAGCCGGATTCCACACCTACCGCTCCTTGAAAATCGGGGATACGATAGTTGAACACCGAATCCTCACCTTCCTGCGAATCATCATGGCGCTGCAAATACCCGAGCAGATGCGCCGCCGTGTCACCCAGCGGATAGCTGCGCACGGACTGCAGTTCCAAATCCGCGCCGAGTGCACCGGAGAAGTTCTCCTGAAACCGCGCGATTTGCGTGGCATCAAGGTTCTTCAGAACCGGAAAAGGCAGCGCAAGTCTGGCTCCGTAATGGCGATTGAAGGCCACCGGATCCAGCGTGAGCGGTTGGCCGATTTTCTGGCTGACTTGGGCCACGACCCTATTCGCGACGCGCACCCGCGCGAGTTCGTGTAAGGACTGAAGTTGCTCCGGCGTGAAGGCAAACCGTTTCCGTTCCGCCTTCGTTAGCGAGCGGTCTAGTTTTTTTTCCGCGATTTCAATATTGTGCTTCTGGGCCAAGCGGGCGGCTTTCAAAAGTTCGCCGTAAGCCGCATCAAACGATTGATGCAAGTCATCAAGGTAAAGGCTCAGGTTGTAACGCGGCTGATTCTCGGCCAGCACGCGACCTTCGCGGTCAAGAATTTTGCCGCGCACGGCTGGCAGCCGGATGGTACGATATGCCTGCGTAGTCAAATGCTCCTGATATTCGCGCGACGAGACGACCTGCACCCACCACAAGCCCGCGAGCAAAATGCCAAGCCCCGCCACCAACCCCACCGCGACGAGGCGGAGATGCGGTTCGTTCTTTTTTAGTTCGTCAACGACTAGCATTTTACAATTTCTTCCGGCTACGTTGAATTTCACGGTCGAGGCGGAACCCGGGCTCGACCCGCTCCTGATATCCCAGCGCGCGATTGCACGCATCCATCAGCGAAAAAATAAACGGCGTCGCTACGGCACCTACGAAGGTCATAACCAGCCATTGCCAGAGCGTGCCCCAACCCACGAGCAGATCCTTGCCACCGCTTAGTAGGAGCAACATTGTCAGCGCAGGCGCAAGGGCACTGGCGACGGCACCCAGCACAAATTGTGCAAAGGGCAGATCGTGTAGTATCAAATCCCGCCGCCAATAAATCGGCCAGCC
This sequence comes from uncultured Verrucomicrobia subdivision 3 bacterium, assembly GCA_903865745.1. Lineage (GTDB taxonomy): Bacteria > Verrucomicrobiota > Verrucomicrobiia > Limisphaerales > UBA11358 > UBA11358. The sequence continues at coordinate 48,973 of CAIPKV010000071.1, read as the reverse complement.
GATGACGACCAACGGCAGAATGCTGACACCCAACGGATTCGCGGAAAGCGTGTCGAACCAGACGCCACCCAGCACCGCAAGCAACGCGATGGTCGGCAGCCCGGCATTGAGCGCGGCATAAACCATGAGCGCCGGCAGAAGATCCACCTGCGCCCCGAGCAATTGGCGCGGCGCGGCGAGCGTCGCCTCGCCAAATACGGCGAGAAACGCAAACGCCAGAATTAAAGTGGTTCGGAAAAGATTCATGGGAACAGCACCCAGACCTGTTCGAGCGAGCCAAGGTTCGCGTTCAGTTTTACCCGCGCGTCGGTGTAAAGCCCGTATTCGACGGAGCGCGAGTCCACCACCTGGCCGATGGGAATGCCTTTCGGGAAAATCCCGCCGAGGCCGCTGGTAATAACGCTCTGGCCGGATTTCAAATTGGCGCTACTGGCAAGATACGTCAGTTCCACGAGCGAAGTGTCCAACGTACCGCCAGCGAGCAACACGCCCATGTCGCGCGAAGCATTTTCGACGATGGCAGAAACGCGGCAGTTTGGATCGCCGACCAAAATCACCTGCGCCCGGGTGAGGCTGACGGAACTGACCCGCCCGACCAAGCCGGCGTCGGTTATGACCGGCAGATTTTCTCGCAAGCCATCGCGGGTACCAAGGTCGATTTGCACCGTGCGCCACCAGTTCGCCGGGTCGCGCATAACGACGTTGGCCAGCTTGAGTCGCCACGGCGATTGCCGCTGCCAGTTGAACAACTCGCGCAGCTGGTCATTCTCCCGCGCGATGGCGACAGCTTGGACCGCTTGCGAACGTAGCTGCTGGTTTTCGCGCCGCAGACTATCAACCTGATGCAGCAACTCGCGGCGGGTCATCACCGAATCGGCCAGGTCAGCTGGTAATTGTTGCGCGGCACCGGCGAGTTCAAAGAGGGGTAGAAACCAGCTTCCAGCGGCAAGTTTCAGGCGCGCGGTCGCGCGGGAAGGCAAACTCAAGAGAATGATTGCCACCAGCACCACAGCGCCGAGCGCGAGATAATTTTTTTGTTTGAACATCCGCGTAACGGCTTTGCAGCCGTTGGCGGTGAACTCCCGGAAGAAGAATCAGTATTTTGCGTTGGTCGCGACGCGTTTCAGGAATTCGATTTCCTGCAACACGCGGCCCGTTCCCTCGGCGACGGCGCTCATTGGGTCGTCAGCGAGATGGACGGGCAGGCCGGTTTCACCAGCCACGAGCTTGTCAATGCCGCGAATCAACGAGCCGCCACCGGCCATCACCAGGCCGCGATCGACGAGATCGGAGGCGAGTTCTGGAGGGCAGCGTTCGAGCGTGATGCGGATTGATTCGAGAATACTCGAAAGCGGTTCCTGCAAGGCCTCGCGGATTTCCTCGGAACGAATGGTGAGCGTCTTCGGAAGACCCGAACCCAAATCGCGGCCTTTAACATCCATCGTCAACTCTTGTTCCAGCGGAAAGGCGGAGCCTATTCTTATCTTGATTTCTTCTGCGGTGCGTTCACCGATCATCATGTTATAGGCACGCTTCATGTGGGCGACAATCGTGGAATCCAGCTCGTCGCCGCCCACCCGCAGGCTCCGGCTGAAGACGATGCCCGCGAGCGAGATGATTGCGATTTCGCAAGTCCCGCCGCCGATATCCACGATCATGTTGCCCGCCGGCTCATGCACCGGCAGACCGACGCCGATGGCCGAAGCCATGGGCTGCTCGATCAAATAAACCTCGCGCGCACCCGCGTGCGTGGCGGAATCTTTTACCGCCCGTTTCTCCACTTCCGTAATCCCCGAAGGCACGGCCACCACGACGCGTGGGGCGATTAACTTTCGGTGATGAACCTTCTGGATGAAGTGGCGCAGCATCGCCTCGGTGATTTCGAAGTCGGCGATCACGCCGTCTTTCATCGGCCGGATGGCCACGATGTTGCCGGGCGTACGGCCCAGCATCCGTTTAGCTTCGTCACCGACCGCCAGCACATTAGTTGTGCCGGCCTGAATGGCCACCACCGAAGGTTCGCGCAGGACAATGCCACGGTCCCGCACATAGACCAGGGAATTTGCAGTCCCTAAATCGATGCCAATGTCATTGGAGAACAGGCTTTTGAATTGCTCTAGCATGAATGTACCTAATCGCGAACAGTTAAGACCCACCCACGGCAAAGGTCAAGCGGCGAATGTTAATAACTCATCAAATGCACGCCAGGACCTTCGTCTATGCGCTTCACGCAAACACAATCTTCGTCGTCGGCTCTTTTTCGTCCCAACCGCGCGTCGGCTCGGCGGTCACGGAGGAAATATCCTTGATGGATAGCTGCCGCCCGCGCGTCTTCGGTGATTTCACCTCCACCTGCTCCGGCTCGCAGGTCTGCTGCGAAACTTTCTGGTGCGGCGCCGGCTTGTAGCGGACGTAAAGCAACTTAGGCGTATCCGGCGCAAAATACAGGATGCGCGATTTCTCCGGGATGCACAGATACGCCTTGTTCATGATGGTGCCACCGAAGGTGAACCGTTTCAAATAGCTCGCGTTGCGATCCGTGTAGGCGCAGGTGAACACGCGGTCGCGGTCCGGCAGGCCGCAGTAAAATAATTCCTGGCCGACAAACAATTTCTCGGGCAACTCGCTGACCTTGTAAGTGCCATCCTTGAACACGAGCAGAATCTTATCGAACTTCGTGCATTCGAGCCTGAACTCTTCGCCCGAGACTTTGTAACCGACGTAGCCGGTCTCGCGGTCGTAGGCGACCTTGAACGACTTGAACGCCACGGCCTTCACATCCACTTCCTCGTGCCGCGCGGACTTGGTGGTCAGGCGCGGATATTGTGGGCCGTATTTCTCCAGCAACCCTTCGAGGTGGCAGATGACATATTTGGTAAGCCCCTTGAGATGCTTGCGCGTCTCGTCGAGTTCCGCCTTGGTCTGCTCCATCTCCTCACGATGCTTGTTGATGTCGAACAGCGAAATCCGGCGGATGCGCACTTGCAATAATTTCTCCACGTCCGCAGCCACAATCTCACGCACAAGCTGTTTCGTGAACGGTTTAAACCCTTCATAAACGGCGGCAGTCACGGCTTCGTTCGTCTTGCACTTTTCAATCAACTTGTAAATGCGTTCCTCGATAAAGATGCGTTCTAGCGTGCGATAATGCAGTTCGTCGAGCAGTTGGCGCTCGCTCAGTTCCAACTCGCGCTTGAGAATGGCAACGAGCTGGTCCGTATTCTCGCGCAGAATTTCCGACACCGTCAATTCCACCGGCCGGTTGTTCTTAATCACCACGATACGGCTGGCGATGGACACTTCGCAATCCGTGAAGGCGTAAAGCGCATCCACCAGTTTTTCCGCATCCACGCCCTGCGGACAGCGGATTTCAATCTCGACGGTCTCGGACGTGAAATCGTTGATGGATTTCACCTTGAGCTTGCCCTTCTGCACCGCGTCTTCGATAGAGGCGATAAGCGATTCCGTGGTGGTCGTCGGCGGGATTTCCGTGATGACCACCGTAGCATCGTCCTTGGTCTTGATGCGGGCGCGGACTTTCACCGAGCCTTTGCCATCTTGATAATCGCGCGCGTCCATCAACCCGCCGGTCGCAAAATCCGGCAGACATTTGAACGGCTGCTGCTTGAGAATGGCAATCTGCGCTTCGAGTAATTCCGGGAAATTATGCGGCAAAATCCGCGCACTCAAACCGACCGCGATGCCTTCCGTGCCCAGCATGAGGTTGAGCGGCAATTTACACGGCAATGTCACCGGCTCTTTGTTGCGCCCGTCGTAGCTGGGAATAAACTCCGTGATGGCGTCGTTGAAAACTTCCGTGCGCGCGAGTTCGGTCAGCCGGCACTCGATATAACGCGACGCAGCGGCAGGATCTCCGGTAAAGATGTTGCCAAAATTACCCTGGCCTTCGATGAGATAGCGCTTGTTCGCCAGCACCACCAGCGCATCGCCGATGGATGCGTCGCCGTGGGGGTGATATTGCATCGTATGGCCGACGACATTGGCGACCTTGATGAAACGCCCGTCATCCTTCTCGTGCAACGCCCAGAGGATGCGCCGCTGCACCGGTTTCAAGCCGTCCGCCAGATTCGGAATCGCGCGGTCACGGATGACATAGCTGGCATAATCCAGAAAGCCGCGATCGACGCGCGTGTGCAAACCAATCTCAAGCTTCTTCGGGTCAAACGGCTTGTGGACAATGGGCGTCTCGACCGTCTCGGCAACGACGTGATTCGCACCGTTGCCGTTGGCATCGGCGGCTGGTTTCGATTTGGCTTCCGCAGGTGCGGCCGGCGTCACGCCCGCGATGGGCAATTCAGTCTGGCCGGAATCTTTTTTTCGTTTGGCTGACATTTTTGAAATTGAATGAGTTTAGTCTTCGACCGGCACCACCAGGCTGTCCATGATGTAATCTTTACGCTCGGGCGTGTTCTTGCCCATGTAGAAATTGAAGATTGGCCCGGACTCGGCCCGCGGCGCGTATTCAACCTTGCTCGTCCGCATCTGCTTGCCAATGAACTGGGCGAATTCTTTCGGGCTGATTTCGCCAAGACCTTTGAACCGCGTGATCTCGGGCTTACCCCCCAGCTTCGTAGCGGCAGCGTCGCGCTCGGTTTCGCTGTAACAATAAATCGTCTCGGCCTTGTTGCGCACGCGGAACAGGGGCGTTTCTAAAACATAGACATGGCCGTCGTGAACGAGCTGCTCGAAGAATTTGAAGAAATACGTGATCATCAAATTGCGGATGTGCATGCCGTCCACGTCCGCGTCGGTCGCGAGAATCACCTTGTCGTAGCGCAAGCCTTCGGTGTTGTCCTCGACGTTGAGGGCCTGCATCAGGTTATACATCTCGTCGTTTTTATACATCACGTCGCGCTTGAGATCCCAGACGTTCAGCGGCTTGCCCTTCAGCACAAACACCGCCTGATTATTTACGTCGCGGCAACTCGTGATGGACCCAGCGGCGGACTGGCCTTCGCAGATGAAGACCATCGTGCCCTTACCTTTCTCCTTCTTCTTGTCGAAATGATTTTTGCAGTCCTTCAACTGCGGAATACGCAACGTGATGGCCTTCGCCCGTTCGCGCGCGAGCTTCTTGACGTTCTGTAATTCCTTCCGCAACTGCTGCGTGTCTGCAACCTTCGCCATGATGGTCTCGGCAATGGTTTTGTTGCGCTGGAAGAAATGCAGCAGTTCCTCACGTACGCTGTTGACGAGTTCAGTCCGAATCTCGGTATTGCCAAGCTTGTTCTTCGTCTGCGATTCGAACACCGGATCTTTCAGGCGAATCGCCACCGCGCCGACCATGCACTCGCGCACGTCGTCGCCTTCATATTTGGTATTACCATATTCATTGACCGCCTTTAACAGACCTTCGCGAAAGGCACTCAAGTGCGTACCGCCGTCGCTGGTGTATTGGCCGTTGACGAAAGAGTAAAACGTTTCGCCGTAGCGTGAATTGCTGTGCGTAAAGCAAAACTCCAGCGTCTTGCCCGCATAATGCAGCGGCGCATAAATCGGTTCACTGCCATTGCTCGCCAAATCTTCCATCACCAGATCCATCAGCCCATGGCGCGATTGGAACACCTTCGGCTCGGCCAGTTCCGGCGTCTTGAGGACAAGCTTCAGCCCGGTGTTCAGATAACTGTAATGCCTTAGCCGGCGCTCAATATATTCGAGACGGAATTCGCTTTCTTTGAAAATGGTGTCATCCGGTTCGAACTCGATCAGCGTGCCGTTCGGCTCTTTCGTTTTGCCGGTGTCTTCCTTCTTCAGTTTGCCGATTTTGAAACTCGCCTCAGCAAACTCGCCATCGCGATGACTGCGCACGAAAAAGTTTTTTGACAGCGCGTTCACCGCTTTCGTCCCGACGCCGTTGAGCCCAACGCTGAACTGAAACACCTCGTCGTTATATTTCGCACCGGTGTTGATTTTGGAAACGCAGTCCACGATTTTGCCCAGCGGAATTCCGCGTCCGTAATCGCGCACGGCCACTTTGTTGCCCTCAAGCGTGATTTGGACCTCCTTACCGTGGCCCATGATGTATTCGTCAATCGCATTGTCCACGACCTCCTTGAGCAGGACGTAACAGCCGTCGTCGGGATGCGCACCCGTGCCGATGCGCCCGATATACATGCCCGTGCGCAGCCGGATGTGCTCAAGCGAGGACAACGTCTTAATCTTGCTCTCGTCGTAAACTGGTGTCGTTTTTTCAGCCATAGAAATTCGTGAGGGGAAATTAGGCGAATCGCCGGAAATGAAAATGAGAAAATAACAACCGGCGTTCCTGCCCAAGGCAGAAACGCCGGTTTGATTGAACTAGATTACGACTTTAAAATCGCCTCGTAGCCGTTAGCTTCGAGTTCTAGCGCCAAATCTTTGCCGCCAGATTTCACGATGCGGCCGTCGGCCATGACATGCACGAAATCCGGTACGATGTAATTGAGCAGCCGCTGATAGTGTGTAATGACGAGTTGCGCGGAATCGGGACGCTTCAGTTTGTTGACACCGGTGGAAACAATTTTCAACGCGTCGATGTCCAGACCGGAATCCGTTTCGTCGAGGATGGCCAGTCTTGGCTCCAGCACAGCCATCTGGAAAATTTCATTGCGCTTCTTTTCGCCTCCGGAAAAACCTTCGTTCACCGACCGCTTGAGCAAATCGTCTTTGAGCTCGAGCAATTTGATTTTGTCTTTGACGAGTTCCAGAAATTCGATGGCGTCTAATTCCGGCTGGCCTTTGGACTTGCGAATCTCATTGAGCGCGGCCTTGAGGAAATAGGTGCTGTTCACGCCGGGGATTTCCACCGGATACTGAAACGCGAGAAACACACCTTCGCGGGCGCGCTCTTCAGGATCGAGTTCCAGCAAATCTTTTCCAAGATATTTCACCGTGCCCTCAGTCACGTCGTAGCCGTCGCGACCCGCGAGAATCGCGGCGAGCGTGCTCTTGCCGGAGCCGTTCAGCCCCATCAACGCGTGGACTTCGCCTGCATTGATCGTCAGGTTGAAGCCTTTCAGGATTTGTTTATTCTCCACGCCCGCGTGGAGGTTTTCGATTTCAAGAATAGGTTGCTTGCTCATGTTCTAAAATTCATTCTAGCCACAGGTTCTTACAGATGAAACACAGATTTTGACAGAGGAAAACCAACATCATTTACTGCGCCAATCATTTTAACTCAGTGGCCTTTTATCAGCCAACGCTTCCCTCAAGACTTACGCCCAGAAGTTTCTGCGCCTCGACGGCAAATTCCATCGGCAATTCCTTGAAGACCTCTTTGCAGAAGCCGTTCACGATCATATTTACTGCGTCCTGCGTGGAAAGTCCGCGCGCGTTGCAATAAAAAATCTGGTCTTCGCCGATCTTCGAAGTCGAAGCCTCATGTTCGACCGATGACGACGTGTTTTTCACCTCAATGTACGGAAATGTATGCGCACCACATTTCGCACCGATGAGCATGGAGTCGCACTGCGAAAAATTGCGCGAGTTCGCAGCGCTCTTGCGAATTTCCACCAGTCCGCGATAGCTGTTCTGACCGCGTCCAGCAGAAATCCCCTTGGAAACAATCGTACTTTTCGTGTTCTTGCCGATGTGGATCATCTTGGTGCCAGTGTCGGCCTGCTGCATATTGTTAACAACGGCGACGGAATAAAATTCACCCTTCGAGCCATCGCCGAGCAAGATGCAACTGGGATATTTCCAAGTGATCGCCGAGCCAGTTTCCACCTGCGTCCAAGTAATGCGCGAGTTCTTACCTTTGCACAAGCCGCGCTTGGTAACGAAATTGTAAATGCCACCGACGCCATTCTCATCGCCGGGATACCAGTTTTGCACCGTGCTGTATTTGATTTCCGCTTGGTCGAGCGCAACAAGTTCCACCACGGCGGCGTGCAACTGGTTTTCATCACGCATCGGCGCAGTACAGCCTTCGAGATAACTCACGCTGGCACTTTCGTCGGCGACGATAAGCGTCCGCTCGAACTGCCCCGATTTGGCGGCATTGATGCGGAAGTAAGTCGAAAGCTCCATCGGGCACCGCACGCCTTTTGGTATGTAGCAAAACGAGCCGTCGGTAAAAACTGCGGAGTTGAGTGCGGCGTAATAGTTATCCGTGTAAGGCACCACCGAACCGAGATATTTTTTGACGAGGTCGGGATGGTTGTGCACTGCCTCGCTGAACGAACAGAAAATAATTCCTTTCTTCGCCAGGTCTTCGCGATACGTCGTGCCGACGGAAACGGAATCAAAAATCGCATCCACCGCCACGCCCGCCAAACGGCCGCGTTCACGCAATGGAATACCAAGCTTTTCGTAAGTCTCTAGGAGCTTGGGGTCCACCTCATCCAAGCTCTTCGGCGCATCGCCTTTGGGCTTAGGCTGGGAGAAGTAGCTGATGTCTTGGAAATCAATTTTAGGATATTTGACGAATTGCCAGGTCGGCTCCTTCATCGTCTGCCAATAACGGAAGGCCTTAATCCGCCAATCAGTCAGCCAGACCGGCTCGTTCTTCTTGGTGGAGATATGGCGGATGGTGTCCTCGTTCAATCCGGGCGGTGTGGACTCGGATTCGACATCGGTGACGAAGCCGTATTTATATTCCTGTTTAACTAAGCTTTCGATTGTATCGGTCGCAGTGCTCATCTTTAAAATTTATTACTTACTGTCGCAATCCGGGCAAATGCCGTGAATGGCGATATCAAAATGTTCGGCCTTAAAACCTTTCGGCAACTTCATGGCTTGCGCGGGCAAATCCACATCAAAAACCGTCTCACACGAACTGCAATGGAAATGGCCGTGTTCATGCATGTTCGGGCAATAGCGCGTCGCACCACGATCTAACGTGACCTGCCGTGCGAGGCCGCTCTTCACCAGCGCATCAAGACAATTGTAGACCGTCGCGTGCGATATTTCCGGCATCGCTTTTTTGGCCCGGATGAATACTTCCTCCGCCGTCGGATGATCGCGCTTGTGGAGCAGCACGTCATAGACCTGCTGGCGCTGCGGCGTCAGACGCAGACCCGTCGCACCCAACTGTTCAGTCAGGTGCTGTTCGTCTTGCGGCTGGCTGCGTGCCTTCATCGCGGAAAATCTATCCCAGGGAAGCGGCAAGTCAAGATTTAGAATAATTCTAAACTAACCCTAACAACCCGAGGTCCACCCCACCCCGACGAAGAATCACTTCTGAAAGACGTGGACCCGCGCTGGCGGCAAATTCCACCAGACAATCTGGGAGGCGAGCAGCCGGAAATCATCTGCGCCCCGGCTGCGGTCTTTTACAATGTGGTAGCTATATTGCACGAGGCGTCCGCGTGGTTCGAGCACGGTGCGGATCTTTTGCGCCAGCGCTTCCGCCTGTTGTTTGGGGAAATTAAGCAGCGGTAGGCTGGAGATAACCGCACCAACAGCCATAACCGGTTCCGGCAGTCCGGCGAGCAAGGTGTCCAACTCCCAAGCGTCGCCAGCAATGATAGTGGCGCGCGGATATTTCTTTTGAAGCAGGCGGGCTAGCGTTGGATTGTGCTCGATAGCAATCAGCCGGTCCTCGCGCAGACCATATTTGAGCAGGGCTTTGGTTACAGCCCCAGTGCCAGGGCCGAGTTCTAGAACATAACTCTTTGGGTCGCGTGGCAGCCAGCGCGCCATTGCCGCGCCAAGCTGCGGCGAACTGGGAGCCACCGAGCCCGTGCGCTGCGGGTTTACAAACCATTCACGCAAGAAGAGTGTCGAATCCGCCAGAGCCGCGATGATTTTTTTGGCCATCTTTCTGATATCTTGGACGGCAGTGTAGATTATCCGTTCACTTTTGCACCCACCAAAATCACTATGAACCCGAGTCACGCCGGTGAATCTTCTGAAGCTCCACTGCGAGCGCCGCCCGACGGGCGTTCCAATCCAGCCAGTCCGCCTCCCAAACAACGCCTGCAAAATTAGTTTTTGCGGCCGGCCAGTGGGCGTCGAGGCTTTTCATCGTTGTCTCCAACGCCGCCGGCTCACGCCATTGCAACTGCGCCTCGGCCAGGTCGAGCTGGTTGCCGGGATATTCCGGCGCGATGGCGACCGCGCGTTCATACCATTCGCGCGCCTTGTGGTTGTTGCCGACACTGAACGGCCAGCCGGGAGCCTCAAAATAAAGCTCGCCCAGGCAACGCGCCGGCCCGGCATGGTCAAACTGCATATCAAGTTTCGCCGCCTCCGTAAACTCTTGCTCAACCTCGTGAACCAGCCGGTAGGCGGCGAGCGACGGTGCCTCAGCCTGCGCCAGTTTACCAAGGTTCATGGCAAGATAGTAATGACCGGCAGCAGAATTAGGCTCGCGCTTGAGCCAATGGTGGCAGACGGCAATGCCGATGCGGGCAAATTCCGCGCGCTTCGTCTCGTTGGTCGCCAGATCCGCCACCTCAAAACTGCTTCGCGCCAATTCCTGCGCGGCCGCAGTGGAATTGGTGTCGGCCTGATAATGCTTCTGGGCAAGCTCAAAGGCCGTTTGCGCGCGGGCGGCAAAAATCCGGTCTTCAGGCGATTGCGCCATGGCAACCGCCACTGCCGCCAGCCAAAAGGCAACGGCTAGTACTCCCAGAATGCGCAGATTCGGTAACATGATGCAGTCAATTAGAAGTTGCCATCGTGACGAAGTAATTTATACTCGGCAAGTGAGATTACACTGGAATTTTCTTGGTCTGGCCATGCTGGCCGCAGTCGCGCTTGCGAGCGCTGGCTGTTCCGGCGTGAACTCCAGCCAGAGCGTCTCACCGGCCAGCTTTTTTCTGCCAGGATTGCTGAAAAATGACGCGCCGGTTAAAACGCCGGGGTTGCCCCCGGTAATTTCCAGCGAAATCGCTTCTTCCAAATAACTATGCGTTTCCCATTCGCGCTGACGAAGAAAATCGCCAGCCACATTATCAAACACAAACTGCGTAAGACCCCCAAATTCGCCATGGTCTTGCAGCTCGAACCGCTGCACACCTGCAATTTGACCTGCACCGGCTGCGGCCGCATCCGCGAATACTCCACGTCCCTCAAGGACATGGTGCCGCTGGAGCAATGTCTGCAGGCCGCCGTCGAATGCGATGCCCCGATGGTTTCCATCTGTGGCGGCGAACCGCTGATTTATCCCAAGATCGAGGAACTCATCGCCGGCCTGCTCGACCAGGGCCGCGTCATCTACGTTTGCACGAACGGGATGTTCATGCGCAAGAAAATGCGCGATTACCTTGCTGCCATTTATACGCCAGCGCTGGAGCCAATGCTCAAGCAGTTGCTCGATGGCAAACTCATCACGGACAAGGAAGCGGACGTCATCCGCAAGTCCGACGACGCGGCCAAGAAAAAAGTCGTCATCCGCCCCACGCAATGGATGTATTGGAACGTCCACGTGGACGGTTTGGAATTCACGCACGACCTCATCGTCGAGCGCGAAGGCGTCTTCAAGGAATGCGTTGAGGCCATCAAGATGGCGAAGATTTGCGGTTACCAGGTCGCGACCAACACCACCGTCTATCGCGAGACGGACGTGGCGGAGATTGAGGATATGTTCAAGTATCTTTCCTCGCTCGAAGTGGACGGCCACACCATCTCGCCCGGCTACGATTACGACGCCGCCAAGAAGGACATGGTCTCGCGCCTCGGTCGCGATCCCAAGGAATTCTTCCTCACGCGCGACATGACCCGCGCCAAATTCGCCAAGATTCAGGAATGGGGCAAGGCCTTCACCATTTTCGGCACGCCGGTATATCAGGAATTTCTCGCCGGCAAACGCGAGCTGACCTGCACCGCCTGGGCCATTCCCACCTACAACGTCAAGGGCTGGAAAGCGCCCTGCTATCTGATGACCGACGGCCATTACGGCGGCTATCAGGAAATGTTGCGCGAAGTGAAGTGGGAAAACTATGGCGTCGTGAATGGCAAAGCCCGCGACCCGCGCTGCGAACATTGCATGGTGCATTGCGGCTACGACCCCAGCGGCGCGCTCGGCACGAATTATCAGTCCGGCGACAACTGGAAGAATTTCAAATACAACTTCGGCGCGAAGCCCAAGCCGTATCCCGCTTCACCCGAACTCGCGAAGCGCGCCTACAACGGCGTGACCATTGGCAAAGGCCATCTCGCTGAAGCCAAGGCCGTCATCAATTCCCCCGCCGCCGGTGCGCGCGGTGCCTTCTCCCACAAGGAAGAAGAGCACAGCCACAACGGCAATGGTCACGAGGCCCACGTCGGTAGCCACTGCGGCACGTCCGACACCTCCGAACGCGACGAATTGCTCGCGAAAATCAAAGCCGTCAAAAAGGCGGAATAACTTCTCCGATCAAACATCTATCGTATCCACATGAGCAAGACCCTGTTTCTTTCACCCCCGAGTTTCGACGGCTTTGATGGCGGCGCCGGTGCGCGCTACCAGACCGTCCGCGAAGTCACCAGCTATTGGTATCCGACGTGGCTGGCCATGCCCGCCGCGCTCACGCCCAATTCCAAGCTGATGGATTGCCCGCCGCATAACATCGGCATCGAAGAATGCCTCAAGGCCGCGAAGGAATTCGATCACATCATCATTCACACCTCCACGCCGTCGCTGAAAAACGATTGCAAGGTGGCCGAAGCCATCAAGGCGCAGAAGCCCGAGACGAAGATCGGCTTCGTCGGCGCGCACGTCGCCGTGTTGCCCACCGAGACGCTCAAGGCGTCGTCCGCCATCGACTGGGTCGGCCGCAAGGAGTTTGATTACACCTGCAAGGAAGTCGCCGAAGGCCGCGAGCTTTCGACCATCCACGGTTTGTCCTACAAAGACAAAGACGGCAAGATCAAGCATAACCCCGAGCGCGAACTCATTCAGAACCTCGACGAACTCCCTTGGATTGGCGATATCTACCGCCGCGACCTCGACGTTCAGAAATATTTCAACGGCTATCTGAACCACCCGTACATGAGCCTGTACACCGGGCGCGGTTGCCCGGCGCAATGCACCTTCTGCCTCTGGCCGCAGACCATTGGCGGCCATAAGTACCGCGTGCGCTCGGCCGACAGCGTCGCCGCCGAGATGGCGCATCTGCAAAAGCTGTTCCCCGAAGTGAAGGAATACTTCTTCGACGACGACACCTTCACGGCCAACCTGCCCCGCGCCCGCGAGATTGCGAAGAAGATTTCGCCGCTCGGCGTCCAATGGTCCTGCAACAGCCGCGCGAACATCGACTACGACAACATCAAATTGCTCAAGGACAATGGCCTTCGCCTCTTCCTCGTCGGCTACGAGAGCGGCAACGACCAGATCCTCAAGAACATCAAGAAGGGCGTCACCGTCGATGAAATGCGCCGCTTCACCAAGGACGCGCACCGCGCCGGCGTCATTATTCACGGCACCTTCATCCTCGGCCTGCCGGTCGAGACCCGCGAGACCATTCAGCAGACCATCGACTTCGCGAAGGAGCTCGATGTCTTCTCCATGCAGGTCTCGCTCGCCGCGCCCTATCCCGGCACCGAACTGTACGAGCAGGCCAAGCTCAACGGCTGGTTTGCCAAGAAAGAGAAGACCGATTTGCTTGGCGACGTCGGTTACCAGAGCAGCACCATTGAATATCCCGGCCTGAACAAGGAAGAGATCTTCGAAGAAGTCGAGCGCTTCTATCGCCAGTATTATTTCCGCCCGAAACCCATCCTGCGCATTGTCAAAACCATGCTCGAGGACAAGGACGTCATGGTGCGCCGCCTGCGCGAAGGCTTCGAGTTCTTCAAAGGCTTTAAAGATCGCAAGGACAGCCGCGTGGCGGCGAAGGCGGCGGCGGCCGCTTAACGGCTCGCCCGTTTTAACCACTTCAAGCGCGTCAGCAATGACGCGCTTTTTTTATTTCGCGCCGGGCATTTCCGCCGTGCCTTTGACATTATCCAGCAGCTTCTGGTACGGCCCGCTCTGGAAACCGAACAGCGCCGTCGAAGTCTCAAAGACCGCCTGGCCCGGATTACACACCGCGTAAGCCTTGCAGCTCAGCCGGTACGCACCCACGCCGCTCGCCTCAATGCTCAGCCGCACCCGGATCAGCACCTCTTCGCCCTCATGCGCGCCCACGAAGCCCGCGTAGTCGATCTGCTCGCGCCGCGTCGCCTCGCGTTCGAACGCCAGTTCATCGGCGGGCAACGCCATTTGCCGGTAGCCGTTTTGCTGGAACACCGTCACCGCCGCCGCCCGGATTTTATCCATACTGGGATTGGAAATGATCACCGACGCGAAGCCAGCCGAGGCCGGTTTATTCAGCGAACTGCAACCGGCGCCCAGCAGGGCGGTCAGGATGAACAGGCTCGCCGCCGCGCTGACGCAGGATTTAGTCGCCAGGATTCTGAGAAATGAAGTCATATTATAGGTGGGTTAAAGTTAGAGTTTGCCGCTCGCCGCGAAAAATACGGAACCGCCCGCAAAACTGCCAGCGCAAAGACGCCTCGGAGCGGGCGCGGCGGGATGCGGGTCGGCGGGATGCTGGAGCGGAAGCTGAAGGGGTGAACTTAACCAATGCAGCCTATCAGTCTGTTAGGCGGCATGGTTATGGGTCTTCATCCTTAATCAAACAACGAATGACATAAATCAACCCACACACACCGCCGATTGTGCTGCCAACAATAAATCTCTGTTTGAAAGCCTGTCTGGTGTCGTTGGCTGACTGTTCCATATAACGCGTCTTTCGCGGTCCAATCGGGATGTAGGTGTCTGAAGTAAGCTGGGTATGCCACGCAACAACATGAATCGAAATCCCGAATAAACCGCCAAGCATCAAGGCTAAAACAACAATGACGGACAAAAACTTCGACCACCTTAGCCAAACTGGATCGCGCGGCTCAATCTCCTCTACTTCATTAGCAAAGTCTGGCTCTTGTTGCATAACTAGTGATGCCGCCTAACAGGTAATCGACGCCTCCTCGTTTAATCTATCCGGTTTCATGAAGCGGAGATTGCGCCGGTCACATTCCTTAGTCCAGCCGTTTTTTGGTGTGACGCTCGCCCCTGCCCGTAGCATCCGATAAAAAAAGAGCGGCCCCCGTCGCCGGAGGCCGCTTGCGGTTTGTGGATATTATATCACGCCTGCACGGCGATGCTGACGGGCTGGCTCCAGACGCCCACGCGCACATTATTCAATAGAAAAATGCCGCTATAAGTCCAGACCGTGCTTGCGACGGGAAACGGTTGCAGGTCCGTATAGTTCTGCGAGGTGGTCATGACCAGGGGCCCGTTGCCCTTGCCATCGTTCCGGTTCACCCGCCATTCGATGGCGTCCAGGTAGGCGGAATAACCGCCGAAACCTGAATGCAACACCACTTGTCCACCCACGATGCTGAGGCTGAACACCGGTTGGATGCTGGTCATATCCGGTCCGACCGCCGCCGTGCCCAGAATCCCGAGTTTAACTTGATCCGTTTCAGAACATTTACCGCCGTTCTTGATATCTTGCGCCACCGCAAAGATGCGGTTGAGGGCACCGGTATTTACCGGCACCGCGCCTTCCGGTAGATCCGGGGCGAGGTAAACGGGTAACACCATGAGTTTGCTGCCGTCGCCGGTGAGGGCGTCGGCCACCGTATGCGTACCGTTCTGCGACCAGTGCCGCGTGGCGGGTAGCCAGGCTTGCAGCAGGTAGATAATCCAGCGGCAATCGGCCACCATGGCGGCGATTTGCAGCGCCGTGTAGCCTAAGCCGGGACCGAGGGCTTGGATTTCGTTGCCAAAGGTCGTGAGCCAGACAATCTGGGCAGGCTGACCTGGCGGATAATAAGAGTTATGTTTCATAGTTTTTGAGGTCATTGATTAACCGTCTAGTGAGGCAGCCTGTCGGGGACAACGCCCGTGACAGTTTTTTAGTGCGCCCCAAATGGGTGGAAACGACGTTTTTGGCGTCGAACCGAAGCTTTTAAGCCTAAAAGGCTCATTTTCGATGAAAAGAGGTGAAAAAGTAGCGGCGAATGGATGAGCAGTAGCCGTAGATGCGTGAGCGGTAGCCGCAGTTGCGTACGCAGTAGCCGTAGATGCGTGAGCAGTAGCGGCAGTTGCGCACGCAGTAGCCGTAGATGCGTGAGCAGTAGCGGCAGTTGCGCACGCAGTAGCCGTAGGTGCGTAAGCAGTAGCGGTAGTTGAGCACGCAGTAGCCGTGGATGCGTAAGCAGTAGCCGTAGCTGGATGAGCAGTAGCCGCTACTATTGCACCCCCCACCGCTGGCATTGAACCTGCCGCCGTCCAAGTTCGCAAAGTTGCCGATGGTTGTTGCGAGGTAGCGCCGAGCGGCGAGGAGGGAGACATTTCCCGAATAGTAGATCCTGCGATGGGTACAGTTTTTCAAATAGCCAAAAGCAGTGCTTCCCAAGCTTTGTCATTTACTACCCATCCTTTGCTATCGAAAAACCTGCCGGACCACCCGCGCAACGGGTTATTCAACCTCGGCAATAGTCCGGCACCGGCGTTTGCTGTGCGCCGCAAATTTCCTTTTTGCCCGCTGCGTTTTAAACTAGCTTCAGCTTGTGCCAATTAAAACGCCGCGCATCCTCATCGTGGACGATGATCCCGGCCAGCGCAGTCTGCTGGAGTCGTTCCTGCGCGGTCAGGGCTTTGATACCGTCCTCGCCGATTCGGGCGAATCGGCTTTGGCCACCCTGCCGACCGGCCACTTCGACCTGATGATTTCCGATGTGCGGATGCCCGGCTTGTCCGGCCTCGAAACGCTCCGCCGCGTGCGTCCGCAATTTCCCGCGCTGCCCGTCCTGCTCGTCACCGCTTACGCCGATATCCGCGATGCCGTGATCGCGATGCGCGATGGCGCGCTGAATTATCTCGCGAAGCCGATTGACCTCGATGAACTCCTCGCCACGGTCCGGCAAGCCACCGGCCTCACGCAAACCGCGGCGCCCAAGCTCGGCCCCGGCAAAGCGTTGCCCCCGCACATCGTGGCCCAAAGTCCGTTGACCCTGGCGCTGTTCCAAGATATTGCGCTGATTGCGCCGTCGGAAACGCGCGTGCTCATCACGGGCGAAAGCGGTACGGGCAAGGAAGTGGTCGCGGACATGATTCACGCGTGGAGCGCCCGCGCCAGTGGCAAGCTTATCAAGATTAATTGCGCCGCGATTCCGGAGACGTTGCTGGAAAGCGAATTGTTCGGTCACGAGAAAGGGTCGTTCACCGGCGCGAGCGCCATGCGGATCGGGCGCTTCGAGGAGGCGGATGGCGGGACGATTTTTCTCGATGAAATCACCGAGATGTCGCCCGGCCTGCAAGCGAAGCTGCTGCGCGTGACGCAGGATGGCAAATTCCAGCGCATCGGCTCGAATCGCGAAATCCGCACGAACGCGCGCATTCTCGCCGCCAGCAATCGCGATCTCGAAGCGGAAGTGAAAGCGGGCCGCTTCCGCGAAGATTTATTTTATCGCCTGAATGTGGTGGAGCTGAACCTGCCGCCGCTGCGCGAACGGCGCGAAGATATTTTGCCGCTGGCGAATCTATTCACCGCCGAGTTCGCCCGCAATCGCGCGCGCCTCGCCGACGCGACGGTGGATTGTCTGCAGAATTATCCGTGGCCCGGCAATGTGCGCGAGCTGCGCAACGCCATCGAACGCGCGGTGCTGCTCTCGCAAAGTGAATTGATTCTGCCGGAACATCTGCCGGCTAAATTGCGCGACGCCGCGAAATCCGCCACGCCGTTGCCCTCGCCGGACACGCAGACGATGGATGAAATCGAGCGGCACGCGATTCTCGCCGCGCTGAAACAGCACAAGTCTAACCGCACGGAAACGGCGAAGGCCTTGGGCATCAGCCGCCGCGCGTTGCTCTACAAATTGCAACGGCTGCGGCAGCAGGGTTTTCAGTTCGAGTAAGCCGGCTCAGTTCTTCAGCAGACCGGCCAGATCGAGATGCCGCGTGTACATGGTGAGTTCGCCATTGGGTGTGCGCGGCCATTCCGCTTCCGGACGATCCCGGTAAAGCTCCACGCCATTGTCATCCGGGTCGCGCAGATAAATCGCCTCGCTCACGCCGTGGTCGGCCGCCCCGTCGAGTTCCACGCCGGCGGCCAGCACGCGGCGCACGGCGTCCGCGAGCAGCGCGCGCGTCGGATACAAAATGGCGACGTGATAAAGTCCGGTGCTGCGCGGTGGCGGCGGCGAACCGCCCGCGCTCTCCCACGTATTCAGCCCGATGTGATGATGATAACCGCCCGCCGAAATAAACGCCGCCTGCGTCCCGAAGCGCTGTTGCAGTTCAAAGCCCAGCACACCGCAGTAAAATTTCAGCGCGCGCTCAAGGTCAGCCACCTTGAGGTGGACATGACCGATGCGAACGCCGGGATTGATTGGTTGGGTAGCGAGTGGCTCTTTCATGCCGCCAAGATAATGCAGGCGGCGGCGGTGCGCCATCACTTCACGGAAAACTGCCAGCGATCCGCTGACTCCATAACCGAACGCGGACCGGCGCCATTCAGCCACGCAAGCGCGTCAGCATCGCCGCGCAGATAGGCGTCCCAGAAGGCCGTGGAT
Source organism: uncultured Verrucomicrobia subdivision 3 bacterium (assembly GCA_903865745.1). Lineage (GTDB taxonomy): Bacteria > Verrucomicrobiota > Verrucomicrobiia > Limisphaerales > UBA11358 > UBA11358. Next base: position 30,484 of record CAIPKV010000071.1, on the reverse strand, counting down.
AAGGCGAGGATCACGCGATGATGATTCGGGTTGCGCGGTTCGCGGTCGCCCGGCAGCGCCCGGTCGGTGAAGGCGGAGTGCTCGGCGTTAAAGAGGACGACCTCATATTTCGGGGCGCCGTGCAAGGCGGGATAGACGGAGAGGCGCGCCGGCACATCCGCATTGCCAATGGGCGCGACGTCCTTGGTGCCAGTCATCAGCAGCCACGGGATTTTCACGGAGCCGAACGCCTTCGCCGTACTAATACCGTGCGGGGGACTCGGACTAAAGGCAATCGCCGCCGTGATGCGTGAGTCGGTAATCTTCTGGCCTTCGATGGGCAGCGTCTCGCCACTGACGGCCTCGGTCGTTACTGCGCCAAAAGAATGGCCGGACATGCCGACCTTTTTCAAATCCAGGCGACCGAAGAGAAAATTGGTTTTGTCCGCGTTCCAGAATTCAAGCTGGTTGAGCACGGCGGGGACATCGCGAACGCGCCGGAGAAAATTATCCAGCGAAGCGGCTTGCTTCATGGCGCGCAACCTTTTCGCAATTGGCTGGTCTTTCCAGACGGAATCGTCGCTGCCGGGATGCTGCAGAAAGACCGCGACGTAGCCACGCGCAGCCCAGTGTTCGCCCAGGAAAACGCTGCCCGCGCGCGTACCACCCAGACCGTGACTAAACAAAACGACCGGCTCCGGCACGGTATTCGTCGGGAGATAAATACGTAACGGCAGGTCGCGGTTGCGGGCCGCATCGTGAAACGTCACGTCCACATGAATCGGCGTAACGGCTTGGTCCACCGCCAAAGGATTATAATCCGCTGCCCGCGTCAGCAGACAGACCAACCACAAGGAGAGTAGAGCTGGCTTAAAACTCATACCTTGATTGACGAAGACTTTGCCGGAAAGTTACCGGCGAAATAAATCCAAGCCAGCCGAATTAGCCAGCACCCAAGGGTGCGTTCAGCGCAAGCCAAAGCGCCGGCGGAAGCCGCCCGACCTGGGCGCGGTGCTGGGAAAATGGCGTTCGTTACCGCCTTCGCGATTACCGCTGGCCGGCTCGGACGGAGGACGTTGGCCGGAGCTGAACTGCGGGCGGCCGCTCTGTGGACGGCCACTCTGCGGCGGGCGCGGACCGGATGACGGGCGCGGAAAGTTTTGCGGCCCGCGCTGTTCGCGTTGATCGTTGCGCGGCGGACGTTGACCGCGCTGCGGTTGATGCCGCGGATGACGACGTTCTTCGTCGGCCGGATTGTAGGCGGGCGCAGCGGCGGTATAATTAAAACCTTCCGCTTTTTTACGCACGATCCCACGGCCGATGAAACGTTCGAGCGCGCGGAGTTCGCTGTGATCTTCGTTGGTCACGAAGCTGATGGCGTCGCCGATGGCATTCGCGCGGCCGGTGCGGCCAATGCGATGAACGTAATCTTCGACGTGCATCGGGAAATCATAATTCACGACGTGCGATATGCCGTCCACATCAATGCCCCGGGCCGCGATGTCCGTTGCCACGAGCACGCGCACGGCGCCGGACTTGAAATCTTGCAACGCGCGCAAACGCTGGTTTTGGGAACGGTTCGAATGCAGCGTGGCGGTGCGGATACCGGCTTGTTCCAACTGGCGCGCGAGGCGGTCGGCGGCGTGCTTCATGCGCGAGAAAACCAATACCATATCCATATTGGGCTCCTTCAACAGATGGATAAGCAGCGGCGTCTTCAGATGCTTCGGCACTTCGTAGACCAGCTGGGTGACGGTCTCGGCCGGATTCGCGCGGCGGCCAATCTGGATAATTTTGGGCGCGTTTTGAAATTCGTGCGTGAGCGACTCAATCTCCTTCGAAAGCGTGGCGGAGAACATCAGCGTCTGGCGCTGCTTCGGAAGCTGGCGGACAATCTGCCGGATGGATGGAAGAAAACCCATGTCCAGCATGCGGTCAGCTTCATCGAGCACGAGAAATTGCAGGCCGGAGAAATCGCCATTACGCCGACCGAGCAAATCGAGCAACCGCCCCGGACACGCGACGACAATGTCGGTTGCGGCACGCAAGGCGCGGATTTGCGGCTGTTCGCCCACCCCACCGAAAACCGTGGCGATAGTGAGCGGAAGATGTTTGGCGTAGGCGCGGATGTTTTCCTCGATCTGCACGACGAGTTCGCGCGTGGGCGCCAGGATCAGCACGCGGGTGCGGCGATTCGGGCCGGCGGCGGCTTGGGCAGCAGCGAGCTTCGTGAGCATCGGCAGCGTGAACGCCGCCGTCTTACCGGTGCCAGTCTGCGCGATACCGATGAGATCGTGGCCGGCGACAATCGGCGGTATTGCCGCCAACTGAATTGGGGTGGGCTCGGTGTAACCGGCTTCTTTGACGGCTTGCAGAATTTTGGGCGCGAGGCCGAGAACTTCAAATGACATAACTGAAAGAGTGTAAAAATCGGGGAGCGGTTTGGCACGCTCGAATGGGCGGCGCAGCGAGGAGCCGCGCAGAAAACTTATTTCAACCGCCAGGTGATGCGCGCCTTATTCAAGTCGTAGGGCGACATCTCCATCTTGACGCGGTCGCCGACGGTCAGGCGAACCCAGCGTTTGCGCATCTTGCCACAGATGGTGGCCAGGACAACGTGCTTGTTCTCCAACTCGACGCGGAACATCGTGCCGGGCAGGACGGTTTGAACCCGGCCTTCGACTTCGATATGTTCTTCTTTAGTGGGAGCTTTCATGCAGACGTAACGGGGAAAAATAAAAAAGGCGGGGTTCGGTTCACCCGAACCCCGCCGTGCAAAATCCTAAAACGGATTAGTAACGTTCGCGACGACCGCCACCGCCGCCACCGCCGAATTCGCGACGGCCACCACCACCGCTGCCGGGCGCGCGTTCTTCACGCGGACGGGCGACGTTGACGGTGAGGGCGCGGCCATCCAATTGCGCACCGTTCAAGGCGGCAATGGCTTTCTGCGCTTCTTCCGCCGTGCTCATGGTCACGAAACCAAAGCCACGGGGGCGGTTGGTCATGCGATCCATCATCAGGTTGGTTTCCGTGACCGTGCCGTGCGCCGCAAAGGCGTCGTTCAGGTCGTTTTCGGTAGTATTGAAGGAAAGATTTCCTACGAATAGTTTATTGCTCATGTGATGTATTTTACTGTCCGACTAACACTGCACTCACCAGACTGTTTCCGACTTTCGGATTTCAAATCATCACTGAAACAAGTTCACTTGAAGATTTACCATGCCGTGGGACTGACAAGCTATCTAACAGATTCGGTGAGCATGGACTCTTTCTGGCGCGGCACAAGCCTTATTTCAACAAATAAATCAGGCTAGCTTTACCGGATGACGCGAAAATCATTTCATTTCGGTCATTTACAATGTCACCGGAGCGTAACATGATGCCGAAGGTTGCGGGGAAACTAATCATCCCGCACGCAGTCAAACTGTAACTCAAATCAACATCATGGCTAAAAAAGTTGTTAAATCCAAAGCATCCAAACCCGCTCCGAAAAAGGCCGCTGCCAAAAAGCCCGCCGCCAAAAAGAAGTAACATTGCTGGTTATTGCCTCTCCTGCACAAACAACAGGAGAGGCAAACTTCTTCCGCCAACTTCATCCCGGCGCAGCGGACGCCGCCCGAGATAGTTTAATTTCCTTAGCATGAAACTCGCCCAAGCCCAGGTCTGGAAAAAAGACGGCCAGTTTATCCGCATTGTCCGCCTCGAACGCTTGGAGGTGGAATATAAATCCCATCCCAGCCTCACCAGCAAAGCCGGCACCAAAGTCGTCACCAGCAAAAAAGATTTCTGCCGCCTGCTCAAGGGTGCGCACCTGTTGACCGCCGGCAAAAAGTCGCCGGCCATCAATGAAGCTGACGTGGACGCCGTCGCGCAGTAAGCTGGCAACTTGCAACGCGCCGGAAAAAATCACTACGCCACGCTCGGACTTGACCGACGCTGCACGCTGGCGCAAATCCGCGCCGCCTACCGGTTGCTGGCCAAACAGCTTCATCCCGACGTAAATCCAGATTCGCCTGCCGCCCTGGCGCGCACGCAGGAACTCAATGCTGCGCACGAAGTCTTAAGCGATCCAGACCTGCGCGCCGCCTACGACCGAGAACTCGATGCGCCAAAACCGTCTTCCGCACCCGCGCAAGGCACAAAAATCCAGCGCAACCTGGCGCAGGACGTTCACCTGCCTCTCGAAGACTTTCTGCGCGGTACGAGACGCGAGGTGCGCATCTCCGACCCCGCCAACCCCGATGGCGCGGAGACTTACGACCTTGTCATCCCGCCAGAAACCGCCCCCGGCACGCGCTTCAAGCTTTCGCGCACCGGTACTTTCGCCGGCGGCTGCGTGCAACTGCGCGTAAAGGCACAGCCAAACTTCCGCTTCAAAGTGCGCGGCTCCGATTTGCGTTGTGATCTGAAAATTAAATCCGAACGCGCCGTGCAAGGCGGCTCAGAAATGATTCGCGGCCTCACCGGCAGCCAGTTGCGCGTCCCGATTCCGCGCGGCGTGGCGCGCGGAGAAATCATCCGCCTCGCAAACGAAGGCTTGCCGAAACCGCGCGGTGGCCGTGGCGATTTGCTGGTGCGCATCGTTTATCGGGTCGAAGTCCGCGTGACGCGCCCCCGCAAATAAATCCCCGCCCGCCTTTACAATTACCAGGCGGGCCAGCACGATAGTCTTCCCGCCGGAGAAAATTCCATGCCGCCGGTCAGTCAACCGCAGAACCAAAATAAAAAGTTATGGGCGATAAATCCCCGAAAGCCACGCAGAAGAAGTCCGGCCAGAAAGACGCCAAGACCAGCAGCGCCAACGCGAAGAAAAACGCCGCCGTTGCGGCCAAGTCCGCCGCTGGCAAGAAACGGTAACGCCAGTCAGCATTGCCTGTCGCTCCTGAAACTTCCTTCAGGAGCGACAGTTTTTTCCGGCAACTGTTCGCGCGACATTTGCACCGCCCCCGCCAGTCCTATAAAATCGCCGCATGGAAAAGAATCGCGTCGAGGCCTTCAGCGACGGCGTCATCGCCATCATAATCACCATCATGGTGCTGGAGCTTCATGTGCCGGCGCATGCTGACGGCTTGGCCGACTTGAAGGGGCTGCTGCCCGTTTTTCTAAGTTACGTTTTAAGTTTCATCTACGTCGGCATCTACTGGAACAATCATCACCACATGTTCCATTCGACTGAGAAAGTCACCGGCGGCATCCTCTGGGCGAACCTGCATCTCCTGTTCTGGTTGTCGCTGTTTCCCTTCACCACCGCGTGGGTCGGTGCAAACCACCTCGCGCCTGCGCCCACGGCGGTTTACGCCTTCGTGCTGATGATGGCGGGCGTGGCGTACTATATTTTGGAGCACGCCATCATCCGGCAGCAGGGTAAAGACTCGTTGCTCGCGCTCGCCGTCGGCAACCGCTGGAAGGAAAACATTTCGCCGCTCTGCTATCTCGCGGCCATTCCGCTCGCGTTTGTGAGTCCGTATATTTCGCACGCGCTGTTCATCTTCGTCGCCGCCCTCTGGCTCGTGCCGGATCGCCGCATTGAACAGGTCATCAACGAGCGCGAGAAACCATAAACTACGTTGAGCTTCCCGCCGGCTGTCAGGGCACACTTGTATCCGCCCGCAAAAATCTGCTAAGCTGTATCTTTATGAGCCAACCTGCCTGCCCGATGTGCGAAATGACCGAAGTCCTGGAGTTCCCTGATAAATGGGAATGCGTCACCTGCGGTCACGAATGGCCGCGCGCAGCCGCGCCCGAAGTCGCCGCCGGGCCGCGCGTCGTCAAAGACGCCCACGGCAACGTCCTCGCCGATGGCGATTGCGTCATCCTCATCAAAGATTTGAAGCTCGGCGGTTCGTCCGTGCTCAAGGGCGGCTCCAAGTCCAAACCCATCCGTCTCGTAGATGGGGACCACGAAATTTCCTGCAAAGTGGACGGCATCGCCGTCGGTCTCAAAGCCTGCTTCGTAAAGAAGGCCTGAGGCGAGTTTGAATTAAACGGCGTTTAACATTGCTATGCCTCGGTCCCGCACTGAAGCTGGAGCATGAGCAATAGCCTCCAACAACACGGATTCCGCGAAATCAACAAACAACTCCGCTTCCACATGATCTCGCATGGACTCGACACCATCAAAATCCTCGTCACCCGCCAGTCCGGAAAATTCAAATTCAACTTCACCGGATCGCCCGAGCAAGTCGTGAAAGCCGAAGCCATCCTGGCCGCTTGGGGCTGATCCGGAGGATTCCATCGGCAACGGCGTCGGGGGCGGTCCGATTGCCCGCCCATTTTTCCATTGCAGGCTTGCGTTCGCGCCCGGCCCTGATTTAAATCTCAGGTAGCTGCGCGCCGTAACCGCGGTTGCAGCCAAGGAGAAACTTTAACCCGTTTGATTGGAACTCATATGCAATCTTGGAAATCCCTGTCCGCCACCGTACAAGTCGGCACGCTCACCGAAGGTTGGACCCTCGCCACGCCGCCGGCTGATGCTCACGATGAAATCCGCGTCCTGCGCTTCGCGGTCTATTTCAGCACGCCGTTCGCTGCGCCGCCCGTCGTCCACCTCGGCTTGACCGGCTTCGACCTCGACCAGCGCGATGCCAGCCGCCTCACGCTCACCGCCACAGAAATCACCGGCACCGGCTTCATCGCCGAAATTGCCACCTGGCGGGAGACGCGCGTTTACTCCGTGGCTTTCAGTTGGCTGGCGCTCGGAGCGTAAAGGACGGCGACCGCTCCACGCCGGTGCGTTTCTGGGGTAATTGCTACGGAACAAACTTTTAGCCAGCCACGCCAACTTGGTTTTGCTGGCGACGTCGAACCCAGCCGGGTTTCTCCCGCAAGATGACCGGTTGCAACGCCGCCAACCGCCCAATCTCTGACTCATGCTCGTCGGGCGACGTCCCGCCGGCCTACATCAACGACAAATACCGACGCCAAAACGTCAACGGCTCGCGTCCGCGCGACTCGCTCTTGTTCCAAAACCTCGGCATAACATCGGTAAACCAAACTTTCCAACTGCCAACCGGCCGGGTTTTGAACAGGAAGCAACCAAGGGAACAAAGGAATTCCTGTCAGCCTATCCCAATCTTTGTTTCCTTGGTTACCTTCTGTAATTTTTGGCCGGCACATAATCCACGCCACCGCTGAAACGTCTGGTTGCGCTCCGTAAATAGCTTTTTGAGAGGTTTAAATGATTTAGATGTGTAAAAAAGCTATTTATCCGGTGCAGCCAGACGTTTACCGGGTGCAACCAGACGTTTACACCCCCCAAGCAGACATTTACGAGGGGCAAACGGACGTTTACCGGGCACAAAAAGACGTTTACACCCTCCACTTGTACGTTTACGACCCGCAAACAGACGTTTACATAGTAGAAAAAGACGTTTACCAGCTACGCAAAGGCGTTTACCTAACTCACTGGGACGATTGGGATATAAAAATGGGCAGAGCGGCAGCTCTGCCCGACTAAACTAAATCATCGGCCGTGAGGCGCGAGCGCGCCGCCTCGATTTTCCGGCCAATCTCTACAGAAGCGAACGAAGGAAACGAAGGTTGGGACTGCTTAACCGGAATTTCTTCGTTCCCTTCGTTACCTTCGGTTCAAATCGCCCCGGTTTACGTTCACTCCTTGGCGTAAACTTCGGCACCCTTCTCCACAAACTCTTTCGACTTCGCCTCCATCCCTTGCTTCAAGGCCGCTTCCTCGGCGATGCCCTGCTCTTCGGCGTATTTGCGCACGTCTTCGGTGATCTTCATGGAGCAAAAGTGCGGGCCGCACATGGAACAGAAGTGCGCAGTCTTGGCGCCGTCCTGCGGCAACGTCTCGTCGTGGAACTCGCGCGCGGTCACGGGGTCGAGCGCGAGGTTGAACTGATCTTCCCAACGGAATTCGAAGCGCGCCTTGGAGAGGGCGTTGTCGCGATATTGCGCACCGGGATGACCCTTGGCCAAATCGGCGGCGTGCGCGGCGATTTTGTAGGTGATGACGCCGTCTTTCACGTCCTTCTTGTTCGGCAGGCCGAGGTGTTCCTTGGGTGTGACGTAGCACAGCATCGCGCAGCCATACCAGCCGATCATCGCCGCGCCGATGCCGCTGGTGATGTGGTCGTAACCGGGCGCGATGTCGGTGGTCAGCGGTCCGAGCGTGTAAAACGGCGCTTCGCCGCACCATTCAAGCTGCTTCACCATGTTCTCCTCAATCATGTGGAGGGGCACATGGCCGGGTCCTTCATTCATCACCTGCACACCTTTGGCCCACGCGCGCTTGGTGAGTTCGCCCTGGGTCTCGAGTTCGCCGAACTGGGCCTTGTCGTTGGCATCGGCAATCGAGCCGGGCCGCAAACCATCGCCGATGGAAAAGGAAACATCGTATTTGGCCATGATGTCGCAGATATCGTCCCAGTGCGTGTAAAGAAAGTTCTCTTGGTGATGCGCGAGACACCACTTGGCCATGATGCTGCCGCCGCGCGAAACGATGCCCGTCATGCGATTGGCCGTCATCGGCACGAACCGCAGCAACACGCCGGCGTGAATGGTAAAATAGTCCACGCCCTGCTCGGCTTGTTCGATGAGCGTGTCGCGGAACAGCTCCCACGTGAGGTCTTCGGCGCGGCCATTGACCTTTTCGAGCGCCTGATAAATCGGCACGGTGCCGATGGGCACGGGCGAGTTGCGCAAAATCCATTCGCGCGTGGCGTGAATGTTCTTGCCGGTGGACAAATCCATGACGGTGTCCGCACCCCACTTGATGGACCAGCGCATCTTCTCGACTTCCTCCTCAATGCTCGACGCCACAGCGCTGTTGCCGATGTTGGAGTTGATCTTCACGAGGAAGTTGCGGCCGATGATCATCGGCTCGTTCTCGGGATGATTGATGTTCACCGGAATGATCGCGCGACCGGCAGCGACTTCGCTGCGCACGAACTCAGGTGTGATCTCTTTCGGAATGCGCTGCGGAAATTTCTTGAAGACGGACGGCGTGTATTCGCTGCTGGCGAGCTGTTGCGAACCGGCATGCTGCTTATCGAGCTGGTTGCGCACGATGTCGTTCGCCATGTCCGAGATGCGGGCGCGGCCCATGTTCTCGCGGATGGCGATGAACTCCATTTCCGGCGTGATGATGCCAGCGCGGGCGTATTGAAGTTGAGTAACGACCTTGCCGGCCTTGGCGCGGAGCGGCTTGCGGCGCTGTCCGAGCAAGCCGGGGAACTCAACGAGGCGGTTCTTCTCAGCCGCGCTCGCAAACTCGGCATGTTTGCCGGAGAGATAACCGTTGTCCTGCGGCTTCACTTCGCGTCCGTCATATTCTTCGACGTCGCCGCGCTTCAAAATCCAATCGCGGCGCAGCGCGGGCAGACCTTGCTCGGAGGTGCCGGTGAACGCGGGGTCGCCCCAGGGACCGCTGCAATCGTAAACGCGGACGGGCTGGTTCACGCGCACATCGCATTCGTTCAGCTTGGTGGGCGTGAGCTGAATCTGGCGCATCGGCACGCGCACCTCGGAATGCAGCTGGCCCGCGACGTAAACGCGTTTGCTATTGGGCAGTTGTTCGCTGCTGTGCGGTTCGAATGAGTCTTTGGTCGCGATCATAATTTTTGGGAATCCGGGGAAAGGGCGAGGGGTTTGCCTACGCCGGCATTACCCGGATCAGGTTCAATGGGTCGGCAGCGCTCCCGCGCCACCCTCTCAGCCTTATTCCGCCGCACTCGCGACGTGGTTAGCTCCCCGAACGGGCTTAAGCTAACGGATTCAGCCCAACCGTGCAAGCGCGCGGCCGGAAAGAAAATTTCTCCGCAGGCTTGCCCGATTAAATTGGCAAGCGCAAAATGACACCGAATCGTTACTGTCGTTTCCTTGGCGACTCGGTAATCATTAATCTCATAACATGGCTATCACAAATCCATTGAATAACCCGCGCGCCGTAGATTCCTTGAGCGAAGCCGCCACACAGGAAAGCGCCGCCGTTTTGCAATCGCTCGGTTCGACGCCGAACGGGTTGACCGAAGCCGAAGCCCAGCAAAGGCTAGCGAAATACGGGCCCAACGAAGTCGGTCAGGAAAAGAAACACGAGTGGTTGCACCGGCTGTGGGTCGCCATCCGCAACCCGCTGGTGATTCTGCTGACGGTTTTGTCCATCCTGTCCTATCTCACCGATGACGTTCCGGGCGGGACGATGATGCTAATCATGGTGCTGCTGGGGGTGACGCTGCGCTTCGTGCAGGAGACGAAGGCCGACAACGCCGCCGCCAAACTTAAAGCGATGATCAAGGTCACCGCCTCCGTGGTGCGCGACGGGCAGCCGAAGGAAATTCCGCTGCGAGACCTAGTGCCCGGTGACGTGGTGAAGTTGTCCGCTGGCGACATGATACCCGGCGACGCGCGGCTGTTGGCGGCGAAAGATTTGTTCATCATTCAGGCCACGCTCACGGGTGAATCATTGCCGGTGGAAAAAACCGACGCGCGCGACACCCGCAGTAATGTTTCGTCCATCGAACATACGAACCTCTGCTTCCTCGGCACTAGCGTGGAAAGCGGGGCGGCCACAGCGGTAATCCTGGCAACGGGCGCACAGACTTATTTCGGCAAGGTGGCCAGCAGCCTCGCCGGTCAGCAACCCGAAACCGCTTTTGACAAGGGCGTGAAGAAATTCGTCTGGCTGATGCTGTCATTCATGGTGGTGATGGTGCCGATGGTTTTCCTCATCAATGGCTTCATGAAGCACAACTGGAAGGACGCCTTCTTCTTCGCCATGGCCGTGGCCGTTGGCCTCACGCCAGAAATGTTGCCAATGATTGTTTCCGTCTGCCTTTCCAAGGGCGCCCTGGCGATGGCAAAGAAAAAGGTCATCGTCAAAAAATTGAATTCCATCCAGAACTTCGGCGCAATGGATGTGCTCTGCACTGATAAGACGGGTACGCTGACAATTGACCACGTCATCCTTGAGTTGCATGTGGACGTGTTCAAATCAGAAAGCGAAGCGGTGCTGCGCGACGCGTATCTCATCAGCCATTTTCAGACTGGCTTAAAAAACGTGCTCGATCGCGCCGTACTGAAATACAAGGAACTGCACGGCGAACTCGGCGTCGACAAATACAAGATGGTGGACGAAATCCCGTTCGATTTTTCGCGGCGCATGATGTCCGTGGCCATTGAGTTGCCGAACGGCGAGCGCCAGTTGCTTACCAAAGGCGCGCCCGAAGCGGTGTTCGCCAAATGCTCGCACTTCGAAAGCGACGGCGAAATCCTACCGATGGAACCAATCCTCGTTGGGGATCTCGTGCAGCAGGTGAATGAATTAAGCGAGGACGGTTTCCGCGTGCTCGCGGTGGCCACCAAAAAACTTGGCGAACAAACCTCGTTCTCCAAGGCCGACGAAAATGATCTCGTACTGACCGGTTACCTTGCCTTCCTTGATCCACCGAAGGATTCCGCCGCCAAAGCCATCACCGCGCTGCGGCAAAACGGCATCACCGTAAAGGTATTGACGGGCGACAACGACCTGGTCACCCGCAAGGTGTGCACCGAAGTCGGCATTCACGCCGAAAAAATCCTGCTGGGCAGCCATGTCGAAAAAATGACGGACGAGGAATTAGCCAAAGAAGTCGAGACGACAGACGTGTTCGCGCGTCTGTCACCCGCTCACAAAAAGCGCGTCGTGCAGGCGTTGCAAAAGAATAAGCATGTGGTCGGCTTCATGGGCGATGGCATCAATGACGCGCCCGCACTCCGCGCCGCCGATGTGGGGTTATCCGTGGACACCGCCGTGGACATCGCCAAGGAATCAGCCGACATGATTCTACTAGAAAAAGATTTGATGGTGTTGGAAGAAGGCGTGCTCGAAGGTCGCAAAGTCTTCGTAAATATTTTGAAATACATCCGAATGGGCGCGAGTTCCAACTTCGGCAACATGTTTAGCGTGCTCGGCGCCAGCGCTTGGCTACCTTATCTACCCATGCAACCCATCCAAGTGCTCACAAACAACCTGCTCTACGATTTCTCCCAGGTACCGATACCTACCGACAACGTCGGCACGGCGGTCATCTCGAAACCGCGCCCTTGGCACATGGGTGAAATCACCCGGTTCATCCTGTTTATCGGCCCGATTAGCTCCATTTTTGACTACACGACCTATGCGCTGATGTGGTTCTACTTCAAATGCAACAACGTGGTGGTTCCGCCGGAGTTGGCGGCCAAATTCGGCGACGATGCCGCCAACCATACCTATGCCGCGCACCTGTTCAACACCGGCTGGTTCGTCGAATCATTGATGACTCAGACACTTATCATCCACATCATACGCACCAACCAGATCCCGTTCATCCAATCGCGGGCGAGCTGGCAACTGACTATGACCACCATCGCCATCATGGCCGCCGGCGCATGGCTGCCATTCTCGCCGCTGGCACAGTATCTCGGATTTGTGCCGTTGCCGTGGCAGTTCTGGCCGTTGATAGCGCTGACCCTGCTTTGCTACGTTGGCCTGACGCAGCTGACTAAACAATGGATGGTAAAGAAGAACTGGATCTAAAAACCAGAAAGACAAAACGCCGTTCCGAAACAATCGGAACGGCGTTTTTATTCGAAGGCGTCAGTTCTTTACTGCGGCTAGCGCAACCCGCTTCTTTTCGAGCGAGGCTTTTGACTGTGGGAACAATGTTTCCATACGATTAATGAAATCGTCTGGATGGCCGAGGCCAAGCGTCTCGGCCAGAGGCAGCACGAGCAAGCCAGCCTGCTTCACCCAGAACGAATCCGCCGTTTCGCCGGTACGCAGATTGGTTCCAGTCCACGTATCAAACACATCCAGATAGCTGTCACGCGCCAGCCGCAGGATGGCGGCCTGATTCGTACCAGTCAGCGTAGCGGCGATTTTTTCCAGCACCTGGCCATAGCCAAGCTTGGCCTCGCTGCGCGTGGAAACATCCGCATACGCAGAATTGAAGACCTGCGCGAAAGAGTTGGTCGCCCCCGTATAATTCTGCAACTGCAGCTGACATTTGCCCAGATCGTTCAACGCGAGCGCACCCATTGCATTGGCCGGATTAGCCTGGATGATTTGTGCGAAGACATTGGTCGCCAGCTCGAAGTTGGCCGTCGGTCGGTTCGTGTCCGACGAATCCAGCTGCATCAGCACGCCGCCATAGGCGAACATCGCCTCGGTTACCAGCGGCGGCGGACAATTCGTGTCGGCCAGCAGACTGACGAGATAATTTTTTGCGTCCGGAAAATCTTGTCGGCCCACGGCCACCCGGCTCGCCATCAATTGCGCCGGATAAAATAACGCGGAATTTCGCCACGCAGGCGTCTGAAAGATCAGTTCGTAGTTCTGCTCCGCTGCCACAAAGTTCGTCCCACCCAGCCGGAAGTAATGGTCCGCCACCCACCACTGGGCCAGCGGCGCGTTGGTGTCCGTCGGGAATCGCGCCACAAACACCGTGAAGATGCGGAAGGCGTCCGGCTCGCGACCCGCTTGATAATTGGCCAGGCCCAACGAGTATTCCACCTGCGGGAGCAGGCTGTTGGTCGGATGGTTGTTCAGCCAGTTTTCGTAACTCTTGATGGCCGCCGGCCAATTGGTCTGGCGCTCGAACGTGCGCGCGGCTGCGAGCTCCGCCTGCGGCGCGAGGGGTGAAGTGGAAAACAACTGGGCAAATTCCTTAAACACTTCACGCGCCTGCTCCGGCTGGTTGAAATCTGAAAAGGCCTCCCCGAGCAGCAACTGGCCATTGTCCGCGAAATCGCTCGCCGGGTAATCCCGGAGCAGTTGCTGCATCGCCACCTCGGCGTCCGCCATGTCCCGCAGCTTCAAGTCCGTTCGCAAAATCTGGTAAAGCGTGCGGTCGCCCAAGGACTTTGCCACCTCCGGGAAGGCGTTGAAATTATTCAGTACGAACCGGTAATTCTCCCGCGCCACAGCATAATCCCCCAGCATGAACAGGGCGTCGCCAGTCTTGAATTTAGCCACGGCCAGGTCCGGCGACGCCGGTAGCCGCTGGGCCGCTGCGCGAAAGTCCACGAGGCTGTTCGTATATTGCTGCGCCTTCCAATTGCACCAACCCCGGTCCAGACACGCCTTGCCGGTCAGCGGACTGTTCGTGTACGCACCGATAAACCGGTCGAAATTCGTCTGCGCTGCCGTCAACTGGTCCGGCACCGAAGTATCCATGAAATCTTTGAGCCGCAGTTCACCCAGCGTCAACAGCGCCAGTGCCGCCGCCGGCGAATCTGGAAACTGCGCCAGATATTTTTCAAGGCTCGCCGCCGCATTCGTCAAGTCATTCTGCGTCGCCGCCAGCGCCGCGATTTTTAGGATGGCCTCGCGCTGACGTTCAACCGGCGCGCTGTTGGTCAAATTCTCCGACCAAGCGGCCACGGCGGCCGTAGGCTGATTCTTGTTTTCCAACACCGTTGCCAGCAGCGCCACGCTATCTGCCACCCGCCCGGCGCCCTTCGCTGACTGCAGGAGATTGGTCGCGACCACCTGCGCCGCGTCGAGATCGTTCTCACCAAGCGCAACTTGATATTGCAAATTCAGCCGCTGCCAATCCTGTTCCGGCGCGAGGATTTTTGGATTGAGCAGTGCCAGATATTTTCCGGCGGCAACAAAATCAGCCTGCGCCAGTTTAGATTGCGCCAGCGAAAGCCGACCGTTGATGACCAGTGCATTGTCCGGGTCAAGCTGCGCTGCGCGCGCGAAGACGCCGTTCGTCGCCTCCAACAAGGCGTCATGACGCGGCCAATCGGGGAAGCGCGCATAGGCCGCCGCCGCCTCAACCACCGCCGTCAGGCGCAATGACGAATCAGGGAAATTATTAGCAACTGCCGAAAAGGTTGACGCCGCGTTGGTGAAATCGCCCGCCGCGAACTGCGCCTCACCGAGCCAATAAGTGTAGGCGTCAGCCAAGCCACCGCTCGCACCTACCGCGCGCGGCGACAGCAGCGCCGCAGCGGCGGCATATTTACCTTGCTCGAACCGAGCTTGCGCCTCCGCCAAGATCGCCGCCGGTACCTTATCCGATTGGGGGTAACGCTGGACGAACTGGGCGAACTGCGACTCCGCGCGATCCCAGTTCCGGTCTTGAAAGTTCGCAGTCGCTGCCGCAAACGCGCGCTCTTCACGCCCGCTGGCGACCGCCAACTGCCCGCCGCCGAGCACGAGCACAGAAAAAATCACCAGCCATCGCCGCAATAAAGCCATGCGTGGAATCT
This sequence comes from uncultured Verrucomicrobia subdivision 3 bacterium, assembly GCA_903865745.1. GTDB lineage: Bacteria > Verrucomicrobiota > Verrucomicrobiia > Limisphaerales > UBA11358 > UBA11358. The sequence continues at coordinate 15,307 of CAIPKV010000071.1, read as the reverse complement.
AAACGACCGTGCGCAGCGACAAAAGCGGGAAATCGCGAGCCCATTAGGCCAGCACACTCTTCAAATAGTGCCCCGTGAAGCTCGCGGCGCAATGCACGACCTTCTCCGGCGGACCTTCCGCGACAATTTTGCCCCCGCCGCTGCCCCCTTCCGGCCCGAGATCGATGATCCAATCCGCCGTCTTGATGACATCGAGGTTGTGCTCGATGATGAGCAATGTGTTGCCCGTGTCGCGCAGCTTGAACAACACTTCGAGCAGCTTGGCCACGTCGTGAAAGTGCAAACCCGTCGTCGGCTCATCCAAAATGTAGAGCGTCCGGCCCGTCGCCTTACGCGAAAGTTCCGTGGCCAGTTTAACACGCTGCGCCTCGCCGCCACTCAACGTCGTGGCCTGCTGGCCGAGGCGGATGTAGCCGAGGCCGACTTCCGCGAGCGTCAGCAGCGGATCAAATATCTTCGGGACCGCGCGAAAGAACGTCACGGCTTCTTCCACCGTCATGTCCAAAACGTCCGCGATATTCTTGCCTTTATACGCGATTTCCAGCGTCTCGCGATTATAGCGCTTGCCATTGCACGCCTCGCAGGTCACATAGACCGCCGGCAGGAAATTCATCTCGATCTTCAGCACGCCATCGCCCTCGCACTTCTCGCAGCGGCCGCCCTTGACGTTGAAACTGAACCGCCCCGGCTCGTAGCCGCGCACTTTGGCGGCGGGCAGCTTCGCAAACAAATCGCGGATATGGTTGAACATGCCGGTGTAAGTCGCCGGATTACTGCGCGGCGTCCGGCCAATCGGTGATTGATCAATGACAATGACCTTATCAAGTCCCTCAAAACCGCGCAGGGCCTTGTGTTCACCCGGACGTTCCTTGGAACCGAAGAACTTGCGGAACAGCGCGCGCTGCAAGATGTCGCTGACGAGCGTGCTCTTGCCGGAACCGCTCACGCCGGTCACGCAGGTAAACGTGCCGAGCGGAATGCGCACGTCAATGTTCTGCAAATTGTTTTCGGTCGCCCCGATGACTTCGAGCCAGCCCTTCTCCTCCGTCGGTGCCACCCTTTTCTTCGGAACGGGAATATTTAATTCGCCGGTGAGATACTGGCCGGTCAAAGATTTCTTCGCCGCGAGAATCTCCGGCAACGTCCCCGCCGCCACGAGTTCCCCGCCATGAACACCCGCGCCCGGCCCCAGATCCAAAATGTAATCCGCGGCGCGAATGGTGTCCGCGTCATGCTCCACCACGAGCACGGTGTTGCCCAAATCGCGCAGCCCCTTCAGCGTCGCGAGCAGGCGGTCGTTGTCGCGCTGATGCAAACCGATGCTCGGCTCATCCAAAACGTAAAGCACGCCCACGAGCGCCGCGCCGATCTGCGTGGCGAGGCGGATGCGCTGCGCCTCGCCGCCGGATAGCGTCCCGCTCTCGCGGTCGAGCGTCAGGTAGCCGAGGCCGACATTCTTGAGGAAGCCGAGCCGCGCGCGGATTTCTTTGACGACTTCCGCTGCAATCTTCCGTTCGAACTCCGTCAGCGTGAGCGCGGCAAAAAATTCATCCGCCTTCTCCACCGACAAGCTGCAGACGTCCATGATGGACAGGCCGGGGATCTTAAGCGTTTTAGCTTTTGAAGTTTTAGTTTTGAATTGCGACGAAAACTCCGCGCCGCCCAAAGTCACGGCGAGAATTTCCGGCTTCAAGCGTTTGCCGCGGCAGGCGTCGCAGAACTGCGGGCTCATGTAAGCCTTCAAGCGGTTCCGGATGAACTCGCTTTCGCTTTCCGTGGCGAGGCGTTCGAGGTTGGGCAACACGCCTTCGAACGGCCGGTCAATGGTGCTGACCTTGCCCGCGCGCCAGAACTTGAACGCCACGCTGTCTTCGCCCGTGCCATTGAGCAAAGCCTGTTTGAAATCCGGCGGCAGATCCTTCCACGGCGTCTCCAGGGCCACGTTGAAATGGCCAGCCACACTGCGCAGCATCGCCTTGTAATAAATATTCATCCGCTTGCCCGCGCGGCGCCACGGTTGGATCGAGCTTTCGAGCGGTTCGTCCGGGTTCGGCACGACGAGGTGCTCGTCAAAAACCATTTTCTGGCCGAGCCCGTGACAGACGGGACACGCCCCGGCCGGCGCATTAAAAGAAAAGTGCTTGGGCGTCGGCGGATCGTAACTTTTGCCCGTCGCGGGCGAACACATCTTGTTCGAATGCAAAGTCTCAATCCAATCGTCAGACTTACTAGGCACCCCTTCCCCGACTTTAGACTTTGGCCCTTGGCCTTTGGACTCTTCCGGCAGTTGATGCAGCATGAACATCACGCCATCGCCCAGCCGTAGCGCGGTTTGCACCGAGTCGCCGAGGCGGACGCGGATTTTGTCGTCAATCACCAGCCGGTCCACCACCGCCTCGATGTTGTGAAACTTCTTTTTATCGAGTTTTATGCGCGCGATGTCCTCGCCCAGCTCCATGATGTTCCCGTCCACGCGCACGCGCACAAAACCTTCGCGACCAAGCCGCTCGAACACGTCGCGGAACTCCCCCTTCTGCCGGCGCACGACCGGCGCGAGCAACACGACGCGCGTCTTGAGTGGCAGCGCGAGAATTTTATCCACAATATCGCTCGTGGATTGGGTGGAGATGGGCACGCCAGTTTCGGGACAATGCGCCTTGCCAATGTGCGCGTACAGCAGGCGCAGGTAATCATAAATCTCCGTCGTGGTGGCGATGATCGAACGCGGGCTGCTGCCCGAACTGCGCTGCTCAATGGCAATGGCGGGCGACAAACCTTCGATGAAATCCACGTCGGGCTTCTGCAACTGGTCGAGGAACTGCCGCGCGTAGGCGGAGAGCGACTCGACATATTTGCGCTGGCCCTCGGCGTAGATGGTGTCGAAAGCGAGCGAGGACTTACCGCTCCCGCTGAGGCCGGTGACCACCACCAACTTGTCGCGGGGGATGGTCAGCGTGAGGTTTTTGAGGTTGTGCTCGCGCGCGCCGCCGATTTTGATGAACTCTTTGCTCATAGCTGTAAATTTCGCTATCTACCGAAAGATGGAACCTACGCCAAGCCGCGCAGAAAGCAAAGCCGGAGTTGCAGCGACCAAACCGAAAGCCGGGCCAGCCAAAGATTATAGCCTGCCTACGGGCTTTTCGACCTAACCGACGGCTTGGCGGAATGTCCCAGTGGCTTGGCAGAACGCCGCCGCTGAGTGGCAGGTCTTCCGGACGGTTTGGCAGGGCATTTCCGCCAATTGGCAGATCAAAAAGTCGGCTGACTGAGCAAGTCTGCCAAGTGGCGGAGCTGCGCGTCGGCTTGGTCAAATGATTCTGCCAACTGGCGGCGCAGAAAGTTGGCTGGCGGAGCAACTCTGCCAACCGGCGGAGAACAAGGACGGCTTGGCAGCGGTGACGGAGGGTTTGGCGGAATGATTCCGCCAAGCGGTCAAACCTCATAAACAAGCCGAAAACGGCAAAAACCAGTCCTTTTTGACCCCAAACAGCCTCCGACGGACGTTGGTCGGTCAAAAAGCAGTCGTTGTGGAGTAGCTAATTGGTCCGGACCAGCCGATAGAAGCGCATTGGCCCGAGCGGCGCGGTCTGGGCGCCGTTGTCGCTGAAGGTGGCGACGCCATTGGTCGTGGTAGTGGCGGGATTGGTGACGGTATTCCAAGCCGCAGTGAGGTTGGTCTTCCATTGCACCTGATACGCCGCCCCGCTGGCGGCAGCCCAAGAGAGGTGAACGGCACCGGCACTGACTTTGGCGCTGCTGATCACCACAGCCGACCCATATATGGAGTTGGGGTCGTTGCCGTGATCGAAGTCCACCTCAATTCCGTAGGTGATAGGAATGACGTCGTTAGGATTCTGTACGCCCAGATAATAGGTCTGGCCCGGAATGATATACGCTGGCGAATTGGTATAAACCGATTTGGTCAACAGCGCGGAACCGTTGGTAGAACCAGTAATCAATTTCACATCGCCGGAGCCAGTGGTGGTGGGGAGATTGTTGGTGCTGAACCAGAGATTCACCGGCGCAGAGGCGTAGTCAATGATGTTGGTGGCATAACTGGCATTGGTCGGCACGGTGAAGGCGTACCAAGCAATAGCACCACCGTTCAGGGTATTGCTCTGCGCGATGCCACCCGGCACATTGCTGACAATAATCGAGGAGGTGAATAGGTTGGTGTTGGCAAAGGTGAATTCCAGTTGCCAGCCCAGCAACGTGGCGTTGTTGGTGGCACCGGCGCGGTTATCGAGGATTTCCAACTGCCACGGGTTGCCATTGGCCATGGTGCCGTAAGCACTGTTGCCGGTGAGGCCGCTGATATCCTGCTCGGCCTGATAATAAAGGTTGGCTGGCAACTCCGTCAGAACGAGGTTGTCGAGCAGCGTGTTGGTATCGAAGGTAAGTTCCTGCGCATTGGTGAAAGCCAGGCCGTTTAGGACATTGGCGGAGGCCGCCAGCACCAGGGTCGTGTTGGTAGCCGTGGCGGTGAATGCATAATTTTCCGCCTGCCAGTTGGCGTTGGTGACGCCCAGAAGGCTGCCCAGTTCATAGGTAAGATTATACTTCCGGTTCGGTACGGTGGTCAGATTAATGGCCACCACACCATTGGACAGTTGCAAGGAGTTAGTGCCGTCATAGGCCAGCGGGTTCGTAACAATGGCCACGGAATTGGTCGCCACTGTCCAGCCGCCAAAGCCTGCGCCGCCTTGGGAATAAGTTTGCGGCGGATTGTAAGCCTCAAAACTATCCGCCAGCACCGGCGTGAAATTGGTCTGCGGCACGAACGGCGTTGGCGCGAACTTGATGGGCGTTGTGGTCAAATTGGTATCCTCGGTGAAGGACAGATAGACGAAGTTCGACGCCACGGTGCCGATGGAGTAGGTCCACTCCGTCCCATTCGCGCCGACGTTGTTATAAGTCCCGAACTGGTTCATGATTACCGTGAGATAAGTCGAGTTAGTCAGAACCCCCGGCGGCGGGAAGCTAACCGTCAAGGTTTCCGGCTGCGTATTCTGCGCGCCCCCGCCATTTCCAAGGGACGGGTTACGGATAAAACCCGTGTTCGTGATGCAATAGGGCAAGTTCGTGTTGAAAGTGGTCGGGGCAGTCCCGTAATAGACCGTCATCTGATCAGGCACCGTATAAAAATTGTAGGTGATCGGAATCGTGCCGGACAGCTTGCCGACGTTAAAGACATTGGTGGTGGGCAATCCCCGGCCACCGGCCGAGGCTTGGAAGACGTTCGTGGTGACGAGATCCGCGCCGCAGCCGTTGGTGTCCTGACCGCCGCGATTTTCCATGAGCAGATAGCGCGTGCCGTCGGGGCTGATGAGGTGGAACACCAAGTCCGAAATGCGCGGATGGTCCACGCGCAGACCGATGCTGATGCCCTGAATCACATCCGTGTTGGTCACATCCAAGTAAGCATAGGTCACCGCGTCGTCCGACAGCGGCACCGAGCCGGTGGAGTCGTAGTCCAGAATGGTCACCGCCGAGGAGAAATAAAGCCCCAGCGTCGCGCCGATTTCCACAGTGTGCGCCGTGATGTCGGGATTGTAGATGCCGATGTAATAGGTGCCCGGCGTCAGCGGTGGCCCGATGGAAATGGAGTTAGTCAAGCCGGGCAAAAAGTCAGGAGGCGGTGTAATATCATAGCTGTTCAGCAAGACCCCATTATTTATTGTGGTCGGATCAGTACCCAACTGCACCGCTAGCGTATCAAAAACTTTCGGGATTGGTGTAGTTATGTCATCCCCATACACCGTGAGGTTGGTATAGCCCACCGGCACGGTCACATAGGTGTAATACCAGCTTTGACGCTGGACGGTGACGGTGATGGGATGCTTGGTCGGATCTTGGTACTTCTCAAGCAACAGACTGCCGCTGATACTGCCCACAAAGCTGGGTGCGTCGTCGGCCGAGTGCAAGTTCCAAATGCCTTCTCCTTGCTGCCGGACATACTGGTTCAGGGAACCAGGCCCGGCGGAAGGCTGCGAATTCGTGATGTCGTTCCGGCCGCTGTCATCATAAATGTTGGTGTAGATGCCGGGCGAATTCGGAGCAAAGTGGGACACCAGATCCACCGCCGCGCTGCCGGCCGCCGCCGTGGAATGGCTCAACGCCACCGCCACGTCGCCGTAATTTTGCATGGCCACCACATTGGTGGCCACGACGCGCTGGAGTTCGACCGGGTAGATGGCCAGGCCGAGGGTGTTGGTGTACCCGGGCAGAGTCCCGTCGGCGGTGGGGTCGGGGATGTCTACTGTGAAAAACGTTACTGTCTCATCGCCGTTGGAGTTCAACTGGCTGAACGGGATGTTGCTGAACTCCGACAGGAAGTCATATTCCGCCGCCATCCGGTCCTCGGACTGTACGCCGACATAATAGACTTCCGGCGTTGCGCCCGCCGTGGAATTAGAATCCACGATGAATTTTGAGCCGCCCCGGGCCAGAGCCGAGCCGTAGAAAACGCCATTACTGGTTGCGCCAACTTGCGGACCGCTGATGCAGTTGGAAATGGTCACGGGCGACAACGTCAACAGATTCGAGTCGGTCGTCACAAACAAATCAAGGTTCGCCTCCGGCAGCGTGCTGTTGGCGTCCGAGCCAGCAAACACGCCCTGACGCGGAATCGCCAGCGTGTCCGGTAGGAATACAGCGAAGGCGGCATTGGTGTAGGTCGTATCGGCGCCGGTATTGGTGACGACATAGAAATGCCACTGGTTCGTCTGGCCAATGGTCAGCAGCGCGTTGGTGACATACGGCGAACCGGGAACAAAGCCGACGGTGTTGGTGGACATCACCGGCGAGTTCGCGCCGACCGTCTGGTTCAGCAGCGGCGCGTTGGTGCTGACGACCACGGTAACGCGCTGGCCGGCGGTGGGATTGGACGCCGCGCCCGTGGCCGTGACGGAAAAGCCGTTGGTGCTGGAACCGCCTTCGCCGCTGGAAATGACGAGCGCAAAATCCTGCGTGATGTTTGGCGCGTAGTTGCCGGACGCGTCGTTGGTCTGCGTGGTGACGGCGTTCACGTTCACGGCGGTGGCGGACACGACGATGGTGAAGTTGGTGCCGGGATGCTGCGCCAGGTTGATAAACACATTCTGCACATTGTTAATGTTGTCCAGCACCGCCGGATTGGTCGCGTTTTCGACGTTGTTGTAATACCCGCCGGCCTCGATGTCGTTTCCGAAATAGACCACGGGGTTGGTCGCGTTGTCCGTGTTGGTGACGATGAGGCTCAGGTTATTGACGAGCTTGAGCGCGGCGGCGGGGTTGCCGGGCGAGTCAGTCCACGCCAGCGTGACGCGCAGCGGCTGTGCCTGCGAGGCAGGCGGGACGGAAATTGTGTAAGTCCGCGTGTCGCCCGTGGCTAGCGCGTTGGTCGGGTTCTGGTCCACAAAGAAAAACTGGTTGTTGGCGACGGCCGTGTTGGTGAGCGTGGCGGGAATGGAATTGGTCAGGTTGACAAGCCCCCAGCCCTCGTAGTTGATGGTGTTGTTGACCTGGAGATTGTAGATGCCCTTCGGCCGCGCGCCATTGATGAGCATAGCCTTGAGCAGCGCGGGGCTGGGCACGGTGTGCAGCGTGTTGGTGAAATAATCCTGCATCAGCGCCAGCACGCCGGAAACATCCGCCGCCGCCATGCTCGTGCCGCTCTCGTAGCGATACCATGGCCCGAGCGAGTTGTTCATATTGCTCAACACCATGAAGTGGTCGCCATTGTCATTGGTCGTGACCAGCGTCACCTCCACGCCGTAGGTCACCGGCACGTTCGTGGGATTACCGACGCTGAAATAAAAATCACCATTGTTGACGATGGACGCGAGATAATTCATCCCGCCGTCCGGCGGGATGCTCACAATGTTGTTGCTGGTGGAAAAATCATTGTTCCCCGCATCGGGAGCGGCGTTGGTCAGCGAAACATAAATCGGCATATTCGGCACGTCCGGATCCGTGTTCAAAACCTGAATGGTGATGCTGACGACATTGCTCGCAGCGATGAAGCCGAAGTCGTTGTAGAGGTCGTAAGAATTCACCGCTGGATTGACGCCCACCGTTTCGCCAGTGATGGTCTGTTTGTAAACATTGGTCGGATTGTAATACGTCGTCGTATCCCAGTCCGTCGAGCGCGTCGAGATGACGAACGTCCCCGGCGCAACCACATCCGGCTTGAACCGGCCATAGGTTCCTTCCGTGCCGATCCCTACGTTGCCACGCGCCGAGAAGCCCGCCACTTCGGGCTGGTTGTATGCTGGTGACGTCCCGGCATACCATACCTGATTGGACGTTCCATCCAGTGCCGTCACCCAGTTGGTGATGAAACGCTCCTGCTCCATCGCGCCAACGGTGATGACATTCTTGGCCGTGGCGGGCGACGCGATGGTGTCCGGATTGCCGCCGCCGCCGTCGTCATTTCCGCCGCCGCCGTTGCCCGCCGCGAAAACGAACAGCACCGGCTGCGGCCCGGTAACTTCCGGCAGCGCGTCGCGCACCGCCGCGTCGTAGCTCGCCGCCGCGAGGTCGTATTGGTTGTCGCCCTCGTTCACCCAACTATTGTTGGAAATCAACGCGTTCGTCACCGCCGGTGCCTCCTGCAGATACCAGTCGGGATACTGAACGTAGAACGGAACAATTGTGTTCGACTGGCCCAACTCATAAATGGTTGCGCCCGGCAGAAAGAAATTCTGGCCGATGGTGAAAGTATTGGTGTCATTGCCGCCAACGCCGACACGCCCAAGGATGCCTTCGTCCGCCTCATAGCCGCCAACGCCGCCGACGGAATACAGATGAGCCGCCGGTGCCATGCCGCGAAACTGGCCATTCGTCCCCGACATGATGGAACCTTGCGCGTTCGTCACCGTGGTTGACTTTGTGCCATCACCGGCAATCTGTCCCGCTACAAACGTCCCATGGCCGTCCGTGTCATAGCCGCTGCCGGGAGAATCAAAGGACACGCGGTTCGTCAAATCGGGATGGCTCGCATCAATGCCGGTATCGTTGACCTCCACCAGCACGTTCGTGCCGGTCAGGTTCAAATAATTCGTCTGCGCGACGGAAGTCACCGCCACGCCCATAGTCTGCCGCGAAAGGTCGTTGGCTGACACGCGCCGGTGCGCCGGCTCCACGATCTGCACGCCGGGCAGTTGTGCCAGCGCAATCCAATTATCCGGCGGCTGCACATGGAGAACCGGGCCGAACGGTGAGCGGTCCGTCCCCACAATCACGCCGCCGAGACTTTGAATCTGCGCCGCCGTCGCCGCCGTATTTGCACTGAACAGGCCAAGGGTGAGATAGGTATTGTCCGGCAACGGCTTTTGGTTCACCGCCAGGCCAAGCAGGGACGACTGCACTTTGTAATAGGGATCATACGGCAGCACCGCCTGCACGAGCGGGTTCCCGGTCAACGCCCCCGCGCCGACCGAATCCAACTGCACAAGATACGCGTTGTTTGGAATGTAGGAGACAATCTGCCCGCCCGCCGCCGCCAGCGCCGCGCAGAACGCTCCACCAATCACTCCGCGCGCCTGAACGATATACGCGCCGGGATCGCCTACCGCGCGCAGGTGCGCCGGTATTTTCAAGTTCATCTTCGCATCCGTCTCAATCAGCGCGTTGTCCAGCAGGATGGCGTGGCGGTCAGACGCCAGCTGGCCGATGGTTTTGGTCGTATTCGCGAGGCGGAAGGCAAGCCGGTTGGTGCGAACCGAAAGGCTGTTGGGGCCGATGGCAATGGACTTGGGCAGAACGATTGTCGGCGATGCCGTCAGGGCGGTGGACGCAGCGGGCGCGGCGGTGTTTTTTTTCAACACCGATGACGGATGGTTGGTGGGCGGCCACAACAGCCACGCGGCCGCCACGGCGAGCACGCACAGCACAATCCAAAAACTTCTTTTCATAACATTTTTTAAATTTGGCAGCCAGTGGTTAGAATCTAACCCATCCAGCTTCTGTCTGCTATTTTCAATTGTCCGCCAAGAACCAGCTTTATCCGCAGATTTCGCCGATTGCGCCGATTAAAGCAGACCCCCCAATCTGCGTTCATCCGCGTAATCTGCGGACGACCCCTTTTTGCCTTTTTCATTGTGCCTTAAACCTTCGTTCACTGCGGTGGCAGCGGCACATAACTTTCGATCACCGATGAATAATTGGTGCCGGTCGCAGTCACATTCTTGTCCACACGGATGACCGCCCGCGCAGCCGTTTCCGCCGTAATCTGGTAATTCGTGACCAGACCGAAATACTGGCCGCTAGCCGTCACCACCGAGTTCGGCGCGGGCCGCAGTGCCTGGCCGTAGCAATAAACCACGTAGCGCGGCGCGCTGCTCAGGCGCAACAGCCCGAGCGTCTGCTGCGGCAGCCATTCGTAAAGTTCATCGCTGATGCCGTATTGCTGCTGCGCGGTGTTGTTCCAGTTCAAAAACGGCGACTGCTCGGTCAACGCCGGCGTCCGCAAAATGTCGCCGACGTGCTCAAATGCGCCGGTGACACCGTCCGCATTAGTCGTAGCCCCACGCGTGGCGTTGATGCCCTGCGTGCCGTTCAACAGCAGCGCGAGGGCGGAGTTGACGGTGTCCGGCCCGGCGGGCGGAATGGCAAGACTGTTCACCATCGGTGCCGTGATGGAATTAGGGGAAGTGGTGACATTGGTCAGCGCCACGAGACCGCCAAACACCGCCGACCACGCGGCGAGATGTGTTTGGTTGACGGACAACGTGCCGTGCGTGGCGTTGCCGTTGGGCGTGGTGGAAAACAAGTCAAACAGCCGCGCGTCCTGCACCGGCGCAGCGTTAGTGGCGTCAAAAACATTGGTGTCACCGGTCCACGCCTGCCAGGCGGGGTAGTTGTTGTTAGCCAGAAAGTCGCTCGCCTTGAGATAGACCGTCTGCCATGGCGTGCCGCGATGGACGCGACCCAGCCAGCCGATGGTGGGAAACTTGTAATTTGGAAAATCCCAGTTCTCCGGCTGGAGCACCCCCGGGTCACGTTCAGATAAGGTAAAACGATTTGTGTCCAGCGTGACCAGTTCGCTGGGTGGAAAACACTGGTTACCGCTCCACGGCATATAGCGGTAGTTGACCTTGCCCAAATTAAGGCTGGTCAAGGGCAGGATCGTCTGGCCGGAATTGTAAGGGTTCACACCCAGTTGGGGAAACGTCGTGGTATCAACCACCGGCGGCGGCCCAGAAATGTCGCTTGCGAGATAATGCACCAGCGGGTCGGAGGCCTGCCAGGTGAAATACTGGACAATGTTGCGGGTCGGCGTATAAGGCGCCTGCACGGTCAAGGGCAGGTTGAATCCTGCCTTAAAAAATGCGGCGAAATTTGCCGCCTGGCTGATAGCGGTGGTTCCCAGCATATTCGCCTCTGGATCAGCTTTCCAAGTGCCACCACCATCGGGCCCCGGGATGTCGCCGCTTGTTCCAGCCGTAATCTGATTCAAGATGCCCCAGGTCGCCCCGTTCGGAGCCAAATTACCTGGCTTATAATTGGTGCTCCATACACCACCGCTGCTAAACCTTTGAATGCTACCGCCAGCGTCAGGGTCGGCCAGTTTCGAGTTCACATTGAAGCTGCCGTCCGGCCCGGCGAAGCTGGCATAGTCAATGACATTGGTTGCGCCGTTGTCCACTGCCAGCATAAATACCCGCAGCCGATTCGTCAGCACCACGCCGAACTGCGGAAAGTGAAATCCGTTCGCAGAGCCGGTCTCGTAAATCGACAATGGCGACAGATTACCAAAAAAATTGGTGTTCATAAAACAGGGTGCAACAAAACCCAAACCGCCCAGGTTCGCGGCGGTTGCAGAAGGCGAACGATAAACCGAAATGGGCATCGTCGGCCCGACAAGGTTGGCCACCAAAAAAGAGTTGGTGTCAACGTTGCCGCTGACCAGACCCGTGCCCGAGCCCGTCCAGTTGCTAACGGCATACACGACGTTGGTGTAAAAATAGTTGGGAACCGGAGTGCCCGGATGCACGTTGAAGCCGGGGTCGTCATTAGTGATGGACAGCGAGGCGTTTTCATTCATGCCCACCCAGATGGTGCCGGTATAGTTGGAGATGTAGGAGTTCCAGAACTCGATGCCGATGGAGCTGTTCAGGCCCATCGTATACATCTGGTTGGTGCCGGTCATCTGCACCGTCGCATTATTCGTCGTGCGCGTGAACTGTAGCCGCCGGGTGACAGAAAGCGTATTCTTCATCGCAAACTCGTTGAAGTTCGGATAGCCCTTTTTCGCGCCGATGATCCAGGGCACGCCATAGATGTTGATATAGTTCGGTACGCCGGTGGCCATCCCGCTCGCAATGTCCGGCAGGCTGAAAGGCGGATACAAAGGATTGGCCGGATTCGTATTGATGTCGGTTGTGTTCACGTTGGCGACCCGGGTGTAGCCGATGATGAACACGTCCTGGTTGACGCCGTCTTGTATCCGCGTGAAGACCGGCCGGAAGACGGAGGGATAATCCCGGACCGCCCCGCCGACGGTCTGGTTGGTCGTGGCGTCATACATGTTCGCCGCAAGCTGGAGGATGCGGTTGACCGCGGGGGTATAGACAAACTGGCCGTTGATATAGACCGGAATGTTCGTCACGCCAAAGGCGTTGGTGACGGACATGCCAAAGGTGTTGGTGTAGGCGGTATAATTGGCCGCGACCCAGTTGGCCGTGTAATAGCGCAGCATCCGGTCGGCGGCGTTGGTGAAGAAATCCAGTGCGCCCCACGGAGAGCAATTCGTTTCCATGCCGGGCACCACCACGCCGTTGGTAATGTTGCGATAGTTCAAATTCATCCGGCTGTCGTCGGTAGTGGAATCGGTGCCCAGCTCGTCCAGCATCCGGTAATAAGTATAGCGGTCGTAGGTGTCAACATTGGTGCCCGTCGCCGTGAGCCGACTTGTGAAATTGGCCGAACTCTTGGTCGGATCAAACAAATCCGAAACCACGGCGAAGAAACGATTGGTGTTGTCCGAGCCGGCCCACGGCATGGTATCCGAATGCCAGTCGCCATCCGCGGTATGGATACCCAAACCTTCATTTATATTTGCGGTCGTAATCTGTAAAGGCCCGTCACTATATTCATCAATGTTGTCGTAAGGGAAAATATTGGCGGCGTTAAAGGGAGTGTTGATGAAAATCTGGTTGGCCTTAGACAAAGAACTGTAATTATTTGCATAACGCCAGGCCAGCAGCGCTTGAGCGTCATAAAAAGCGACTCCGCGATTATCACCACCGAGATACTGATAATAGTAAAAAGCAGTGTTTCCATTGGCTGGGCTCCCGATGACTTGTCCCCATTGATTAGTGTTCAAGTCCGTCAGAAAAGCCGCTAGATTAAGTTCCCACGAGCCGACACTCTGATTACGAAAGAAGGCGTCCGAGTTGTTTGGATAGACAGTCGTGCTGGCACTGTTCTCATCAAAAACTTGATTGTGAATGTAATTCAGGTCGAGCGAATTGCCGGCAGGTTGCGCCAGAAACGCGTAGCGCGCCACGAACGGATTGTTCGCGCTGTGCGGCTGGTCGGGATGCTCCAATATGCCAATCCATTCGGGATCGCCCTGCACCATGACCGTGCCGTTGGTGACGAGATTGCCACTCTGGAATTCCAGATTTGACACCACCCCGTTCGGGTCAAACTGGCCGTTGCGATTCAGGTCGAGGTAAAAGCGAAAATCATTAGACCCGGTTTTGGGGTTGGCTACGAACACCGGCGCGCGCGGCAGCAGATAGAGGTTGGCGATGCTCTGGGCCAGGTAGTCGCCTGTCAATAAATCTCCGTTCGTGTCATAATAACTGATGTAGTCTAAGGTCGCCGTGTTGGGGATTATGCCGCCAGCCGTGGTGTAGTTCGTGGAGACGAGCAGGTTGTAATTGTAAGGATTAGCGGTGGCGAGCAGGTTGGCGGCAATCTGCGCCTGCGCGGCGGCGAGCGCGGCGTCATCGGCCAGCCGCGCGGCGGCGGTATCCGTGGCGGTGGTGGAGGCGTTGCGCTCGCGCCGGGCGATGGCCAGGAACGCCACCGCCATGACCAGCGTCACCGCCAGCATGATCAGCGTGATGACCAAGGCGATGCCGGAACGGGATTTATGATTTACGATATACGATTTACGATGGCCGACGGACGACTTCTTCCAAATCGTAAATCGCGAATCGTAAATCGTAAATTTAGCTGACGTTTTCATGGGTAGGCTGTGGGGTCAACGTTGGGGATGGTCACGCGCTGGCGGAACAAATGCACCGCACCCGCCTGCTGCGCCAGATAATTGAACTGCGCCGTAGAATTTTGCGGGAGCGACTCCGCATGCGCCAGCGGCCGGTCTTCCAACACACCCAGTTCCAATTCCAACGAGGCCGGCACGGTGTTGCTGAACATATACAACTGCGCCTCGCCGTAGCCATTGCCGATGCCGGTCGCGGGCGGATAAAGGAAGGTGGTGTTCAAGGCATTGGTGTAGGACTGGTAATAATTATTGATCCAAACACCGTTGGGATCGTAGGCACGCACAGTCAGATTCACCACGCCATCCACGAGGTGGCTCATGTTCGTGAATTGGGCGTTGTTGATCATATTAAAAAACAGACTGCTCAACACCGCCGGCGAATTGGCAACGTTGGTTTCAGCATAAAACCGGTACAACGGGTATAGCGGACTGGCCGAGGCGGAATTCACGATGTAGCCGGTGCCCGTCCAAGTGGTATTTCGACGGCCCAACACAAAGAAATAGTTCAACAAATTGGTGCGCTGCGACGAACTGCCCGGCAACGCTTGGATGAGGGGCGAATAGTAGGTGTAATTGGCCAGCACCGCGAGATTCACCGGGCCATTGCTCACGCCCCCGCACGGGGTCAAACCGCGCAGGTCGGACGAGATCAGGTCCATGGCCGCGCGGCTGCTTTCCAGCACGTCCGTTTGGGTGACGGCGGAGCGGAAGGCGCGCTGCGTGCTGCTGAAAACCGCCATCAGCGCCAGGACAATGAGCGAAAGCAGGCTGACCACGACCAAAACCTCGATGAGCGAGAAGGCGGGGGAATTTACGATTTTCGATTTACGATTGACGATTTCTGAAATGGAGGAAGGACATCCCCGCCTGATACCGGGCAAACGAGGCGTTTTAGGCGACTTTGGGCTTGAATTTCGCTGAAAATCCGCTCCAAAAGCCTTGTTTCCTTTGGAAAAGGGCCTCTCGGATGTCGCATCTCGCCTCTCGGATGTCGCATCTCGCCTCTCGGATGTCGCATCTCGCCTCTCGGATGTCGCATCTCGCCTCTCGGATGTCGCATCTCGCCTCTCGGATGTCGCATCTCGC
>CAIPKV010000070.1 GCA_903865745.1 uncultured Verrucomicrobia subdivision 3 bacterium | reverse complement strand
GCGCGCGCCGTGATGTCCGGCAAGGCCGTCGGGCGCAGGCCGCGTTTCGTGGCGGCGGTGAGCACACCTTGATCAATCTGGATGGCGGTGAGCTGGGCGAAATACGCATCGCGTTCGCCCGTCACGGAGGTCAGCAGCTTTTCAGAATCAACCTTCTGCGTCTTGAGCCGCGACTCCATCACTTCTTGAAACTTGCCGTCCTTCAGGCGCTGCTCTTCTTCCAGCCGCAGCTTCTCAGCTTCTTCCTGCTGCTGTTTCTCGGTGGCCGTCCGCACGGACTCTTCGATTTGCTTGCGCAGTTCGATGTTGTGCGCGCGCAATTCATCGGCCTTGGATTTTTCCACGACGCTTTCGACGTCCAGGTAAAAAGCGCCTTCGCGTTCGATGTAGAGTGCCGATTGTTCCGCAGGAATTTCCTGCTGGGTCAGATATTTGTATTTCAGTGGCATAAATGTTTACTGGTTGTTGGTTGCTGCCGGAGTGGGCGTTGAAATCGTTGCCGCCACGGGGGTATTCTCAGCCTTAGGAAAGACCCCGGTCGGATTCTGCTGACCGTTTTGGTTTTTGAGGGTGGCCAGTCCAGCACGGACGAGATTCTTTTCTTCATCGTCAGTGCGACCAGTAGGCAGGACTTCACCTTTGCGGAATAAATCAAACATCGTGGCTTGAGAAATGGCACCAGCCTGCCAGGCAGAAACGATGGCAGTGAGCTCCATTGCCGTCAGACCTTTGGCGGTAAAGTCAGTATTGATCTGGAGCAGGACGAGAGATTCACTGATGTCTTCGGGATACTGTTCAGTGGAGTTCCACCAATAGACCCAGCGTAGGACTTGGCTGATGGAGTCAGAGACAGACAAAGCCAGTGTCATCAAGATGCTATTCTCACCAGCTTGACGGAGTTCAATGGCATCAGCGGTTTCACCCACACGTTTGGTATCTTCCAACATGCGTGAACCCAGCACAGCCATGAGCCGTTCATCACGGTTTTGAGCATTCTCAAAAGTGGAAAGACCGTGACCTTTGAATTCCAGGAAGCCAGCCACAGCACCAGGAGTTTCAGCCACCCAGGCTGTGCTGCTGCCGATTCGAAGCTCGGAAGTTTTGTCGAAGCCAGAGACCCAAGCCGTGGGCAGAGCTGTGTAATGCAGACCATGTTTGTAATCAGCATCCAGACGGTAATGATCCAGATTGACCGAGATGATGTCCGCCAGCGGCATCTTGTCCACGTCGGGCAGTGCGTTGCGGGGACCATGGAAAACAAATGGAATCAGTGGCAGCGGTTTGCCCAAGCGTAGTGGCACACGGCTTTCCACCAACGTCCATTCGGTTTTGGTTTGGCTGGACTTTGGGCCGGACCAGAAATTACCCAGCCAAGAAGACGGGCTTTTCGCCCGGTGGCCGTCCGCAAGGACTTGCCAGATTTCCACGACGTAACGAGTGCCACCATCGGGCAGAACTTCCAACTTCAACACGCGAACGGTTTCCGTGATTTTCACGGCAAACTGATCATCGTTATCCGGCCGTTCCACAATCTCACGGAGAGCAATCATCGTGACCACGTTGCGGCCATTGATGCGTTGCGTCTGCCAGTTGAGGATGTCCTCGGCGGCGTAGCGGACCACATACGCCCGCTCTTCCACTGATTGGCTGTGGCCCTGCCACCGGCTCGCACCGCTGCCGGCCCAGTCGATCAAAGTGCCGCAGCGACCCACGGCGAGGATTTCGCCGACGACACCCTTGCAGAAAGTAAAAAGAGAAGTGCCCATCAAATCCACATCATCGGTGAACACACGCAGGGCACCACCGACACCAGCATGACGGTCAGGCAGTTTGACTTCGGGATCACGACGAAAGAGCAGGCCAAGAAAACCATCAGCCGTGCGCGACGTGGCGTTGAAGAAACAGGCACGGGATTTGTAGCCGTCGTATTCGTCATCCGATTGCGAATCGAGACGAGGCAGATACTTGATGCCGCCAGTCTTCACCGCATCTTCACCAGCGATGACATCACGAGCGCGCAGCCAACTCGGGAGGCTTCCGTCGTAATCAAGATGGGTGGAATTCGCCGGCACGCGGCGACTCTAGCACGGGAATTTGGCGGGATTAGGAGTTGGGCCATGACCAGCGAACCAGAGCGAACCAGCGACACATTAGCCCGAACCACAGCGAAAAATAATTTTGGAAATAATGTTGACGGGTTTCAAATTTAGTTCGCTGCGCTCAATAGTGAGGTCGCGCGGACATATCACGGTTTCCATTCGCGAATGCCAATTCCCGCGCGCGGCCGCCGACGCTCATGCCCGTGCTGCCAGCTAACGCTGTCAGCTCCGGGCACCAGCCAGCCAGCTCAGGTTTACGATGTTCACTGACGGCTGGCTTTTCGCTACCAGCGCGCGCGATTCGGACGCGCTAGGTTCGCGAATGATTTCGTTTCAAGAGAACCATTTTGGTTCGCCATGACTTACCGCGCTGGTCGGCGTCAAAGGCAAGTGCTGCTACCACCCTCGTCGCTGCCGCTCCTCGAATAATTGCCAATGCGGCACGCACGGTGGCCCACCGCAAGGTGCTTCGTTCGCTCGCCGGCAGGCATCCGTCGCGCCAGGTGCTCGTCGACTCGCACCTGTCACGCCGGCTGCACCTCTGCCGTCGAGCTGCCACTACGCGGGGGACAATCAGATGGTGAATTGAACCTCGCGGCAGATAGGTGGTTTTCTCCACGCAGCATCGGGGTGCCTGCTGGTGGCCTGTCTGCCTGTTCGTGGCTGCTCAATAAATTGTGATGAGCAGCCACTTCACATTCAGCCAGGCCACCGCCGCGTGGCATCGCTTCGCCACTGTTCCTTGGTGGCGTTGGCAGTGCCGCGTCAGCGGGCTTTACTATCGTCGCGTTACGTTGCCAGTCAGCTTCTGGGTCGCGTGCGGTTGCCCGCCTGAGTTCCAGCCGCAGTTGCCTTGGTGGCAGCCGTTCGTGTTCAGCTATCTCCGCCTCACCGGCTGGCTCCGGGCACATCGCCCGGAGCGACCAGTGTGAGTTGCTGGCCGGTTGACCAATAACTTGACTGACACTTGACTCATCTTTCCGTGCCTGCCGGCGCGGAAAACCAAAAAGCCCGCTGGCTTGCGCCAGCGAGCTGCACAAATTGTTCAGTCAGTTTAGGGGCGCGGAAGATATTCAATGCGGTCGGCCCACTCCCAATCTTTGGCCTCACGCCACAGATCCACGAGGAGCCGAGCCTGTTTGCCGTAGGCGATGGCTGATACTGAACGGCGGAAGAGAATCACCCCGGCGTGGCCCAATCCTTCGCGAGTCAGTTCGCCCGCGTGCATCGGTATGCTCGCCCGATCAAAGCCCACGAGAATCATATTCTCCTCCCGCAAGGTCATCAGCAGGGCCGGATCTTTCACCGACATAAACGCACCCTCCTGCCAGTCGGCGATGTGGATGATGGGGAAATCAGCGGAGATTTGGCGGCACGCGGCCACCAGCCGGTGCGACGTGTTCTCATCCGCCAGCAGGCGCGGTTTCACGCGGCAACCTCGGCGGCACGTTGTTGCCGGATTTCTTTCACGAATGCCTTGGCATACGCCAGCGCACAGCGCACCAATGCCGGCGGCCAGCGAAAGTGATCCGCCGTCTTGGCAATGGTTTTCGCCTCCTGATACACGTCGGCCACTTCCCACACCGCCACCCGATGGCCGAGCACATACGCTTCCCGGCCTCCGACGGAATCCCGAAAGCCGATGCCTGGATATTCCTCCTCCAACGCCTTTTCCTTCAGATAAAGACTGCTCAGGGTGGAGACTTCCAGATGCCGCCGCTTCGCCTGACGGGCCAGCAGCGCGGCTTCGGTTTCTTCAATCCGACATGATTGCACAATAGTTGGCATGGCCCGACTATCGTTTACATTGTAAACAGTGTCAAGTCCCGCTTTGTTCCGGCGGTGGCATGGCGCCGGCTTGAACGATTCTGGCAATTCGTTTGCAAACCATCAATGTTAGCTCGCTGCGCTCGACCGAACATTAGTTCGCGCTGCACTTCGCTCGCGTGCTCAATACGTCAACACGAACGCGCTCCAGGTTCACGGTTTCCATGGTTCACGTTGTGCGGAGCTTTGTTGTGTTCGCTGCGCTCAATAACTAAGGCCGCACATCAGGCGCGTGCGCGGACGCCTGACGTTCATGCTGGCGGCGGCGGCTGACGCCACCGCTACGCCAGCACCGGGCCGCCTCACCGGTTTACGAATGGTTTCTCACGGCGGCCCTTTCACTTCCGCGCGCACGCGTAGAGCGGTTCAGGTATGCGAAAGGTTTCCGCGCGATCCAACCATTCAGGTTGGCCGATGATTTAGGCGCGCGGCCAGGCGGGGAAAAGTTAGTGGGTCGCTGTCTCGTCGCTGTCGCTCCTCGCGGCGGCGAACGCGCACTGCGTTTGCGGTCGCCTTTTTGGTTTTCAGGTTTCACCATTTTCCCTGTGGCACTCACAGAGCGGACACTTGCGCTCGTGCCTCGCGCCAAGTATCCGCACTGTTCGGCCCGCGCCCGTGACGGACTCGCCAGTTTGCCGCCTCTACATTCGCTAACGCATCTGCTCCACAGATTCCGCAGATCGCTCCCGCTCACTCCGAAGTCGTCAAATCTGACAAGACCGCCAATGCAGACAGCGGGCGCGCCCAAATTGCAAACGGCAAAGACCTCGTCGCTGGCGCTCCTCGCGCGGCTTGAACCGTCACTACGTTTCCGGTTCTCGCTGATCGCGCTCGGGCGGGCGACAGAATGGCTGGTGTGGCACGCACTGGCCGCGCGACTTCGTCCGGCCAGAAGAGATTACGGCGCGAGGCGTTGCCTATCGCCGAAGGCAAAAGCATTAGCATCGCGTGGCTTCGCCCGATGCAAGACATCCGCAATAGCCGCATCACCGGCCAGCTTTTGCTCATTTCGCTAAACTTCCGCTGCACTGCGTTACGCTCCAGATCGCTCCACTCGCAAAACTGGCCGGCGTTGCTGGTAAAACCAAAGTTAGTCCGAGACCCCGGCGCTGGACTTCACAGCCTGCTGGCTCGGTTTTTGCCCTAGCTCCCGAAAACCGGCCATCATTCCGTTCCGTTCCAGCGGCGGGGACTCGGAGATATTGGCACCGCGCTGGCGCGACCGTGCCTGGTGGCCGTGACACAGTCACTGACCCGGCGAAAAATTGAGGCGGCTTCGCTCACGGGGTTGGCATGACGGAACGCTGGCGGCTACGGTGCTCGTGCCTGCGCGCCTGGGCCGCCAGCTTGCTGCCGAGACATTCACACAACACATATTGTGCGTGACCCTCCGGTCATTTATTCCGGACGCACAGGGAACCCCGAGACCCTGTGCTGGAAGTAAATGACGCACAATATGGCGTTGTGTGCAGTCCCGCGTCTGCTCTGTCACACCGATAGCGCCGCTGTCCCCAGCGGTCGCGCAATCGCCCATTGCGCTGCTATCGGTGCGCCAGTTTGACGGCATCCGTCCTGCCAACCCCGCCGCTCCGCCTTGAGTTGGAATGGGCCGGGTCAATCAGTCAGTTTGTTTTCGCTACGCTTCCAAGTGAGTTAGCTCCCTCCGGTCGAAGTAAAAATGGGGTTGGTTTTTTTGTGAAGGCGCTTCGTTTTCAATGCCTTTTTTTCCCGCCCGCACCTTCATTCCATCAGTCGCCTTGTTCATGGCCTCGTCCAAAACACCGGCCCGCCTTGCACGGTTCCCTCTGAAGCCTACGCCCATGCAGGAGGGCCGGGGACTCGGCTGTTTCATGAAACAAGGCGACCGACGGATGACGGGCAGGCAGTTCAGTAAAAAAAAGCATATGAAAACTACATCACAAAAAAATACCGAAACAGGCTCCCTCAAGAATCAAAGCAATCAGTCCAGCACGCCGCAAGCGGCGGCGCAGACCGCAACCGCGCCGCAGGCGCAGCCGGAAAAGAAAGACAATCGTTTGCCGATTGATACCGAGGCACGGAAGCAAAACCGCACACTCCCGACCGAGAAGGTTTTGGCTTTGCTCCAGCAGCAAGACCGCCGCTTGTGGGAGATGGCCGAAGTTGTCGGCAAGTGGATTTGGGTGAGCTTTAGCGAGCAGCCCGCTCCCACCGTCCGCCAGACCCTCGCGCAGCTTGGCTTCCACTGGAACCGCACACGGCAGGCGTGGCAGCACCCGTGCGGCCAGTTCCGCTTGAGCAGCGCCAGTGACCCGCACGAAAAATATCAGGCTTACCACCCCGCCGACGCGACCACCAACTAACCATCATCCGAGGTAGGGCGGAGGTGCTCCTCCGCCTTCCCTCAACAATCACTTTCCTATGACCAACATTTACACCTTGAGAGCCGGCGACGTTGTCGAGTATGCCGGCCAGCCCTGCCGAGTTTTACGCGTCAATGATTGCGCCGCCGTCGTCGCTGTCAGTGTGAAGCCGCGCACCATCACGCCGCGCTTTGGCCAGCCGGTGACCCTTCAGCCCGCGCCCAAACACGCTTGGATTTCTCCTAACTCCGAAATTCCCATCCTTAACCGCTAAATTTTATGTGCATCGCCACCGCAGATTTTACCAACACCGGACTTTACCGCGCCGTTTATTTTGACGGCCCGCAGTCCGACCGCGACCACGACGGCGAGGAAGTTCCCGCTTGGGTGGTTTACATCGGCGACGACGAAGCCGAGCCCGTCAGCCACTTGCAGCACTTCCGCAGTTACGAGATCGCCGAGCAAGTCGCCCGCCATCTGGCCAGCGACCGCCGCCTTGACCTCATCCACGACGCCAGCCCCGCCTGATTTATGAAACCGCAAAACACAAACACAGAACAAAACATGAACACGAACAACACACAAACGGACTCGCCCTTTGGGCCAGTCATTTACAGTTACACCCGAGCGCAAGCCGTCGCCGACGGCGTGCAAGTCGAAGTCACCAAAACCGCCAAGGAAGCGGGCATCAGCTTTCCCGTGTTCCTGACGCGGACGGTGTTTGATGCCTATGTCGCCGTCCCGCCAGACGTGCAAGGCCAGGACGAAGCCGGACGGCTCTGGGACATCTGTTGGATGTTGCGCTTCGCCATCATCCGCAGCCGCAGCCACAAGGAGGCAGGTGCAGCTTGCACCCGCGTGCCCGTCGCGCTGTATGTCCGCAACGACAATACCCGCGCCAAGCTGGTGAAATTGATTGCCCAGTGCGGCCCGCTGGACATGGACGACCCCGCCCCAGCCATCACCGTGATGATGGTCGGGGAAGACTGACCAAAACAAAGGTGGGGGACGCTGCGCTGCGGCGTCCCTTCCCTCCTCCCGCCATGAATCAAGACCTGATGTTTTTTGAAGCCGAGACCGTCGCCGCCGAGGCAGCGAAATGCGACGCGCAACGCGCCGCCGAAGAACAGGCCCGTGCGGCACGCACCGCCGCGAAAGTATTATTGCAAGCCGCCCGCGAAAAAACCAAAGCCGAGAAACTCGCCAAGGCCGACGACTGGCGCCGCCGCACCGCGCAGGCCCGCACCTACAAGACCCCCGACGAACACGCACAATGTGGCATCCGCTGGACCACAATGCGCGAAGCGCAAAGCTCCATCTTGGGAAACCATTTGGTGGCGGGCTTGGGAAGCCAATTGCCGCAGCCAGAAAGACCGCGACACCGGCTGTTATTGGCACAACTGCCACAAGTGCGGCCAGCCCTTGATTTACACCAGCGACCCTCACGCCAAGCCCCAGATTTGCAAAGCGGACACCGCGTGATGCCCCGTGCGGCCTGATGGCCTGTGCGGCACGCACAAAAAAAATCGGCGAAACGCCCTTTGATGGTCGTTTCGCGCATCCAGCTATTTTCTGGTGTTGCGCACACCAGACCGCGCCAAAGGGTTTCAACCCTCTGGACTCGATGACGGTTCCGTTGTCACATTAGCATGGACTAGATTTTAGCCCTTCAATATTATCGGCCGTCAGTTATATAAAGTGGGGTTTTAACTAACCCCAGTTTCTAATTTATTTTAACTCTATGTTAAACCGGCGATATTTCATTCTATTCGTTGCCCCATTTCTTTTCCTATCTGCCCACGGTGCCACCATTGACAGTTTGAATTTTGCTGAATACAGCGGAGGCAGCTATTCACCCGTTGATAAGCAGTTTAAAATACCAGCCCCGGCAGGCACTTATTTCCTTAGTGATGGCACAGCTTGGCAAACAGGTGCCGGCATTTTCTATACACCGACGGCAACCTATGAATCTACCGTCGTTTCGAATGGGTATGTTTATTATCACTTTTCACCTCTGGATATTGGCGTGCTTTACCAGCAGAAAGATGCCAGCGATCAAAATTTCTCACAAGGCACCTTGGGCTGGATTAATGATGTTGTTTTATTTGCGGCAATTGGTTCGCAAGAAGCAACCTTTTCCGGTTATGCGACAATCCTCGCTAATTCGCCCCCGGATAATCTTGATCCACATTATAATTTTGATTACTTCTCCGCTTCGGTTGGTGAATCGGTTTACTTTGACTTTTCCTTTTCAATCTGGAATCCCGGTAATATGACTTGGCAACCTGACACGTTTGAAAATTCCTTTGATTATACATCCGGTGGCATCATTGATTTCACTCAAGTCGCGCCGGAGCCAAAAACATCCACTCTAGCTCTGATAGGTGCCGCAATGGTTGCCACAAAAGTTTATCAAAAAAAGCGAAAAGAATTTAAGGGCAGGCAGATAATCGAAGGGCATGAATAATCCGCATTGGCCAATAGGCCGTCTCTAAAGCCCCCGCAACTTCCGCTGCGTGATCGTCCGGTTTTTCGTCGCCACCAGGTAGCGCAGTGCGTCGGCGGCATCATCGCCCCCAATGCCATCCTCGTCCGCATCCACCTTCAATAAATCCTCTGGCCGGTTCGGATCTCGCAGCAGGCTAGGCAGCGTTTCCGATAGCCGCCCACACCGTTCATGCACGAACAATGTCGGCCGAATCCCCGCGTCTACATCCCCAAACCGCGTCATGATTTCCGCCCAGCCGTTGATCCGATCCGTGTTCGCCACCCGCAGATTGATCCCATGCTTTGCATACTGTGCCGCGACGGTCGTCCCGTCGCTCTGGCGCGAGAAAACATCGGCCCCGGCGACAAAGCGCTTCAACATGCTTGGGTGCAGACCATGCCGACCTAACATCGCCTTGATCGCCGCCGCGTGCCGCGCCGGCAGCCATAGCCGTTCCGCGTGTTCGTCCACGATGAAAATATTTCCGTCGCCATCCGTGCAACCCAGCAGCACCACGGTGTAATGCGCAAACCCATAGTCCATTGCGCAAAACCAGTCCACCGCCCGCGTTTCATCAAAAATTGGCCCCTCCGGCCCGGAGCCGACGACGTGAACGTCGCGGCGGAACGTCGTGAAATACTGGCCGGCGGCAATGTCCCAATCGCCATCTAGCCACGCGCGCTTCTGCCAGCCGGTCAGATTCTCCAGCACCTGGCGATATTCCGGGTTGTTAAAGGAATTGTCCGCCACCCGCGCCGGCACAAACCGCGTCTCCGTTTCGCGCTGTTCCAGATACGGGAGGACGAACCTCGTCCGATACCAAGCATGTCCCACACCGCCCGGGTTCGTCGTGCTGTAAATGCGCGGCCGCCAATTCGGTTTCGATGACCGGCAGCAAGTCGAAATATCCTGATATTTTCTGGCGGTCAGGGTGGTCGCTTCCTCCACGGCGATCACATCGAACTCAATCCCCAAAAAATTATCAATCTCTGACTCAGTCTTGTAGTGACCCAAGACAATGCGAGAACCATTCTTGAAAGTCAGGATGCCACGAAAGGCCGAAAACTCATGCGGCAGCCGCGTGAACAGTCGCCGGCGAAAGTCCTCGAAGTTTTCGACGTTGGATTTGGCCTGTTTTCTCAATAGGAGACATTTCAACGCCGGAATTTTTTGACAATCGTCGGCCCCGAGCTGGGCCAAAAGCCAGTGTGATTTTCCGCCACCGCGAGCGCCGCCGTAGCCGATGGCCGTCGGGCCGTTCGGCAAATCGCACAGACGCGCGGCGGCACTGGCGGCGAGTTGCCGCTCCTGTAAAATCACATCGGCGGCCTGAAACCGGTCCATCTGATCCCTCGGACATCCCGCCAGTTTTCCCGCCAAAAAATATCGTTCCCAGGATGTCATGGCTTCACCTCCTCCACATCCACGATGGCCGGTTTTGCCGCCGCCTCTGGCGGCGAATTGAGTCCAGAACCATTGGCCGGTGGCGCTGCCACCCCGTAGATTTTTTCCAGCGCAACGGTGACCTCGACGCGCATCGCCGGCAGATCGTCGCCGTTGCGCCGCTCGCCGTCGCCGAGGCCGGTCGCCAGCCGCCCCAGCTTGCTCGCGATTTCCAGCATCCGCGCGATGTCGGCCAGATTCGCGTAAACTTTTTCGCGGGCCATATAGGCATCCAAGCCACGCTTGGCGGCGGCGATGGCCCGCTCGTGCATGGCCCACTCGGTTTCGCGCAATTTCTGCTCCCGGCTGGACCATTCCGCCGACTTGCCACGCGCCACCGCCTCGATCGCTTCGCGCTCGACCATGGCGAGGTGTGCGGTGTGTGCGGCCACGCGACTGCGCCAGTCGAACTTCGCGGCCCAGCGCTCAATCAAACCCTCACTCTTTCCCAATTTTCCCCCTACCTCGCGGGTAGACCGCTGCGGCCCCAAACTCAAATACAAGCTGAACGCGGCAAATGCTTTTTCTGACTCTCGCGGCAATCTTTCAAACGGGTGTGGCATAATCTTCCTTGGTTGATGGTGGCTCACCGCCAAGATCGTCGGCGTGAATTACCGCCCACAAATCACGGGCGGCAGCGTGGTCGCAAAGTTCCAGCGGACAACCGGCGTCGAAGTAGGCGTTCGAACGGATCATGCCGAGGTGCGTGACCAGATCAGGCGGATATTTCGCGAGCCGTTCAGCAAAGCCGCAGCGCGCTGGCCGCACCGGCAACGGTGCGAGCGGCGGTGGATTAAAAAGAAACCGGAGCAGCCGTCCCTTATAACTAGTCTGAGTTACTACCTCTTCTATTATACCTGTATATCCTATTATACTCATATCCTTGTATTCTTTATACCTTATTACCTATGGAAGAATTCTTATCTTATCTCCTCTTATCTTATCTTATCTGGTAACGCTTCCGGTAACGCTGCGGTAACGCTTTGTGCGTTACGGTAGTTTCCAGATTTCGGATCATCGGTGCCGTATTCCGGGTGATTCTTGCGATATCGCTTGATGCGTTCGGCGGCCAGACACCGCTTTTTGGCCGATTCACCATTGTGCCGCTCCCAATTCGCCACCACCGCGCCGCCGGGGCTGAAGGTGATCCAGCGCACGGATTCCAGCGCGTTGCCCAGGCCGGACAACCCGCCGATTTCATCGGCATCGTCCGGCGTGAAAAAATCCACATGACCGTCCTCGGTTTGTTCATCCAGCCAGACGAACACGCGGAAGAACGCCAGAAACGCCTCCGCTTTCGTGCATTGGCACAGCCGGGCAATCTGCCGGAGTTCAGCCTTTTCGGGAGTGTGCGTTTCAATCTTTATCCATTTCGCCATATCGTTCCTTTCAAGGTGTTCTCGATCATCGCCCGCGTGCCGCCGAGTTGGACGAATTCTCGGAGATCCTTTGCCGGCGGCACATACACAGCAAACGGCAGACCGATTTCCAATGCCACTTTGCGCGCACCGTCGAGACCAGGCTTGTCGTTGTCCGAGACCACGACGACGCGATGACACTGGTGGCGGCGGACAAAAATCTTGATGTCCGTGCCGCCGCAACAACAGTTCGGGCGACCGACGGCGAAAAATCCGAGTTCCACCGCGGCGGCGGTGTCGGTCGGGCCTTCGCAGACAAACAGCGTCGGCTGCTGCGGCACCTTCGCGATGAAAATGCCCTGCTTACTGCCGCGCACGGCGAACTTGCGCCCGTCATTTGCCCGGAGGCGGATGCCGAGGGTGTTTCCACAGCCATCGCACATCGGAAACGCCCAGGACGCGTATAGCGGTGCCCAGGCCGCACCGGCGGACTTCAAAGCGGCGACCGACAAACCGAGCTCGCGGGCAAAGGCATCACGCATCTCATCATCGGTGCTGGCCCACCAGCCCCGGTGCAGCTTCGTCGCGTTAATGGTCGGTGGCGGTGGGACGGACCGTCGCGGTTCCCGGCTCGGCCCCGGTGACAACTCGCGTTGCGAGCGCCACATCCAGCCGCCGGACTTCGCCGGCTTGGGCGACGGGACGCGCATGCACTCGATCCAACCGTCAGCAAAAATCCGGCACCAATCTATGCCCCGTAATCCTGCCTGACGGCAAATAGGACAAGGATTCATTTTGGTGACGCGAATGAAACTCATGTCGATGTATGGCGAACGTCGTTTGATGTAATGGAAATGAAGTCTTCCAAAGACCGCACGACGTGGATCGTGTGCCCGAGTTTCTCCGCATGAAATTTCAGCGCGGCTTGCGCGGGCGAAAGTTTTCCCGTCCGGGTCTTGCACTCCACGAACAGCACCCGACCGCCATCGGCCAGAATCGTGAAATCCGGCTCGCCGAGCGTGCGGTGCGAGCGCTCGGCCATGCTGCCGTGCAGCGCAATCCAACCGCGCTGCCGGCACGCGTCAAAAATCTGCTCGTGGAGCTCCGCCTCACGGCTCACCGCAGAATTCTGCATTCTGCATTCTACATTCTTCATTCCGAAAAGATGCGGATTGAGCCGCGCGAGCGTTGGGGTTGGAATTGGGAGATTCATGCAGCTTGGGTTTCGGGTGCGGGCTTGTGCCAATTATTCCGGGCCAGCGCATCAATCGTTGCGCTGGCCTGCTCGAATGTGACCTCGGTGCTGTAACCGTATTTCTTGAGCACCTTCGCCTGCTTGAACGAGCACAGCTTGTTATCCCAGCGCCGGATCTGCTCGCGCACCAGTTGCATCGCCTGCGCGTAGGGAATGGCATCCGGATTCACACCCAGATGCTTTTGCAACATCGACCGGCATTTCTCCGACAGCCGCTGGCCGTTGTCCCAGCCGCGCGCTTTGACCGGCTGAATTTCCAGCACATCAAACGGGTTCACCTCCTGCGTCGTGAACCGTGCCTTCGCGACCAGCCGGGCACGGCGCGCGGCATCGGCGAGCCGCGCCTGCTCGCGCCGCTGCAATTCCTCCTCGGCCTCATCGAGCGCCTCGGTCATGTTCACTGGCTTGCCGGACTTCTTCGCGTTGCGCACGGCGATTTCGACGGCCTCGTCGCTGACCTTGCCGCCTAAAATGTCGGCGGTGGTCATCAGCTTGTGCCGGCCGCTGTTGCCGACAAAATCCACGACGAGGCAACTCGGCTTCGCGCTAGACGCGATCGACAACTTCCGGTCTTCGACCAGATCAAACCCGTCCACTGTGTTCGGCAATGGCCGGATCACGCGACCCGCCATCTGCGTGTAAAGGCTCCTACTTTTGGTCGGCTTGGCCATGATGCACACCTGCACGCCCTGCATATCATTGGCCGGATCATCCCAACCTTCGGTGGTGATGCCGCAGTTGCACAAGATTTGGATATGACCATGCGCGTAATCGGACAGGATGATCTTGCGCTTGTCGTGCGGCGTCTTGCCGCAGATCCATGCCGCCGAACCGGCGCGGTTCCGATTGAAAATCTCCGCCAACATCTCCGCTTGCTTCACCGACTGCGTGAATGCCAATGCCCGTTTGTTCCCGATGATCTCGATGCTCGACGACGCCACCTGTTGCATGTTTTTCTCGGCTTCCATCACCGAGGCCAGGTCGCCGCCGTTCAAATCGCCGGCCGTCGTGCGGATGCCGGAGAAGTCGAGGCCGGCCACATGCACAAGTTGCTGCTGCACGGGAACAAGCCAAGCATCCTTGATACCGTCGAGGATTTCGTATTCAAACGCCACCGACTGAAACACCTGTCCCAGCGCCGCCTCATCGGCGCGGTCCGGCGTGGCCGTGATGCCGCAGATTTTTAAATTGGGATTCGTGCGAAAATAGTTGATGACCCGCTGCCATTGGCTCGACGTCGCGTGATGACACTCGTCCAGGATCACGCAGCCGAACCGGGCTGGATCAAACTTGGCCATGCGCCCGCCGCCGTCGCCGCCGGCACATTGTGTCTGGATGCTCGACACAATGACCGGCGCGCGACTGAACAGCGAATGTTCCGCTGCCCGTAAGTCGCCCATCTCAATCTCACAGCGCAGGCCGGTGGCGCGCGTGATTTTGTCCGCCGCCTGATGAATCAGTTCGCGGCGATGGGCGAGAAACAGCGTGCGGCGGGGAAACATCCGTCGGGCCAGATCGGCGGCCAAGACTGTCTTGCCCAGCCCGGTGGCCATGACCGCCAGCGTGGCATTAACCGTCTGCCATTCTTGAAAAATAGCATTGCTGGCCGCCGATTGATAAGGTCGCAGGTTCATATATGGCAGGTGCGGCTCGCACTCACGCTGGTTTAAGCGTTTCCGGTTTTAGTTTTCCCCCGGTGGCCCGGTTGCCAGTGGCGCTGCCACCGGCTCGCAACCGGAATTCCTTGTCTTCCCGTGTCACACAGGTGTTCCAGCGATGTTCCGAGATCAACCCGCGACCGCGGCACAAGGCGCACTGGTCGGGGAGCTGACCCTGGCACGTCGGACACACGGCGAATGGCTTCGCCGTCTTGATGTCCGCCCACGCCTGATCCAGTTGCGAGAGCGCCGATGAAAAGTTGACCTCGGTGAACAGCTTGTCCTGATTATCCTGCGCAGCGCGCAGCGCCCCTTTCACCCGGCTCAACGTGGTCAGCATTTCCTGGACTTCATCCGACCGCAGCCAGAGCGGAATAAGCTGGGTCGGAATCGGCCAGCCCGTTCCGTCCAATACCCGCGACGGCGGCGGTGGTGGTGATGCCACCACGGGCGAGGTGGGGCGAACCGGCACCGGCGGCAGATGTTTCTTAATTTCCGCCGCTGTCACCGGTTTTCCCTCGTCCACCACCGATTGCACAATCCCGGCGCGAAGCTTCGGTTCCGCCTTGGCGAGTTCGATGGCGGCGTTCTGAGAAAGAGTAACTTGCAAGTTACTCTTTGCGATCGGAGCCGCCTCAATCAGCCGGTAAGCATGCTGCTTCGTCCAGCCCCACTTCTCCCGGCAATACTCCTCGAATCCGCCGTATTCCCGCTTGTAAAGCCGCAGATCGCGGATTTCCGCCAGCGCCAGCCCCACCTCCACAAAGGTCTGTTTGCCTTTGGCAATGGTCTTTTCCAGCTCCACCAGCCGTTGTGACTCCCGGATGCTCATCACTTGGGTATGATTTTTCATATTATATTTTTTGTGTGAATACGCCTTAGTTACTCTGGCGCGGTGAATTAATTTCTTATAGGTGGCCACCGGCAGCTTGCCGGTCAGCTCAGTTGGATTTTGTAATGCGCGGGCATCCGCTGTTTGTTGAGGTATTTGGCGATGGCGCATCCATTGATCCGCACGCCACCTTGCCCGATCAGCGCGATCTCGCGCCGGATTTCATGCCCGAGCCCTTCGCCGCCCAGCGCCACGAGCTTTTCCCGATACGGCGACGTCGTCACCGTCCGCCCTTCTTTGCCCAGCCACTTGTCCACCACCCACAGCCCCTTGATCACCGCGTCCGTCATCGGGCCGTTCGGATGCAATTCCACCAGCAGCGGCCACAGCCGTTCGCACCGTTCCCGCTCCTCCTGCATCAGCGTGTAAAGACACTGCACGCAAGATACCGTCCGGGCCGAAGGCTTGGGGCCAAACCGATGCCCCGTGCTGCGCACCAACTTTTCCAGCGCAAACGCCGTCGGATCGCCCGCCAGCAACTGCGCCTTGTATCGGTCGAGACAGCCCACCACCATCCGCCCCTGATTGATCGCCAGGAAACCCAGAGCCTCTTCGCGCCGGCCGGTCGTCTCAAACACCAGGCACGGCAGTTCGTTAATATCCGACCGCTGATCGGCGGCCAGCTTCCGGTGCTGGCCGTCCAGCACATACCACTTGTTGTCATCGCGCAGCGCCACCACCAGGCAGCCGCAGGCGATCCAGTCCCAGGCGCGGCACAACGCGTCCACGCGCCGCGGATTGACCTGATTCCGCTGGTAGGCGTGATCCACCTCCAGCTCCTGTTTCGGAATCATCAGGAACTCGCCCGGCGCGTTCCGAATGTTCCAATTGTAGTGCGCGACTTTGTCTGCTCCTTGATGATTCTTCCCCAGTAATTCAGCAGTTGTTACGTTGTTTTTCATAGTTGTTATTTTGGGTAGCACCCGCGTCTCGCGGGTCGTGGTCGGCGTCTCGCCGAACACTTTTTTGTTTCGTGGTTGATAAATGGCGCCGGTGGCAGGTGCGGCCCGCACTCACTCCAGCGCGGTGAATTGATTTCAGGTCTCAGATTTCAGCGTTTCAGGTTTTTGATAGTGGCCCGTCTGGCTGGTGGCCAGCGGGTGCTACCCGCTTACATGGGCAGTTCATCCTTTTCGAACTCCGCCTTGAGCCGACCCCATTCATGAACCTTGAGATCCGTGTTGGATTTGTTCGGGAACAATTTGCCGATCGTGTCGAACCAGATTTTTTCAATCACGGCGGCATCCTTGCCCGGATTATTTTCATTCACCGCCGCCCACGCCTCCTCCATCGTGGCCGTCGGCAACAACGGCGGTGGCACGGGTGGAACCGGCATCCTGCCTGTTATGGCCGACATCCTGCCGGGCACCTTCCCCGATTGGATGTTCGATGTTGGATGTTGAATGTTGGATGTTCCGCCATTAGCCACCCCAGCCAGCGCCTTGAACTTGTTGCCATACTTCGCCAGCACCGACTGCCGATTCGCCGCCTCCGGCGTCTTCAATCCGCCGCCCAGCGGATTGAGCCATTGCGATTTGAAGTATTGTCCGCCCTTGTCGCCCGTTTCCGGCCCGCCCACGATTTCAAACTCGACGGCGCGCATCGCGCCGTCGTCAAGCGAGTGATCCATCAGCCAGAACGGATCCACGCCATCCCAGCCGAACACAGATTTC
This sequence comes from uncultured Verrucomicrobia subdivision 3 bacterium, assembly GCA_903865745.1. Taxonomy (GTDB): domain Bacteria; phylum Verrucomicrobiota; class Verrucomicrobiia; order Limisphaerales; family UBA11358; genus UBA11358. The sequence goes on along the minus strand of CAIPKV010000070.1, from coordinate 154,760 downwards.
AGCGTGTCGGTGGATTTGGTCATGATAGTTCCGTCAGCTTTGACCAGCACCATCGTGTGCTTGAACGTGAAGCCGGAGTCAGTCATTTGACACGGCACCGCCGCGCAGAGCGAACCGGTGGATGCCTCGTAAATGACCAGTGGGCCATTGAGTTTGCAGACGTATTTTCCTTCGTTTGGTATTTCCATATCAGTTGTGTGTTTGTTGGTTGTTTACTTGCGTTGTGCCGGCGGCGGCGGAAGTGCCGCTACCGGTTTTGGAGAAATGGATTTGCCGGTTGAGCTTGCCCCTTGCGGCACATTGACAGGTGGCGTTGCCACCCCGTCAGAATCTTCGTCGGAATACATGCCGAGAATGGAAGCCCAGGAATAACGGCGGAGATACGTCAGCGTGCTGCCGGCGGATTGCACTTTAGATTTCCCTTTTTCCTCCGTGAGCGGAATCAAGATGCGTTCCGCGACGAACTCGCCCGACTCATGCATCAAGATGGATTCCACACCGACCAACTCAGCAGCTGGACCGCCATTGGTAGGGACATCGCGCTGCGATGTCCGGGGCGACGGGGCATCCTTCTCCGCGCCGGGGAGAAGTTGGCCGCAGGCCGGATGAGGTGCGCCCCCGCTAATCGGAAACTGAATCAAACTCAGCCCATGCTTCGCCAGAATCGGCCGGCTCGCGTGGATGACCGCGCCGAGTGAGGCGTATTTGGATTTGAGAAACGGATTCGTCGCGTCAAACACCGCCACCGGCATTTCCGCCTGCGCTTTAGCCAACGCAGTAGCGAGGTGTGTAATGGAATCGGATCGGTTCATAGCTGTTGGTGGTTTAAAGGTGGCCCTCCGCAAGGAGCGCCAGGTGCGTGATGGATTCAGATTTGTTCATGGTTTTTCTTTCGCGTGTTTCGTGTGTTTCGCGGTTAAATCGCCCCACAAATCCGCGCGATCTCGATTTCTATTTCCACATCCCGCCGGTTATAGGCGATGGCCCCGTCGCGGTCGGCGCGCCAGAGCAGGGGAAAGTCACCGCCGTGACCCAGCTTCGGCGGCAGCCCGAACACGCGGGCCACGTCATCCACGCCGTTGCCATCGAATGATTTCCCGAAGGAGAGAATTTCCAGCGTGTCGAAAATGTTGTCGTGCCATTGCGGCCGACCGCGCCAGAACGACAGCACATTGCGCGGAATTTTCAGGCCGTGCACGCGCGCGCGGTTCACGAGCATCGGCAAATCGAACGCCTTGACGTTGTGCCCGCCCACCACCACGCCATCGCCCAGCGCATCGCCGAGGAGATTCAGAAAATCACCGATGAGCTGCTTCTCGGAATCAGCGGTGAACGATTGGATTTCCGTATCGTCGCCCGCGCCGATCAACACCACCTCGGCGGTCTTCCAATTCAGCGCCGCATCGGCCAGGTAGTCGGCTTTTTTCTTGGCGATGCTCGCCGCGATCTTATCGGGATCTTTGAGATTGGCGGCGGCCGTGAATTCCGGCGCGAGCGCCAGCAGCTTCGTCGGATCCTGCGCCACGGTCTCGATGTCGAATACGATGTGTTTCATTTTTTTTGTTTCGTGTATTTGGTGTGTTTCGCGGTTAAAAATCAGTGGCCGGTGCGGCACGCACCTTCAGGCCTTGGGCCCGTCTGGAGGGACCTTCGGCCCCGGCCCGCTGGAATTTTTGAGCAGATGCGCCACCACCTCCGGCCAGTAAAAGCGGATCACCCTGGTGGTAATGCGGATGCGGGGTAGAAAGCCGTCGTTAAGCCAATTTTCAATCGTCCGCACCGACACCTTGAACCGCGCCGCCATTTCCTGCTTGGTCAGCATTTCATCTTGGCTTTTGGGATTGGCCGCCGGCTGGGAGGAAGTCGTTGGCGCAGAAACAACCGAAGCGGTGTTCGCAAGCGGCCCGACCGGTGAGATGTTTGTCTTTGCCATGGTGGTTTTGGTGGCGGCGGCGATCTTTTTGCCGCTTTACCCCCTATGGCGTTACAAACCGTGTGCTTTTTGGCACAATCCGTGTGCCGAAATTCAATCGCCCCGTGAACATTGGCGATTGTGGTGATACTTATTTAAAAAAAATATTACCACCGCGATTTTTTCAGCCTGCAAAATCAAACTCGCAACTTTTCGGCTCTGTCGTTAATCTCCGATTCATGCCGGACGGGACTAAACTTTCTGAATTCGTTGCGTGGTGCGCGCAGCACATCACGGGTGACGAAAAGGGCGAATCACAAATCTTCCTCGACCACCTCTTTCAAGCCTTTGGCTATGCCGGCGGGCTAAAAGAAGCCGGGGCCACCCTCGAAATGCGTGTGAGCAAGGGGGAAACGGGTGGCACCTCATTTGCCGATCTCGTCTGGAAGCCCGTCGTGCTGATCGAAATGAAGAAGCGCGGCACGGATTTGCAAAAGCACTACCGTCAGGCCTTCGATTATTGGATGCGGCTTGTTCCCAATCGCCCGCGCTACGTCGTGCTGTGCAACTTCGATGAGTTTCGCATTTACGATTTCGACACCGACCTCGACACGCCCAAGGACACGCTCGCGCTGAAAGATTTGGCGCAACGCTGGGGACCGCTCGCATTTCTCGCGCCCGGCAATCCCAAGCCCACGTTTGTTAACGATCGTGAAACCGTCACGCGCGAGGCCGCCGATTGTCTGGCCGAATGCTTTCGCAAACTTGTGAAGCGCGGCGTGCCCCAGCCCGAGGCGCAGCGTTTCATCCTGCAAATGCTCGTGGCTCTCTTTGCTGAGGACATTGATCTGCTGCCGAAATACACCGTCGCCAAAATCCTGGAGGAATGTTGCACGCCGGCGGAAAGTTACGATTTGATTGGCGGCCTGTTCGAGGCCATGAATACCAATCCGCCCAAAACCGGCGGCCGCTACAAGGATGTCCGCTATTTTAATGGTGGCCTGTTCCGCGACCCGGCCCGGGTGGAACTCCAGGGCGGCGAACTCGTCCTGCTTCGCAAGGCGGCGGCTTACGACTGGTCCAAGGTGCAGCCCGAAGTGTTCGGCACGCTCTTTCAGCATTCGATGGATGATGACGAGCGTCACGCATTCGGCGCGCATTTCACCAGTCCGGCGGACATCATGAAGATCGTCAAGCCGACGATCACTGATCCGTGGAAGGAACAGATCGAAGGTGCCAAAACTTTCAAGCGCCTGCGCGAACTGCGCGACCGGATGCACACTTTCCGCGTGCTAGATCCCGCCTGCGGTTCCGGCAACTTCCTCTACATCGCCTACCGCGAGATGAAACGGCTGGAGGCGCGCATCTATGAGCGCATTGATACCGAGTTCCCTAAACACGCCAGCGAAGGCGAGGGTCAGATGCGCTTCAGTTATTTGAGCGCGCAAAACTTTTACGGTCTCGACATCCTGCCCTTTGCCGTGGAGATCGCCAAGGTGACGATGATGATTGCGCGCAAGCTGGCGATTGACGAACTGCACATCACCGAACAACCGCTCCCGCTCGACAACCTCGACCAGAATTTCATCGCCTGCGATGCATTGATCTCTCCTGTAGCGGCGGTCTGTGACCGCCGGGAGGGCGACGCGGAAGAACGGCGGTCACAGACCGCCGCTACAACACAGGAATACATTCCGACGCAATGGCCCAAAGCCGACGTCATCATCGGCAACCCGCCGTTCCTCGGCGCGAAACTTCTGAAGCCCGAACGCGGGCCGGACTACGTGAACACTTTGCGACGCGCTTACGCGGAAGTTCCGGGCATGGCCGACTACTGCGTCTATTGGATTCGCAAAGCCCACGACCATCTGCCCGCTTGCACCGCCGCCGATCCCGTGACCGGACGCGCCGGACTCGTTGGCACGCAGAACATCCGCAACAACCAATCCCGCGTGGGCGGACTCGATTATGTGGTGAAGACCGGCACGATTGTGGAAGCCGTGGAAAACCAGCCGTGGTCGGGCGAAGCCAAAGTCCACGTATCGATCGCCAACTGGGTGAAAACTCAGGATGCCGCGCTGCTGCCCAAATCCCGCAAGCTCTGGATTAAGGTCGAGCCGTCTACCGCTGCAAAGAAACTGCGCAAGCGCGGCAGTGGCCCGGCAACCAAGGATTATGAACTCGACGTCCGCGAGTGCGAAGAAATCAGTTCTGGTCTCTCGGATCAAACCGACGTGAGTGTCACTGGCCCGCTTGCTTGCAACACCGAACCCCAACGCTGCTTCAACGGCCAGATGGTTGGACACGAAGGTTTGTTACTCAGCGAAGATCAACGCGCGGCAATCACGAGCAAAGACCCGAAGTCTGCGGAAGTCATCTTCCCATATCTTAACGGTGTTGATGCGCTGACGCAGTTGAGTCTTGACCGCCATGTCATTGATTTCGGGCAGCGCAATCAATTTGATGCAGCCACGTTTCCGGGAGCGTTTGAATGGGTGAAGACTCACGTGTTGCCAGACCGCGAGCGCAAAGCCAAAGAGGGAATTGATAAAGACGGAAAGATGCGCCCGCACCACAAAGCATTTCTGTCGCGTTGGTGGCAGCTTTCCTTTGGCCGGCCTGAAATGCTTTCCGTTATCACACCGCTGCCACGGTTCCTCGCCTGCGCCTATGTGACGAAGCGCCCGATCTTCATGTTTGTTTCGTCAGCAATTCGTCCAAGCAACCTGATTCAAGTGTTCGGTTTCGCCGATGACTACAGTTTTGGAGTTTTGCAATCGCACACGCATTGGCTTTGGTTCATCACCAAATGCGGAAAGTTGAAATCCGATTTTCGTTACAGTGCCGAATCCGTCTTCGACACGTTCCCGTGGCCGCAGACGGCGACGGTGAAGCAGATTGACGCCATCGCGGCGGCGGCGCGCGAGTTGCGCCGCGTGCGCGCCGAGGCGTTGCCGAAACTGAAGGGCGGCCTGCGCGCGCTCTATCGCACCCTCGAATTGCCCGGCGCGAATCCGTTGAAGGACGCCCACGCCGCGCTGGACACCGCCGTCCTCACCGCCTACGGCTTCAACGCCAAAAAGGATTTGCTCGCCCAACTCCTCGCCCTGAACCAGCAAGTCGTTGCGAAGATTGAGAAGGGCGAACCCGTCATGGCTCCCGGTGTCCCATCCATTTATCCCGATGCAAAAAAACTGGTGACGGATGATTGCATCCGGCCATCATCCTGAGGAGAAACGGATGCTAACACCCGTCACCGCCAATCAATTCCACCGGCCCATGGGCGTTGGGAAAACCGCGCCGTCCTTGGTCACCTGTGCGCGTGCCGATGGCCGGTCGGAGGAATTGGTCGTTAAGTTTGCCGGCGGCTGCGAGGCGGGAATTGGTTCGCTCCTGCGCGAGGCCGTGGCCGCCTTGATGGCGGCCGATCTGGATTTGCCCGTGCCCGAACCGTTCCTGGTGCAAGTGGAGCCGGATTTCGTCGCCACCATTCCTGAGGCCAATGACCGCTACCGTCTGGCGAAACGCAATGCCGCCGCCAGCCTGGGCTGGAATTTCGGCTCCCAAAAGCTGCCGCCGGGTTTTGCCACCATTGCCAAGGGCCGCCCTATCTCGCAAGCCATGCTGCCGATGGCCGCCGAGATCCTGGCGTTCGATACGTTCATCGCCAACCCCGACCGGACAGTCGCAAATCCCAATTGCCAGTCCAACGGCCGCGAGTTCGGGATTTTTGATCACGAGCTGGCGTTCCGCACGGAAGGAATCTTGTTTTGGAAAGCACCTTGGGAAAAAGGCGGCATCAGCTTCCCGAAGGGCCAGCCGGACAAACTGCGCCATGTTTTCCTGGACGAATTGCGCGGGAGCGCTCCCGACTTTCAGCGTTTCGGCGGAGCGTTCGACGTGTTGACGGAGGCCAGATTGCAGGAATATCAGGTGGCGCTGCCAGCGGAGTGGCTCCAGAATGAAGGCGACTTGGCGGGCATTTTGGACTATGTTCGGGCATTGAAACAAAATCTGGATGCCGCTATAAATAATTTAAGCGAAGCACTGCGATGAAAATACCCTACACCTATTCTGCGTTACGCTACGTGCACGACATCACCACCGGTGAATTCGTGAACGTCGGGGTGGTGTTGTATTCCCGCGAGGCCCGCTATGCCAGCGCCATCTGCCGCAGCACGTTCGGCCGCCTCTCCAAAACGTTTCCCGGCATGGATGGCGATGCCTTCAAAAGCCAGATGCGCTTCGTCCAGTCCCGCATCGAGGAGATCGGCGACGAGTTGAAGAAGGAACTGCCGTTGAACGGCCACCCGGCCTCCGTCGTGGAAGTTGCCCATGCGGTGTTGCCGCCGGATGACAGCTCGCTCCAATGGTCTCCGCCCGGCAGCGGGCTGGCCGAGAATCTCTCGCAAACCTTGGAAACGCTTTTCGAACGGCTTGTGACTCGTTACGACGAGCGCCCCCAGCAGGAGCGCCGCAGCGACGACGAAGTTTGGCGGAAATATCGTCGCAGCCTGGAAAGCCGCCACGTGTTGAAACATCTCCAGTCCAAGAAAATTTCCGTGCAGGACGATGAGGTGGAATTTCAATACGCCTGGAAAAATGGCGTCTGGCACTGCCTGGAACCGGTGTCCTTCGATTTAAGCTCCGCCGACAGCATCCGGGAGAAGGCGCATAAATGGCTGGGCCAGCTCCTGAGCGTGAAAGACACCAAAGAGCCTTTCAAAGTGTATCTGTTGCTCGGCGAACCACAGCAGGAAGCCCTGCGTCCGGCCTTCGACAAGGCCGTGAGCATTTTGCATCGGCTGCCGGTGGACAGCGAAGTGATCCGCGAAGATCATGCTGGTGAATTTTCAGAAAAATTTGCCCGGGAGATTGAAGCTCACGAAAAAAAAGGATAGCCCATTTTCGTCCGCCAACCGTGGGCTTGGCTCATCCTCATCTTTCCCACACAACCCCCGCCGGCGGCTCGTAGGTGAAACACCCCGACCGCCCCGGCCGTCCCCGCCGGCCGCTGGACCGGCCGGAAGCCTCCCAAAGATGCGTGCGCAAATGGCGGCCGAACGCCCGCAACACCGGCACCGGCTCCCGCTTCCGGCCCGTCGCCCGTTCGAGATCTTTGATCAGCCGCAGCAGCCCTGCCGAGATCGCCCGGACCTGCTTCTGTTCGCCCGCCTCCGTTCCGCGCTGATAGTTCTTCGCCCACGCATTGATTTCGTCCAGATCCCGCTGCGCCTCGGCCCGTTCCAACGCCGTGGCCGAGTCATCCTCCAGAATCGCCTGGCACTTGCGCCGGGCCAGCCCTTGCTTCGCCAGCGTTTCCTGGTCATCCCGCCCCAGATTCCGTTGGTTTTCCACCAAGGCATGACCAAACACCAGATTGTCCAGCTCCGTGGCGTGGATTGGTGCCGGCGGGGGCTCCAGCAAAAGGTGGGCGGCGTAATAAACCGCCTTGTCATCCGGCAACGTCGTCACCTCCCAGTCATAAATCAGAATCCAACCCCCTAAACCCTTGCGGATGCAATAGCGTGGCCCCGGCGCAGATTTCAGTCTTTCCGTTCCCCGAGGTAGGGACGCTCGCGCTGCGGCGTCCGTCCGGTGCCCGTCCGGCTGGACCAGTTCCACCAAAATGCCGCCCGTCGCGGTGGTGATGCCGCCGGGAAACGCCCGCGCCTCCGCCCATTGCCCTGCCATCGCCGGGACGCTGGGAATCGCCGCGCCAATCTGTGCCGTCACCGTCATCGCTGTCCTCTTTGCCGCCCCGTCCCTGTGACGCCAGCGGGCCTGTCCTCTCTGATTTAAGGTTTCTCGGTGCGGTCCATCAGAACCGGCCCGGTAAAAGTTTCAAAGCCTCCGCTTGGAGTGCTCTGGCGACAAGTCGCACTTATCAGCTTACTGAGAAATATCGCGCCCGCATATTGAGTGATGACATCTTCACCGATTTCCCCGCGCATTTACCGGCTCGAAAAAATTTCAAAAAAGTTTTGACGTTTGCCGGCATCGAAAAGAAAGGCTGTTCATCGTTTGGCCACGCGCCGATGCCCGTCACCATTGCGGGAAATGACCCTGCAAGCCCTGCTACTTATTGGTTTTACACGTTCTGCTGTCGCCGCAAATCCCCGCGTCGTTGTTACAGATTTGTGACATTTTTAGTTTCCGATTTGCCTCAAAATTACCCCACTGTCAATCGGGGTAAAAACGCCGCCAATTTATGATTGCCAAGGCAAATTTGTTCGGGAGTGGATTCTTGGCCCCAACGACGATCATTGGCGGGCGCTGGCGGGAATTCTACTCGTTGATTTCATGTTTTCTCCAAGCCCGCATTAAGCGTCAGAGTGGTGTGTTGGTAATTACACGCGCGAGATGAAGTGGTCACAGTGATCGTTCGATATGAGAAGTAAAATCGAAAGCCGAACCTACGGTTCCGTAAACGGCGGTTGAAAAGTGCGGTCAGTTCGATGCCTTTACTTGGGGATTGACTCACCGATGGAATTCTTGTTTCTCCTTGCCAGTGCAAAGCCAATTGCTTAGCCAAGCGGTCAGCCTCGCCGATCCACTGGCGTTCATGGGTATGCCGCTGCCAGCGCATGGCTCCGCCGATGGCGCTTCGCCCGGACCTCCGGCGTTTTGGACACGAACCAGCCTTGGCAAAAAGCTATGTCGCTAAATACGGGAGCGATGCTTGTAATTGTGGCCGGCCTTATGAGCGGGAGCGCGGCTTGGCCAATGAAGCTAATGCGACGATACCAGTTTGAACACTGGTGGTTCGTCGGTATGCTGTTCGCCCTGATCCTTATCCCTTGGGCCGCTACGGTCATTTATTGCCCCCATCTCCTCACCGCCCTCTTGGCCGTTCCTCTGCATAGTTATGTGCTAGCCAACCTGTGGGCGACGGCGTGGGGGGTGGCCAATATTCTGTGCGGCCAATGTTATGTCCGGATCGGCATGGGGTTGACTACGGCAATTTTGAGCGGACTCGGGGTTTGTCTAGGCGTGGCCGTGCCATTGTTAGTGAAAGGTTCAGGTCAGTTCCATGACGCGCCGGCACTCCTTTCGCCCGCAGGGCTGGCCTTGCTGACCGGGGCATTGGTTGCCGTTTTGGCGATTATCTTGGCGTGCTGGGCCGGCTCGCGGCGTGAGCAAGTGGCCCTATCTGCCTCGCGTTCGGGTGGCTTCGCCGCCTCCCTCGCCCTGGCCATTCTGGCGGGGGTATTTTCCTGCGGTTGCACGATGTCGTTTGTCTATGGCCAAGGCCCAATTATGGCCGCCGTCAAACAACAGGGAGCCGGGAACATGGCTGCTTCCGTTGCGGTTTGGGCCGTAGGTCTGGCCGGGGGGGCATTGGTGAGTGTGGGGTATGCGGCATTCCTGATGACCAAGAATAAATCTTGGGGGATACTGTTCGGGAGCCGTCGGGAGTTTGTGCTGGCGGCTGTGATCGGACTGAATGGTGGTGCCGCGATGATCTTGCTCGGACATGGCATGCTGCTCATGGGGGTGCTGGGCGCTTCCTTGGGATCCGGACTGCAGCAGATTTCTTGGATGCTGGGAGGGCAGGCGGTTGGGGCTGCGAGCGGGGAATGGCGAGGGGTGTCCCGCCGCCCTCGTAGGCAAATGTGGCTATCGATTGGATTGCTCCTGATCGCCGCGTTGATTATGGTCTTGGGCAATTCGCTCGCCGAAAATTCCCGCCATAAATAGTGCCCGGCGGAGGCCGCGAATGAGCGCTCCAATATTGGGTGACCGCCGCGTGCACTAAATCTGATCTCGCAACAATGATTTGGGAAACTTGACTGAAGATTGTAATGGATGACACTTGCCCATAATATCCTTGAAGTAAACCGGCATTGACGACCGTGAATACGCCTCGGAAAAAATCCATCATTTACGTTCCCCGCGGGAATTCCGCCGGCAAGCAATTTCGCATTTTGCTGGCCATGAAATGGTATCGGCGGCATTTGCATGAAGGCGTAGCGGCCTTTTGCCGGGAACAGGGTTGGGTGTTGGATTCTTTCGACTATTCGCCTGATTTGCAGGAGTCGAATATCTGGGATGGTCTCATTCTGCTGCATCAGGGCGTGCCCGAGCTTAAACCCTTGTTTCGCAAAAAGATTCCGATCGTCACCTTGGCCGTGGACGAACAAGGGCAAATTCGCCTGCCTTGTGTTTATCAGGATCAGGAAGCAATTGGAGCCATGGGAGCCACACATCTTTTGGAGCGCGGCTATCGACGGCTGCTATTCTTTGGTTATCGGGATGCTATTTCCCACGCCCGCTTTTCCGGATTTCGGCGTGAGGCAATAAAACAGCGGGCATCCGCCCGTGAATTCTGCCTGCCTCACCGAACCCCGCAAGCTTCCGGGTCTGGGTTTTTATTGAAATGGCTTTCATCCCGTTTATTGCAGGAAAATCCACCCTTCGCGGTGATGGCGGCGCATGATTTGCTGGGGGCGACCATCATGGATGCCTGTCGGGCGGTCAATCTCAATATACCGCAGCAGGTCGCTTTGCTGGGGGTGGACAATGAGGAAATCATCTGCGAGTGCGCGCAGGTGCCCCTGTCCAGTGTGGACAACGATCTTTTTTCGCACGGCTATGAAGCGGCTCGCCTGCTGGGCAAACTTCTTTCCGGAGCTGGACTGCCGGAAGCGCCGGTGATCATTCAACCCCGGCGCGTGATCGTTCGTGCCAGCTCCGACATCATTGCGGCCAACGACTCACAGTTGTCGAGTATTCTCCAGTATGTGCATGACCAAATTCACAGTCCCGAGGTTAATGTAAAAGGTCTTAGCGCCCGGTTTGGTCATTCACGGCGGACGCTGGGAAAACTCTTTGCTGATGCCAAATTAAGGCCGCCCGGTCAGGTGATCCATGACATTCGTCTTCGCCGGGCCTGTTATCATCTGGAGGAAAGCGCCATGTCCATCAATGAGGTGGCGATAAGATGCGGTTTTTCTTCTGCGCGCAGCTTCTGCCGATTTTTCGGAAAAATGAAGAAATGCAGCCCCGAAGCGTGGCGGCAGGCGGCGAAAGCCTGAACCGCATGGTGCCTTCGCCGGCGGTTCCCAAACAGCTTGCGGTTGGAACAAAATGTCCATTGCTTTTCCCAATATGTCCGTTGTGGAAAATTCGTTGTGTGGGATAATGCTTTCAATAAGCCAAGTTTAGTCGCAAACGCCTGCGCCATAATTTGGCCAAAACAAAGCAGCTTAAACATGAAAAGATTGCAGCGAACCCGTTCCCACCCCCTTTTTCTGGGGTTGCAGAAACAAAATGGTTTCACCTTGATCGAATTGCTCGTGGTTATTGCCATCATAGCGATCCTGGCGGCGATGCTGCTGCCGGCCCTGTCGAGCGCCAAGCGACGGGCTTACGACATCCAATGCGTCAGCAACTTGAAGCAGATGGGCCTGGCCTATATCATGTATGCCGGGGACAATCAGGATCAGGCGCCGGTGCATTATTCCACGGCCACTTCAGTTTCCTGGATGGGAGGCCTGATTGCCTATCAGGGCAGTGTTGACAAGGTGCGGTTGTGCCCGGTGACGGACACCAACAAGCCGGCCAGCACAGACCCACAAGCCGGGTTTGGCACCGCCGAGCGCCCTTGGTTTTGCGGTGGGCTCTGGGGTAGCTACTGCTATAATGGCCTTTTTTACGCCGATTTGGCCGCGACGGACACCACCGGGCAGTATTTTCACAAATTGGCCGGGGTTCCGCATTCTACGCAGACGCCAATAATGATGGACGGGTGTTGGGTTGATACATTTTTTACCACGCCCCCGCTGCCGACCACATCCGCCGTGGATCTTTACAATGGAAATGGCAGCACCAGTCTGGGGCGCGGCGTGGTGCCCCGGCATGGCGGTTTTAGTCCCGCCAAGGCACCCCGTCGTCTGCTGGCCGGCCAGACAACGCTGCCGGGTGCCGAGACCATGGTCATGGTGGACGGTCATGCGGAGGTCGTAAAACTTGCGAATCTAAACAACTTATACTGGAGTGCCAACTACGTCATGCCTTGAATGGCATTAATCAGACCATCCAATATCCCCCAAATTTCGCAACCCACCCCGCCGGACTAAAAACCCCGGCGCGGGTAAATTCTCAAACCCAAACCATCGACATACGAAAAAATAAAACCACCATGAAAAAAATAATTGTTTCAATCCTGACCCTTACGGGGCTGCTGCTCGCGGAAAAATCCTGGGCAGGCTCCGACGCCTGGAACCAGCTTTCCGGAGGTGATGCCTCCGGAAGTTGGAACACCGCCGCTAACCCGCCTTGGAGCACCGGCGCGCTGCCGGGTGCCACGGACACCGCTGATTTCAGCACGCTGGATATCACGGCGGACTCGACCGTCACGCTGGATGGGAACCAAAGCATCAATTCTCTCATTTTTGGCGACACCGTGACCAACACTGCGGCCGGCTGGATTTTGAGTCCGGGCACGCCCGCCACCTCCACCTTGACCTTGGGCGGCACCACGCCGACCATCACGGTCAATGCATTGGGTGCTGGCAAGATGGCGACCATCAGCGCCAGCCTTACTGGCACGGCTAGCTTCACCAAAGCTGGCCCGGGCGCGCTGACCCTCGCCAACAACAATACCTTTACCGGCAACGTGACCATTGCCGGGGGCGTGCTTGCGTTGGCAACCAACTATGCCATACAACTACAGAATGGTGCGGTTACCGTCCAAAATGGCGGAACGCTGGCGGTTACCAACATTAATGCTGTTTTATATGACGCGAACGTAGCCAACCTTCTCCATGTCCAGTCCGGAGGCGCGCTTCAGCTTGCCTATTCGCTTTCCAGCGGGCTGGTTCAACTGGATACGGGCGCACTGGTTTCCACCACGACCAACGCGCTGTCAATCGCCACGCGCGGACTCGACCAAATCAACCCCTGCGTGCAAATTGGATCCGTAAATCTTCCCTTAATCCTTGTGCTGGGCGCTACCGCTGCCACCAATGTATCCACGCAAACGGTGAAATTTGATGGCACGGGTTCCGGTGCGAGCGTTTTTCGGTTTGCCATGCAGAATGCCGGAGTGACTGCCGGGGGAACTCAGAATTTTATTTTTGACATCGCGCACAGTGCGGCAGCCGTGCAAGACTTGAGCGTCACCGGTGCCTGGGATCTCCAATCGGACAATTCCGCCACGCGGATCATCACCAAGCAGGGAGCCGGGGTCTTGCGTGTGAGCGACCTTTACACGCATCCGGAGAACTATGACCTGCTGGTCAATGGGGGCACATTTATCTCCGGCAAAACCGGCAACAGCATAAACAATTTCAAAACCGTGACGGTCAATTCGGGCGTCGCCCAATTCACGGTGGGCAGCGGCAACGGCACGGGTAACGGCATAACCCCGGTGACGGTTTCGTCCACCACTGGCAACGCCGCCGCCTTTGGAGTTTCTGTCTCCACCACCAACTACACCTTCGGTTACGATATTGGCAGCTTGGACGTGACCAACGGCGGCACGTCTGCGGGGCTGCAATTTGCCTTCGGCGGGCTGACGCCCCATGCCACCATTCCCGCGCTGACGGTGGAAGGTAATTTGAATTTTTGGACGGCGGCGACTATCACCGTTACCGGCAGCAGCCTGCTCGTGACCACCGGCGACGGTTACCCCTTGATGAGCTGGTATGGCAGCGGGCCGGCAGACACCAATGGTTTGACGCTTGCCTTGCCCCGTGGCGTCAGCGGCAGCCTCTCAGTTGTTGGCAGCACGCTCTATTTGCAAATCACTTCCATCGTGCCGATGCGCTGGGCCGGCGGCAATGGCACTTGGGACGTAAATAATGGCGGCAATCTGATTTGGAAGGATCAGAATCTCGCCGGCACTTATTATCAGCAGACTGCAAATGGCAATGATTCCGTGCAATTTGATGACACCGTTGGCTCGGGTGGCACGGTCACGCTCAACACCAATGTCAGTCCCATTGGCGTTGTGGTTAGCAATTCCGCGGCCAGCTACACCATCAGCGGCACCGGCGCCATTGCAGGAACCACCGGCCTGACCAAGTCCGGCGCGGGCACGGTGGCCTTGTCCACCGTTAACAGCTTTACCGGTGGCGCGACGGTCATCGGCGGCACGCTCGTCCTCACCAACGGCGGCGCGCTGGCCACCAACTGCCCCATTACCATCAACGGCGGCACGCTGGACAAGGGGGCACAGAACGCGACGAACTTCATGGGCAACACCACGAGCATCACCTTTGGTGCCAATGGTGGCAATCTCAACGGCACCGGCACCAATTATATGTTCGGAACCAGCGGCAGTTACACGGCTTTTGCCGTGGCGGCCAACGCCAGCGCCGTGATCAATGAAAACCTTAACATTACCAATTTGGCGAATTCCGGCTATTTTAATCTGGTCAATGCGGGCAGCGGCGGGATGCTGACCATCAACGGCGGCCTCACGGCCTTGAACAACTCCAGCGGACTGTTTATAACCGGCGGCGGCGCCTTGACGCTGAATAATGCGGCCAACAATTTTAACACCATCATCTATAATTCCGGCACCCTCATCACGACCAACTTCGCCGCGCTGGGTTCCTACCCCTATTTGGCGCAGATGGGACAAGGTGTTGCCAACGGTCCCTGCGCCTTCAATTATGGCGGGCCGGCGGCGAGCACGACCCGGAGCGTTATCGGCAACGCCGCCATCATCAATGTCAATAACAACGGGGGCGGGCTGGTGACCTTCACGGCGTCGCCGTTTAACCTCCGATACGGCGGGGCGCAGACCGGGTCCGCTCAGCAGTTGGTGTTTGGCGGGACGAGTGACATGGCGATCGCGGGAGTAATTCAGGACAACACGCCGGGAACCTATTTGACGGCCGTGGTGAAGACCAACAGCAACACCCTGACGCTTTATGGCAACAACACGAACAGCGGGCCGACCACGATCTACGCGGGCACGCTGTTGGGGGTAACGGGCGGCAGTTGTTCCAACAGTGCGATTACGCTGGCCGCCACCACCGGCAATGCGGCCGTGCTCGGCGTCACGGTAACGAATATCACCAAACAATGGACCATTCCCAGTCTGACCGTTAATAACGGCGGAATTCGTTCCGATCTGAAGTTCAATTTCGGCACGCTGACCCCGGGCACGACTCTGGCCCCGCTGAATGTCATCGGTGCCGCCACGTTCACCACCACGCCGACCAATATCACCATCACCGGCAGCAGCCTGCCGACCAGCAGCGGCAATGGTTATCCGCTGATGACGTGGGGTTCGGGCGGCCTTGCCAGCACCAACGGCATCGCCTTGACCCTGCCGTTGCGCGTCTCTGGCAGCCTGGCCATCGTGGGCAGCACGCTGTATTTGAAAGTCACCGGCACCACCGCGCCACTGGCCTGGGCGGGCGGCAATGGCACCTGGGACATCAATAACAGCGGCAACTTGATTTGGAAGGACAACACCTCAGCCAGCACTTATTATCAGGAAACCGCCGGCAGCAGTGATACGGTGGTCTTCAACAACACCGTCGGCTCCGGGGGCGTGATTACCAACAACACCACCGTCAGCCCGGCGAGCGTCACAGTTACGAATCCTACCGCCGACTACACCTTCAGCGGCAGCGGTGGGATTGCGGGCAGCACTGGGCTGACCAAATCCGGTGCGGGAAAATTGACGCTCACCACAGCAAACTTATTCACCGGGGCCACCACGGTCAATGGCGGCACCTTGCTGCTGGCCACCAACGGCTATCTGGCCAGCGCGGCCGTCACCGTCAACGGCGGCATACTCGCTCTCACCAACAACGGCACGCTCTCAACCGCCGCCGCCATCACCATCAATGGCGGCACGCTGGACATGGGATCGCAGATGGCCGTCAACAATCAGGGTAATGACACTGGCATTATTTTTGGCAGCAACGGTGGCACGCTCAACGGCACCGGCACCAATATCATCATCGGTGCCGACGGCAATGCCGTGACCTTCAATGTGGCGGCGGGGGCGGCGGCGGTGATCAATGAAAACATTGTGTTCACGAATCTGGTCCAAGTATATCAATCGCTCGGAAGTGTTGGCGCCGGCGCCACCTTAACCATCAACGGCCGGCTGATCAACACCAAGTCCGGATCCAATCCATGGCTGCAAGGCGGCGGCACGCTGGTGCTGAACAATGCCAGCAACGTCTTTACCACGCTGGGCATCTGGAACACCGGCGGCACGGTCATCATCACCAACTTTGGCGCGTTGGGCAGCGGTGGCTACATGACCATGGGGCAAAGCACCGGCAACGGACCGGCGGCTTTGATTTACGCGGGTTCAGGCGCAACTACGGGAATACAACTTTCATCTGGAGATTTGGCGCAGACGGTTCTTAACAATGGCGGCGGCGCGGTCGTTTTTAACAATGCAACCTTCAATCCCAAATATGGCACCCAGACCAACGCCACCGGCCAGACCTTGACCCTGGGTGGAACGGCGGACATGACCATCTCTGGCATTATTCAAGACGCCAATCCCGACGGTGTGCATTTCAACACCAAGCTGGTCAAAACCAACAGCAATATTCTCACGCTTGGCGGCAACAATCCGTATCATGGAACCACCACCATTCCCGCTGGAAAATTGTTGGGTGTCACTGGCGGTTCGTGCTCGAACAGCGCCTTTACGCTGGCGGCAACGACTGGAAATACGTCCGCCCTCGGTGTCGCGGTGACGAATAACACGAAGCAATGGACGATTCCCAGCCTGACGGTGAACAACGGCGGCGTCAGCTCCGGCCTGGAATTCAACTTTGGCTCGGGTAGTCCCGGCGCAACGGTTGCGCCCTTGAATGTCACCGGCGCGGCCACCTTCACCACCACACCCGGAATCACAATCACGGGCAGCAGCCTGCCGGTCAGCAGCGGCAACGGTTATCCGCTTATGAACTGGGGTTCGGGCGGACCTGCCAACACTAATGGCATGACGCTCTCGCTGCCTGCCGGCATCGTTGGCAACCTCGCCGTCGTCGGCAGCACGCTTTACTTGCAGGTCACGGTCGGCACCGTCACCAGCGCGCCGAACTTCCAGGCCGGCGGTTTCAGCTACGCCAACGGCACCATGTCGCTCACGGCCACCGGCGCGATTGGCGGCACGTTCAAGCTCTGGGCCACCACCAACCTGGCACTGACGCCGGTCACCAACACCTGGACGTTGCTGACCAATGGCACGGTCACGGTAAGCCCGTTCACCATTACCGACCCGGGCGCGGCCACCAATCAACAACGGTTTTATCTGTTCACCGCGCCGTAAACTGGAACTGAAATTCACCGGGGCGCAGGCCACCCGCTTGCGCCTCGGTTTGTCATAAATCCAAAAAATGATGCGATCCGAAGGGATGGCACAGCCCAAATGGAATTGAAATTCCTGCGCCATCCCGCATCGCCAATTCTCAATGCAACCCGACTTTGTCGTGAAGTTGACCCCGTTCCAAGTAAGTATCAAAAACCCGAAATCGAAGAATCAGTAAACATGAAAAGAATCATTGCCGCCACCCTGACCGTCACCGCCCTGCTGCTCACGGCAAAATCCCAGGCAGGCACCGACACTTGGAACCAGCTTTCCGGAGGTGATGCCTCCGGCAGTTGGAACACCGCCGTCACCCCGCCCTGGAGCACCGGCGCGCTGCCGGGAGCCACGGACACCGCTGATTTCAGCACGCTGGACATCACGGCGGACTCCACGGTCACGCTGGATGGAAATCAAAGTATCAATGCCCTCATCTTTGGCGACACCACCACCAGCAGCGCCGCTGGCTGGATTTTGAGTCCTGGTGCCCCGGCCACCTCCACATTGACTCTGAGTGGCGCGTCACCAACCGTCACGGTCAATACGTTGGGCGGCAGCAAGGTTGCAACCATTAGTAATCTTCTGGCTGGCACGGCAGGTTTGACCAAGGCTGGCGCGGGCATCCTGACGCTCTCCGCCACGAACACCTACAGCGGCGGCACGACCGTTTCGGGAGGAACGCTCAAGGCGGGCACCACAAATTGTTTCGGGCCGAACAACAGCGCTATCACCATTGCTTCCGGTGCGACACTGGATGTGAATGCCATTTCTTTGAACGGATATAATGGCACCAGCAACTATGTCGTGTCGGTTGCGGGCACGGGAGTTGGGGGCAAAGGTGCCATCTACAACAGCGGGGGCACGCAGACGCACGCCTTGAGAAACATCACCCTCACTGGAGACACCACCTTCGGCGGCAGCGGAGCCTGGGGTCTTTCTGGCGAGTCGGCAGGCAATGCGACACTAACGGGCGGCGGCTATAATTTGACGGCGGCTGGTTCCGCAGCTTTTTATGTTCAAGGCACCGGCAGTGTGCTGACGAACATCCAGAACATCAATATCAACAGCAGTTACATTGCGATGATTCAAAGCTTCACGCTGGACAACAACACGCCGGGTTCAATTTACATCAATTCGGGCGGGACGCTGCGACTGGGACTTTACGGACAATCCGCCAGCAATATGAAACTGCTTAAACCGATCGTGATGGTCGGAGGCGTGCTGGGGACGGACAACACCGGCGCCAATGGTAATGCGGTCGTATCTGGCGGAATTACCCTCAATGCCACCGGCATCTTTGCCCCGCAATCCACTTCGACGCTGACCCTCAACGGTCCCATTGTCAATGGTTCAGCCAACTCCATCATCTTCAATGCGGCAATCAGTGGGGCGGGCACGAACGTGCTCACGGCTACGAACACCTTTACCGGTCCGATTATTACCAATATTGGCACGGTGATGATCAGCGGTGCCGGCCAATTGGGTAGCGGCGCTTACGCGGGTAACATCACCAATGGAGGTTCATTCATTTACAACAGCAGCGCCGCGCAGACCTTGAGTGGCGTCATTGCCGGTGCCGGTTCATTCACCGATTCCGGAACCGGCACGCTGATTTTCTCCGGTGCAAACACCTACGCCGGTGGCACCACGATCAGTGCAGGTATTTTGGAGGCCGACAATAATTCTGCGTTGGGTTCCGGCTTGCTCACGTTGGGTGGTGGGACGCTGTCCAACAACGTGGGCGGCACATTCTCCATTCCCGTCAATTTGAGCGCCAACTCCACCGTCGGCGTCGCCACATCTCAGACCCTGACTTTGAGCGGAGCCATCACGAATACCGGGGGACTTAGCAAATCGGGCGCCGGCACGCTGAGCTTGACTGCGGCTAACAGCTACACCGGGGCCACCACCGTCAACGGCGGCACCCTGGCGCTCTCCGGCAGCGGTGCCTTGGCGACCAACACCGCCATTACCATCAACGGCGGCACGCTGGACCTGGGTTCGCAGAACGCTACGAACAATCTGGGCAACACCACCGGCATAACCTTTGGCGCCAACGGCGGTAATCTCAACGGGACTGGCACCAATTATATGTTGGGAAACGCCGGCAGTTACACGGCGTTCACGGTGCCGGCCAACGCCAGTGCCGTGATCAACGAAAACCTCAATATCACCAATACGGCGAATTCCGGCTATTTCAATCTGGTCAATGCCGGCAGCG
Organism: uncultured Verrucomicrobia subdivision 3 bacterium; assembly: GCA_903865745.1. GTDB lineage: Bacteria > Verrucomicrobiota > Verrucomicrobiia > Limisphaerales > UBA11358 > UBA11358. The sequence continues at coordinate 135,329 of CAIPKV010000070.1, read as the reverse complement.
GCGGAATGCTGACCATCAACGGCGTTCTCACGGCCTTGAACAACCCCAGCGGACTTTTTTTAGCCGGCGGCGGCGCCTTGACGCTGAATAATGCGGCCAACAATTTTAACACCATCATCTATAATTCCGGCACCCTCATCACGACCAACTTCGCCACGCTGGGTTCCTACCCCTATTTGGCGCAGATGGGACAAGGCGTCGCCAACGGTCCTTGCACCTTCAATTATGGCGGGCCGGCGGCGAGCACGACCCGGAGCGTTATTGGCAACGCCTCCATCATCAATATCAATAACAACGGCGGCGGGCTGGTGTCCTTCACGGCGTCGCCGTTTAACCTCCGATATGGCGGGGCGCAGACCGGGGCAGGTCAGCAATTGGTGTTTGGCGGGACGAGTGACATGGCGATCGCGGGGGTGATGCAGGACAACACGCCGGGAACCTATTCGACGGCCGTGGTGAAAACCAACGCCAACACGCTGACGCTTTACGGCAACAGCACCTACAGCGGCGCGACCACTATCAAAGGCGGCTCGCTGATTGGCGTCACGGCGGGTTCCTGCTCCAACAGCGCGGTGACGCTGGCAGCCATTACCGGCAGTTCCGCCATCCTTGGCGTCACGGTGACCAATACCACCAAGCAATGGACCATTTCGAGCCTGACCGTCAATAACGGCGGTGTGAGTTCCAGCCTGCAATTCAATTTTGGTGCCCTCACGCCGGGCACGACGGCCGCCGCGCTGAACGTGACGGGAGCGCTCACCTTCACCACCACACCCGCAATTATCATCACCGGCAGCAGCCTGCCCGCCAGCACGGGCAACGGCTATCCCTTGATGACGTGGGGTTCGGGCGGCCCGGCCACCACCAACGGCATGACGCTCTCGCTACCCTTCCGTGCGGGCGGCACTCTGGCCATCGTGGGCAACACGCTGTATCTGCAAAGCAGCGGCAGCACCGAACCCTTGAGTTGGACGGGCGGCAACGGCACCTGGGATGTCAACAACATCGCCAACAACACCATCTGGAAAGACAACGCCAGTGCCAGCACGTATTACGTGGATGGCGACTCCGTGGTGTTTAACAACACAGTGGGTTCGGGCGGCACGGTCACGTTGAACTCCAGCATCAGCCCGGCGAGCGTCACGGTCACCAATCCGACGGCGAATTACACCATCAGCGGCAGCGGTGGAATTGCGGGCAGCACGGCATTAACGAAGTCCGGCGCGGGCACGCTGACAATCACTACGACAAATTCATTCACTGGCACGACCACCGTCAATGGCGGCACACTCGCTCTCACCAATAACGGCACGCTCTCAACCGCCGCCGCTATCACCATCAACGGCGGAACGCTCGACATGGGATCACAGAACGCGACCAATAATCAGGGCAACAACAACGGCATCAGTTTCGGCGTCAATGGCGGTTATCTCAACGGCACCGGCACCAACACCATCGTCGGCACCAGCGGTGCCGCGATTGCCCTGCAGGTGGCGGCCAACGGCAACGCCGTGGTCAATGAAAACATTGCGGTGACCAACTTGGCCAACAGCGGGTATGAAGCCCTGGCCAGTGTCGTCAGTGGTGCCAGCTTAACCGTAAACGGGAGTGTCAAAGGCCCGCAAAACTGGACGCTCTGGCTGCAAGGCGGCGGGAGCTTGACCCTGAACAATACCAACCCCAGCTATTATGCCATCAATGTTTGGAACACCGGTGGCACCATTATCAGCACCAACTTCGCCACCTTGGGAACTGGTGGGTTTGTGACTCTCGGGCAAGTCGTCGGCAACGGGCCGGCCACTTTTATTTATGCCGGCCCGGCCACCACCAATGCCATCCTGTTCAATTCTGGAGATCTTACTCCGACCATTCTGAACAACGGCAGCGGGGCGGTGACCTTTAATCGTTCCACTTTTTATTCACCCTACGGATCGCAGTCCAGCGCCACACCGCAGACTTTGACCTTGGGCGGTTCGGGCGACATCACCATCACGGGTGTGATTCAAGATGCGACGGCAAACACTTTCCTGACCGCGCTGGTGAAGACCAACGTTAACACCCTGACACTCTCGGGAAACAACACCTACTCCGGTGTCACCACGGTGAGCGGCGGGACACTGCTGGTCAACGGTTCGATTGGCACCAACTCGGTTACGGTGGTCAACAGTGGCAGCGTCTTGGGCGGCAGCGGCACGATCGGCGGCAATGTCATCTTTGGCTCAGGATCTTTGGCGACCAACAATCAGGGTTCGCCGCTCACGATTACCGGTTCACTGACGCTGAACAACAATACGCTGAAAGTGGCCACGCCTTCCGCCCTCGGCGCGGGGGATTATACCTTGATCACTTACAACCCCACCGGCAGCAGCGGCTCGTTCAACTCCACGCCCGTCATCAGCGGCGCGGGACTGGCGGCAAACACCACTGGCACGATTATCGCCGGCGGCGGTCTCGTCAAACTGCATGTAGTCTTGAACACCCAGCCCACCACGCTCGCCTTGGATTCGTCGTTGAATGCCTCAACCTATGGCCAGACCGTGACGTTCACGGCGGCGATTCAAACCAACAGCGTGACGGCCGGGAATGCCACCAGCAATGTGGTGTTCAGCGTGGATGGAACGCCGGTTACCACCAACAGTCTTTCGAGCGGTCAGGCCACCTATGTCACTAGCTTGCTCACCGTGCCGTCGCACACGATTAGTGCCATCTATGTTGGCGATGCTAATTATCTGCCCAGCACCAACAGCCTGACCCAAACCGTGAACCAGGCTCCGCTCGGCATTACGGCGAACAACACCAACATAACCTACGGCGGAGTGCCGTTTGCTGGCGGCAACGGCGTGACCTACTCCGGTTTTGTGAACAGCGAAACCCCGGCGGTGTTGGGCGGCAGTTTGAGTTATGATGGTTCGTCGCAAGGCGCGACCAATGCCGGAAGTTACCCCATCACTCCCCTCGGCCAGACATCCGCCAACTACACCATCAGCTACACCAACGGCACGTTGACCATCAGTCCGGCCAGCACTTCGGTTGGAGCGGCCTCCACCAACAATCCCTCCGGCTACAGGGATGCCGTTGCCTTCACCGCGACGCTGCCGGCGCTTGCCACGGGCGACGTGGTATTCTCCACCACCAATGGGCCGATTAGCACGAACAGCGTGAGTAGTGGCTCAGCCACGAGCCTCTCCATCACCAATCTGCCGCGTGGGACGAACGTCTTAACCGTGGCCTATCTGGGTGATGGCAATTATGTCGGCAGCACGAACACGCTGGAACAGATCGTCACCAACCATCCGCCGGTGGCTGTGGACGCAACTTACTACCGGGCCAAGGGCACAACGCTCAAGATCATCATTGCCGACCTGCTCACCAATGTTACGGATGGGGTGGACGGCGATACCAACACATTGGAAAGCCTGGGAACCAGCAGCACGGGCGCGACCATCATGACCAACAGTGCCAACATTTTCTATGTTCCGAGCACCGGTGCCAACAGCAATGCCAATGACAGTTTCACCTACACCGTGAGCGACGGCTTTGGCGGCACCGCCACGGCAAATGTTCTGGTGGATGTTTACAGCGCCGCCGGCCCCGCCCAGATGGGCCAGCCAACCAATGGCCTGGTGAACATCACCTTCTATGGCATCCCGAATTATCAGGCCGTTGTGCAGACGACGACCAATCTGTCATTCCCGTGGTGGCCGCTCACCACCAACACATTCGGCACCAACGGCCTCTTGCTGTTCACCGATCCGAACGCCACCAACGACCAGCAATACTATCGGCTGTCGCAACCCTAAATGTTCAAAAACCAAAACCTTTCATCACAAACTGAACCATGAAAACCCCCTTTCTCCTTGGGATGCTCGCCGTGAGCGCGTTGTTGCCAGCAAAGGCGTCACTCTACATGGCGGGCAATGTCAATGGCAGTGGAACCTCGCTAAATCTGGCCATACCGGATGCCAATCCGTTTGGGGTGACCTCGTCTATTCTGGTCAGCGGAGCAAACCTCTCGTTGGCCAGCGTGAGCGTGACGCTGAACGTGTCAGGCGGATACAACGGCGATTTGTATGCGTATTTGAGCTACAACGGAACGCTGGTGACCTTATTGAACCGGGTGGGGACGGGTTCGGGAGATCCGATTCAGAACACGTTTGGTTTTTCGACCTCCGGGTTCAACAACGTGACGTTGAGTGATACCGGCAGTGGCGGGAGCATTCATAATGTGCAGAATCCGGTGTCTGGTGTGTCCTACACGCCAGATGGCGGAAGCCTGGCTTCGTTCAACGGCTCAAATCCGAACGGAACCTGGACTTTGTTCTTTGCGGATGAATCGACTGGCTACACCAGCACCCTGAACGGCTGGAGCCTGGACATCACGGCGGTGCCGGAACCGATCAACGTGGCGTTGGGCATCTTTGGATTGAGCGTGGTGGGATTCGGGTCGCTCCGCCGATATCTGCGGACGAACCAACCCGTTTAGATTCAACCGCTGGCGGCAGATTGCTTAAGAACTCTGTGGCGGGTTTGGGTTTCCGTCATAAAGACCGGTTCATGGGTTCCGGTTTGGGGTGGGTGGCGGCGCTTTTGGGTTGGCGCCGCCACCCGAATAAAAAGAAACAAAATAAAAAGTTTAATTTGAATACAACTTGCGACCATCCCAAACGAAGGAATCTGCTGTGCATAAAATAAGCTTGCTCACCACGACCTTTGTTTTGTTGCTGCTCACGATGGGATCGGTTTGCGCGGCAAACGCCACCAAGACGGGGGCGGGAACCGATCTTACCGGAGCCACCGCCGGGGTCTGGTCCGGCGGTTCGGGAGCCAACGGCTCGCCCGGTTCCGGCGATATTGCCCTGTGGAACAGCGCCTCGCTGGGTGCGGGATTGACACTCGGAACTTCCAAGTCGTGGGGTGGCATCAGCGTCTCGGGAGCCTTGAGTGACATCGCCATCACCGGCGCGGGCACACTGACCAATGGCGCGAGTGGGATCGATATGTCGGCATCCACGGTGAATATGGCCATCACGAACAACCTGACCCTTGGAGCCAGTCAGACTTGGAATGTGAATTCGGCCAAGACCTTGACGGCTTTGGGGATTATCAGTGGAACCGGTATGGGCCTGACCAAATCCGGCGCGGGCACGCTGACGCTCAATAACGCGAATACTTATAGCGGGGCGACGACGGTCAACGGCGGCACGTTGGTCCTATCGGGCAGCGGGGCGCTGGCGACCAACAGCGCCATCACCATCAACGGCGGCACGCTGGATATGGGGTCACAAAACGCCACTAATTTTCTTGGCAGCAACACTGGCATCACGTTCGGCGCTAACGGCGGTAATCTCAATGGCACCGGCACCAATAATCTGATCGGGCTTACCGGGGGATATACCGCTTTTACCGTGCCGGCCAATGCGGCGGCGGTGGTCAACGAGAATGTCAACATCACCAATGTGGCAGGGGTCAACTATGACCAGATCGCCAGTGTGGGCAGCGGCGGGACGCTGACCATCAACGGCAAGATCATCGCCTTGAATTCTGGTAGCGAGCTATGGTTGAGCGGTGGCGGCACCTTGGTGGCGAACAATCCGGGCAACATCATTTCCGCGTTGGGTTGGAATGCCGGCACCGTGACGACGACCAACTTTGGCACCCTCGGATCTTATCCGTTTTTTGGGGTGATGGGACAAAATACCGGCAGCGGTCCCTGCACCTTCAACTATGCGGGGCCGGCGGTGAGCACGGCAAAGCAACTTGATGGCAATGCCGCCGTCATCAACATTTACAACAATGGCACCGGGCTGTTGACCTTCACGGGTTCGCCTTTCAACCTCCGATACGGCGGGGCGCAGACCGGGTCCGGTCAGCAGTTGGTGTTTGGCGGGCCCAGCGACATTGCCATCGCGGGGGTGATTCAGGACAACACGTCCGGAACCTATGTGACGGGGGTGGTGAAGACCAATAACAACACGCTAACGCTTTACGGCAACAACACCAACAGCGGGCCGACGACGGTCTGGGCCGGCACTCTGCAACTCGGGGATGGCGCCACCAAGAACGGCCTCGTGACGGGCAATATCACGAATTACTCCACGCTCGTTTTCAACAACCCAAACCCGCAAACCTTTGGCGCCGCTGTCAGTGGCTCGGGCGTGGTTATCAAGCGTGCTGCCGGGACGTTGACCCTGACCGGAGCCAACACCTACAGCGGCCCGACTTTCATTAATTCCGGCACGCTGGCTCTGAGTGGCAGCGGTTCCATCAGCAACTCGGCTTTGCTCAGCGTGACCAATGGCGCCATTTTGGATGCCTCCGGGTTAGCCTCCGGCCTAAACCTGGCGCCGGGCCAAACCTTATTCAACAGCGCGGCTTCGACGGGCACGCTGAGCGGCAACCTCAATACCGCCGCTGGCACCGTTTCGGTCAGTTACTCTGCCGGCCAGTCGGCATTTCTGGTCACCAACGGCACCCTCACTCTTGCCGCCGCAACGACTATTACCGTCAACAACACCGGGACGGCGCTGACCAACGGGGCTTACAAAATCATCAGCAAGGCTTCCGGCGGGCAGGTCGGCGGGGCCGTGCCAGGTGTGGTTGTGACCGGCGGTGGAATTGTCGGCGGCAGCACGGCGCTATTGCAAGTGACCAATGGCGAACTGTTCGTGGCTGTGGGAAGCAATTCTGTGGTCGTGAATCTGACCTGGACGGGCGCGGATGCCGCCAATCCGACGCGCTGGAACAACCTCCAGACCGACACGAACTGGTTCACCGCGCAGAGCGTCGCAGACCGGACGCACTACGATGATGGCGACCAAGTGCTCTTTAATGACGCTAACAACCGCCAATACACGGTGAACGTGGCCACGCTCGTTTCCCCCGGGTGGGTGACCGTGAACAATAGCGGCGGAAACTACATCTTCAACAGCAGCGGCGGCGGCATCGCCGGAGCGACCGGGCTCGAGAAGGATGGTTCCGGTAATCTGACCCTCAATCTCGCCAATAGTTTCAGCGGCGCCACCACCATCAACGGCGGCAGCGTGATTTTGGGGAATGGCAATGCTTTGGCAGCCAGTTTGGTGACGGTGAATAGCGATGGTGGCCTGAAGTTTTCAGTCAACGCCGCGACCTTGGGTGGCCTGGCGGGCAGCGGCGGTCTGGCGCTAACCTTCAACGGCAGCTCTCCGGTCACTCTTAGCGTTGGAACCAACAACTTGAATGCCACTTACGACGGCAGTCTCAGCGGCCCCGGCAGCCTGGTCAAACAGGGCACGGGCAACCTAGCCCTCACCGGCACCAGTGTCCTGGGCGGCGCCACGACCGTGGCTAAGGGCGGTCTGACGGTGAATGGCGCGCTGGCCACCAGTGCCTTGCTGGCGAGCGGTGGAGTTCTCTCTGGCGCTGGCGCCATCAACGGGCCGGTGACCGTCCAGGCCGGCGGCGCCTTGTCTCCGGGGATTTCCGGCAGCGGCCAGCTGGCGATCAACAGTAGCTTGACCCTGGCCGTCGGCAGCGTGTCGGCTTTTCAATTGGGCAGGAACTTTACCAATTACAACAACCGCGTAGCGGTCCTAAACCAGATCACTTATGGAGGCACGTTGGTGGTCACCAATCCAAACAATATTTCATTGACCGCCGGAGATGTTTTCCAGTTGTTTCAAGCGTCGGCTTATTCCGGCACGTTTAGTTCCAGCAACCTTCCCGCGTTGAGCAATGGCGTGAAGTGGGATTTGGGCCAGCTAACCAACAACGGCACCATTCGCGTCGTTCCGCCCTGGTCCGTGCCGGGAGTGTTCGCCAACCATATGGTCTTGCAGCGGGACATGGCCGTTCCGGTCTGGGGCACCGCCGAGCCGGGGCAAACTATTACGGTGACTTTTGGCGGACAGACTAAGCTGGCCACCGCCGCTCCGGACCGCTCGTGGGGGGTCTACTTGGACTCTATGCCGGTTAACACGAATGGGCAGCAACTCAGCATCTCGATTGCCGGGGTCACCAATCTGTCTTTCACCAATGTGGTGGTTGGGGATGTCTGGCTGGCTTCCGGCCAGTCCAATATGTATTTCCCGGTCAATGGCAATAACCCCAATCAGTCAGTATCCAACGCGGCTGCAGAAACTGCCGCGGCCAACTACCCATTGATCCGGCACATGCGCGTCCGGCAAACCGGCTCACTCAACCCGGCCTGGGACGCCACCCTCGATTGGTCCTGGACACCCTGCTCTCCGGCCAGCGTGTCCAACTTGAGCGCGGCGGCCTATTTCTTTGCGCGCACCTTGTTCCAGAGCAACAGCGTTCAAGGCATGGTGGTTCCCATCGGGATTTTGGAGTCGTCTTATGGCGGCACCCCGATGGAGGCCTGGAGCAGTGTGGCTGCGATGAATGCCATCCCCGAACTGCAAGCTTTCGCCACTCAGAGCCTGGCCAACTATTTTCAAGGCCTCCAGACCAGCCCCACCTTTGTTCCCGGCGCGATGTTCAACGCCATGATTTCGCCCCTGGTTCCGTTCGGCCTGCGCGGCGTGATCTGGTATCAGGGAGAGTCGCTCGGCGGCAGTGGAACCATGATGTATCGCGTATTGTTTCCCACCATGATCCAGGACTGGCGCAGCCGGTGGCAGCAGCCGAATCTGCCTTTCTACTTTGTCCAGTTGCCGAGCCTCGTCGGCACCGACAACCTTTGGCCATACACCCGTGAGGCGCAAACGCTCACCCTGCGAACGGCGACCAACACCGGGATGGCCGTCATTTTCGATGTGGATGATCCCAACGCCATTCATCCCGGCAACAAAGTGGATGTCGGGACGCGGCTCGCGATGCTGTCTTTGAACCACGACTATGGTTTCACCAATGTGGTGCCCAGCGGTCCGTTATTCCGGAGTTATGCGATTGAAACCAATCAGATTCGAATTGCGTTCGACTTTGTGGCCGGCGGGTTGATGACCGGGCAAAAGAACAATCTGGACCCGGTTCAAGAACTGCCGGGAGTATCGCCGCAGTGGTTTGAAATTGCGGAGTCCAACCAGCTCTATGTGTCCGCCACGGCGCAAATTGACCCCAATGGGACGGTGGTGGTCTCTTCGCCGTCGGTGCCCAATCCTGTCTTCGTTCGTTATGCTTGGAAGGGAGTGCCGATGGGAACGAACCTCTACAACCGCGCCGGCCTGCCGGCGTCGCCCTTTCGCATTCCGGTGTGGACCAATTCGCTCCCGGTTTCCGGTATTCAAATCAATGCCGGTAGCGTGCAATCCGCTTGCGCCGTCCCCAACAATGTGACGTGGTGGGTCGAATACAATGACGCTCTTGGCGGGTCGGCTTGGTCTCCTTTGGCGCTGCCACAAACCGGAACGGGCGCGGTGCAAACCGTTGCCGATTCAATCAGCGGACACAGCCAGCGATTTTATCGTTGGGTCGAGATGCCGTGATCCTGTATCCAAATAATGACAACCTTTATAAAATGCCAATTAAAGAAATCTGCGATGCACAGAATCAATTACCTCACCACGACCCTTGCTATGCTGATGCTCACGGCGGGGCCGGTCTGTGCGGCGAACGCCACTAAGACGGGGACAGGAACCGACCTTACCGGGGCCACCGCCGGGGTCTGGTCCGGCGGTTCGGGCGCCAACGGCTCGCCTGGTTCCGGCGACATTGCTCTCTGGAACAGCTCATCGCTGGGTGCGGGATTGACACTCGGAACTTCCAAGACGTGGGGCGGCATCAGTGTGGCGGGCGCCTTGGGTGACATCGCCATCACCGGGGCGGGCACCCTGACCAATGGCGCGAGTGGGATCGATATGTCGGCGGCCACAGTCAATCTGGCCATCACGAACAATCTGGCCCTTGGGGCGAGCCAGATCTGGAATGTGAACGCGGCCAAGACCTTGACGGTTTTGGGGATCATCAGTGGAACCGGGATGGGCCTGACCAAATCCGGCGCGGGCACGCTGACGCTCAACAACGCGAACACCTACACTGGGGCGACGACGGTGAACGGCGGCACGCTGGCGCTCACCGGCAGCGGGGCGCTGGCGACCAACAGCGCCATCACCATCAACGGCGGCACGCTGGATCTGGGTTCACAAAACGCGACCAACTTCACCGGCAACAACAGCGGCATCAGCTTCGGTGTCAATGGCGGCAATCTCAATGGGACCGGCACCAATTTTATGTTTGGGGTCAGCGGCGCTTACACGGCGTTCACCGTGGCGGCTAACGCCAGCGCCGTGATCAACGAAAGCCTTAACATTACCAATTTGGCTAATTCCAGCTATTTCAATCTGGCCAATGCCGGCAGCGGCGGGATGCTGACCATCAACAGTGTCGTCACGGCTTTGGACAACTCCGGCGGACTTTTTTTAACCGGCGGCGGTGCCTTGACGCTGAATAATGCGGCCAACAATTTTACCGCCATCATCTTTAATTCTGGCACCCTCATCACGACTAACTTTGCCACGCTGGGTTCCTACCCCTATTTGGCGATGGCGGGGCAGGGCGTCGCCAACGGTCCCTGCACCATCAATTACGGCGGGGCAGCGGCGAGCACGACCCGGAGCATTACCGGCAACGCCTCCATCATCAATGTCAATAACAACGGCAGCGGGCTGGCGACCTTCACGGCGTCGCCGTTTAACCTCCGATACGGCGGGGCGCAGACCGGGGCAGGTCAGCAGTTGGTGTTTGGCGGGACGAGTGACCTGGCCCTAACTGGGGTGATTCAGGACAACACGGCCGGAACCTTTGTGACAGGGGTGGTGAAGACCAACGCCAACACCCTGACGCTTTATGGTGACAACACCTATCATGGAGCCACAACCATTCGCGCGGGCGCGCTGGTGGGCGTCAGCGGCGGTTCCTGCTCCAACAGCGTCATCACGCTGGGCGCCACGACGGGCACGCAAGCCGTATTTGGTGTGAGTGTGCTGAGCCAGACACAGCCTTGGACTTGCGCCGGTTTGACGGTGGGCAATAACGGCGGCACGAATGTTTTGGATTTTAATTTTGGATATAATCTTCCCAACGCTTCGTTGTCGCCGTTGATTGTGTCTGGAACCGCCGCGTTCACTGCCAGACCGGCGGTCACGGTGGAGATGGGTTACTTGGGCGCTTCTCCTGGCGCGCAATATCCGCTCATGACCTGGACAAGCCAGACCGGCAACGCTCCCACCAACGTCGCCGTGGCGGTCGCCGGACTTTGGGTCGCCGCGCACCTGACGGTTTCCGGGAACACACTTTATCTGGTGATTGATTCCCTGGTAAACAATCCTGCGGGCATAGCATCGCTGCCGCCTCTGGTTTTTACCAATGTCCAGGACTACGGGTTTATGTTCTGGTCCAACGGCCCGGCGTCTTCTGTATATGGCATTAAAACCAGTCGCTACGGAATGTCGTTCAATTCGGCCAACCTGACCCTCACAACCCTGTTCCCATTAGCTATTCCCAGCCCGGAATCCGCGGTCCTTACCGAAAGCTGGGCGGCCAGTTTTCCAACGAGTTCGCCGCCGGTTAGCCTGTCGTGCCAGGTGGTTACCAACAGCGTCACCAATAATGTTGGAACCCTGACCGCCAATACGGCGCTGATTGAGTGCGGTAAATATTTCCAGCGGCGCTGGCAAAAGGTCAAAGCTGGCGGGCTGCCGCTCGATACGAACCAGTGTGGTTTGGAGATGGCCTCCTGGCCGGATCGCCTGAGCTTTGTCCTGAGGCTCGCGCCATCCAACACGATATCAAGTGCGACCCTTCAAATGAAGCTGACGCTGACGAACCTTTACAATACCCTCTTGACTTACGGCGTGGGCGGGGCCTTGCAGGCAAGCAACGGCACCGGCTTCATTTTTCTCCCCAGCGCCGGCAGCTCCGCCATCAGTTTCAATCCCACCAATGCCACGGTCACGGTGACGACGGCCATAAACAACTGGCAAACCAGCCAGCAAGGATCCGTGGGGTTGGTCATTTATCCTGTCGCGACCAATGTGGCTTGGTCCCTGACCAACGCAGTGGTCACGGAGGCTGCGCCGCTGCCGCTGGCGGTCACGCCCGTCCTGCCCGCAGGGGGCGGCCTGGCCGTGAATTACGATACCGACCGGGGATGGTATGACGTGAGTCTTCCCGCCAGTGGCACCGCTGGTGACGATGGCATCCTTCGCGCACAGGTAACAGTAACGAATAACAGTCCCACCCCGCGCGTGGTGCGAATCAATTTTGACGGTGTCCCCTTTTACATACCTGGCATCACGGCGGTGTTGCGAGACGCCAGTCTGAACCCGGTGGGGCTTCCGGTGCAGTTGTCAAAGGATTGGGATACGCCCTCCAGTTACCCGATGTTTGCCAATCAATGGTTTCATGGGCTGACCCTGCTGACGGTGCCACCCAATACCAATTTGAATTTGGAACTCACGATGGCCGGTCAGAATTGGGGCGGGGTGCCGGCGGCCACGCATTCCCAGTTATGTGAATATGGATATGGTAACGGCAACCAGAATCAGCAGTGGGATGAGTCAGCGCTGGGCAATTGCGGTGAATCGCTGACTTATGATGTGGAGCACGTCCTGACCGACAATGACGGGGCCGATTCGCGTCCGATCCTGTTGCTCAACACCAACGGCCAGACCGGTGGTTGGGGCATCAATCTTGGCGGTGCGGAATTCTTGCGCTATTACGACAGTGGCAACACTCAGCATCAACATCGGCGCATGCGCACGCAGTATGCCCGCTATTGTCCCAACCTCACGCAAGCGACGTATGCCGGCCAGACCGACGATGGCAAGATGGCTTTGAGCTACAGCGCCTCGCTCGGCCGGTCTGATGACTACACCCGGGGGCTGCATCAGTTGACGGTCAACGTCAATTCCAACCTCTCCTTCAACCGACTGGTCTTTTTTCAGATGCCGGGGGACAGTTATGCCTACAATAACGGAACGAATCTGGCTTACGGATACAGCAACCAAACCAATGCGGTCAGGGAATGGAGCGCCGCAACCTCGGGACAAAACAAAAACATCGGCTTGGCGGTTGCCCTGACCAACAATCAGCCATGGATCTCCATTCATAGTCTTGTTTATAGTGGAGGCGATACAAGTTATAGTCCGGGAGTTAAAGGTTATATTATCCGCTCATGGAAGGCGCGGATCAATGGGGTGGATAATGTGCCGCCTTATCTGATCGAACATAGTCTGGCCCCGGGTTACACAGGATCCTCCATTGACATCGTGCCGCCTCCGGGCGTGACCACGCTCCAGGCGGGGGATTATGTGCAGGCAGTCATTGAGCGTATTTATCTGCCCTCTGTGCCGGGTGAATATTACGGTCCTGACATCAATATGGCCACGGCTGCCACGAATTACGCTAACACTTATAAAATGGTATTACGCGAGGCCATCGGCAACAGCCTTTTGCTGAATATCTCGGCGGGGATGCTGGTGCAAACCTATCCCAGCATTGCCATTGGGGTGACAAATGACTTTGCGCAATTTTCCGTGACGGGCGGCCTCAACTATGTGCCGGTGACCTTCACCGGGGCATCCACTTATCAGAATCCCCTCGTGGAGGAACTGGTGGGAACCAACTGGTCAGCTGTCAACCAGACGGTAAACGGCAATGATTTCTGGCAGGCGGATTACAATGGCGCGAATCTAAAGTGGGATATCACCTATAATCTAAAATTGGGCAGCACCAATTATCAGGATATTGCCGCGCTCCAGACAAACGCAATAACCCGCACTTTCCGGTTTCGCAATCCAAACTCCGTCGTGCCTCGGGCCACGACGCTGGGCTTAAATGCCTCGCCCGCTAGCCCGTCGGTCTATGGCCAGGCAGTTGTTTTCACCGCGACGGTGCAAACCAACGGCACCACGGCGGCGGCGGCAACAGGCAACGTGGTGTTTTCGGTGGGCGGAACCGCGGTTGCCACCAACGTCATTGCGAATGGAACCGCCCTTTGCACCAACAACGCGCTCAACGCGGGCACTTACCCCATCCAAGCCATCTATTCAGGCGACAGCTATTACCTGCCCAGCACGAACGCGGTGACACAGGTGGTCAACCCGACCAATACCACGGTGAATTATAGTGGAACAAACTTTATTTATAATGGCATGGGTCAAGGTCCCGACATCGTGATCAGCGGTTCCAGTGGCACGAGAACCACAAACTATGTTGGCACTACCGGAACGACCTACTTAAGTGCGAACGCGCCGACAAACATTGGCAGCTATTATGTCACAAACTTAGTCGCCGCGGATGCCAATTATCTGGGCACTAACACCAGTTTCGCCTTCACGATCACCCCCCCGGCCCCGATCGTTTTCACAAACGTGCTCTGGCTGAACGGCGGCGGCGGTTTGCAGCTTGGCGGCACGGGCCAGGCCGGACAGCCCTGGCGGCTGTTCACTACGACGAACCTGGCATTGTCGTGGGCACAATGGACGATGGAAACTTCGAACACCTTCCCTGGGAATGGGCAATTTAATTATACCAGTCCGGTTCCGACCAATGCCATGCAACAGTTCTATCGGATGGTAAGCCCCTGATCTGAACCCAAAAAATGAGCATTGAAATATTTGCATCAATTTTGAACTGGCCAATCGCTAAGGTGGACACGTTGGAAAGAAAAACCGGTTTTTTCGCAGTCCTGTTGTTCTCGCTGGCGAGCTGCCTGGCGCAGTCACCCGGGTCCAACCCAAACCCGGTTGCGGCTGTTTATTCAAGGGATGGTCGCTCAGTAACATTGCAGGCGCCCGGGCTGGCGGCTTTTCCCTCCCAGTTTTCTGCCTTGCTCGAAATTGAGGGGAAGCAACGTCGTTTCACTTCTGATAGCGGCTTGATTCAAACCATCACCAATACCACTGAATCAACGCCCTATGGCCAGGCGATCGTTGCCGTCTCGACCATCCATTTTGAACCTGACCATCTGGATCTAATGCTTCGACTGGGCCAGATTCCGGGGGTGTCCGGGGTTCTCTTTCAAGCGGGCATCCGCAATGGTGGCGGGCGGCCCATTAAAGTGTCGAGCCTGACGCCGGCGCAAACCGAAGCCCCCGGATTTTCCGTGAAGGGTAATCCAGCCGACTGGCTCATCACCCGGCTGACGGGTAACTTTCAAAGCCAGTTGCCAGGTGCCGTTTGTGCGCTTAGCACGCTCACCAACCGCCTGGTAATCAGGGAAAGAGGAGGTTTCTATCGCCGTGACGGGGTGGGCTTCCTAGTTGCCCCGGTGGGTGATCCCATTGCTTATCTGAATTCCAGCGTCATTTATGAAGGTAATGGCCGGACTTCCTTCAGCATCGAGTCAAGTATGAGCGGCGTGCAGGTGGATCCCGGCGAAACCCGCTGGGGACAGCAAGCCATCCTGCTCATGGAGAAGCCCGGCGTGGCCCTGCAACGCCAAGCCGACTGGGTGGCGCAGACGCATCACGCCCGCTCGGATAAGGGGGCGCTTTCGGGTTGGTGTAGCTGGTATCTGAAGACCTCGAAAATCACCGGCGAGGATGTTCTTGGCCTCGTGGACATCGTGTCGGCATCCGCCGGCCGGCTGCGGCCCGCCGTGATTCAAATTGATGACGGCTATCAGGATTTTGATGGCAACTGGGACGCGAATGCAAAATTTCCCAAGGGAATGTCGTTCTATGCCCGGAAAATTGCCGCGACGGGAGCCCGGCCGGGGCTCTGGATGGCCTTGACCATGATTGGAGTGAAAGCGCCTTGGCTGAATGATCCAGCCAATCTGGAGACGGTCTGGGGCAAAAAGTTCAAAAAAGAGTCGCCCTTCCGGCCGGATGAAACCGGATGGATTGATCCCACGGCGCCGCGGGCCAAGGCCTACATAGCGGATCGGGTTCACCATGCGGTGACGAATGGCTTTACCTATCTTAAGCTCGATTTCAATAACATCGGTGGGGGCGGCTGGTATGAGAAGAAAAAAACCACCTTTGAAATCCTCCGCGAACATTACATCAACATCCGCCAGGCGGCCGGCGAGGGCGCTTATATTCTTTTTTGCACGGAAGCGCCTGACCGCGCGACCGTCGGGCTGGTGGATGCCAGCCGCACCAGTTCGGATGCCTATCGCGGTGGAGTTCGCAAGGCCGTTGATCAAGTCCTGCGCTCTTACGACCTCAATGGCCGATGGTTCGCGGTGGACAATGATTGCTATTACCTGGCCACCGGCCTGAAGGACGTGGGTAACATTGACGACGGCTGGGCGATGGTCAGGACTTATGCCAGCATGATGGGGCTTTCCTCCGGCGCGGCCTTCACCTCCGATTTCTGGCAATGGGACATTTTCAAACCCTATTGGCGCATGACCGAAATCTTGACTCCGCCCGCCAAGGAACACACCCAAATCCTGGACCTTTGCTCCAGCGAGGAGTGGCCCCGGCTGATCAGCCATGTCCAACGCCCGTGGGGTGATTGGACGGTCGCTCTCTTGTGGAATCCGGGGCGGCAGGAACAGGCCATCACGCTGGACTTCGCCAAAGCCGGCCTCAATCCGGCGCACCGTTATGCGGTCTGGTCTTTCTGGGACAACCGGTTCCTGGGCATCGCCACCGGTCGGTGGGAAACGCCCGCGCTGCCCGCCAGCGGTTGCCAGCACCTCTGTCTGACCGATCTTGACGACCATCCCGGACAGCCGGTGGTCATCGGCTCAAACCTCCACATCTACTGCGGGGCAGCTGACCTCAAGAGCGTCAAGCCCTCTCCGAACGGAATCAACATCGAACTGACCGATGCGGGCGCTCGCGAAGGCGATTTATTTATTTACAGCATGAAGCCGCTGGTTGCCGGATCCGCCGCCGGTTGCCAGGTGAAACCGGTCGAGGCCGCTGGCGAGAACGTGTGGCGGATCCATGTCGAAGACCGCGAAGCCGGCCGGCCACAGAAAATCTTGTTGAGCTTCAAAAAAACGTAACGACATGAAATATTTCGCTGGCATAATTCTTTTCATAGCTGCCTCCGGCCAACTGAATGCATTGGCCCTGAATGTTTCAATTGCAGATTGCGGAGCTGTCGGCGACGGAAAAGCAATCAACACCGCCCAGATTCAAAAAGCAATTGATCAAGTTCATGAACAGGGTGGCGGCAGGGTGTTGATTCCAGCGGGTCAATTTGTAACGGGAACGCTCTATCTCAAAAGTCATGTCTGGCTGTCATTGCAAGGCGGAGCCGAGTTGCTGGGGAGCCGTTCGTTGGCGGACTATCCCACCAGCAATCCGGGCTCCGGAGAAGTTGTCGCCAATCAAAAATCTCCAACCGGACAGGTGCTAACCGCCTCAGAATTCATTCAAGCGCTGCTGGTGGCAGATCGGGCGGTAGATGTAAGGATTGAAGGTCCCGGCATGATTGACGGGCGCGGGCAGCCGGACACGTTTCCAGTTCATATCGCCGGACAAAAGGAACTCGGACGCCGGCCTATGTTGATGCGATTTTACCGGTGTCAAAATGTCCAGTTGGAGAATGTGAGCCTGAATAACCCGGCATCCTGGGGTGTCCATCTGGTGGATTGCGACAACATCCATATCCGGAGTGTGAACATCAGCCATCGGGCCAATCAAAACAACGACGGAATTGACATTGACGGATGCCGTGATGTTTTCATCTCGGACAGCAATATTTCCTCGGGCGACGACGCGGTTTGTCTCAAGAGTAGTTTCGGGAAACCCTGCGAAAATATTTTTGTAAAAAATTGTGTCATCAGCAGCGATACGGCCGCTTTCAAGTGCGGCACCTCATCCCGGGCCGGCTTCAGGAATATCATCGTCTCTGATTGTGTGATGCGGGATGTCAAGATGGGCGCGATCAAGCTGGAATGTGTTGATGGCGGAACCCTGGAAAATATATTGATACAAAACATCATCATGGATCAGGTTGAGGGGCCGCTATTCATTCGCCTGGGGAATCGAGGGGCCGCTTACCAGACGCCCGAGTCGGACGGCTCACCGGTGAAAGTCGGGGCGTTGAAAAATATCACGATCAGCAACGTCCGCGCCACGGTGACCACCGCTGAAAAGCTCCGTTCGGGAATCATGATCACGGGGATTCCCGGGCACAAGGTTTCAGGTATCCGGCTGGATAACATCGTCATTCGCTTTCCGGGAATGGGGCCTGCCGACAAGGCTGAAAGAACTGTTCCCGAGGATGAAAAGCGCTATCCTGAGCAAT
This sequence comes from uncultured Verrucomicrobia subdivision 3 bacterium, assembly GCA_903865745.1. Classification (GTDB taxonomy): domain Bacteria; phylum Verrucomicrobiota; class Verrucomicrobiia; order Limisphaerales; family UBA11358; genus UBA11358. Next base: position 117,173 of record CAIPKV010000070.1, on the reverse strand, counting down.
TCTTTTTTGGAAGCCTGCCTTCGTATGGGATGTTCATCCGGCACGCGGAGAATATCGAGCTGAACGAAATCCAATTCAGTTACTCTGGCGAGGAGAAACGGCCGGCATTTGTTCTGGAGGATGTCAATGGATTCACGCTTCGTGATTCCAACCTTCAGGCCGATGGTATTGCGGTTTTGGAATCGGCCGAAAGTTCTGAAATTGGGTTATCAAACTGCAAAGTGACGGGCTTGCCCAATTGTCTGGTTCAAGCCAGCGCCAATGAACTGGAACAGATTTCGCAGAGTGGCAATCGCCTGCCGAAAAACACCAAGGCCATTTCATGCAAAAAATGAAAAACAACAACCTGGGTGTCGTTCAGTGCGGGGGCAATGTTCTGAAACAATATCCCGTCTTGATGGCGTTATTCTGCCTCCTGCAGGTGGTTAGCGTTTTTGGCCAGACTCCGAAGCGGTTGCCCGATCCGAATTTCCATCTCTATCTCTTGATTGGCCAGTCGAACATGGCTGGACGCGGGCAAATAGACGAAGAATCCAAAAAAACCAACCCGCGCGTCCTCATGTTCACTAAGGAACTCACTTGGAAACCGGCCACCGACCCGCTGCATTTTGACAAGCCTATTGCCGGCGTCGGCCCGGGCTTGGCGTTCGGTAAACAAATGGCAGAGGCCAATCCCCGGATGCGCATAGGCTTGATTCCTTGCGCGGTCGGCGGAACATCCATCGAGGCTTGGGCACCGGGGGCGGAAGATCAGGCCACGCACACCCATCCTTACGATGACATGCTTAAGCGTGTCCGTGAGGCGCAAAAAGTTGGCATCCTCAAGGGCATCATTTGGCATCAGGGCGAAGCCGACCGTGCCGCCAGCGCCACCTATGGCCAGTCTCTGGCCAGCCTGATTGCGCGGCTGCGCCGGGAGTTCGACGCGCCCAACCTCCCTTTCGTCTCGGGCGAGTTGGGAACCTTTAATCCTGATAATCTGGCAGACACGGAAAGGTTCAACGCGGTGCTGCAAGATTTAACCAATACAGTGAAAGACTACGTCTGCGTTTCCTCCCGGAGATTGAAGGATCGGGGCGATCACTTGCATTTCGACGCCAAATCCGCGCGGATCTTGGGCCAACGCTACGCGGAAGCGCTGATCGCCCTACAAGCCCAATGAAAACATGATAAATAAATCTAAATTAATAACGCTGTTTATTCTAGCGAGCCTCGTGGGCTTTGGCGCAAATAGGATCTTGGGCGCGGAAGAATCGCTGCCTCCGCTCACGGGCGGCAAAGCGCCGCAAACTTTTGAAGAGCTTTGGACCGGCTACGATCCGCAGAAGGAACCGCTCGAGACGGAGGTGCTCAAGCATTGGGAAGAAGATGGCGTGGTATTGCAAATCGTCCGCTACCACATCGGGATTTTCAAGGGGCAGAAAGCGATGATGGCGGCAGTCTATGGATTTCCCAAAGGAGGCACAAACCTCCCGGGGTTGGTTCAGATTCATGGCGGCGGACAGTTCGCCGACTACAAAGCTCCGTTGACTAATGCCAAGCGCGGTTATGCCACGATTTCCATCGCCTGGGCGGGAAGAGTCAGCGCGCCGGGCTATGAGGTCAACAGCGATACGGTGAAACTTTTCTGGGAGGCAAAGACTAACGATCCGGCCTACAAACTCACCACCGACTGGGGCGCGTTGGATGCTTATCATGCCCCTTGCCGAAACGCGAAGAACGAATTTGGATCCGTGGCCCCGGCCGCGTGGACGCTGGATGCCGTGGAGTCGCCCCGCAACAGTCCTTGGTTTCTATGCACGCTCGCTGCGCGGCGCGCGTTGACCTTCCTGGAACAGCAGCCGGAAGTGGATGCGCAAAAGCTCGGCGTTTACGGACATTCCATGGGCGGCAAGCTGACCGTCATGACTACGGCGGCAGATGCCCGCGTCAAGGCGGCAGCGCCATCCTGCGGTGGCCTCAGTGATCGCACTTCTGAAAATCCGCTGTATCGGGCGACGATCAATGACGACCAAAGTCTCAAACGAATCTCGTGCCCGATGGTGTTTCTCAGTCCCGCCAATGATTTTCATGGCCGCATTGATGATTTGCAAAAGGCCCTTGGGGAAATCAAGAGCCAAGACTGGCGATTAACCTGCTCGCCGCATCACAACCATCAGGACACTGAACCCTACCAGGTCGCCGGCCTCTTGTGGTTTGACCAGTATTTGAAAGGTGATTTCCAGTTTCCGCAGACACCCGACGCCTCCTTGAAATTGAAAACGGCGGATGCCGTTCCGTCATTCACGGTGAATCCGGATTCAAGCCGGCAGATTATTTCGGTGGATATCTATTACACCCAGCAAGGGCAGATGGAGGGAGAGAAGAACGACCGGGAAAATACGATAGCCCGTTTCTGGCACCATGCGGATGCCAAGCCGAACGGGAACAGTTGGACGGCGGATCTGCCCCTGCTCGCCATCGAGAAGCCGCTCTGGGTATATGCCAATGTGCTCTATGCCTTGGACAAACCCGTCACCGGTGCCGGGTATTATTACGGCCGCTACAAAGCACGGCAGTTCAACCTTTCCTCCCGTATGCTCGTGGCAACTCCCGCTCAACTCAAGGCGGCCGGAGTTCAGGCAACCGCAAAGCCGTCGCTGCTGATTGAGAGCTTTGAAAAAGACTGGCAGAAGGAATGGTTCACTTACGAAATGACCGACAATTGGGCGCGAAAGACCCACAAACTCCACGACCCGCAATGGCAGGCTCCGGCGGGGGCGAAACTCGCGCTGGAGGTTCGCACTGGACCGCCGAACAAACTCGTAGTGGGTCTTGATGGATACGCGGCGGAGGTGTCGCTTGCCGGCGGCGCAGAATGGCGGAGCGTCACGCTGGTTCCGGCTGATTTCCACGATGCGGATGGCAACCCGCTCCCAAGCTGGTCAGGCTTGAAAGAGTTGCGCCTCGGTGCGCAGGAAACACTTCGCTCAAAAAAAGAAGGGGCGAAGCCGGTCTTCCTCGGTGGCAACTGGAAGGGCGCTGCTCCGGAATTCCGCAATTTGCGCTGGGAAGGCGGCAATCATTTGAACAATGCACCCGCGCCGCATCGATTTACCTCGTGACTATCATGAAATCCAAATTGCAGAACTTGACGCACACAACGGCCCATTGACGGAATGAATACGATGAAACCACATCCGATATGAATCAGCATCACCAAACCTCCCGACGAGTATTTATCGCCAAATCGGCAGCGGCTGCGGCTGGGCTGGCCGCTATTGCCAGTCCGGCATCAGAAATCTCTGTCCCCGTCCAAGCGAAAACCCAGCCGGACCCAGCCTCCAAAGAGCCCCAAGCCGTCCTCGATTCGGCGGCGTCCCGGCCCCTTCCATTCAAGAAGCGGATGTGCTGGCCTTTCCACGAATTTCATCCCGATTTTGCCGACGCTGAGCTCGCCGCCTGCGCAAAGATTGGCTTCAATCAGGCCCTGATAAACTCTGATTCTTGGGCGCCCGGCACACCGCAACTGCATCAGTATTGTAATTCAGAAGTCTGGCCGGGCTTGGGCGACCCACTGGTTGTGGAATTCAGCGGCCAGTGGATAAAGGAGCAAACCGAGCGGTGCCGACGACACGGATTGGAGGCATACATATACCTTATCGAGCCGCTGGTTCCGTTCGAGCAATTCTCGGTGTATGCGCCTCAATGCGTTCGCGACGAGGCCCGTGCGATCATCCCGGAGGAGTGCCTTGGAGTGCGCCAATATGGCAGCGTGACAGGCCGACCGCTCTGCATCAGCCATCCCACGGTCCAGGCCTACTACCGCACCCGCAGCCGTGAACTATTCCGGCGGTTTCCGTTGCTCAAAGGAGCCATAGTGCTGTCGGGTGACGGGCGCAATGAATTCTGCGATACGAATTGCCCCCGCTGCGCCAAGCGTTTTAAGGCTGCGGACGAATTTGGGAGGCAAATGGAGAGCTTCGCCTTGCTGCTCGATCAACTGCATGCGGGCGCCAACGAAGTTCGTTCCGGAATTGAAATCCTAATTGAGAACCACAACATGAAGGATCGGACATTTGATTTGATCAATCAGCTTTCCTGGCCACTCGGCATCATGGCGAAGTTTTCGGGTGAGGAATGTTACGCCGCTCACCTCGAGCCCGCCCCCTCTTTTCGTTCCATCCATGCGGCGCTTTCCAAGAGCGGTGCGACGGTTTATGCGTATCACGAGTTTTTGGCCGCCGAGGAATACGGATTGGCTGCCGCTTTCCCCGACCCCTTCGCTCTGGTGCGGCAGATTCGTTCTTTGCAGGCGGAACGGGTCCAGAATATCGGCACCTTCTGGGGGATGTCTTTGTCGGCTGAAACAATCAAAGCCAGGATGCTCCGGACATTATTGGCCGGGAATGCGGCGCCGGAGGAGGAGTTGGTGCGGGAGGAATGTGTGAAGTTATTCGGCAAGAACGCCGCGAGCGAATGGGGTCGCGCTTTTCGGGCCGTGTCCGCTGCCACCCAGATATGGATGATGCGGTTGGGCTACCACAACTTGCGGCAAGGTTTCTACGGCGCGCGTTTTAAGATATTCACCTGGCCTGCTGACTTCCCGTTTACCTTTCCCGCGAGCGTGCCCGAGGGCGACTGGGAGTGGTGGTGGAGAATTTGCTTCGACGGTTCGGAACATCACCGGTTGTTACGCGAGGCTAATCTGTTGCAAATGCCCCGCTTGCTGGAGTATCTCGATGCCGCGCTGGCGGCGATGCAATCGGCGCTTGAGGCCATCCCCGAAGGCACTGTTCCCACGGATCACATCTACGAGCCTAATAAGGGCCGGGACAGCCGATGGTATGGTGAACAGGCTGTGGCGCAGGTCGCACTGGCGCGGGAGTTGGCGGAATCGGAAATGAACATGTATCGGCTGGCGGTCTTGCGTGATCAGGCCAGGGAGGGCAAGGTGAAATTGGCAGATGCTCAGCATCAGGCCGCAGCCATCATCGAGTCAGAAGGAGCCTGTATGCGAAGGATCAAGAAGCCTTTGGCCACCGTGCTCGCACACCACCATCCTCCCCAGGTGCCGCCTGGCTACATAGTGCGCTCACGTGGGAACGTCGAGAAGACGCCAGATCGGTGGCAGTTCCTGCCACAAGTAGAGCGCAAGCTCGAGGATATTCCTCAAGCCAGTGAGCGGGCGGCCCGCTGGCTGGAGAAAACTGTGCCGAAGATATGAGCAACCCCCCGCACTAAGTGAGCCTAAATAACTATTGGACCGGTGAATTCCTTGGCGTTCATGAAGGCGCAAACCGCGTGCCCGCACTGGTGCCGCACACAGCGCTTATGATCGAAGCCACACCATGGAAGAAACGGTAAGTCCGATATGAAAACAAATATTGCCCCCATTGCTGCCGTGACGCTTGCGGTGTTAGTCCTGCAGGTTCGCCGGCAACGTGATGAAGCTGCCCGCCGTGAAGAGTGCCGAGAACAAATACCATGCGGATACTACAAAATAAATTGCGATTGGAACAAACTAGGAATGACCACCAATGAAACATAATAATTTATGAAAGCAAAACAACTCGTTGTCGCCGTCGCGCTGGCTTGGGCAGCCCTGCTGCCCGTTGCCAAAGCCCAAACTAACCTGGTCTCCCAAGTTGAAACCAAGGCTCAACATGACGCCCGCATGGAATGGTGGCGCGAGGCCAAGTTCGGCATGTTCATTCACTGGGGGGTATATTCTGTTCCCGCCGGCGAGTGGAATGGGCAGACCAATTACGCCGAATGGATTATGGAGCAGGGGCAGATTCCCGTCAGCCGCTATGAGCAGTTTGCGCAGGAATTTAATCCCGTAAAATTTGACGCCAAGATGTTTGTGAAAACCGCGAAAGGCGCTGGTATGAAATACATGGTCATCACCTCGAAACATCACGATGGCTTCTGCTTGTGGCCGTCGGCGTTAACCGACTGGGGCATCAAGTCCACGCCCTTCCAGCGCGACCCGCTGCGCGAATTGTCGGAAGAATGTCGCCGGCAAGGCCTCAAGTTCTGCGTCTATTATTCCATCATGGACTGGCATAATTCCGACTGGGGCACCCGCCGGGCGTGGAATGATGTGGCCACCGGCACGCCGGATATGGACCACTACACGGACTACATGAAGGGACAACTCAAGGAACTCATCACGAATTATCATCCCTGCGTTTTGTGGTTCGACGGCGAATGGGAATCGCCCTGGACCCATGCGCGCGGGGTTGATCTTTACAATTATCTGCGCACGCTGGATCCGAAGCTGATCATCAACAACCGCGTTGACAAGGCGCGCGCCGGCATGGCCGGCATGTCCACGGATGCCGCCGCCGTCGGCGATTTTGGCACCCCCGAACAGCAGATTCCGCCCGCCGGCTTCGGTCCCGGAGTTGACTGGGAAAGCTGCATGACGCTGAATGATCATTGGGGCTACAACCAGCACGACAACCAATGGAAGACTCCGGCAACGATCATTCAAAATCTTTGTGACATTGCCAGCAAGGGCGGCAATTATCTCCTCAATGTCGGCCCAACGAGCGAAGGCCTGATCCCGCCGCCGAGTGTCGAGCGGCTGGCTGAAGTCGGCGAATGGATGAAGGTCAACCGCGAGGCGATTTACGGCAGCGGCCCGACGCCGTTTGGTGCCGAAGCGGGAAAATTTAGTGGCGTGGAAAAGGACAAGGACGGCAAGCCCAAGTTCATCCCCGCCTGGGACTGGCGTTGCACGAGCAAGCCGGGAAAGCTTTATGTTATGATTTTCAACTGGCCGGTGACCGGCAAATTTGAACTGGCCGGCCTCCAAAGCAAAATCAAACGGGTCTGGCTTCTCGCCAACCACAAAGAAGTGGCGTTTCATCAAACTGCTGCCGGCGTGACGCTCGATCTGCCGGCGGCAGCGCCGGACAAAATCGCCTCGGTCGTCTGTATCGAGATCACGGACAAGATTGCTCGGGTTGCCGCCCATTCAACTCTATAATATGCACGATGATGTCGGCGAGCGGGTTAATCTACAGGGTCAGAATCTCGAAGTGGTGACGAACCTGACCAGGTTGCTGGAGAAATATGTCGCCGCCGGCCGCAGCTCGCGGGGTTCGCCGCAGAAGAATGATGTGCTGGTGAATATTTGGAAAAGCGACTCAAGGCCGCTAAATAATAAAAACGCAAATGACGATTAATCTGTGGCCAATTGATAAAGTCAATAAATCGAGATTTTCTTCTAAATCAAATTTTGTGAGAAATGCAAGAATCTGCATAATACGCGCCTTACCATTACTCATGGTCCTGCTGCCGGTATCGCCGGTCGTGCTGGGTGCTGCCGAGGCGCCCAAGAGTATTCAGGGATTGGCTGTTTCCGCTTTGGCTGAGGCGTTGCTGAAGGAAGATCCTGGCGCCATTCACATCGCTGTAGCTGCCTATCACGAGGCGCTCGGCAACCAGGCGGGCGAGCCGGAAGTGGCCGATGAATTTCAGCCTGTTCCAATGGGTGAAACAGTGCTCACGCCTCAAGAAGCCAAGCGTGCTTTTATGCCCTACATTGCGCGACTCGACGAGACGCGTTGGTGGAAAGTGGGCGTTGATCCGGCGCTGCTGACCTCGCCCCTGCGCGTCCCAGCCTCCGTGATCAGCGGTAGTGTGGCAGTGGTTCGTGCGAAGCTCGAAGGGGCAGACCGCAGTCTCGCGATTGCAAAAGACGCGGCGGATTTTCTGCTTTGGGCGCAGCAGCAGGCCGGTAGCGGCGTTTTCCCGTTCCCCGCGGCGAGCGGTAACTCCAAGGCCCATACAATGGAGGCGGCGACCCGTTTTCTGGAGAAGACCGGGAAGGCGGGCCAATGGGATCGCGTGGTTCGCCACGGCTGGATATTTGACGATCTTGGCGAAGGAAGCCTGCAATTTGACAACGGGGAATGCGGCTTGGCATTGTTGGATTTATACGAAGTTACCCGGGATCAGCACTATATCGAGTCTGTGCGCAAGTCTGCCAACTGGGCTGTGGCTCAACCCTTGTGCCCTAACTGGAACTATAACAGTTTCACTGTCCGCTTGCTGGCGAAGGCTTGGGCCATCACCCGAGACACGAATTATCTTAATGCTGCAATTCGGAAGGCGCACCTTGGCGTTATCCCCGGCCAACTCACCGAGGGGCTGCATGTTGGTAGATGGATGGATCCTCACAATGCTCGTCCCGCTTACCACTACATCATGTTAGGCGCGCTGGCGCAGCTTTACATGGTCATGCCGTGCGATAACGCCGACCGAGCCGAGGTGCGGCGCTCACTTGAACTTGGCCTGAAGACGCGAAATGAGGAAATCCTGAGCCAAGGGGTGATGAACAAAGACAAGATTGTCGAGTCGCTGTTGCTGGTCAACCAAGCCTTTTCACACGATGACGTCTTCTTGCTTGACACTAAATCAAAAGAAGCTTTGCACACGATTCTAGTATTACTTTCTGCGGAGATGCGTCGTGGCAAGGCCCCGACTAGCCCCGGTAGCTGGGGCCACCTTTTGGAATACATCGTCACTAATCCCAACAATTCATGATATCACACGTTTCAAATTCGCATTGCCAAGAATCATGTTTACGGAAAAGCGGAGCCATCGCTAAAGGCTGGTCGTTAACAGTCAAGGAAGGCAATATACATAAAATCATCATCTTCGCCGCCCTGATGCTGGCGCTGCCACCTTGCTGCCACTCTGCGGCGGCAACGGATGCACCAGTGGCGATGATGCCGCGCGTGAGCGACTACACTTTGCTATGGTGGGCCGACGGGCCACCACAGATCATGGGAAGCAAGAGGTCGCCGACCAACGGGACGTTGTGTTTCCAGTCCGGCGGCTGGGGGTTGGCGTTTGACACCAAGCAGGTGCGGGCGTTGCGGGCTGGCGAGTGGACGGAACCGATGGGGGTGGAAAAAGCGGTTCAGCCCGGCCGCACCACGCTGGCCGATCTGCCGGCTGTCGACTGGGATTGCGCAGTTGTGGTGGCAGGCCATCGGTTCACCTGCGTGGGACACATGGAAACCAAGGATGAATTCCTTCAGCCAGTGCGCTTTGTTGAGAGCGGCCGTTTTTTTCAGCGCGTAGTGATCGACGGATTGCAGTTTGCTGACAGCGATGGCCAGGCGTTTCCCTGCGGTGGCAGTCTGGAAATTTCCGCGTGGCCCGACCGGCTATCGTTGCGCCTAGAGTTGCAGCCCGAAGCCTTGCCAACTGGCGGCACGGTGGAATTGCGACTAGGGGATCACCGTGACTCCGCCGTGCTAACCACGAATACGTCCGTCCGGCTTGAAATTTTTGGTGACAACACTACCTCCCGCCCGAACTTGGAAGCTGACCCGGCGCTGAAGGTCGGATTCGATGAGGCACTCGGGTGCCAGACGCTCCAGTTGCCGGAGAAGGCGTGGAGCAACGCGAAAGGGACTTACTATCCCGAGGAACACTTGGACCGGTTGGATCGCTGGCATTTCACCCTGCGAAATGACTCCGATCATCCTACCGTCGCCCGGCTCATGTTCATTCAAGAGAAAAACCTGCCCATCACCGGCTTCACGCCGATGTTGTGCGAGACCGACGGCACGCCCACGGGGTTGCCGGTGCAGATTTCGAAGGACTGGCACCAGCGACCGAAGCAAGGTGTGGTGCCGCATCAGGGGCCGTGGTTCCACGGCTTCGCATTTGTGCGGTTGCCACCCCACGCGAAGCGCGAACTGGTTTTCCAGATGGTCTATGCACGCTATGGCGGCGTCTTCGCGGCATCGCTGGCACAACTTTCGTTGATTGGTTGGGGCCATAATCAGTTTTGGGATCAGACCGCCATTGGGAGTTTTGGCGAGAGCATCTGCTTTGAGCCGGGGCGGGTGCAGCGACGCTGTTTTATTGATGACGTGCGTCCGCTGCTGACATTGCCTCAAGGTCAGCTGGGGAAACCTTGGGGCTGGGCGCAGAACTGCGGCGGCGGCGACTTTTTAATGTGGCAGGATGCGCAGGGAATCTATCAGCCGATGGCCGCGACACGCACGGATTACCGCGCCTACGGTCCTTGCCTCACGGACGCTAGCTACACCGAGGAATCGGCCGGCGGTGAACTCGCCGCGCGCATGGACGTCTCGGTTCCGCGCAGCCAGGACTACCTTCGGACGTTCTTCCACCTCCGTTATGATGTGCGTCGGCCGATGCAATGGCGGCGGTTGGCGTTTTTCCAACTGGGCGCCGATTTCTACAATGATACACCCGCCCGTCGGGTTGCGCTCGGCGACGCGAACGGGTTGCATGAGGAATGGGAACCGAAATATGGCAAGGATGTGTATGACCGGAGCAACGTGCCGATGACCGGAGCGCAGCCGTGGGTGTCCATTCACGGCGTGGATTTTCCGACGTTAGGCAAAGGCGCGGCCGCCGCCAGTCGTGGATTCATTGTGCGTTCCTGGCGGGCGAAGCTGGGCGGCAAACCGGTTCCGCAGCCGCACGTTTCGTTTTTCTGCAATGAGTGGGGCAAAGGCAATAACCGCACGGTCGTCGAGCTTGCACCACCACCCGGGATTAAGGAATTGCTCCCCGGTGATTTTATGGAGGCCGACTTGGAATTGGTGGTTTTCCCCGCCGATGCGGCGGCCTACTACGGACCGGACAAAGAATTCAAGGAAGTCTTGGCCAAGAAAGCCGACACCTGGCAACTGGTGCAGCGTGAAGCTGTCGGCAATGCCCTCAAGTGCAATGCCCGCCGCGGCTCGGTGTTGAACCCCTATCCTTTGAAAATTGCCGTGGACGCCAAACAAACGGCAGAAATCACCATCACAGGCGGACTGGGCTATGTGCCGGTCACCTTCACCGGACTCACGGTAGCTTCAGGTTATGCTCTCTGGGTGGATGGTCAGCGTTTGAACCAGAGCGTGCAGGGCAACGATTTCTGGCAGACGGACTATGATTCCAACACGCAGCGGTGGCAGCAAACCTATAATGTTCCGCTCCCCGCAGGTGGTCCCCACACAGTTCGCTTTGCCCCCGCCAAAAAGGATGGCGGAATGGCGGCCAAGTAAATCATATCTGCAACGAATCCCCAATGATTAAAAATATCGCCATTAACCTAACGCTCGTGGGGCTGCTACTCACAGCGGCCACACTTCATTCTGCCGAAACCGTGACGCCCGAGCCCATCGCCAGGGTTTTCCATGATGTTCGCTCATTTGGCGCTATCGGCGACGGCGCAACGCTCAATACCAAAGCGATTCAAACCGCGATTGATCAGTGCAGCGTCGCGGGCGGCGGAACCGTGTTGGTTGCGGGAGGATGTTTTGTCACTGGCACGCTTTACCTTAAGGACAATGTCTGTCTGCATGTGGATCCCGGTGCGATGATCCTTGGCAGCACGAATATCTTCGATTATACGACCGATACTGATCGCACAATGTATCGGGGCGAACCCTTCATGGATCGCTGCCTTATCTTTGCCAGGAAGGCCAACAACATCAGCATTGAAGGGATGGGCACAATTGACGGGCGCGGCAAGTCCTTTCCTCAAGGCGGTGACCCTCAAAAAAATCGTCCTAAGCTGATTCGCCTCCTCGGTTGTTCGCGCATCCGGGTTCGAGACATCACCTTGCTGAATCCTGCTTCCTGGACAACCGAGTGGCGCTATTGCACTGACATCGCCGTTGACGGTGTCACCATTTTGAGTCGGGCCAACTGGAACGGCGATGGACTTGATTTTGATGGATGCAACTTGGTGCGCGTGAGCAATTCCACATTTGACACCAGCGACGACTCCATCTGTCTGCAAACTTCGCTCACCAACGAACCTTGTCGGGACATTGTCATCAATAACTGCCATTTCATCAGCCATTGGGCCGGTTTGCGCATAGGACTGCTGTCACGGGGCAACTTTGAGAATGTCACGGTGGAGAATTGCACCTTCCGCGACCACAACGATTCCGGGATCAAAATCCAGATGTGCGAGGGTGCCGAGATGAAAAACCTGATCTTCGCCAACTTGGTCATGAAGAACGTGCCGCGCCCGGTCTTCCTGACCTTTTGCCAGTCACGATTATGGGTGAATGCACCCCAGGAACTGGCCCCTATGAAATCAGTGCGTGGTCTTCAGTTCCATAATATTATGGTGGATTCTGATACAGGTTCCAAGGAATCCGCGTTTGTGATTGCCGGCCTGCCAGGGCATCCGGTGAAGGATATTAGTTTTACCGACATCCGTGCGATCTTTCCGGGCGGAGGCACGGAGGCGGATGCAAAAAATATAGTGGATGAATTAACTCCCGAAATAATAAAGGGTGACAACCCCGAATACAGGCATTTGGGGCGAACCGTGCCCGCCTGCGGACTTTTTGCCCGACACGTCGAGGGCCTCACATTGCGTAACGTCAAGTTCAGCACCAGGACACCCGATGCCCGTCCGCCAATCGTGCTGGAGGATGTGAGCGAAACCAAAACTGACGACGCATCTAGCATGACTCAAAAATGACACATAGCCCGAAATTATATGAAACTGCCACTCGCGAAAAACAACCTCACAATTCCATGAAAAAACTTACCATCCTGACCATCGCCACCTTTCTGTTGGCATATTTATCGCAGTCCGCAGGCGTTTTCGCTGCCGAAACTCCCGCGGCCAAAGCTCCTGCAGCCAGTAGCTCCATGGACAAGATGTGGGGCGAATCCGTCGGCCCGCAGGGGATCGAGAAATCCGCCCGCGTCGCACTGTTCCGCGACGGCAATTACGGCATGTTCATTCACTGGGGATTATTTTCCTCGCTGGGCGGCCAGTGGCATGACCAGACTTTTTACGGCATCGGCGAATGGATCAAGCGGCAGATGAAAATCTCCGAGGCCGACTATATGGCGCTCGCCAAGGATTTTAATCCCACGAACTTTGATGCGCGTGGCATCGCCCGGCTCGCCAAGGAATCCGGGATGAAGTGGATCATCATCACCGCAAAGCATCATGAGGGTTTCGCGATGTTTCAGTCGGCGAACCCCTTCAACATCGTGGACGCGTCGCCGTTTCACCGCGACCCGATGAAGGAACTCGCCGCCGCCTGCCGCGAACAGGGGCTGGGTTTCGGGTTTTACTATTCGCACAACCAGGACTGGACCGCGCCGGGCGGCACTGGCGGGCCGAAGACCAACGTGGACGGCACGCCCGCCACGTTTGAACAATACTTCCGCGAGAAATGTTTTCCGCAGGTGAAGGAAATCTGCACGCAATACGGCCCGCTGAATTACATCTGGTTCGATACGCCCGGTGACATGCCGGAGAACCTGGTCAAAGAACTGGCCGCCTATGTGCGCCAGGCGCAACCCGGAGCCCTATTGTGCAGCCGCGTCGGTTATGGCATGGGCGACTACGCCAGCAAAGGCGACATGGAAGTGCCGCCGCGCAATGCCGACGGCCTGTGGGAGTCCTGCGACACGATCAATGATTCGTGGTCTTACGCGTGGTATGACCAGAATTGGAAAGACTCCCGCGAGATTTTGCACCGACTCGTTTCGACGGTGGCGCGTGGCGGCACCTACCTGCTGAACATTGGGCCGGATGGACTTGGCCACGTGCCGGAAGGGGCGACCAATTCATTATTGAAGGCGGGCGCCTGGATCAAGCGCTATCCGCAAGTGATCTACACTGCGGGGGCGTCGCCGTGGGGACACGCCCTCGCTTGGGGCGATGCCACCACCCAGAGCAACAAGCTGAACTTGGTCGTGTTTAACTGGCCGCAGGATGGGCGTTTGTTCCTGCCGGGATTGCAGACCAAAATCATTTCCGCCGGGGTTATATCCGGCGGGAAATTATCACGGGTCAAATGGGTGGCCCACGGCACCTGGATGGAATTGCAAGTTCCGCCCGCGCCTGCCGACCATCCGGCGAGCGTGATTCAAGTCACCTTGAGTGCCGCACCCGTCGCTGACCAGACCCTGGGCGTTTATCCCAATATCGCTTCGACACTGCTGGTGGAATTTGCCGAAGTGAGCAAAGCCGAAAAAAATCAACTCAACTGGATGGAGAAATTTGGGGAATGGAAGCAGATGACCCAGGCGGGCAATTGGGAGAATGGAGGGAGCGCCATTTGGACGGTGGATGTGGCCGAACCAGGCCATTACCAGGTTGATCTTAACCACAAAGGCGAAGGCCGCCTGGTCTGGCGGATTGAGACCGACGAGGGATTCAAATTGCAAAACCAACAGAACTCGGCAACCGTCTATCACACCTACCCGTTTGGGCTGTTGCCGTTTGCCAAGGCCGGCAAGCATACGCTCACTGTTTCGCTTGTCGCAGGGGATCGCGCCAAGGCCAGCTTGTCAGCCGTTCACATCAGTCCGATGGAATAAAAGCCCGCCCGTCAAATTGTGCCAGCCAAAATGAAGCTGGCAGCAATTTCTTATCAATTTGCACTACGGTTGCGTTGCCCTTGTCGTTTATGATTTCGAAGTTTGCGCGGCGGGTGTGGTCGCCCGCCTGCTCTTGGAAGCGGGCAAGTTCTGGCACATCTCCGCTAAAAAATGAATCCGAAATATTTGCTTACATGCACAATGCGGACGAAACCGCAGCTTTGTTTGCGATGTGTCTATAACCAACAATTGTTCGAGCGACCTTATGTTGCATCAAGTGAAACTGTCAGTAAAAGCTGAGGAGAATAGGCGAAAATTCTGCCGGTTTGCGCCGAATACTCTTCAGTTTTCCCCGCCATCTGCTAATATCCTTTTATCTGATATCAATGCTTCAGATTGTGTCCATCTGTGGCCAGATTTGCGGCGGCGGCGGTCTGAGCTATAGAACTTGCGTGGTCAAATCCGCTTCTCGTCGGCGTCGAGCATGTCCACGAAACATTTGATGTCGTCGCGCTGGCCGAGGCCGGCCTGCTCCTTGCGCATCTGGAGCCGGGCCACGGCGGTGGCGTCGTTCGCCAAGGGGCGGCTCAGCACATCCTGCCAGTGCGCGGCCTTCTCGGCCGCCGTGCGTTTCACATTCTGGCGCACCCAGTCGCAGACCTGGCCGTCGGTGATGCTGTTTTTGACAACTTCCACAAATTGTTCGTGCGTCACGCCCGCCGCCTTGAGCCAGAATCCGTCAAAGGCTTTGCCCAGATTATCCTGGTAGTCGGCATGCAGCTTGCCCGCGAGGTGCAGGCGGATTTTGTCAACGTAACGCGGCAGGTAATGCCAGCCGTCCATGGTTTCGCGCGGGCTGCGGGGATAAATCAGGTCGCTCATAATTGTATTTTGTTAAATGGTTGAATGGTTGAACTGTTAAATCGAGTTGTCAAATTTGAAATGGAGCGCATCTTCTCTGGCATGAAGCAATTTGACTTTGACGTGGCGGTGATTGGCGGTGGCAGTGGCGGTTACGCGGCGGCGCGCACGGCGACGGCGGCGGGTTTGAAAACGGTGGTTATCGAGGGCGGCGCGGAGGTGGGCGGCCTCTGCATCCTGCGCGGTTGCATGCCCACGAAGGCGCTGCTCTACGCGGCGGAAGTCAAACATCTCGCCGAACACGCGGCGACCTGGGGGCTGCGCACGGGGAAGGTCGGCTTCGATTTCGCCCAAGTCATGGCGCGCAAGGCGGCGCAGATTAAAGATTTCGCGGACTTCCGCGCGCAGCAGATCAACGCGGGCAAGTTTAAGTTCATCCGCGCCAACGCGAAGTTTGTGGCTGCGCATACGGTGGCGTTGAGTAATGGTAAAAAGCTGACTGCAAAAAACTTTGTCGTCGCCACGGGTTCCAGTGTCGCGCCTTCGCCGTTGCCGCTGGACGAAGTTGGCTACATCACCAGTGACGACGCGGTGGCGCTCAAGAGATTGCCGAAGTCGCTCATCATCCTCGGCGGCGGGGCGATTGCGTGCGAGTTCGCGCAATTCTTCGCGCGCTTCGGCGTGAAGGTCACTTTGATTCAACGCAGCGAAACCATCTTGAAAGAGTTTGATGCCGATGCGGGCGCCCAAGTCGCCAAAGTGTTTCAGCGCGAAGGCATGCAAGTTTTCACCGGCACCAAACTTTTAAAGGCTGCACGCAAAGGGAAATTGAAGGCGGTTATGTTCGAGCAGTCGGGCAAGACGGTTACGGTCGCGGCGGAAGAAATCTTGTTCGCGCTCGGCCGCGTGCCGAACACGGCGTTGCTCGACCTGGCAAACGCCGGCGTAAAAACGGAAGCTGGCCGCGTCGTCGCGAACGACAGGATGCAGACGAGCGCACCGCACATTTTTGCGGCGGGCGATGTCTGCGGGCCGCATGAGATTGTGCATATCGCGATTCAGCAGGGCGAAACGGCGGTTCATAACATAGTGAAGCCGAAAGCACCGCGCCAAATGGATTATCGACTGCTCATCTCCGTCGTCTTCACCGACCCGCAGGTGGCGACGGTTGGATTGACGGAAAAAGTAGCGACGGCGCGCGGCATTAAATTTGTTGCGGCGAGTTATCCCTTTAATGACCACGGCAAATCGCTCCTCATGGAAGCGAAAGACGGTTTTGTGAAATTGCTCGCGAATCCTAAGACGGGCGAAATCATTGGCGGCGCGTGCGTCGGACCCAGCGGCGGCGAACTCATCCATGAAATCGTCATCGCGATGGCGAAGCGCATGACGGTGCACGAGCTTGCCGCGACGCCGCACTATCATCCCACGCTGGCGGAAATCTGGACGTATCCGGCGGAAGCGTTGGCGGAGCAGATTCAGCCGAGGCGCTGAAGGACATCCGCCGCTTTGAAGCCGTGGAGCAGGATGGTTTTGTGCCGCGAAGTCTGGCCGCGCAGCAATTCAACGTGGCCGCGCGAGCAACCGAGCTTATCGGCGAGAAATTCAATCAAGGCCTGATTCGCCGCGGCGTCCACGGGCGGGGCGGTGACTTTGATTTTTAATTCATCACCGAGGGGCGCGCCGATTTCATTCTTGGAAGCGCGCGGTTGAAGCTTCACCGAAAGCAAAGTGCCGCCGGACGTTTCGCGAAGGAAGGTCGCCGGCGGCACGGTTGATTGGTTGAGTGGTCGCTTGGTTAAATTGTTAAATGGTTGAACGGGTATCGGTTTGCAGGCCAGTGCCAATTCAACGCTTCAACGTTTTAACAAACTTCATTTGTCGTCCGGATTCACGAACTTGAACACCAGCGCAGCGAGACCACCCGCAGCGAGGTCGGCCATGAAGTAAAGCCACAGGTGCATGGAGTCCACGAGATGCATTTTCGTGATGCCCACGGCGACCGCCGGATTAAACGCGCCGCCGGAAACGCCGCCGAGCGCATAAGCCATCGTCGTCACGGTGAAACCAATCGCGAGACCGTAGTTTGAATTGCCTGATGTGGCTTTAGCCGTGGCAACATTCAGCACGACATAGGCGAGCGCAAAGGTGCCAACCACTTCAGCGACGAACGCGGGCACCAGTTTGATTTCCATCGGCGTGACGACGGGATGACCTTTGAGGCAGAGCACCCCGGTCGCGGCAACGACGGCGCCAAGGATTTGCGAAATCCAGTAGGGAATGACATCGCCCGTCGCGCAGCGTCCGCGCAGCCAGACAGCCAGCGTCACGGCGGGATTGTAGTGTCCGCCGGAGACGTGGCCGCCCGCATAAATCATGACCATCAGCGCCGAACCGATGGCGAGCGGCGCCAGGGCACCCGCGCCGGGCGACACGACGGTCATGCCGACGGTGAAAACGAGAAAGAACGTGCCAATGAACTCAACTAAGTATTTCTTCATAAGGTTGTAAGTTTAAGGAATGACGGGATGGATTTCAATTTCGTTCGTCGCCGGGGCAGTAGTTTTATGTTTAAGGATTTTGACGCCGAACAAGCCGTTCTTTAACGGTTCACTCCCGAACAGCGCGACAGGGAAATAGTTCTTTTTGATCCAGGTCATTAAATCCGCACCATAGCCGGGTTGGCTGCCAAAGTAGCCAACGCCAAATTCATAGGTCTGCCATTCAATCACCGCGATGTAGTCCGGTGCGCTTTGTTCAAACAATGCAGTCATCTTTTTCTCGCCGAAGACGGCGAGGACGGTGGGGTTCCAATCAATGCAAGGCGTCGGGTTTACGTGTCGCGAGAGGTAGTTCAGCATGGAGCCCTCCGGCAACGTCGCCAGCGTGGCGTGCGGTGGCAGGTTTTTCGCCAGCCAGTCTAGCGCGAGGTTCAGGTTGTGGGCTTCGACGGAGTTTCCCTGCGGACCGCTGGCCATAATCATATCTGCACCTTGTCCAGCTGGCAGATTTTTAGGTAAATAAAATTGGGCCGAAGCGTGTGCCAGTCCGGCGAGGGCGATAACCAAAACACTTATCGCTCCAGCGCGAAGCGGGCGGCGTGGAATCTGAAACTTCGCCTCCAAGAAATCCGGCAGCAAGCGAAGCATCAGATAGACGGCGCTGACGAATGCCGGCATCGCCAGTGCAAAACCGGTATGCCAAATGCGCGGAAACACGCCTTGCTTGGCCAGCAACAGGATGCCAAAGACCGTCCACAACAGGGGAAATAAAATGGTATGGTCGGCGGGTCGTTGACGGAATTGTTGCCACAGAATAGCCAATGTCACAACGCCGAGCAGCGGTAATACCGCGCCAACATCCGGCCATTCGAACTTGATTGCTGCCAGTATTAAGGGAATCAACGCGACAGTATTTGTAAAATTGCGCTGGGCAACTGGTAGATGTTGTGTCCGCTTAAAAATCGTGGCGTAAACAAGCACGATTAATCCGCCAACGAGGAAATAGAGTGCGGTATGACGGGTGTGGTCGAATGGCGTGTCCAGGCCCAGGCTCCATTGGTAGTAGGGATTGTTTACGACACTGGCTACGAAGATGGGTCGCCATCCGAAAAACACAAATCTGATAGATTCGCGCCAACTGAACACCTGCAAAAATAACAGGAAACTGGCAATCAGTGGAATCAAGGCGGCAAAGACGAAAAGAGCCGCGGCTTTGAGCGACAATCTACGGGCTACGCTTTTTAAGAAGGTTAATGCAAACGCTGCCACCAGAGTTAACAGGAGCGCGAGAAAAATATCCGGCTTGGTTAGCGCTACCAGCCCCGTGCAGAAACCGGTGGCGAGCAAAGTGCGGATTTTATTTTCCACCAGCCAGTTAGTCATCAGCGCCAGTGCGACGATGGATAGAGCGAGGCCGTGGACCATTTCGTGCGAATAGGGCGCGAGATAGTTGCAGTTGCCGATGCCGGTGTATTGCGCAAAGGCAAAACCAATGACGATCGCTAACGCAATCAGGCTGGCAGTTAGCGTATCCGTCGCTTGATGGAATCGCCGGTAGATAAGCAGTAGTAGCGCGGCGGCAATGGTGAGGTTGGAAATGATGAGCGTCAAAAATGACGCGCCGAAAATCTTGAACAGCGTGGCATGGTAGTATTGCGAGAGCGGGCCACCGGCCATATAATAGAGATTGCGATAAAGGACAGCGCCGTCCGCCAGCCGCCACGGAATATAAAGCTGCATCCCGAAATCACCGAATAGATCTGGCCAGCGACGCCACGTTAGAACCGCTCCGCAGGCGAAGGCAATGGCAACGGCAATCAGACCAACCCAAAAAGCATGCCGCGCCAGAAAATTTCTGGCGCGGAAGTTCTGGGCAGTGCCAGTCACAAGGGGATTCGGACTGAGGTCAGCCGATGCCGAGCAGTTCCACTTCAAAAATCAGGGTCGCATTCGGAGGAATCGCGCCAGGGTAGCCATCGCGGCCGTAGGCGAGTTCCGGCGGAATGGTTAATTTTAGTTTGTCGCCAATTTTCATGGTGGCGACGCCAAGATCCCAGCCGGCGATGACGTGACCTTCGCCGAGCACGAACGTAAACGGCTCGTTGCGATCAACCGAGCTGTCGAATTTTTTCCCGTCCAGGAAGGTTCCGGTATAGTGGACAGTGACCATCTGGCCTTTTTTCGGAGTCGCGCCGTTACCGGTGACGAGTTTCTCTATCTTTAATTCAGGTTTTGCCATGCCGAAGTTTTACCGTTGCGGAATCAGGCGTCAAACAAAGCTTTTTAAGTCTTAGGCAAAGCGCAAAGGCAGTGAAAGCTGTCGAAAATAAAAAGGCGCGAGCCGAAGCCCGCGCCTTGAATAGTCGTCACGCTTACGAATGCGTGAAATCAGCGGTGTTTTTGAAACACGGCCATAAATTCAGACATTATAAGTGCTGCTTGAAGTGGTGCCGCCGCGGCCGGTCCAATTGGTGTGGAAAAACTCACCGCGCGGTTTGTCCACGCGTTCGTAGGTGTGCGCGCCGAAATAATCCCGTTGGGCTTGCAGCAGATTTGCGGGCAAGACTGCCGAGCGGTATTGATCGAAGAACGCCAGGGCGGTGCTGAAGGCCGGCACGGGAATACCGCGTTTCGCGGCGGTGGCAACGATGTTGCGCCAGCCTTTCTGGGATTTTTTGATTTCACCGCGGAAATAATCGTCGAGCAATAAGTTCGAAAGCTTGGGATTATTATCGTAAGCTTCCTTGATCTTGCCGAGAAAGCGTGAGCGGATGATGCAGCCACCGCGCCACATGAGGGCGATGCCGCCGTAGTTCAAATTCCAGCCGTATTCCTTGGCGGCCGCGCGCATGAGCATGTAACCCTGTGCGTAGCTGACAATCTTCGAGGCGTAGAGCGCGCTCATGATGTCGGCGATGAATGCCTTTTTCTTTTCCGGATTGGCGGCAATGCTGGTAAGCGCCGGACGCGGGCCTTTCAATTTCTTTGACGCCTTAACGCGTTCGTCTTTGAGTGCTGAAACGCAGCGGGAATAAACGGCTTCAGCCATCAGGGTGATGGGGATGCCGAGATCCTGCGAATTGATGACCGTCCATTTACCAGTGCCTTTCTGGCCGGCGGTATCGAGAATCTTGTCCACGAGCGGCTGGCCGTCAGTATCTTTGGTGGCGAGAATGTCGCGGGAAATTTCGATGAGATAGGAATCGAGTTCGCCTTGGTTCCATTCGGCAAAGACCTGGTGCATCTCATCGGCACTCAAACCGAGACCGTGTTTGAGTATGTTGTAAGCTTCGCAGATGAGCTGCATGTCACCGTATTCGATGCCGTTGTGAACCATTTTCACGTAATGACCGGCACCGCCTTCACCCACCCAGTCGCAGCAGGGGACATTGCCTTCTACCTTTGCGGAGACGGCCTGAAAAATGTCTTTTACGAAAGGCCAGGCCTTGGGTGAGCCACCGGGCATAATGCTCGGGCCCTTGCGCGCACCTTCTTCGCCGCCGCTCACGCCGGTGCCGACGAATAAAAGCCCTTTGCTCTCGCAGTATTTCACGCGGCGGTTTGTGTCGTCGAATAGCGAGTTGCCGCCGTCAATGATGATGTCACCGGGGGACAGGTGCGGGACGAGCAGGTCAATAAAGTCATCTACGGGCTTGCCAGCTTTGACGAGCATCATCACGCGGCGCGGTGATTTAAGTTTGGAAACCATTTCTTCGATTGAGTGCGCGCCGAGGATTTTTGTTCCCTTGGCTTCGCTCGCGAGAAAATGGTCCACCTTTTCAGTGGTGCGGTTGTAAGCCACGACTGTGAAGCCGTGGTCATTCATGTTGAGAATCAGGTTCTGGCCCATCACAGCCAGGCCGATTAATGCGATGTCACCTTGAGGTTGTTCCATAATTTTATTTAGTTAAATTCAGACTGGCACGATACAAAAGCCGCTGATATGCGCCAGCAGTATCTTGCTACATCAAATTTAGTTCGTTTGTGAAACGGATATGCCTAGGCGTGATTGCCGAGTTGCAGCCGCGTATCTGATTCCAGCAAAGCCTTCAGGTTTGGCCAGTTCGCGGTATTCATATCATTGAACGCATTTAAATAAACTGCGACCGTTTCATGCGGGTATTTGCCTAGCAAAATTTCCACGCCGGATTTTAATTTCGCGTCATCTACGGCCGTCGGCAAATCTTCCACCACTCCGTTTTCATTGGGAATTTCCAGCGCGTTCATGAAATCCGCCAGAATGGGCATGTGTTTTTTAACCAGCCACGCGCGAATGAATGCGGCGGCAGCCTCGTCGAGTTGGGGCTTGGTGAGGGCAGACAACATCATCGCGTGACGGGCTTCGCGGGGTTGGCGTTCGAGGAAGACCGGGCGGACGTGCTTCGCCTGGGCAACGGCTGCGAGCGTCGCCTTGTAGGCCGCTTTGTCGGACTCGAAGATGAAGGACAAAATATCGGTGGCCAGAGCGGGCGACATGAAGCCGAGGAGTTCGTGGGATTTTAGCATCGTAAAATATTTGATTGTAATTTTAGGTTTAAATCAGGAAATCGTCGCTACAGAAATTTTATTTTTCTTCGCCAGTTCTTCGCAAGCTTCGCGTTCGAGTAAAAGCGATTTGCCTGATTCGAGAGCGAGAACAGAAATTTTTGCGGCTGCGCATGTCTCAAAGGTTTTTGCGCCAATGCACGGGATATCAAATCTCATGTCATGGTTTAGCTTGGCGACTTTAACGGCAACCGCGCCGCCGTCTTTGCCGGCGAGTTCGCCGCCGCGGGCGAGGCATTTATCCGTGCCTTCAAACCCTTCAACTGCCAATACGGTGCCGTTTTTGACAACCACAAGTTGCCCAATCTCCAATTGTGAAACTTGTTTGGCGATTTTGAAACCAAATTCCACATCGGCCCTTTGTGCGTCGGTAACTTTGGGGCCGAGCGTAAATCCACTCTGTGGCATCAGCGGTGCTAGCCAAGGCGTTGCCTCGATGAGTTCCACGCCGTCTTTTTTTAGTTCGTCTGCAATCGCACCGAAAATGGAATGGGCATTTTTTTCTTTCAACCGCATGAGCACACCAAGCGCACGCAGGTCAGGTCGTAAATCAAAAAGATTTTTCGGTGCGACTTGTCCAGCCATGACGACTTGTTTTACGCCTCGACTGGTGAAAGCAGAAATCATTTTACCCAACTGACCGACATTGAGCCAAACGATGTCATCCACGAGCGATGCCAGTGCGGGATCGGTCTCGCCCTCGACGGCGGTACAGACGATGCGTTTAACGCCCGCCGCGCGTGCGAGTCGTGCAAAATCGAGCGGCAGGGAACGGCTGCCAGCAATAAGGCCGATGGATTCGGGCGCAAGATTCATGCGATTTGAAGGGGAAGTGTAGCCGTTAAGCGGCGGGAATCCAGCCACGAATTGGTGTCCAATTTTCTACCACGACTGTCAAATTATTGTGCGAGAGTTTACTGGAAAACAATCATTCTTCTGGAATCACGAGTAAATCAATATGGCAAGGTAGTTGCTTTACTTTACTCAAATGTCATCTTTGGAAAATATCTACCTGAAAATGTCGCCCGCGCTGGAACCTGCTACGCTGGCCACCTTGCACCACGAAACGCCAAATCCTGACACGCAAAAGCAGGTCGGCCGCGAAGTGGCGCATGAATTGAACAATATCTTCACCATCATCCGCGGCTATGCCGAGCGGATGTTAATAAAGCACGGCGAGAATCCAGCCTTGCGTCCGGAACTACTCCTGATTACCGAAAATGTGAAGCGGGCTGAGTCGCTAGTGCGCCATTCCACTTATCCGCGTTCCCGCCCGACTCTCGCTGCCACTGCCCAGCCGGCAACACAGGCGGCCTGACCATTCTTACATTCCATTTCGCTTTGACGCTACGCGATTCGTCGCGTAGCGTATGAATTCATTTTTTAACCAGCAGCATTGAAGGACTGATGTGAATTTTTTAAGAGCGATTTTTCCGTCGAAAAACGACCGGGATGTAAAGAAAATCCGCCCCATCGTAGCGCGGATTAACGAGATTGAGGCCGGTCTGCAAAAACTGTCCGATGACGAATTGCGCGCCAAGACGGTCGCCTGGAAAGCGGAACTCTCCAAAATCGAGGACAACGCGGAACTCGCCGCGAAGTTGTCGGATATTTTGCCCGAGGCGTTTGCCGTGGTGAAAAATGCCGCACGCCGACTGTGTGGCAATGACGTTATCGTACGCGACCGTCCGCTGCGCTGGGAAATGGTTCATTTTGACGTGCAACTCATCGGTGGCTATTCGCTGCACACCGGCCACATCGCTGAAATGGCCACCGGCGAAGGCAAGACGCTCGTCGGCACTTTGCCGGTCTATCTTAATGCGCTCACCGGACGGGGCGTCCATGTGGTGACGGTGAACGACTATCTTGCCGCGCGCGATGCGGAATGGATGGGCTCAATCTATAAATTTCTCGGTTTGACTGTCGGGGTAATTCTGCACGACCAGCCGCCGCGCGTCCGCCGCGATCAGTATTTCTGTGACATTACTTACGGTACGAACTCGGAATTTGGCTTCGATTATCTGCGCGACAACGGCATGGCGCTGCGCAAGGAAGAGCAGGTGCAGCGCGGGCATTACTTTGCGATTGTAGACGAGGTGGATTCCATTTTGATTGATGAAGCGCGTACGCCGTTAATCATCAGCGGCCCGGCGGTACATACTTTTGACGAACAATACGCGCAATGGAAGCCAACCGTAGATGGTTTGGTTCGCGCGCAACAGCAGCTTTGTAATCGCTTTCTGAAAGAAGCCGAGGAACTCATAAAGAAACTGCATCCGGCTGACGGCAAATCGGTACAAAACGCTGACGAATTGGAAAAACAAATCGGCCTACTGCTATTCCGCGTGAAGACTGGCCAGCCGCGCAGCGAGGCGCTCATGAAAATTTTGGAAGTTCCAGAAAACGCCGGCATGATGAACCGCGCAGAGCTGGAACTTCACAAGGATCAGAAGAAAGTAGATCTCTACCGCGAAAAGGAAGAGCTCCTCTTCGCGATGGATGAGAAAAGTCACGAAGCTGACCTTACGGAAAAAGGCCGTAACCACATCAGCCCGCAGGATCCGGACGCGTTTGTGCTGCCAGATTTGACAACGCTCTTGCACGACGTGGACGCTGGTTCCGAACCCGACGCGCGCAAACGTCTTGAGGCGAAGGCGAAGCTACAAGCTGACTTCGAGGCCAAAGCGCAGAAGATTCACGCGATCTCGCAATTGCTCAAGGCGTATTCGCTCTATCAACTCGACGTGGAATATGTCGTCCAAGACAATAAGGTCATAATCGTGGACCAACACACGGGGCGACTCATGGCAGGGCGCCGCTGGAGCGATGGGTTGCATCAGGCGGTTGAGGCGAAAGAGGGCGTGGCCATTGAACGTGAGACGCAGACGCTGGCGACGATTACAATCCAGAATTATTTCCGCCTTTACACCAAGCTCGCGGGCATGACCGGCACGGCGGAAACCGAGGCGGCGGAATTTTACGACATCTACAAGCTCGGCGTGATGACCATCCCGACCAACATGCCGAACATCCGCAAGGACGCGGACGATTCAGTTTACAAGACGCGCCGCGAAAAATTTAACGCCGTCGTACGCGAGATTAAGGAGTTACACGCCCTCGGCCGGCCGATTCTCGTCGGCACAGTCTCCGTCGAGACGAGCGAAATGCTCTCGCGCATGTTGAAGAAAGAGGGATTAATCCATTCCGTTCTCAACGCTAAGTATCACCAGCAGGAAGCCGAAATTGTGGCGCGCGCCGGCCAGCGCGGTGCCATCACCATCGCCACGAACATGGCGGGCCGCGGCACGGACATCAAACTAGGCGAAGGCGTAGCGCAAGTCGGCGGCCTGCACGTGCTCGGCACGGAACGCCACGAATCGCGGCGCATCGACCGGCAATTGCGCGGTCGCTGCTCACGCCAGGGCGATCCCGGTTCATCGCACTTTTTCATTTCGCTCGAAGACGACTTGATGCGTCTGTTCGGCAGCGACCGCATTGTGAAATTGATGGAACGCATGGGGCTTGAAGAAGGTGAGGAACTCAAGCACGGTTTGCTGAACCGCTCCATCCAGCAGGCGCAGAAACGCGTTGAAGGTCACAATTTTCAGCAGCGCAAACGCACGCTCGAATACGACGACGTAATGAACAAGCAGCGCGAAGTCATCTATGGCTTCCGCAACGAAATCATCAACAGCGATGACGTCCGCGACCGCCTCATGGACATCATCGAGGAAGTCGTGATTCTGAAGATCGAAGAGTTTACCGCCGCTGACGCCGATCCAAGCGAATGGCGGGTGCGCTCGCTTGCCGACTGGGTGAACCTGAACTTCCCGCTCGGTTTGCCCGAAGGCGAAATCATCAAGGCCGCTGCCGATGGCAAGGAAGAACCGGTGGCAAACTCCGTTTACGACGGCCTGAGCCCCGCGCAATTTGCCGTCTGCAATTTCATCAGCGACAGTATCCGCAAGGCCTACGAATTGAAGGTTAGCTTCGAGGAGCCGGACAAGCTCGCCACCGTCGAGCGCTACACAATTTTGCAGGCGATAGACAAACTGTGGCAGGAACATCTTTACGAGATGGACAGCCTGCGCCACAGCATCGGCCTCCGGGCGCATGGCCAGCGCGACCCGCTGCTGGAATACAAGGCCGAAGCCTTCAAGATTTTCGACGAGCTGATGGTCAACGTGAAGACGGAAATCTGCCACAACGTCTTCCGCAGCGCGTCCAGCCTGCTGGCGTTTGAAAATTTCCTGCGCAACGCGCCGCAGCAGACCTTGCACCAGAACACCAGCGCGTTCGGCGGCACCAGCACCGGCACCGGCGCGCCGCAGGCGAAAGCCAGCGACGTCGTCAGCGAAGCCGCCCATGCCGCAGAAGCGGCGGCCAAGGCCAAGCCCGTGCGCACCGGCCCGAAAGTCGGCCGCAATGACCCCTGCCCCTGCGGCAGCGGCAAAAAATACAAAAACTGCTGCGGCAAGTAACCGCGCCGGGACATTCGCACACTTGTTTTTCAGCGCGATTCAGCCCATGCTTTGGCCGGCTTAAGCATGTATCGCATTGGCATCGATCTTGGCGGCACGAAAATCGAAGGCGTTGTACTCGACGCCAGCGGCCAGGAAATCATCCGCAAACGCATCCCCACCGAGCGCGAGCACGGCTACCGGCACATCCTCCAACGCCTGAAAGCCATGCACGACGACCTCGTGGCCGCCGTTCCCGGCCAGCCGACGACCTTCGGCATCGGCACCCCCGGCGCACTTTCGCCGCGCACCGGCCTCCTGAAAAATTCCAACACCGTCTGCATGAACGGCCAGCCCGTGAAGACCGATTTGGAGCAGCTGCTGGGCCGTAAAATCGAAATCCAAAACGACGCGAACTGCTTCGCCATGGCCGAGGCGCTGCTTGGCGCGGGCCGCGGCAAGAAACTGGTATTCGGCGTCATCATGGGCACCGGCTGCGGCGGCGGCATCGTTTACAAGGGCGAAGTTTTTACCGGCGCGCAGGCCATCGCCGGCGAGTGGGGGCACATGTGCATTGATCCCCACGGCCCGCTTTGCTACTGCGGTCAGCATGGTTGCACGGAAACCTTCATCAGCGGCAGCGGACTGGAGAAGCGCTACGCAGAAAAATACGGCGTAAAAAAGCCGCTCAAGGAAATTGAACGGGAATTCTACGCCGGCGAACCCAAGGCAGTCGAATTCATGCATTGGTTCTTCGACCGCTTTGGCCGCGCGCTGGCCAACCTCATTGACATCCTCGACCCGGACATCGTCGTCATCGGCGGCGGCGTCTCAAATTTCTCCGCGCTCTACACCGAAGGCGTCGCGCAAGTGCGCAAATACGTCTTCACTGACGAATTGGAAACACCCATTGTTAAACATCAGCTGGGCGATTCCGCCGGCGTCTTTGGCGCCGCCCTGGTCGGCGTCTGACAATTCCCGGCTGACCAGCGGCACATGAGTTGACGCGTGCCCTCCGCAAGCGTTCACTACTACGAAGATTCGGCCGAAGCCGCGTACCGGTTTTTGGAAGAAGTCCTGCCGCTGGCACAACAATCCGAACCGCTCCGCGTCGTCGGCCAGCCCATTGAGAACGGTTTGGAAGGTAAAATCGCCGTCCGCCTAATCCAATTGTAATACTAGCGTTGTCCCGACTGAGAACCGCACTATGATGACGTCAGGATTTCATGCGGCTGTCTGCCGAAAGTCGCTGCGAATGTGCCGTTGGGCCGTGCGTTTATCTCCCTTTCGCCGCCAGTCATACATTTCTGCCCAGCCGACTTATACCCAAGGATTCCCGACGTAGACCTAAGCTCCGCCGTCGTGTCCCCGCAAGGTCCGGTCGTAGACCGAAGCCATCCGGACGTCGTCCGCGTCACGTCCGCCTACGCCCGCATGCCTAAAATCTACGCCCGGAAAGCTTCAGTGTACGTCCAAACCGTTTCGGTTTACATCCGTCGAGCTTCGGTCTACGACGGGCGATTGATGGGATACGTGTCACGCGGTCTGGTTGATTTGCGCTGAAGTTGTGGTTAGCTCACTAAGCAAAACCCCTATGCCAGCAGCGGTTCCGCTCTTTTTTGGCGGGCAAAGATATATCAAGTTGCTCATTGCGGTGAGGTCGCAATAGGCGTCTAATCGGATGTTGGTGAAAAAGTATTGGTCAAAACAAAATAAATTTATGAGCGAAACCCTGGCATTCATCAAAGACCGCGCCGTCAAGACGATCAGCGCGGCGAAACAGTTGGCCTCCACCTGGACGTGGCAGACCGCAACCCCGGCGCAGATGCAGACGGCGCTGTGGGCCATCACCGGCAACAGCTCGGTCACACCGCCCGTCATCGGGCAGGAAGAAATTGCCAGCGCCGCTGAAGGGACGCGGGTCGCGGCGCACGGTCATTGGGGCACGCAGATGGCGGAACTGCACCGGCGCACGGTGCAGGCGGTGGGCATGCTCAAAAATAAATTGCAGGCTGACCCGGCGGCGTTCGCGGTGGTGAGCGGCCTTTCTGCCAGCAGTGGCAGTCGCAAGGAAACGTTGGATGAAGCACTGGCGCTGGAATCCGCCTGGGACAATCAGGCGCCGACCTGGAGCCCGACGACGATGAACACGCTGACGGCGTTCAAGGCGCTGCGCAAGCAGTGCGCGGAGGATTTGCGGACGTCTTTTTCGGACACCCACACGACGTGGCGCGCGGAGGTGAATACGTTGTATGCGATGGCCAATGCGGTGGAGCAGGCGGATGAGGCGTGGTATTTGGACGCCACGAAAGTTTTTCCCGCCGGCACGCCGGAGGGCGACATGATTCGCAGCACGGTGCCGACGACTTATACGCCGGTGATTCCACCCACGCCACCCGCCCCGGTCCCACCGGTGACGGCGACGAAGACAACGTAGTTGCTATGACCTCGGCTCCGCAGAACGAATTGGAACGCGCCATCGCCGGTGCTACCGGCTGCGCGGAGGGGACCATTCCCTTCTATCATCAGTTACTGAAGTCCAAATTGACGCTCCTGCTGAACCGCCCGAAGGGGCTGGTGCCCCAACTGAAAATCCAAGGCGACGGCAACGTGGATGTCGCCGTCTGGAACAGTGATGGCCGGTCATTCATCGCGGTGTTTTCCTGCGCCGCCCGGGCAAACGAGGCGATCAAGACACTTAAGCAAAGTCGGGAGGAGTATGAGTTTCATCAAATTGACGGGAATTTTTTATTTAAGATGTTGGCGCAGGCAAAAAACCGCTTCAACGTCATCGTCAATCCCGCATGCTGCTCCGGCGCGCTGGAATTGAAGGAGGAACATCTGGACGGGCTGGCCGATGGTTCCATTCTCGAACCGCCCACGCCGGGTTCGGAGGTGCTGAGCAAGCTGATTATGTTCGGTTCGATGCATTTTCCCGCCGCACTTGTCGAGGCCATGCCGCCTTTGCTGGTGGCGCATCCCGAAGTGCGCGCGGCTTGGCTGTTCCGCGACCTGGTGCCAGCCGACTTGGACGAGGATGACTCCGACCCGGACGCGGAGGACTATAAGCCGGACGTGCCGGACTATGTTTTGGGGCTGCTGGTGGCCGATGGTTTCACGAAGGGACTGGAGACGGAAATTGAACGGGTGGCCAACGGGACGTTTGCCGCCCCACAACGCTGCCGGATTTGGAATATGGACCCGACCGATTCCGCACTGATTGATATCATGGGGGAATATCCAGAGTTTTATGCCGCCCCGGGCTTCCTTCGGTGCGAAATGGTGCTGGGGCGGCGGGCTAATACCGGGCCGGCGCGGGATTTCAAGAAGAATGCCGCCGCCGCCCTCGCGTGGGAGCCGCGCAATAAGCTGGAGCGGGCCATGCAGAAGTCACTCCTCTCCCCGACGGCCAACCCGGAGCTGTTCCGGCAGTTGCGGAAATGCCCGGTCACCTTCCTCATGCCCTACGACCCGGCCATGGTGGGCATGAAGGAGTTCGGTAACGGCAGTTCGATCAGCTTTGCGGTCTGGAAGAGTAATGATGTGGAGTGCGTACCGCTGTTCACCTCACCGGCGCGGTTGGAGGAGGCGCTGCGGGCGACGGGCGATGAAGACAAACAGTATTGCATCGCCGACCTGCCGGGTGAGAAGCTGTTCGAGATCATGGTAGCAGTGAAATTGGGATATAAGGTGGCGCTCAATCCCGGCTGCGTCACGGGCTGCATGACGCTGGACACGAATACGGTGCGGATGCTGGCGGACGGCTCGATCCTCAAGCCGATTACGCCGGAAACGAAGGTGCGGCGCTCGGCGGAGATCATGGACGCGGCGGATTATCCGACGAATTTCATCCAGCCAGTGTTTGAATTTCTACGCAGCCAGCCGGTCGCGCAGGCAGCGTGGCTGTTTCGCCAGTCGCCGCCGCCTAAAACCGGGGGAGCCAGCTATGTCATCGGGCTATTGACGACGGGCGAAACCGGTTCTGAGCTGGAGCAGGACCTGATGGTGGTGGGCGAGAGTGTATGCCCGCCGGATTGTAGTTTTGGCGTGACGATTTTGGACCTGAAAAAGCCAGCTGTCGCGCAGATGGCGGCAACCTTTCTGCCGTTCTATGCCGCGCCGGATTTTCAAAAGCCGGTCGCCGCACCGGACGCGAAGAAAATTTAAGCAGCCCGCCCAAATGTAAAACGGCGGTGGTCGTCATGACCACCGCCGTTTTGAATTTTTCTGGCGTAGCAGCGGAGGTTAGTCCGCTCTAACTCATTTCCACGCCACGAATGTTTATGGAGCCGACTCACGTCGGCTGCTACTTACATATGGGCGATGATGTTGTCGCCGAACGCGGAGCATTTGATCTCCGTGGCGTTGTCCATCTGCCGCGCGAAGTCGTACGTCACCTTCTTCGAGCCAATCGCACCGTTCAAGCCTTTGAGAATCAAGTCCGCCGCCTCGGTCCAGCCGAGATAGCGGAACATCATTTCACCGGAGAGCACGACGGAGCCGGGATTCACGACGTCTTTGTTCGCATACTTGGGCGCGGTGCCGTGCGTGGCTTCGAAGATGGCGTGGCCGGAGACGTAATTGATATTGCCACCGGGCGCAATGCCGATGCCGCCGACCTGCGCCGCGAGCGCGTCGGAAAGATAATCGCCATTGAGGTTCAAGGTCGCGATGACATCGAAATCCGTCGGGCGCGTGAGCACCTGCTGGAGCGTGATGTCGGCGATGGCGTCTTTGATGACGATGCCGGCGCCGGGTTTGCCTTCGGGAATCTTGCACCACGGTCCACCGTCAATCTCGACGGCGCCGAATTCGGTCTTCGCGAGTTCGTACGACCAGTCGCGGAAGCCGCCTTCGGTGTATTTCATGATGTTGCCCTTGTGGACAATCGTCACGGACTTGCTCTTATTCGTGATGGCGTATTGCACGGCGGAGCGGAACAGGCGCTGCGTGCCGGTTTTGGAAACGGGCTTGATGCCAATGCCGACCAGCTCGGGGGTTTCGCCGAAGCGGATCTTCTTAAAATCTTTCGGGAAGTTGGCTTTGAGGAATTCGATGGTCTTCAGCGCGGCTTCCTTGCCCGCCTCGAAATCGATGCCGGCGTAAATGTCCTCGGTGTTCTCGCGGAAGATGACCATGTTGACCTTCTCGGGATGTTTGACGGGGGACGGCACGCCGGTGAACCATTGCACGGGGCGCAGGCAGACGTAGAGATCAAGCATCTGGCGGAGCGCGACGTTGAGCGAGCGGATGCCGCCGCCGACGGGCGTGGTCAGCGGGCCTTTGATGCCGACGAGATATTCCTTGAAGGCTTCGACGGTGTCGTCGGGCAGCCAGTTGTTAAATTTCTTGAAGGATTCTTCACCGGCGAACACTTCGAACCAGGCAATTTTGCGTTGGCCGCCGTAAGCTTTCTGCACGGCCGCGTCGAACACGCGGACGGAGGCTGCCCAGATGTCCGGGCCCGTGCCGTCGCCACGAATGAAGGGCAGGATGGGATTGTTGGGGACGGTGAGTTTGCCGTTGGTGATCGTGATTTTGCCGCCGGCGGGCGGGGTGACATCTTTATAAGCCATAATTTGTATTTAGAAGGTTAATTCCTTAGGACAGATGAAAATGCCGATTGCATTGAAAATCAAGGAAAGAAAGCGGCGGACAGCAAAAAGTCGTCCGCGAGATTAAGCGCGGACGACGTGACTTGGGCAAATTAGTTTTAGGCGCCGCCGACCAGCTTAGTGGCGGAAGTGGTGTCGCCGAAATAGGTTTTCACCTTGGTGACCGTGTTCGCGACGGACAAGCCGTACTTGTGGCGCAGCTCGTCCTGCGTGGTGGCGTGCTCGATGAATTGATCGGGCCAGCCGATGCGCACGACGGGGGTCTTCACGGCCTGCTCGCTGAAGAGTTCCAGCACCGCCGAGCCGTAGCCGCCCATGAGCACGTGGTCTTCCAGCGTGACAATGAGGTCCGCCTCGCGCCCGAATTGCTCGTGCACCGCCGGGTCTATCGGCTTGGTGAAGCGGGGGTTGATGACGGCCACGTCGTAGCCATCGGCAATGAGCTGCGCGGCAGCTTTCTTGGCGATGCCGTTCATCGGTCCCAGACCGAACAGCGCGACTTTGCGGCCACCTTTATTATTAAAGCTTTGTTGGATGACGGCTTTGCCAACTTCGATGAGGGCGGGCTCGTCTTTCACCGGCACACCTTCCGCCGCGCCGCGCGGATAGCGGATGAACGTGGGATGATTGATGGTGGTGGCGGTGTACATCATGTCGGCCAGCTCGTCCTCGTTGGCCGGGGCCATGGCGATGACGTTGGGCAGACAGCGCAGATAGGAGATGTCGAAAATGCCGTGATGCGTCGGGCCGTCATTCGCGGAAAGGCCGGCGCGATCCATGCAGAAGATCACCGGCAAATCCTGCAAGCAGACGTCGTGATGAATGCAGTCGTAGGCGCGTTGGAGGAAGCTGGAATAAATCGCGACGATGGGGCGCTGGCCCATCGTGGCCATGCCGGCGGCAAAGATGACGCCGTGTTCTTCAGCAATACCGACGTCGTAATAGCGTTCGGGCATCGCTTTTTCGAGATGCTTCATGCCGGTACCGCTCGGCATCGCGGCGGTGAGGCCGACGACGGACTGGTTTTTCTTCGCGAGTTTCACCACGGTCTGGCCCATGACGTCTTGATACATCGGCGGGGTGCCAGGTTTCGTGGCAGGGGTCTCGCCGGTGGCGGCGTTGTAAGGTCCGAGGCCGTGGAACTTCTCCGGCTGCTTGAGCGCGGCTTCGTAGCCCTTGCCCTTTTGCGTCAAAATGTGGATGACGATGGGGTGATCGCAGGTCTTGGCAAATTCCAGCGTGCTGATGACCAGCGGCAAATCGTGTCCGTCAATCGGACCGAGATAGCGCAAACCCATTTCTTCAAACAACACGGGCGAACCGTGGCCGCCGCGTCCGTCGGACTCGACGAGGCTCGTGGAACGGTTCAGGCCGACGCCGGTGAGCGCGCCCTTGAGGCCGCCTTCGGCGCGATGCGCGAGTTGCAGCGCGAGTTCGCCCTTGGGCAGGCGGCGCACGAAGCCTTCGAAATCTTTCGCGAGCTGGTTGTAGCGCGGATTGGTGATGAGCTTGTTGAGATAGCTGGAAATCGCGCCGACATTCTTGGCAATACTCCATTCGTTGTCGTTGAGAATGCCGATGAATTTCTTTGTCGTGTGGCTGACGTTGTTCATCGCCTCGAAGGAGATGCCGTTGGTCAGCGCCGCGTCGCCGAAGATGCAGACGACGTTTTCGTCCGTGCCGCGCTTGTCGCGCGCGGCCGCCATGCCGAGCGCCGCAGAAAGCGCGGTGCCCGCGTGACCGGCGCCGAAGCTGTCGTGTTCGCTCTCGGTGCGGAGCGCAAAGCCGTTCAGGCCGTCGGTCTGGCGGATGGTCCGAAAACGATTTTTGCGGCCGGTGAGGATTTTGTGGACATACACCTGATGGCTCACGTCCCAGACGAATTTGTCCTTCGGCGTGGTGAACACCTTGTGCAGCGCGATGGAAAGCTCGACGACGCCGAGGTTGGGACCGAGGTGGCCGCCGCCCTTGGCGAGACCTTCGATCAGCTCGGTGCGGATTTCGGCCGCGAGTTCCTTCAATTGCGGTACCGTAAGCTTCTTCACGTGCTCCGGTCCGTCCACCATGTCCAAGTATCGGCTCATAATTTCGTTAAACTGTCAGTCACTGAATAAATTTATCGGGAATCGTTCTAATGCGGCTGGCGGCTGGTCAGCGCGGCGACGGCTTACGCCGCCACATCCGTTTCAAAGGGCTTCAAGGTCAATTCGCCGGCCGCATTTTTTTCGAGCTGCTGGATCTTCACCTCGGCTTCGGCGAGTTTTTCCTGGCAGATTTTCACCAGCCGCGCGCCTTCCTCGTATTTGGCGAGCAAGTTTTCCAGCGGCAGATTGTCCGCTTCCATGGCTTCGACGACGCCCTCAAGTTTTTTGAGGGCCTCTTCAAACGGCACGCCGCCCTTGGCCGCATCTCCGGCCTTGGCTGGTTTTGACATGGGGAAAAAATAGGGAAAAACCCTAGCCGCGTCCAGCTTGGAGAAGCAGCGGTCAGGATTCCACGCGGCTGGAAAACTCGCCGTCTGTCAACCGCGTTTTCACCTTTTGACCGGACTTGAGGTTCGCGGCTGCGCGCAATACCTGGCCCGTCGCTGCGTCGGTGGTGATGGAATAGCCGCGCGCCAGCACCTGCTCCGGGCCGAGCAAAGTCAGGCGTTTTTCCAACTGGTGCAGTGTTTCGCGCCGCGTTTTCAAGGTCTGCGAGGGTTTTGCCCGCAAAAACCTACCGGCTAGGTTTGCAAATATCAACTGGCGCGAGCGGGCCGCCGTTTTCAATCCGCGCAACAGGCCGGACTGCAAATCGTCCAGCCGCTGCAACGAATCGTTTAGCTTGCGCCGCGGATGCAGTCGCCCCAGACGGCTGGCGAGTGAATCGTAGTTTTCAATTTGGCGATCCAACGTGCGGTGCGCCAGCCGTTGCAACAAAGCGGGGGCGTTACTGACAAACTCGCGGCAGGCAAAAACATCCTCCGTGATGATTTCCGCAGCCGCGCTTGGCGTAGCCGCGCGCACATCCGCCACAAAATCGGCAATCGTGAAATCAATCTCATGCCCGACTGCGGACACGACGGGAATCGTTGATTCAAAGATGGCGCACGCCACCGTTTCCTCATTGAAGGCCCACAAATCTTCCAGCGAGCCGCCACCGCGCGTTATTAAAATTAAGTCCAAGGTCCAAGGTCCAAGGTCCAAGGTTGTGCCGCCTGTAGCGACATTAGACTTTGGCCTTTGGCCTTTGGCCTGAAATTCATTCAGCGTTCGAATGGCTTCGGCAATTTCCTTCGCCGCGCCTTCGCCCTGCACGCGGCACGGCGCGAGAACGATTTCGAGTCCGGGATTCCGGCGTTGCACCACGTGGAGCACATCACGAATGGCGGCACCCGTCGGCGACGTCACGAGGCCAATGCGCTGCGGGTAGGCCGGCAGCGCGCGCTTGCGTTCTTGAGCGAACAGCCCCTCCGCCGCGAGCTTCTGCTTTAGCTTTTCAAACGCGATTTGCAATGCGCCGACGCCCTGCAATTCCACAGTGCGGACGATGAGTTGATATTGGCCGCGCGCCTCGTAAACGGTTACGTCGCCTTGCAACAAAACTTTCTGGCCATCCGCCAGTAGATTGCGCTGGGCTGCTGCGGTCGCCGTGCCGCGGAACAGCACGCAGCTCAATTGTGCCGCCACATCTTTGATCGTGAAATAAACGTGGCCGGAACTTTGCGCGCGGAGGTTGGTGATCTCGCCGCTGACCCAGACGGAGCCGATTGATTTTTCCAGAAGCCGCTTGATGTCCGAGGTGAGCTCCCAGACGGACAAGACCTTCCGCGTTTCGGCGGGCTGGAACAGTTCACCGAAGTCCCATTGCGATTTGGCCGGTTTGCTCATGTATCTTTGTTGGCCACAGATTGGCACAGTTGAAATGCGGATGAAAACATTTCCTGTCGGGTGGGAAAATCGGTGTTTCATCTGGGTGCGTCTGTGGCTAAAATTTTCCTCGTGCTGCCTCATCAACAAATTGAATCGAAACTGCAAGCTGCCGTCCGCCTGGTCTTGCCGGATGCCGAAGTTTCCGCCGTCCTGGTCCGGCCGTGCGACCCGAAGTTTGGCGATTACCAGAGCAACGCGCTGATGTCGCTTGCCAAGATGCGCAAGCTGAATCCGCGCCAACTCGCCACCGATGTGCTGGCCAAGCTGGACGTGTCCGAGGTTTGCGAAAAAATTGAGATTGCCGGGGCGGGTTTTCTTAATTTTCGCCTAAAGACTGCGTTACTTGCGCAGACACTCGAGGCTGCTGCGTGTGGCGAACATCTTTTCTTTGGTAAAGCCGCCCAGCCACGAACGGTTGTCATCGATTTCAGCTCGCCGAACGTGGCCAAGCCGATGCACGTCGGCCACATCCGCTCGACCGGCATCGGCGATGCGTTGCAGCGCTCGCTGCGGCTGCTGGGCCACCGCGTCATCAGCGATAACCACATCGGCGACTGGGGTACGCAGTTCGGTAAATTATTGCTCGGCTGGAAACAGGTGTTGGATCGCCCCGCGCTGGAGCACGACGCCATTGCCGAGCTCGAACGGCTTTACAAAATCATCAATGCCGAGTGCGATGCCAATCCGGCGAGACTTGAAGCGGCGAAATCAGAACTCGTAAAACTTCAAGCGGGCGACGCCGAGAACGTTGGCATTTGGAAAGAAATGATTGCGCTTTCGCAAAAGCAGTTTGACGCCATATACGGCCGGCTGGGCGTGAAGTTTGATTTCGCACTTGGCGAGAGTTTTTACAATCCATGGCTCGGTGAAGTCGTGGCCGATTTGCTGACGCGCGGTATCGCCCGCGAAAGCGAAGGTGCGGTCGGCGTCTTCAGCGATGGCTCGCTGCCGCCGAAGGAAGACCCGTTTCTCGTCAACCGCGACGGCGAATGGGTGGCCGATCCCGCGCTCGTGCGCAAGAGTGACGGCGGGTTCAATTACATGACCACCGACCTAGCGACGATTGATTATCGCCTCAAAACGTGGGCGCCCGACGAAATCATCTATGTCGTGGACGACCGGCAGGCCGGGCATTTCAAAAAATTGTTCCTGACCTTCGCCCGCTGGAAAGCGGCGGACGCAACGAAGACCAAACTGGTGCATGTCGGCTTTGGTAAAATCATGGACGAGGATGGCAAGCCCTTCAAGACGCGCTCCGGCGACACCGTGAAGCTAGGCGAGTTGCTCGACGAAGCAGAAGAGCGCGCCTACAAGATTGTTTCTGAGAAAAGCGCTGAACTGCCCGAGGCTGAGCGCAAGGAAATCGCGCGCGTCATTGGCCTGGGCGCGGTGAAATACGCCGACCTCCTACCGAATCGGCAGAGCGATTACATTTTTAGCTGGGACAAGATGCTCGCGCTGCAAGGCAACACCGCGCCGTATCTGGTTTACGCGTATGCGCGGATTAAAAGTATCTTTCGCAAGTCAGAAGCTGAATCTGCCAGCCACAATCCGCAATCCGCAATCGTGTTGGTCGCGCCGGAAGAGCTCACCCTCGCCAAGCATCTGCTGAATTTTGGGATTACGCTTGAAGCCGTCGCTGAGGAATTGCGCCCGAATTACCTGTGCAATTATCTCTTTGAACTCGCTGGTAAATTCACCTCGTTCTACGAGAATTGTCCGGTGTTGAAAGCCGATGACGCCGCCACGCGCGCTTCACGGCTAGTGTTGTGCGATTTGACGGCGCGCGTTTTGAAGCAAGGTCTGGCAACGCTCGGCATCGAAACCGTCGAGCAGATGTGATTGGCTGATATGAAATCGCTCACGGAACAACTTTGGTTTGAAGTGCCCGGCCGGCGCGGTTTCGTGAACATCACCGATACGATTGCCGGACTCGTTCGCAGGAGCGGCGTGCAGGAGGGATTGTGCCTCGTCAACGCCATGCACATCACCGCCAGTGTTTTTATCAACGATGCCGAGGATGGCTTGCTGCACGATTACGAAGTCTGGCTGGAAAAGCTCGCACCGCACGCGCCCACGACGCAATACCATCACAACCGTACCGGCGAAGACAATGCCGACGCGCATTTGAAGCGGCAAATCATGGGTCGCGAGGTGGTGGTCGCCATCACGAAAGGCAAACTCGACTTCGGGCCGTGGGAACAGATTTTCTATGGCGAGTTTGATGGCGACCGCCGCAAGCGCGTGCTTGTGAAAATCATCGGCGAGTGACTCCGGCCGAAACATTTTCCGCGCTGCTCCAGAGCGCTGCACCTTTGCTGGCGCTCGCGCCGATGCAGGATGTGACGACGCTGCAATTCATGCGCGTCGTGGACCGTTACGGCGGGCCGGAGGTTTATTGGACGGAATATTTCCGCGTTCACGGCGACTCGCGGCCGGAAAAATGGATTCTCGAATCCATTACGAAAAATCCCACGGGCAAGCCCGTCATTGCCCAGATGATTGGCAACGACATTCCCGCGCTCGTTCGCAACGCGAAGCTGCTCCAGCAATTCCCCGTCGCTGCCATTGACCTGAATCTTGGCTGTCCGGCGCCGATTGTTTATCGCAAATGCGCGGGCGGCGGGCTGCTGCGCGAGCCACAGAAGATTGATGCCATTCTCGGCGCGCTGCGCGAGGTGGTGACGATTCCTTTTACCGTCAAGACGCGCATCGGTTTTGAATCGGCTGAAGAATTTGATGCGCTGCTGCCGATTTTTGCCAGGCACGCGCTCGATTTGCTCACCGTCCACGCGCGCACGGTCAAACAAATGTATCGCCCCGGTGTGCGTTACGATTTGATCGCGCACGCGGCGCAGGCCATGAAATGTCCGGTGCTGCTCAATGGTAATGTTTTTAGCGCCGGGCAAGCGAAACAACTCCTGGCGGAAACTAAAGTGCGCGGTCTGATGATCGGGCGCGGCGCCATCCGCAATCCGTGGCTGTTCGACCAGATTCGCGCGCAACTTCGTGGTGAAAATATCAAGCTGCCGGTTGGGCGCGACGTGTTGAATTATGTCCACGAGCTCTGGGACAATGAAATTACGCCGGGCGTGCGCGAGTCAGCGCAGGTGCAGCGGATGAAGAAGTTTACCAACTTCATTGGCGAAGGTCTGGGCGGGAAATTCCTGCACGATATCCGGCGTGTAGAAACAACGGCCGATTTCTGGCGCGTGTGCGAAGAGTTTTTGCAGCACGACCAGACGATGACACTGGAGCCGCTGCCGATTGCCAAATTGCCGTCGGCCCTTTAAAATTACTTCAGCTGGATGTGAAACTCACTGGCGGCGGTGATTTTTTCCAGATCGCCCTTGTAAAATTCGTCGCGGTAGCTGTAGGTTTCGAGCAAATGCTGGCGAAGTTTTTTTTGATCGCGGTGCAGGATGAATTTAAGTTCCTTCAAGTTCGTCGACCAGCGAAACCCGTTAAAAAATTCCGCGCCCACGAACTGGGTCTTGTAGAGCGCCGCGTCGGAATAACAGGTGCCAAGGTAAAGATGCTGCTTGCCGCGCTCGGCAAAGAGCGCCACCGCCGAGGTCATCATGAACATGCCGAGATTGCGGGCGTAATAATTCAAGTCGTAGAAGGCGTAGTAGTAAAATGCGAGCGCCTTACCCTCGAGATAAAGCGTCGCCACGCCAATCTCTTTGCCGCCCACCGTGTCGGTGAAGAGCAGCAGATGCGAAATGATTGGCGAGTCGAAAAGGGCATCGAGCCGCTCGGAGGTCATCACGTCTTTGCCGAATTTGATGTCAGCGTAGGTCTTGAAAAAGGTGCGGCGCTCGGGCGTGTAATCAAATTTTTCGCGCGGCACGAGCTCCACGCGGATGTCCGCGCCTTTACGGAGGATGCGGCGGTTCTCGGACGAGGGCTTGAATTTGGCGAGGTTCACGCGCACCTGGCGGCAGAGATAAAAACGGTCGAGCTGGCGGGACGATGGCAGGAAGCCGGCGTTGAAAATATCGGCCGGCGTCTCATCGGGTTCGGGAATTGCCCAGACGGCATACGGGAACTGGTAATTCTCGTAGTCGGAGTTCTGCTCGGAGAAGAGGAGTTTCATTTCGTGGCGGCCGTTCCTAAATGAGGTTTTACTGACTCAGTGTGGCTGTTCACTGATTTGCGGCGGAGGCGGAGGCGCCAGTTCGTTAACACGTCGTAGGTCACGGAGTTTTTCAGCTTCGCGATGTCGCGCACGGTGATTTCGTCGTGTCCTTGCTTGCCCATGAGCACGGCTTCCTCCCACATCTGCGCCTGCGGAATATCCGTGATATCCACCATCAACGCATCCATGGCGATGCCGCCAATCAGTGGCGCGCGTTGACCGTGGATGAGCGCGCAGCCCTCGTTGCGCACGCGCGGAAAGCCGTCTCCGTAGCCAATCGGCAGGATAGCGATGCGCCGCTCGGTCTTCGCGGTGTAGCGCATGCCATAGCCGACGACTTCGCCAGGTTTTAGCTTTTGAATCGCTGCAATCTTGGCCTTCACCGACATTACCGGCTCGATCCCGGGTAGTTGCCGGCAGACTTGCGACGGAAAAACACCGTAAAGCAGAATGCCCGGACGTACCATGTCGAGATGCGCGTGCGGCAGGTCGAGATAGCCGCCGCTATTGCAGGTGTGGCGCAGCTTCACGTAAATCTTTCGCTGTTCCAGCGCGTGCAATACATCGTTGAAGCGCGCCAGTTGAAGCTTAGCAAAAGATTTATCAGTCTCGTCGGATTGTGAGAAATGCGTCATGACGCCTTCGAGCGATAAAGATTTCTCGGCGACAACTTTTTCGATGAGTGGCAGAGCTTCATCCCAGCGCACGCCATAACGGCTCATGCCAGTGTGAATTTTGACATGTACGGGCACCTGCTTGCCAAACTCCGCCGCCTTTTTGGCGAGTTTGCGGACAGTGTGCGGCTCGTTCACGCAGACGGTCAGGTCATGGGTGACGCACCATTCGAGTTCGGCCTCCTGGCGTTCGCCAAGCAGCAGCAGCGGCGCAGTGATGCCGCCTTCGCGCAGATGCACCGCTTCTTCCAGCGTGCTCAAGCCAAACCCCCACGCGCCTTCCTCGACCGCGACGCGCGCTACATCGAGCGCGCCGTGGCCGTAAGCTTCATCCTTCACGACCGCGAGCAACTTCACCGCCGGCGGCAGGTCGCGGCGGATGAGTTGCAGGTTGCGGCGCAGTTTGCCGAGATCAATCTCGGTCCACGCGGGTCGCAACGGGAAATTTTCGGAATCTAATTTCATCAGCCGAACAAATTTAACCACGGATGAACGCAGATGCACACAGATTTTCAAAACCCGGGCGGGCGGGGTTGGAATAATAATCCGGGTTCATCGGTTTCCGCTCGTAGTTGAAAAATTAAACCGTGCCCGGTGGCCACAGACTTTGGCCAACATCTGTGCGGTAATAGCTGCCTACGACGCGGAGCTTGCGGATGTTTGCATAAGCCTTGGCAATCGACGTATCCAGTTTCGGCGCGAGCGCAATCACGTCCGCGATGCGATGGCCGGTGGCAATCAATTTGCCGTCTGCACCGCGCGCCACTTCGTTCCACCACACATCGCAGTCGAATTGGCCATCCACCTCCAGCGGCAGATGCGGCCCGCGCACTTGCGTGAACGGGTAACCATAGCCAGCCAGCGTGAGCGAGCACCCGAAGTTCAAGTGGTCGTTGAATTGCAGCTTCAGTTTTTTATTCCGCGCGGTGGCCAGAACAACTTCCGCCGGATTTTTGAGCATCCGCAAAATCATCGGGCCCGAGGTCACGCCGATGCGGATGTTATAT
Organism: uncultured Verrucomicrobia subdivision 3 bacterium; assembly: GCA_903865745.1. Taxonomy (GTDB): domain Bacteria; phylum Verrucomicrobiota; class Verrucomicrobiia; order Limisphaerales; family UBA11358; genus UBA11358. The sequence goes on along the minus strand of CAIPKV010000070.1, from coordinate 75,124 downwards.
TCGATGACGTGCCACTGGCCGCCGCGTTTGATGGCGGTGACTTGCAGTGGGCCGTTGAATTTGGATTCGCGCAGCCAAGGTTTCAGCGGATGAATCAATTCGCGCGCCAAGCCATATTTGTCCTGCTCGTCGCGCTCGACCAATCCGCCAAGCGGCGCACCGGCGACAATGCCTTGATTGCCATCGAAGGCGTATTTGTATTCTTGATTGGTGACGAGCGAATGAATTTCGCCGCCACTCACCAGCGCAATATGCCCGGCTTCGGCACGGCCAAGATATTCTTGAAGGAAAACACCCTCGGCGTAATTCACCTGCCGCAGCCACGCCCGCGTGTCGGCGACGGTCTCGCATATGACAGTGTGAATCGGACTGGTCGGCGAGCAGAGCGGGTTCTTGATGACAAACGGCTGCGAATGCTTTTGTAGAATCTTTTCCGCCTCAATGCGGTTCGATGCGACGAAAGATTTCGGAAACGGAATCTTAAAGCGCGCGCAAAGTCCGCGGGCGAAGTAGCGTTCGCGTTCAATCCGCATCGCCTCACCGGTCGGGCTAAAGATGCTGACACCGGAGTGCACCAGTTCATCCGCCCACGGTTGCAACGCCCAGTCAATGGACTGTGGGATGACCGTGTCAATTTTGTTTTCGCGCAACAGCGGAACGGGATTGGGAAAAGTGTCTCGCGAAAAAGTTTTACCTGCCAGCGACGGCGAATAGTGTCCGTAATTGCGCGTGAGATACGTCGAGACCGTCGCGTCTGTCAACGCGGTGCCAATACTATGTGCAAACGAGCCGACGCCGAGAATCATCACGTTGGGGGCGGACGTTTGAGCTGGGATTTTGCGCGGCATTTTTTGCGCGGCAATTGTTCCGCAAATCCGGCTGTGACGCAACGCCAAGTCATCCACCGTCTCGACTTCCGGCGTCGGCAGGGGCAAGATGATTTCATGGCAGACGAACAATCCCGGCGCACCGAAAAACTGGAATCCAACCTCGCGCACCTCGAACATCAGGTGGAGCAGTTGAACAGCGTTGTCATCGAGCAGGGCAAACTGCTGGAGCGGCTGAAAAAGGAAGTCCAGCGCCAGACGCGCGCGATGGAATCGCTAGAGATTGAGCGCATCCAGTCCAACAACGTCAAACCGCCGCATTATCAGTGAAATTTCTGCGTCTTAGCCGCCGCCAGTTCATTGCCGCCGCTTTACTGGCGACGCCCGGCGCAGTGTTCGCAGATGCAAAATATTTGGAGCCGACTTGGCTGAAAGTCCGGCGTTTGCGAATTGGCAACGGTCCGCCAGCGCATCGCTTCGTACACTTCACGGATTTGCATCACAAAGGCGACCGCAATTATTTGAAAGCTGTCGTGGATCAGATTAATTCCCTAGCCCCGGAATTCATTTGTTTTACGGGCGACATCATCGAGGAGGAAAAATATCTGGCGGAGGCGCTGGAAATTTTATCGGGCATCAAGGCACCCATGTTCGGCGTGCCGGGCAATCACGATTATTGGAGCAAGGTCTCGTTTGCGCCAATCCACAAATGTTTTAACACCACCGGCGGCGCGTGGCTAATGGACGAACACCGAGTGATCGCCGGCGGGAAAATTAATCTTATCGGCATAACCTGCAATCACAACAATCAGGCGTTGCTCCCGCTGGACCCGGCGCGAAAGAACCTCCTGCTGATGCATTACCCGGCGTGGGTGAAAAAATTGGCGGGGCAGAGGCTCGATCTGATGCTGGCTGGGTATTCGCATGGCGGACAGGTGCGGATTCCATTTTATGGCCCGCTCGTCGTGCCATTCGGGGTGGACGAATATGATTGGGGGCTTTATCAGACCCCGGCCGGTCCATTCTACGTCAACGCTGGCATCGGTTATATTTACAGTTACAATTTTTGCTTCAACTGCCGGCCGGAAATCACTGTGGTTGAGATTTAAGGCTCCGGTTTGTATTGTGCGCTTATGTCGCCGCCGGAAAACCCTGTTTCCCCGCTCGCCGCGCCGGTCAGCTCGGACGAAGCAGGCTTGCGCCAACCGGTCAGCACCGTCTGGGGCGTTGGTGAGGAGCGTGCCAAGCTGCTGGCGCGACTGCGGATTTTCACCGTCGAAGATTTACTGCTGCATAAGCCCCGCCGTTATGAGGATCGCCGGAAATTTCTGACCATCCGCGATTTGAAACCCGGTGCGCCGGCCACGGTGCGTGGCACCATCGTCGCGGCAGGCACCAAGCGTTTCAAGCAGGGCACGCGGTCGATGTTCGAGTGCGTGTTCGAGGATGGTACGGCGCGGCTGCATGGTCGCTGGTGGCAGGCGCAACCGTGGATGGAAGATTGGTTCACCGTCGGGCGCGAGTTTTTGATATTTGGCAAACTGGATGACGTCAAAAAGCCGCGCACCTTCACGCATCCCGAAACGGAATTAGTGGAGCCGGGCGACGATGAATTTGTCCACGTCAATCGCATCGTACCCATCCATCCCTTGACGGAGGGTTTGACGGCGCGGGTGATGCGCACGCTGATGTGGCGGGCGCTGGAACGGTTTGAAAAGGAAATCGCAGAGCCCGCCATCGGGTTGGATTTAAAAAGGTTTCCGGCGCGCGCGAACGCGGTGCGGATGGTTCATTTCCCGAATGAATTAACGGATGTCGAAATCGCCCGGCAACGGCTGGCGCTGGATGAAATTGTAGCGCTGCAATTTCAGATCCAGTCGCGTCGCAAAAAATTTGAGGCGAGTGCGAAGGCGCTGCCGTGTGCCGGCGATAACCGGTTGATGAAACCATTTCTCGCGCAGCTCGGTTTCAAACTCACAGCCGCGCAAGCCAATGTCTTGAAAGAAATTCGCACGGATTTGGGCGGGGCGCATCCCATGCGGCGGCTATTGCAGGGCGATGTCGGCTCTGGCAAGACAGCGGTGGCCGCGTGCAGTGCCTTGATGGCGCTGGAAAACGGTTTCAACGTGGCGCTGATGGCGCCGACAGAAATCCTGGCGGAACAACATTTCCGTAATTTTACAAAATGGTTTGAGCCGCTCGGTGTGCAAGTGGAGTTACAAACGGGCAGCCGGAAGAGTGGCGCGGAAGGAGGATTGAAGTTGGAAGATGGCAAGCGCGTCCGACCGTCCATCCTCCATCCTCCATCCTCCATCTTCGTCGGCACTCATGCGCTGTTCACGGCTGGCTTCGAGCTGCCAAAGCTCGGTCTGGTAATCATTGATGAGCAGCATAAGTTCGGTGTGACGCAGCGCGAGACGCTGGTGCGCAAAGGGAATTATCCGCACCTGCTGGTGATGACGGCGACGCCAATTCCGCGCACACTGGGCCTGACGCTTTATGGCGATCTCGATGTCTCGGTCATCGATGAAATGCCCGGTGGACGCGGCGCCATTAAAACGTTTGTGCGGACGACCGAGAAATTACCGAAGGTGTTTGATTTCATCCGCGAGAAAATCTCTGGCGGGCGGCAGGCTTACATTGTTTATCCGCGCGTGGAGGTAGTGGATACGGACAAGGATATCAAGGCGGTAACGAAAGAATTTGAGAATGTGCAAAAGGCTTTGAGCCCGTTCAAGGTGGGCTTGCTCCATGGACGCATCAAGGCGGCGGACAAGGAGAAAACAATGACGGAGTTTCGGTTGAATGAAATTCAGGCACTGGTCGCCACCTCGCTCATCGAGGTCGGCGTGGATGTGCCGAACGCCACGGTGATGCTCATCGAGAACGCAGAGCATTTCGGACTGGCGCAATTGCACCAGTTGCGCGGACGCATCGGGCGCGGCGCGCACGAGAGCTTTTGCATTTTAATTTCGGATGCGCAACACAAGGAAGCGCAGGCGCGTCTGAAAATTTTAGAAGAGACGAATGACGGCTTCAAAATTGCCGAGGCGGACTTGAAATTGCGCGGGCCGGGCGAATTGCTTGGCCAGCAACAGAGCGGTCTGCCGGATTTGAAGTTTGGCAATCTGGCGGAAGATTTGAATCTAATCCGGCAGGCGCGTGAGCTGGTGGCGCAGTTAATATAAATCTGCCAGCCCACAATCTACCAAGGTCATTGGATGGCGTAGGCTGAAAGATTTTCGGGTGGGATATTGCCAAAGGCGAACGGCAGCGGTCCCCATCGTGAAAAATAAAACCCAGCCCCTGCTTCAAGGCTCATGGTGGCTAAACCTGGAAAAATCGGCAGCGCGAAAGTATCCACCCGGGTTGATATCCGGGAATCAGGTGCCGCCGTGTTGGGGTTTTTTTCCGGAATAATCAAAAAATCCCCAGGCTTCACTTCCAAATGATTCACATCCAGGGGCCAGGCGCCGAATGCTTGCATATAATATTGGAAGCCCCAGTGACCTTCAAACCAGACTCGCCCGGGCAGGTTGGCGTATTTGGTACAGACCTGCTCCGCGCCCTTACGATTGGCACTGGCCATCTGGTAATCCGCCTGCGCCACCAGGAGTGCCAAGGCTGCGCTGGCAAGGATACAATACTTTATTCCAGCCGGTTGGGTTTGGCGGTTTTGCTCGAGGCGGCGGGCAATTAAAGTTCCCACGGCTGGTGCCATCGCGAGGAGAGACCGGCCATTTACCGTCCAGTTGAAGAAGGCGGCGAAGGCAATCGTCCCCAGCACCCAGAGCGCCAGCAGTCCTGCGTCAGCGGTACGGTTTCGTTGGACATCCGCCACGGCCAGGGCAAGTACAGAGACGCCGCCGGTTGTCCAGATCAACATCTGGGTTTCCACCACGCCGAGGCCGATGTTCCCCGTAATCCAACCGTAATTTTTCGCCATTATGCCGCCAGCCAGCGTTAACGCCATGAACAGGCCGGCGCCGGCGGCAAACAGCGTCAGCATTCCCTGGCGCCACAAAAAAGGCGCGCAAAATAGCGCGGCCGCGAAACATCCGCCGGTGAAAGTCAGTGCGTTCAGGCCAGCGAGTAATTTTGAGGTGCCAAAGATGCTTTGCTCAGATCGGGCATAATGTGCGGCGGCAGAAAAAAGCCCTTGGCCATAACAATGCAGAGTCAGCCATTCGTAGGTGAAGAATGCGGCAACTGGGATTAGTAAATAGAGCGCCCAACGTCCGACTGAGCGTTTTTCCAGCAAACCGTAAGCGGCCAGCAACGGTATAACGCTGGCACCATTGTATTTCGTCAGCAGGGCCATTCCCGCGAGCGTACCGGCGGCCGCCAGCTTGAAATAAATATTTTGCCGCAACCCTTCCGTCCAATAGACGACCGCCCAGACCCAGAACGCCAGCATGGCCACGTCGCACATGATAGTCGTGCTGGAAACCAAAAAATCAGGCGCAAATAAGGTGGCCAGTGCGGCCAACAATGGCCAACGGCAAAAATTCTTGGCCAGCCGGAAGGTTCCTAATACCACCGCAATGGCTGGTAGCAGGCAGGCGAGGTGCATGCCGATTTCGCTCCAGCCAAAAATTAAAGCCGCCACCGCAAGGTAATAGGACAAAAGCGGCGGGTTTTGCGTCACCTGCCACATCGGCTGGGTTGAACCGACCCAGTTCACATTGAAACCATAGGGATTAGTCGGGTGCGCTTGGATTTGTTTTGCTGCCCAGAGGTAGCAGGGGTCGTCCATGCTGAATGGCTTGGCGAGAAACGGTGCCAATGTCAGCGTGGTCAGCAGTACGAGAAATCCGTAAGGATGGCGACGGTACCAGTCCACCAATTTGGCAAGATGGTTTTTATTCGGACAAGTTTGCAGGTCAGCCATGGTCGGCAACAATAAGTTTTAGAATGATAGAAAGCGCAGCACCTGCACCTCGCGCTTGAAGATGAGCTCGATGGAATTTTCGTTGAAGCGAACATCCACCGGACTGCGATCCTGATGGACTTCCCACAGAATCCGCCCATCGGTCGGCCGGAGGCGCGCGATGCGCAGAAAGGGCGGCTTTTGGATATCGGTCATATCGTTCAACACATCCTGATCATTGGGATTTGGGTCGAACGAAGCGACGGTGTAAATGAATTTCCCTGACAGGTAGCAAATGTAGGCGCCGGGTTTGATGCTCCACAACGTCTTGCCGGTTTGCGAATTAATCTTGAATAGCACCGCCTCGGTTTTTCGGGTGATATCAATCTGTCGCGAGTATTTGATGTCGTCGGGATTGCCGGTGGTGGTGTTGATGTAAACATTGCCTTGATCATCAAAAAATAATCCGACGATGCCGATGGATGGCAGCCGCCAGCGCGCGTTGCCCGAGTTCAAATCAAACGCCGAAAGCACGGCTTGGTCAAAAACATAGAGCGTGCCATCGCGCTCCACGCACGGGCCGGCGCCGAAACGCGATTCGCCGCCGCTGACCGGCACGTTATAAGTGAGTGCCGCCTGCCAGAGCTTTTTGTTGGATTTATCGAGGACGATGACAATCTTGCCCGCCGCAATGACGTTCACGGTTTTGAACACAAATAACTGCGGCGGCCCGACCACTTCGCCAGTCCAGTCAGTCGCGCTATTCGAACCGGGCAGATGCACGGTCACTTGATAACGACTTTCGTTTTCCGTAACGGAACCGCCTCCGTTGTTGCGTTGTATTTCGTTCAGAACTTCATTAGCGGCCTCAGCCGACTTCCCGCCATTTAAATTGCCATCCAGAGTGGATTGACCGGACGCTGCCTGCATTGCTGTGTGGGTAACAAGATGCGCTTCCAGCAGGCGTGTGGAAAACTGGACGCAGCCGCCCGGACCGGGAACTAGCCGCAAACTTTGCGCCGTCGCCGCCGGCGCGGAATTATTCGACGGAGGAACTTGCGGGTTGTCCCGCAGCGCAGATTCAAGCTGGTGCTCATGTTGAGCGTTGGCGAGCAGCGCGGGCAACGCCATCCGCCCGGGCAGATTCAGGCCTTGTACCTGTGTCTCGACTTTCTGCGGATCCAAAGGTTGGCCGCTGCTAATCCCCGCCAGTCCGGCACCGGTGGAGTTTTGTGCGCCCGCAAGTGTCGTTCTGCCCGCTGCGCTTAATTCTTCAACGCGGGATTCGCCGCTAGCGAGGCTGACGTGCACGACGGTTTGCGCGCCGAGCACGAGCAGCTCGTCGCCATTCTGAACCAGTTCGCCGTTTTCAGGCAACGGGACATCGTGAAGCACATCGCCGCTATCCCAGTTGTATTGCGTGAGTTTGCCGGTACTTTTTACCCAGATGTTCTGGCCGGAGACGTGCAGAGACAGTTCTGCCTGCAACAGCTGTTTCGCGGTTCTTGCAATATCGTCCGCACTGCGCCGATGATGGTAGCCGTCAGAATTTTCCTGGTCCTGACGCGCCTCCAAATCGGTTTCCGCCTTGGCCACGTCGGCGATTTGCTGCGGCGTCACCAGCTCCTGCGACCAGATTTGCTTTTTAGTTTTCAGGTCGCAGCGCGCCAGCGTGCTACCGTGTAAGAAAATCAACTGATCTTTGCCAACCAACTGCGACGCGCCAGCGTAGGCGCGGCTGTCGTCGTCAAAGCGTACGGAAAAATAGGGGTGCGGCACGGAGCCGACAAACGCATACCACCCCCACGCGACCAGTGCCACGAAGACTGCTGTAGCAACCGCACTTAAAATTAAGCCAGTCTTCCGCTGTGATTGCGCTGCAATCAAATCCTTGCGCCCGGCGTAGACCGGCACGTCAATTTTCTGCGCCTCGGCTTTGCCCTTGCAGAGCGGCGAACAAAAAAATCCGAACATGGCCATGCACTCTGGACAAATCGGCTTCTGGCACACAGCACAGTTGCCCGTGACGGGGACACGCAGATGCTTCGCGCAAAATTTTGAGGTTGGCACCGGAGCGGGCGCGGGCGCGGTTGCCGGAGTTTCATGACGGGCGACTTTCAGGCGCGGGGCGGCGACCGGCGCTAGCGGCGGGATGCCAAATTCCTCCCGGATGAGGTCGTTGACCAATGCAGACGAATCGAGGCCGCACTGGGGGCAGACAAATTTGACCGGCTCGTCGGCCATTTCCGGCGTGGTGTCGAACTCGTACTTCGCGCCGCAGTCACATTGGATTTTCATGGCGTCAGGGCTAGGGATTCAATAGCACGACGCCCGTCGGAATGGCCAGCGGAAACGCCAGCAGCGCCGGGCTGTCCGATACGCTGCCGTCGCCTAGAAGAAAATTACCGCCATACTTGTGGTGGTTATTGCCGGGCGACTTGCCATCGGGTGAGAAAACATATTCACCCGGATGCTTCGGCTGCGTGTCCACCTGCCGGTCAGACAGCAAAACACTTTGCGGGTTATCCAGCCGTCGCCCCATATAATAGGCGTAGCTGATTTTATGAGCTGACAACGGTTCGCCGGACGGAATCGCCGCATCGCGTCCGCCCGGGCAGATGAAGATGGATGTATCCGCCGTGTATTTCGGCACGAGCAAACCGAGCACGTCTTCGGAAGTGGCAGCGTTGGTGTTTTCCGGCAGCGCGCCTTGGGAGTCGTTCGCGTAAATCTGGAGCGCCAGGTAAATCTTTTGAAGGTTGTCCGCGCAGAGCTTTTTCTGCGAACGCTGGCGGCCGGGCGAGGCAAAGCTGTAAAGCATCGCCGCCATGATGCCGATGATGGCCACCGAGACGAGCAGTTCCACCAGCGAGAAGCCCGGGGCCGATCGTGGGCGGTGGTGAAACAACATGCGCGACTTGTAACGCAATCCGCGCGCGCAGGCAAAATTTTTTTCTCGCCAAGCCTCAGCGTGCGGGCCGACAATCAGTGTAATCGCATGAGTAAACCCGATTTCAACTTGTTCCCCGCCAATACACCGTTCACGCCTGATGTGCCCGTGTTTGAGCGCGGCTTGTGGAGTCGGCCATGGTTCGTCGTGCTGCTCTGTTTCGCGTTGGCGGCCGTCGATTGGGAGTTGATTCCGCTTATAGTCTTTCCGTTTGTCTTCATTTTCCCGCTCATGCTCGCGGCGTGGAACCGCAGCTTGCCCTTTGCGCTCATCTGCGCCGTGGGGCTGTCGCTGACACGGTTGTCCCATCAGTTTGTGTTTAACGAGAAACCTTACACCGCCGAAGAGGTCGCTGCCGCGCTCGTGCGGTTCTTCGTGTTGCTGCTGCTCGCGGCGCTGACCAGCCGCCTTGGCACACAATCCCGCCAGCTCCGGCAGCGCGTCCGGTTGCTGGAAGGCATCTTGCCCATTTGCGCGCAGTGCAAGAGCATCCGCAACGAGCGTAACGAGTGGGTCCAATTGGAACACTACATCACCGCGCATTCTTCCGCCCAGTTTTCGCACAGCCTCTGCCCGGAGTGCTTCAAGGACTTTTACGGCCAGGAACCGGCGTCGGAACCCGCCCCTAAATAACCCGCAATTTTCGCTCGCCAATCTTCCGGCGGCGAAACAGAATCCGTCTTTGTTTTCAAAATGAACGAACAGATTGTCATCCTCGATTTCGGCTCGCAATACACGCAGGTCATCGCCCGGCGCGTGCGCGAGTGCAACGTCTATTCCACCATCATCCATTACAACACGCCCGCCGCGAAGATCGCCGCGATGAAGCCGCGCGGCATCATTCTCTCCGGCGGGCCCTCCAGCGTTTATGCGTCTGACGCGCCGCTGCCCGACAAGACCATTTTTGAGCTCGGCGTCCCCGTGCTCGGCATCTGTTTCGGCGTGCAGCTCTTCGCCCAATTCCTTGGCGGCAAAGTGGAGAAAGGCCAGAAGCGCGAATACGGCAAGGGCACCCTCACAGTGAAGGACGGCTCCTGCGCGCTCTTTTCAAAGTTGCCCAAGTCGCTGCAAGTCTGGAATTCCCACGGCGACAAGCTCACCAAGATTCCCCACGGCTTCAAGCCCGTCGCCGTCACGGAGAACTCCGAGTTCGCCGCCATCGAGAACCGCTCGAAGAAATTCTTCGGTCTGCAGTTCCATCCCGAAGTCGTGCACACCCCGCGCGGCAAGGAGATCATCGCCAACTTCGTTCACGGCATCTGCGGCTGCGGCAAAAGCTGGACCATGCGCAACTACGTGGACCAGGCCGTCGAAGAAATCCGCGCGCAAGTCGGCCCGGAGCACGTCGTGCTCGGCTTGAGCGGCGGCGTGGATTCCAGCGTCGCAGCGGCGCTCCTGCACAAGGCCATCGGCGACCAGCTCACCTGCATCTTCGTCAACAACGGTGTCCTGCGCGCACGCGAGGCCGAAGTCGTCCAGAATGTTTTCGCGCGCAGCTTCAATATCCGCCTCCAATATGTGGACGCCACCAAGCTCTTTCTCGGCAAGCTCAAGGGCGTCACCGACCCCGAGAAGAAGCGCAAGATCATTGGCAAGACCTTCATCGACGTGTTTCAGGCGGCCACCAAGCGCGTGGGCAAGGCGAACAAAGCCAAGTTCCTCGCGCAAGGCACGCTCTATCCCGACGTCATCGAGTCCGTGCCGATTGGCGGCAACCCCGCCGCGCTCATCAAGAGCCATCACAACGTCGGCGGCCTACCCAAGGGCATGAAGTTCAAGCTCGTCGAGCCGCTGAAGAATCTGTTCAAGGACGAAGTCCGGCTGCTCGGCGAAGAGCTTGGCGTGCCCAAGGACATCGTGTGGCGCCAGCCCTTCCCCGGGCCCGGCCTGGCCGTGCGCATCCTGGGCGAAGTCACGCCTGCGCGCTGCGAAATCTTGCGGAATGCCGATGCCATCGTCGTCGAGGAGATGAAGGCGTGCGGATTATATTACAAAGTCTGGCAGAGCTTCGCCGTCCTGCTGCCCGTGCGCAGCGTGGGGGTGATGGGCGACGAGCGGACCTACGATTACACCATTGCCATACGCGCCGTCGAATCGCAGGACGGCATGACGGCCGACTGGGTGAAGCTGCCGTACGACCTGCTGGAGAAGCTGGCCAGCCGCATCATCAACGAGGTGAAAGGCGTGAACCGCTGCGTCCTCGACATCACCAGCAAGCCGCCCGGCACGATTGAGTGGGAGTAAAATTGCAGGTTGCGCAAAGCCGGCGGACAAAGCACATTCAAGCCATGAAAGAGATTACCTTTCAAGTAACGCCCTGCCACGAGACTGGCGGTTATGTGGCGCGCTGGGATGACGCTGACAAAGGCGGCATCACCACGCAGGGCGACACCTTGGAGGAACTCAACCTCATGGTGAGCGACGCCGTGAAGGGATACTTCGAGCCAGGCCAGCATCCGCGCCGCGTGCGACTCCATTTCGTGGAAGACCCCGCGCTGGTGCTGGCATGAAAATTCCCCGCGACGTGTCCGGCTCCGAAGCCGCACGCGCTCTCCGACGCGCCGGATTTGAAACTCAGCGCCAGACCGGTTCCCATCTCATTATGCGACGTGGTTCCCGCACGGTGGTTGTTCCCCAGCACAAACCCATCAAGCCCGGCACGCTTAAAGGGCTGATTGACCAGGCGGGCATGACTGTGGAAGAATTCGCCGCGTTGCTATGAACCGCTGCGTCCTCGACATCACCAGCAAGCCCCCCCGGCACGATCGAGTGGGAGTAACAAAGTAAAAACAAGCCGTGAAGAATTATGCCAGTTCCTGAATTTAACGAAATCAAAGCGCCGGCAATGCAGTTCTTCTCGGATGGTAAGCCGCATCGTCTTGCTGAAGTTTTTACGACACTTGCTGTTCACTTCAAATTAACTGAAGCCGAACAAAATGAAATGTTGCCAAGCGGGACACAACGCCGGTGGCATAACCGCGCTAACTGGGCTTGTTATGATTTGTTTCGCGCTGGGCTTCTGGACCGTCCGAAGAAAGGTCTCTATGTAATCACCGAGCTTGGAAAAAAAGTTGCGACTGAAAAGCCGACAATGATTGACCGTGAATACTTAATGAAGTTCCCAAGCTTTGTAGAATTTGCGGAGGCTAAAGGTAAAACGAAAAATCAAAACCAAGACAACGAAGTGGCCGCAGGCAAAGAGGCAGATTCAAAAACTCCCGAAGAAATTATTGAAGCAGCGTATGGGACACTCCAGAGCAGTCTCAAAAGCGAACTGCTGGGTATCGTAAAGAAGATGGATGCGTTTCGTTTTGAACAACTCGTCTTGGATTTGTTGGTAGCAATGGGCTACGGCGGTTCTCGTGAAGAAGCCGCGCGTGTTACTAAAGCTTCAAACGACGAAGGCATTGATGGTGTGATCAATGAAGACCGTCTTGGTTTGGATGTGATTTATGTTCAAGCTAAAAAATGGAGTGACACGACAGTTGGTCGACCTGACATTCAAAGTTTCGTAGGTGCACTTGCTGGAAAACAGGCGCAGAAGGGGATTTTTATTACGACCAGTGACTTTGCTGAGACGGCGAAGGCTTACGCCAAAAGTATTTCGCAAAAGGTCATTCTTATCGATGGAAGTCGGCTCGCTGACTTGATGATTGAACACAACATTGGTGTAGCACCAGCTCACTCCTACGAAATCAAGCGAATCGATGGTGATTACTTTGAAGAGTAGTAGGCAGTCTTTCTAATTTCGCCGCCGCCGGTTGTCCATTACAAAGTTCCCGCCCCGCCAACGTTTTCCCCGTTTCGCCGGCCATAAACGGCTTGGCAGAGGCTTTTCGCCGTCGGCAAACCTGCTCCGCCGTCGGCGAAGTCGCATTCCCGGATTCGGTTGGCGTTTTGCCGTCGGGGAAATGACGCTGCCGACGGCAAAGTCATTTCCCAAACGGCGCAGCAGTTTTCGACAACGCGAACCGGTGCTGGCGAACCGCTTAGGAGTTTTGCCGTCCGCAAAGTAGCTTTGCCGTCGGCAAAATGACTTCGCCGTCGGCCACGCGACTTTGCCGTCCATTCGCGTCTGGCTAATACATACTATTAGCCAGATGCGAATCGTATCCGCCCCATTGCTATGCTGGCGCGTTCTGTTAACTTCAGTTTGGTCAAAGGTCGTAAGTGTAGCCAGGGGGGCGTGCTGGACGGCTAAAACATTCAACTCCATCTAGCCAACATGAGCATCAAAGCCCTGCACGAATATCATAAACTGTCCGACACCGACCTAGGCGAACACGGCTTGAGCGGCGCCGCCCTCATCGCCAAGAGCACTTACGCCATCACCACCACGGTCACGGCGTTGATTTTGAAGGCCAAGGCGCAGGCGCTATTGGATATCGTCGCCGTCTGCGAAAATGGCACGAAGGAAGATACCCTCAACAAAATAGCCATCCGCGAGGAACTGATTGCGCTGTTTGATACACTTTGCAACGACGTCGTGAACGCGGCCAACGCCGCTAACAATCCGGCTATCGTGCCAGCGTATGGTTTCAAGCTGGCCAGCGATACCCGCACTGGCAGCGTGCCCGGACTTACCGCCATTATCAGCGTCACCAATCTCGGTCCCAGCCGGCTAGGTCTGGAATTGCAACACGACCCCGCCGCCTGGTGTTATGTGGTTGAAGATACGTTGCTGCCCGGTGGAACGGTCAAATACAGCACCTTCACCGACCCGGACAATGTCGTTTTGGATGAGTTGCCCTCCGGTTCCATGCATTCGCTGCGCGCTCGTACGATGGTGGCGAAGAATCTGACCGGCCCGTGGTGCGAGCCGGTCCAGCACATGAGCACTTGATGATTGCCAGGGGAACTTGCCTGCGACCGGGACACGGATAAATTCGATTCGTCCCCCAACTAAAAATTCCCGCTAGTCGCGCTGCCCGAAAAACGGTAAAAGACCGCGTGGCTTCGCCCCGCAAACCGTCCGTAACCACACTCAAACGTGTGGCCATCCTGCTGGCGTTGTTTGCGCTGGGCGGCTGGCTCGGCCGGCTTTCTACGTTTCATTCCGGCAGCATCGCAGTGTGGCCCGCCTCCGGTATCGCGCTCGCAGTCATCCTCATGTTCGGCTGGCGCTATTGGCCGGGCATCGTCGTCGGGGCGCTGCTGTTTTCCACCATTGATCGCGTGCCCCTCGGCCTCTTCGCTTTGGCCAACGCCATCGGCAACGTCCTCGGCGCGCTGGCCTGCGCCTTCGTGCTCAAGAAGTTCGCGGACTTTAAAAACGAGCTTGGCCACCCGCGCGCGGCGGCCCTCTATGTCTTGGTGACGGCCGCGCTCGGCGCCACGGTGAACGCTGCGTGCCTCGTGGGCGGTCTGGTCGGCGCCAAGCTGGCGGCGTCGGAGCAAATCCTGCCGCTCGTCGGCGCGTGGTGGATTCCGAATGCGCTCTCCTTTCTGCTCGTGACGCCGGCCATCATCATCTGGCCGAAACCGACCCGGTCGCGGCGCTGGGTTTCTTTGGCAGCTGAAGGATTGCTGGCGGCGGCGGCTTTGGTCGCGAGTGCGTTGCTGGCCTTTGACCTCTGGCGCATTCCCGGCTGGCAGGATTATCCGCTCGCGCTGTTGCCGTATCCGGCGTTGCTCTGGCTGGCGCTCCGTTCGGGCGTGCGCGGCGCGGTCACGGGCAATGTGTTGCTGGCTATGTTGGCCATTCTGGCGCTGACGTGCGAGCGCGGCCCGTTCGCGGTGGGTGATGCGGCAGACAGTTTGCAATGGATTGAGATGTACCTCGGCATTTTGGCCACGGCCAATCTGCTGTTCGCGGTTGCCATGACGGAACGCCGCCGGGTAATGGCGGATATTGTTGAAAATGAAAAGCGGTTGCGCATGGTCATCACCGACCAGACGGATTTGCTCTGCCGCTTCGAGCCGGAAGGGACGTTGACGTTTGTGAATCCGGCGTTCGGCCGTTTCTACGGGAAGGAGCCGCAGGCGTTGCTCGGCGAAAACTTTTTCCAAGTGGTCGAGGCGACGGATGCGACCCGGTTGCGCGCCAGTCTGGAAGCGTTGCCGGAGGAAAATCCGGTCTTGAACATTGACCGCTATGCCGCCGGGGCGAACGGTCGTAACGAATGGCATCAGTGCAGCATCCGCCGCCTCGTCCGCGAGGATGGCCAGACCGAGTATCAGGCCGTGATGCAAAACATCACGCCGCGCAAACGCGCCGAGCTGGCCGCGCAGGACGCCAAACACGCGCTGGAGCAAATGAACTTCCAGCTCCAGGCCGCCGCCACGGAATCGCGCGATGCCGCCGCGCAAGCCAATCGCGCCAATCAGTCGAAGAGCGAATTTCTGGCGAACATGAGCCATGAGATTCGCACACCGTTGAGCGGCATTCTCGGCATGGTCGAATTGCTGGCGCAATCGCGGCTCGATAAACGCCAGCGCGAGTTCGCCGATGCCGCCGTCGAGAGCGCCAACGCCCTGCTGCGCGTCATCAACGACGTGCTGGATTTTTCCAAGATCGAGGCCGGCAAGATGACCGTGTCTAGTGAGGATTTCTCGGTACGCTCGGTGGTGGATTCGGTTTTGGAAAATGTCGCCGCGCGCAGCACCGGCAAGAAAGTGGCGCTGACCGCCATCGTCCGCCGCGATATTCCGCACCGGCTCACCGGCGACCCGATCCGGCTCCGGCAGGTTTTGCTGAATCTGGTCGGCAACGGCATCAAGTTCACCGAGCGCGGCGAAGTGGTGGTGCGCGTGCAATCGCAATTTCAATCACCCGGTAAGAATACTTTACGCTTTGAGGTCATTGATACGGGCATCGGTTTGACGGCGGATGAGATCAGTAAATTATTCCAGCCGTTCATGCAGGCCGATACGTCGTCGTCGCGGAAGTTCGGCGGCACCGGCCTGGGCCTGGCCATCTCGCGCAAAATCATTGGGCTGCTCAACGGCAAGATTGGCGTGAACAGCGTGCCCGGTCAGGGTTCGACGTTTTGGTTTGAAGTGCCCTTTGAAGTGCCGCCGCAGCCGGTCACCGAGCGCAGTTATCCCGGTCTGGTCTTTTTGCAAGCCACCGTCGCCGCGCCGGACGCAAGCCTGCGCGAATCGTTGGTCGAACAGTTGCAGGGCTGGGGCGTGGACTGTCGCGCGGTAGCGACGGCGGGCGAACTGAGCCGCTTGCTGCGGAACAATCTCGGCGCGGCGGTGATTCCGCTGGTGATCTGTGACGATGAGATGCTTACCGCCGGGGGCGAGGAGCTGAGCCGGTTGCTGGTGGAAAAGAAGGATATTGTGTCGAGTATCTTGCTGGCGAACCCGGCCGGGTCGCTGGGCATGGACGCGGCCGGTCCGGCAGGTTTTGTGAATGTGCTACTCAAGCCGGTGCGGCAGCAGCCCTTGTTTGACGCGCTGCTGGCCGTTGTGGACGGGGCCAAGCCAGACCTGAAGCCGGCGGTAGAGCCGGCCGATGGTACGGAGTTCATTACCCGCGCGGCCGCCACGCCCAAGCGCACGGCGATCTCTGATTTGCGCATTCTCGCGGCCGAGGATCATCCGTTCAATCGCAAGCTGTGCCAGTTGATTCTGGATAACTTTGGGGCGCGCGCCGAGTGGGCGTTCAACGGGCAAGAGGCCGTGGACAAGTTTCAGCCCGGTAAATTTGACGCCATCTTGATGGACTGCAATATGCCGGAACTCGATGGGTTGGAAGCGACCGGCGTCATCCGCAAAATCGAGAAGGAGAATAAAGTCACGCAGCGCGTCCGCATCATCGCCATTACGGCCAATGCGCTGGTCGGCGAACGCGAGCGCTGCCTCGCCGCCGGTGTGGACGACTATATTTCTAAACCTTACACCGCCCAGCAGCTCTACCAGTCGCTGCTCGCCGCCGTGCCGCCTGCCGCCGATAACGGCGAAGCGTTCGATCCCGCCAAGCTGGACCAGCTTTGCAACGAGCTCAACCGTGAGGGGGTCGTGGAGATGGCCGATGATTTTATCAAGGAGCTGCCGATGCGCCTGGCTGAGGTCCAGCGTTATACCAACGAACAGCAATGGACGGAACTCGAGCGGGCCACGCATTCGCTCAAGGGCCTGTGCGCGTTGTTCGGCTTGCGCTCGCTCGCGGAAGCGTTTCTTGCAATCGAGGATGCCGCCGATGGCGCCGACGCTCAAAAAATCAATCTGTTGCTGGCGAATCTGCCCGCACTGGCGGAGTCCGGCGGCAGCCGGATTCGTCGCTGGCTCGACAGTCAGAATCCGCCTCCGGTCGTTTGAAGGTATTTTGCCCGCTTTCCAAAAAGCCTTGAACGGCATAATATCGGGCCGTGGTGAGCATTGATTATTCAAAGCCTCGGTTAGGCGGGCGGAACTTGTTTGTATGAACGAGCCCGCCGCCCCGAAAGTACTCATTGCCGACGACGAGGTTTACATGGTGCGTCTGTTGGAGATGACCTTTAAAAAAGGTGGCTTTGCCGTCGTCGCCTGCCGCGATGGTCACGAGGCACTGGCCACCGCCTACACCGCGCAGCCGCAGCTCATCGTGCTCGACGTCATTATGCCCGGCCTCGACGGACTGGAGGCGCTCCGGCAGTTGAAGGAGAATCCGTTGTCGAAACATATTCCGGTGGTGGTGCTGTCGGCCAAGGGCCACGCACTGACGAAGGTCGAGGCGGAACTCGCCGGGGCGGCGCTATTCATGACCAAGCCATTCAGCCCGAACCAGCTGTTGGTCGAGGTGAAAAAGATCCTGGAGCCGAAGAGTTCGTGAGGCGCCGGTGATTTTCCGTGCTTGGACTTTGGCGGGCACAGTGCTAAAAATCAGCAGGTTTCATGCAGGCTACTATTCCATCTGACCAGTCCGGACGCGCACCCATTGCTATCTTGGGCGTGCCATTCGACGGTGTCAGCCTCGCTGAAACTCTGGCGTTGGCCGGCGAAATGATTGCGTCCGCCCAGCCGCACTACGTGACGACGGTGGGAGTGGATTTTCTCGTGCAGTCATTGGAGGACGTGGAGTTGCGCCGCATTTTGTTCGACGCGCATCTGGTTCTGGCCGAGGAAAAGGCGGTGGTGCGCGCCTCGAAGATGCTGGGCAACCCCTTGCCAGAAAATGTCACGGTCCCCAACCTGATTCCACAACTGCTCACGCTCGCCGAACAAAAGCAGTGGCGCGTGTTTCTGCTTGGTGGCGGCGAAGGGGCGGCGGAGAAAATCCGGGCGCGGCATCCGCAACTACAGTTGGTAGGCGTACATATCCCGCCCGAGAAGCCGCTCTTGGAAATGGATAATTCGGATATCCTCCACCGCTTGCGCCAGGCGAAGCCGGATATTTTGCTGGTGGCTTTCGGTTCGCCGAAGCAGGAGAAGTGGATCAACATGAATTACCGCGAAGCGGGCGTGCCATTTGTGCTGGGCACGGGTTCGACGTTTGACTTTCTGACCGGCGTCGGCACGCCTCGGCGCGGTGGTGCAAAAATTCTTTGGAAATTTGTCACCGCCGTCGCGCGTCAACGGCTGCGGCTGCGCGGCACCAAATCGGCCCCGCCTACCACCAAGGCGGAGATTACCCCCGATCCCTTGGGAAATTTTATTATCCGTGCGCCGGAGCGGTTGGGCGCGGCGGAGGCACAGGTATTTCTGCCCGAATGGCTGCGCACCGTCGAGGGCGGCCCGGTGTTGTTTGACTTGAGCGACACCAAGTTCACGGACAGTACGGGCATTGGCGCGCTCATCCGGTTACGCAAGCGGGCGCGTGAGCTGGGTCAGCATTTCTTCCTCGTGGCAGCGCGACCGCCGGTCGAGGCGGTGCTGCGGATGATGAAGCTGGATGAGTTTTTCAATATGCAGATGAGCGTCGCTGGTGCGCGCATCTTGATGGAAAGCCTGGCGCACGTTCCGGTTGTCACCAGTGGTATGCAGGCGTCAGAATTACAGATCCGCTGGTCTGGTGAAGTTACCGCGCTGAACGCGGTGGAGTTGGGCGTTCATACGGAATCGGAGTTGTCCCAAACTGAGCCGGGCATGACGGTGGTGATTGATCTGGCGCGCGTGACGTTTGTGGACAGCACGGGCATCGGCCTGATGCTGCGTTTCAAAAAAAATCTTCAACGGCGTAACATCAACTTGAAGTTTGCCAATCCCACTGCGTCCGTGCGTAATGTTCTGAAGCACACGCGGCTCGACGAATATCTTTTGGACGGGACGAAGTAAAAAATCTGCGCAGTAAATCTGCTTGCTGTGAGATTTTACGACAGCTTGCCGTAGCGTCGGATTTCCGGCCAGAGCCACGCGACGACCAGCACCACTGCCAGCGTCCCGAACCCGCCAATCACCACGGACAAAATCGCGCCGGTGGCCATGGTGTTGCCCATGACCGGCCCGAACAGGTGCTGGGTCATGCCGGACTCGAAGCCGCCCAACTCGTTGGACGTGCCGATGAAGAGGCTGTTCACCGCCGAGACGCGCCCGCGCTTTTCGTCCGGCGTCAAAATCTGCACCAGCGTCGCGCGCACCACCACGCTGACGTTGTCCACCGCGCCGCACAGCGCCATCAGCCCGAACGCCACCCAGAACCACGCGCCGTCCGCCGCCGGCAGGAATCCGCCGAGACACTGGCGGTTGGCGAGGCCGAATAATATTGTTGCGACGCCAAAGATGGCCACGCACAGGAGCATGGTGCGACCGGCCTTTTGCAACGGCGGCCGGTGCGCGAGAAAAAAGACGCAGGCAATCGCGCCAATGGGAATGGCCGCGCGCAGCAGACCAAGCCCGACGCCTTCCGCACCGCCATGCAACGGAATAATGTCTACAGCAAATATCGGCAGGAGTGTTACCGCGCCGCCAAGGAGCACGGCGAACATATCCAGGGTGATGGTGCCGAGAATGATTTTGTTTTGATAGACGAACTGGAAGCCGGTGATGAGGCTTTTGAGCGAGACCGGCTCGCGCGGCGGAATTTTGTGTTCGTGCCGGATGCCCGTGATAAGGGCGAGGCAGGTGAGCGTGGCAACGACGTTAAAGGCATACACCAGCCACGCGCCATGGGTGAGCCAGATGATGACACCCGCCACGGACGGGCCCAGCACGCATGAAAGCTGGAACGCACCGCTATTGAAGGTGATGGCGCGCGGCAGTTCCTCGCGCGAAACGAGCGCGGTCACAAACGCGGCGCTGGCCGGCCAGAGAAAGGTTCGCGCGATACCGATGACGACGAGTAGTGAGTAAGCGAAAAACTGGAACGTCGCGACATTTTGTTTCAGGTCAATGAACGCGGAGGCCAGCGTCAACCCGAGGCTTGCGAGGGCAAGCAGGAAGGTGGAGCCGAGGATGATTTTTTTTCGATTGAGGCGGTCGGCGAGCTGCCCCGCTGGCAGGGTGCAGAGAATCATTGGCACCATCAGCGACAGGCCGACGAAGCCGAGTGCGAGGCCGGAGTGTGCGCGCTTGTAAAGCTCCCAGTCCATTGCCGTGACCAGCATCTGCATGCCCAGCGCCGCGATAAAGCGCGCAATGAGGTAACGGGTGAATTCGGCGTTGCGAAAAAGGGCGTAGGTCTGCCGGCCGGCCGGCGGGAGTGTCGGCGTCAGTTCGGGATCTTCCTGGAGTTCGGTTTCGTGCATGAAACGCAGCGCGCAATCTACCGCAAAAACCGGCGTGGTCTAGTTTTCAAAAATTCTGTCACTTGGTGGCAAGGCGAACTTGTGCGAGACTGTCGGCGCGATGAACGAACCCAGACAAAATTACCGATGGCCATGGTTTGCCGCGGCAGCAGTATTCCTCGCCATCGTGTTGGCGGTGGTATGGGTGGCGATCGCCGCGAAAAAAGTGGAACAGCAGCGCGACTTCGGGCCTTTGCCCGCCAGCGCGCCAGCGCACTAGAGCTACTCGGTCTTTTTGCCCAATAACTCGGGCAGCACGGATGTCCCGGTGAAATTCGTCACCGGCTTTAGATAGCCAATCTCCAAAGCCGTGGGCGCAAAATCAATCACGTTCCAAGGTGCATCGCTGACGCGGCCGGCGGGAATGTTGTCCGGCCATTTCACAATCATCGGCAGCGGCGCGGGGTTAGTGGCTTCGCGGAAATCGCCGGCAGGCAGCAGGAAGTTTAAGTTCGGGTTGGCAAATCTTTCCGGCGCGACGCTACTGGTGAAGAAGATGACGTAGTTATTAGTCATTTTTGATTTGCCCAACTGCTCGAATAGGCGGCCAATGCCGCCGTCAAGGCGGGTGATGAGCGCGGCGCGGTTCTTCGCAGCCTGCGGCCACGGTTCGTCAGTGAACGGCGCATCGCTGGGCACGGGAAAATCATCCGCGCCGGCAGTCGCGGTGCGCGGCGCGGGAAAATCCACGAGCAGAAAAAACGGACGCCAATGGCGCGGGGCGTCCGGGGCGTTGATGCGTATGAAATTGTCCATCGCGTTGACGAGCAAATCCGGCAGATACTGCCCCTTTTTGCCGCCGAGGTTGGGATAAATCTGCTCCTTGCCGGTGTAGTCGGTCAGGGTCAGGTTCGTGCCGTCGAGGATGCTCTTGGGCGCGTAACGCCAGACGAAATCCGAGAAATAATTCATTCCTTCGGTGTCGTCCAAAAACCCGGCAAACTCGTCAAACCCCTGTGTCCACGGCTGCCCAGCAAGACTCCATTCGCCGATGAGGCCGGTGTGGTAGCCCTCGACCCGAAGGCGTTGAGCGAGGTTCGCTTCGCCTGCCGCCAAAGGAGAATTTTTCCCAGCGAGCAGCTGGGCGGTGGTTGCCGCGCTATCCGCGCCGCCGGTGTAATGGCTGAAGCGGATGCCGCCCGTCGCGAGCCGGTCGAGGTTTGGGGTCTGGTAATTCGTCTGGCCGTAGCAGCTCAAATCGCCGCGCGCGAGGTCGTGGTACTGGATGAAAATAATGCTGGGCCGGCGGGCGTTCGAACCGGCGGGCACAGCGTTAGTGAAAATGGAACTGAGATCGGCGTGCGCGGTTAAAACGGTTGGTAGCGCGGCGACCAAAATTAGCAGGCGGTTATATTTCATTGGGAAGTTGGATTCTCTCTAGCGCGGTATGTTCAAAGCAAATTATTTCTTGCGTCAAAAAGCCTGGCGTTTACCAAACTCCGGCTCCAGCGGAATTTTTGTCGCCACCAGAAAACTGGGAATTGTCGCCAATATAACCCAGATGAAGAATAGCTTGTAGCCGAGCTGTTGCTGTAGCCAGCCGCTCCACATTCCCGGTAGCATCATGCCCAGCGCCATGAAGCCGGTGCATAGCGCGTAGTGCGCTGTTGCGTGCGGGCCGCGCGCGATGCGGATCAGGTAGAGCATAAACGCAGTGAACCCAAAGCCATAGCCGAACTGCTCAATAGCGACACCCGCGCCGATGGCGTAAAGGTTTTCCGGCTGCGCAGACGCCAGCCAGATGAACACCGCGTCCGGCAAGTGGATTGCGAGCAGCATCGGCCACAGCCAGAATTTCAATCCGCGCCGCGACACGACCCAGCCGCCGAGCAAGCCGCCTACTAAAAGTGCGCTCACGCCGATGTGCCCGTAAATCCAGCCAAACTGGTCGTCCGTCAAAGCCAGCCCGCCGCTGGCACGCGGATCGAGCAGGAAGAATTTGGCGACGTTGAGCAACTGCGCCTCGCCGAAGCGGTAGAGCAGGATAAAGGCGAGCAGTGTGCCGATCTTCGGCTTCTGGAAAAACGTCGCGAACGTGCTAAAGAAGTTTTCCGTAAATCTTTTCTGCGGCTCTGGCCCGTCAGCGAGGTCGTTCACCGGGCGCGGCAAAATCCAGCGGTGATAAATTGAAAATGCCAGGAACACCACCGCCATCAGCGCGAACACCACCAGCCACGCCGTTGAAAAACTGCCGGTCTGTCCGTGGATTATTCCGGCGAGGACAACCAGTTGCCCTTGCGCCACGATGGCGGCGATGCGATAAGAAGTATTCCGCACCCCGCTAAAAAACGACTGGTCGCGCTCCGGCAGCGCCAGCAGGTAAAAGCCGTCCGCCGCCACGTCGTGCGTGGCCGAGGCGAACGCCACCAGCCAGAAAAACATCAGTGTGAGCTGCAGAAAATGCGTCGTCGGAATTGTCAGTGCGATGCCAGCCAGAGCCGCGCCGAGGCAGAACTGCATCGCGCCAATCCACCAGCGCCGTGTCCGCAGCGCGTCCACGACTGGGCTCCACAACGGTTTGATGACCCACGGCAAATACAACCAGCCGGTGTAGAACGCGATGGCGGCGTTGGACAAGCCGAGATTTTTGTAAAGCACCACCGACACCGACAATGCGAGCGCGTAGGGCAGTCCTTCAGCGACGTAAAGCGTCGGCACCCAGCACCACGGTGAAGTTCTTTTTGGTACGGACATTGTTCGGCGGATGTTATGTCGCAGCGCAGGTAAATGAAACTTTTCTTCGTTTCCTTCCCTATCGGCGCGCGGCACAATCAGCGCGTGATTGGTGCCTTTCTTAATGCCTTCGGCATCCTGCTCGGTGCGCTGTACGGCCTGACAGGTCGCGGCGAATTATCAGCGCGCACGCAGCTCCGGCTTAAGACCGCACTCGGCGTGTTCACCGCGTTCTGCGGGCTGCAACTGGTCTGGCAGAACATTGGTGGCGGTTTTTTGCATGCGCTAAAACAGTTTTTCCTCGCTGGATTGGCTGTCGTGCTGGGCAATCTGCTGGGAAAAATCCTCGGCTTGCAAAAGTTTTCCAACCGGTTGGGTGGTTATGCGGCGAAGCTGCTCACCGCCGAGCCGACGGGTGCTGGTAAAAAGCATGATGGTTTCATTGCGGGCACAATTCTATTCTGTGCTGCGCCGTTAGGCATCGTTGGGGCGGTGACGGACGGACTGGATAATTATTTCTTTCCGCTCGGGCTGAAGGCTGTGATGGATGGGCTGGCCATGGTCGGCTTTGTTAAAATATTGCGCTGGCCGGCGGCCATGGCAGCGGTGCCGGTCTTCTTTTTTCTCAATGACATTGCAATCTCTGTCCACGCATTCGCGCTGCCTTGGATAAATACTCACCATTTGGTTTACGCCGTAAACGCCACCGCTGGGCTGGTAATCGCTGCGACCGCGTTGGTCATGCTGGACGTGCGGCGCGTGGAATTGGCCAACTATCTGCCGGCACTGGTGGTTGCGCCGCTGCTGACGCGCTGGCTGGGGTGGTGAAATTTACCAAGTGCCGTGCGCACTTCACCTTGACGGGAACTGGCAGACGTTTATTTTCGGCGGATGAAAAAGATTTTGCTAGGCGGTTTTATTCTGATTTGCGCGGTTTCGCTTCTGCGCGCGCAGGATACCGGCACGCAGCAGCAGATTGATAAATTGTCCGGCCAGATTCAGGACCTGCTCGCCGCCCAGGAGCAGCATGGCAAACGGATTGACGCGCTGGAAAAACAAATTTCTGAGTTGACCGACAAGGTGAATTCGCCCGCCGTCAATAACAGTGCCAGCGCGGAAGATTTGAAATCCCTCGCGACGCAGGTGCAGGAAATTGACAAGAAACGCCAGGATGACCGCGACCTCATCCTTAAGCAGATTGAAAACCTCGCCAAGACTGGCGGTGGCGCGCCGATTAGCCACAAGTCAAAGGTGAATACAGAGGCGAACTCGGCAGGTCCGGATAATCCCGCGACCCCGGCGGTACCACAGAAGGGCTATGAATATACAATTGCATCGGGCGACACGGTTTCGGCCATCGCTAAGGCATATCGCGCGCAGGGTGTGAAGGTAACGTCATCGCAAATCATCGCGGCCAATCCCAAGTTGAACCCGAACGCGCTCATTGCGGGTAAGAAGATATTTATTCCAGACGCAAACGCGAAGTGACTTTACCTCCGTGCGTTGAACTGCGGTAACCGAGATTTACCGCGCCCACCATTTTCCGGCTGGAACTCCTTAGTCGCTGGCTAATTATGGTGAAAATCAGGCTTTAAAACGTGTTTATACTGCCAAATTGGGGCTGGTGAAAATCGAAACCCTGCTTGTCTATAACGAATTAGGCAAAACCGTCTAAGATCGCCACCCTGACAGTGAATGTGCCCGCAGTTTAATTCGGCAGCTTGTAGTAGATGAGCAACACGCCAACGGCGGCGGCGAGGCAGTAGAAACCGAAGAATTTCCAGCGCCCGCCATCGAGCCAGCGTGATAGAAGCTTCAGTGCAATCAGGCCCGCGATAAAACTTAAAAACATCCCGATCAATCCGGGGGCAAGCAAATGAAACACGGAGTTGGCCCCGCTCAAGGCGTGGGCCTTGATGAGCCGGTGGGCCTCGTCCGCGATGACGAGCGGGGTCAACACCACGGCGAGCGCGAAGCTAAATTCTTCCAGTTTCTGTTTTGATAGGCCGAGGATGAGGCCGGTGGAAATGGTCGCGCCCGAACGGGAGAAGCCGCGGAACGGGAGGCAAATTCCCTGCACCACCCCAATCCAAAAGGAATGGTGCGGCTGAATTTCTGCGTCCCGCGGCGATTTATTCTCGCGCACGCCCGCATAAATGATTAGTAGTCCGACGGCCGCGAGTGAGCCAGCGATGAGCGGCAAGTTGTTGAACAAATTTTCCACCTCGGCGTGCGGCGTCCCGCGCATGAAAACTTTTTCAATGAGCACTTTTAGTCCCAAGCCGACGATGACGGTACAAATGGTGGCAAGCGCGACTTGAATGGCAAACCATTGAAACTGTGCGGCTGAGGCAAAGTAGTCGCGTTTCCAGCGTTTCCAAAAATAGACGATGACAGCGAACATCGTGCCCGTATGCAACAAGAGCAGTAGCATGACCATTTCGGGGCTGGAAACGTCTTTCACGCCCATAAGTTTGGCAGCCGCTATAACGTGGGCGGAACTGGAGACGGGCAGGAGTTCTGCGGCGCCCTGAACGAGCGCTAGGATGAGAATTTGAACATAGCTCAACATGATGGTTTAGTTTGCCCGAAGAGTTTCTAAATCACAACGCCGGATGACTTGCTGAAATTATTTCTTCCCGCCCCAGAAGGCCTTGGATTCTTCCTGACGCTGTTTAACTTTGAGCTGGCCGAGGATGGCGTGCCAGCCGATGTAAATCTTGTGCCACTGGGTTTCGAGCCCGCGCAGTGCGCCTTCGCTCATCTCGCTTAAATAGCGCAGCGACGGGGCGTTGGTGATGAGGCCATGGATTTCTTCGCGCGTGGGCGATTGGACATCAATGGACGCAAAAATCAGTTCTAGCTCCTGCACAATGATGCTTTTAATCTCAAGAAAATGGTTGTCGTCGGCAGGGCCAAATTTTTTTGCGCGGGCGATGGAGATGAAGTGGTTGAACTGCTTCCAGCATTCGATGTGAGTCTCGATCTGCGTGACTAGCTGGTTGATATCCTTGGGAGTCATGGGCGTGAGCGGGTTGGCGTTGCGAGCAACGCGGTTTGAGGGAATAAAAAAATAATTGCGCCGCCGCGCAGCTCGCGGGCGGTGATATGTAGGCTGCCAAACTGAAGGCTGATCTCGGCCAGAGGCATCTGCGCAGTGCGAGCCTCGCTGAAGAGATCCAAAACGTCGCGGCCGATTTCGCGCAGGAAGTTTTGGGGATACGCGGACGATACGGTCGAGGTGACAATACGACCTTGGCGGTCCACCGTAATGGTGCCGGTGGGCAACTGCTGCACGCCTGCGCGGCCGCGAAAGAATCTTTTTAGGAATCCCATGACGCAACAAGTTTTCGGCTTTTTTCCAATAAATTTCCGGTGGCTTCGACCGGCCAGCCGACAAGGAACAACCGTTCCTCACGTTCTAATACTAGCACCTGACGTTCCAAGTTTTGGCCAGTGACTTGCATGACCGGCCCGGCCTCGAGTTGTTCACCCAGTCTGCGAGCGATGGCGGCGGCGTGGCGGGTCCACTTGACGAGCGGCGTAATCATCTGCGTGCCAAGCGCCTCGGGTTCGCCCCTGCCTTCGGGCGGGATGGAGATAACAAAATCCGCGCCCTCACGGGTCAGTAAGGAAAGTTTCCAGACTGACTTGCGGTGGGCGGCTTGCTCGATGGATTCTGGAGTGGCCGGACTGGCGGCTTCATCAATATTCTGCGCGGTTTCGAGTAGCAGGGCGTTGACGGGCTTCATAATGGTGCGCGCGTGCTCCGGCTCGGCGGGCAAGTTTTCAAACGTGCCGGATTTCCAGGACAAAATCCGCCGGAACGCTGCCTCACCACGAGCGCCCTCGGCCTCAGCATCAATTAGTTCGCCATCCTGAATCCACAGTTTCGCCACTAGCGGCCCGCGCGTGATGCGAAGTACGGACGAGCTACGGGAAAGACATTCCATCTGGATAATGTCCATCAGGCTCTTACTCTGGATGCCGCGAAAACCTGGTTCATCATCGCGGCCAAGTAAGGATTCGAGACACTCTATAAATAATTTGGAATTGCGTTGCATTTCCATCTTGATCCAAAACAGATCGACACCCAGCGCATAGGCGCGCGAACGAAAATCTTCATCTTCCAAACCACTCAAGACGACGGTGCGCAGCTCCGGATAACGACGGCGGACGATGGAAAGGATTTGCAAACCATCAATCCGTGGCATTTTCAAATCACAGATCAGCAGCCGTACTGGTTCGGATTCGAGAAGGGAAAGGGCGCGTTTGCCGTTGTTAGCGGTGAGGATTTCCGGGCGGCTGGGCAAAGCGGCGAGCATCTCCTGGCTCAGCGTGAGCCAGTCAGTATCGTCATCCAGAAGTAAGATTTTATGTCGTTTTTCCATCATCAGCCTGCGCTACGGCTAACCGTACGGCGGGCGAAACTCAAGTTTTAAAACCGATTGACAAATATAAGCAAGCCGCGTTCCGCGCTGCCAGCCGATTTTTGAGGTGCAAAAATGGACAGCTTAGGCATTAGCCAGTCCCATCGTGGGACAAAAACTGGAAAAAATCAGGTTCAGCATCCGTGGCGTGAAGTGTGCTTAAAGTTGTCCGCCCTAGAAGATTGACAGGGTGAACTCAAGAAACGAAATTCATGTCAAACATGGTTAAAACAAGTTTTGCTGGCCTGTTGCGGAGTATTTTGCGCCGGATGGATTCTTCTGAGGCGGAGCCATCGCTGGTGTCGCGCCCGGTCGCCGCCGCCGCGCCCATCAAGCAGGTGGCTACAGCTTCCAGCACAGCCCCGCCGCCACCGGTGTTGGCTCCTAACCCGCCGCCGAACGGAAATGAAATTGCCATACCACTTGCGCCCATCATCACCGGCCTGCCGCCGGAGTTGCGCGGAAAAATTGTGGCTGTACCTCCCGCTTTCGCTATCAACTTGCCCATTGAGACGATTACGGCGCAGCTAGCATTTGGCGTGGTTAAAATTTCATTCGGTGAACTACGGCAGCTTGCGCCCGCGGCCTTCGTTAATTCCGGCGGTGAACATGACAGCAAAATGGTCAGTCTGCCGCTGGCTGAAATTTTACCGCGCCTGAACCCAGCTCTACTTGCACGGCGCACCGGCCCTAAGGTGGAAGTTTCCAATGATGTCAATGGACCTTTTGGTGGACGCGGTGCCGGCGTCGCTTTCACCACGCAACCTCTTAAGGCGCCCACGACTACTCCGGCGCCAATTCCTGCGCCTGAACCGGCCTCTGTGCCTCTGCGTATGAACCCACCCGTCGTTGCACCAATTGGCACGCCCGCGCCGATTGCATTCACGCCGCCGCCGGTTCAACGAGTTGTACCGCCCGCACCACAAGTTACACCGATCCGTCCTGCCTCGCCCGTTTCGGCCATCCCAACGATAACTGCCGCTCCCGCGCCCGCCTTCGCAACCCCGCGTTCTGAACCTTTGCAGCCGACGGTTTTTGCTTCGCTCTGGGATTTGGCAGAACACTGGCCGGAGGAATTGAAGGATGAAATTTCCCAAACCTCATTGGCAAATGTCAGCGTGCCGCTGGCGGGCAATTTGGTGGAGGCCGGCCTGAAGCGCGGTCGCGTGACGATGGCCTGGAAACAATTACGCATACTAGCTAAGCCGAGTTCGCCACCGTCTCAAAACGACAACGTGGAACTAGACCTTCCGTTGAAGGTAATTGCGCCGCTGTTTTTCGCCGCGCAGAAAAATCTGCAGGGGGCGCGTCAGAAGACCGCCGTTGCGCCAGAAATACCGGACCTATTTTTTGGTTTTCCACAAGCCGCGCCAGAGGTTCCGGTGAAATTGACAGCTCCGGCGGAGAAAAAATCTACCGATTCAAATTTCTTCGTCAAGAGTGAGCGCAGTGCGGAACTGAATGTGGTTGAAAATACTTTTGCGCCACCGCCGGTGCCGCAGACGGATTTTACGCATCGATTTGCGTCACCAAAAGACGTGGTGACGAGGGCAATCGCGTTGCCCGGCGTAGTTGGCGCGGTGGTGACGCTGCCGGATGGTTTGCGCGTGGCCAGCCAAGTACCGGTGGAATTTAGTGCCGACACGTTGGCGGCGTTCATCCCGCAGATTTTTGAGCGGATGAATCAGAGTGCGAAAGAGCTTAGGATGGGCGCTCTGAACAATGTCAGCTTTACGGTAGGTAATGTGCCCTGGCAGATTTTTCGCGTAAACGCTGTGTATTTTGCGGCATTTGGTCGCTCGGGTGAGCCGTTGCCAGCAACGCAACTTGCCGTGTTGTCGGGGGAATTAGACCGTAAAAGGACTCAATAATCTTATGGCCATCATCAATCAAGCGACCAAAGAACTGCAGGTTAAAATCGTTTATTACGGCCCGGCGATGGGCGGCAAAACGACCAATCTCGTACAAGTGCACGACCATGTCCAGACGACTGCGGGTAATAAGGGCAAGCTCGTCTCGCTGGCGACGAGTTCGGATCGTACGTTGTTTTTTGATTTCCTGCCGATCGAGGCGATGACGATTAAGGGGTTCAAGACGAAGTTCCAACTTTACACCGTGCCTGGCCAGGTAATTTATAATACGACGCGGCAACTGGTGCTGCGCGGCGTGGATGGCATTGTATTTGTGGCGGATTCGCAATATGAAAAAATGCCGGAAAATGTAGAAAGCTTTCAGAACTTGGTGGATAATTTGAATTCACTCAAGTTAAACCTCATGGACATTCCTTATGTATTGCAATACAACAAGCGTGATTTGCCAAACGCTGCGCCAACGGAATATTTGGACTATCTCCTAAACAATCGCGAGGTGCAGGTGCCGTCTTTCTCCGCTACCGCGCATAAATGTGAAGGGGTCTTCGAGACGTTGAACATGATTACGCGGATGCTTCTTCAGAAATATCTCACCCAAGGCACACCGCAAGCTCTCTAACTATGGCCACGCTGCCACAGCTCATCGAGGAAGATATACAGCAGCTCGACGAGACGCTGCGGGAATTTAATGCGCAGACTGATGCGACCACATCCCTGGTGATTGATAAAGGGGGGTTCCTTATTGCATACGCCGGAGATAATCAGCAGTTTGATTTAACAACGATTGGCGCTCTGGCATCTGGAGCATTTATGGCAAACCAGACCATTGCGGGATTGGTAAATGAAAAAAACTTTGACAGCATCTATCAGCAGGGCGAAAAGTTTTCCATGTTCGTCATTAACGTAGATGAGTATTGCATGCTGGCAGTCATTTTTATGCAGCATACCGGCGTGGGTGTGGTAAAATTTTACGCCAGCGTGGCGGTCAAAAAAATCGCCCGGCAGCTCGCGCTTGCGCAGGAGCGCAGCCCGCAGGCTGGGCTTGACCTTTCGGCGTTAAACGCGATGAACCCGCAGGTTTTTTTCCGCAAGAAGCAGCCATAGTCAAATGCAGACCATTCAAGAACTTGACCAGTTGTTGACGGCTATGATTAAGAGCTACGACGGCATTTCCGATTTGCTGTTTGTAGCCGGCCAGAAACCTCAGGTGGAGGCATACGGCGTTTTGGAAACGCCTTCGCTCAACCCGCCCGAACCGGTGCTGACCGGTGAACGTATCGAAATCATGGCACGTCTGATTCTCAACAACAACCCCAAGTTGCTGGCCGACCTTACCGCATATGGGTCATGCGATTGCAGCCATCCTTTGAACGATTTTTGCCGATTCCGCGTGAACATTTACCGCCAGAACGGCACCTACGCGATGGTCCTGCGCCGGCTACAGCCGCTGGTTCCCACGATGGACAAACTCGGCCTGCCGATTGCATTCCGTGAAATCGTCAAAGAACGTAACGGTTTGGTGTTTGTCACTGGCGGTGCAGGCAATGGCAAGAGTACCACGATTGCCGCACTGCTGAACGAGATCAATCGCGACTGCAAGGTTCATGTGGTCACGTTGGAGGATCCTGTTGAGTTTTTGCACCCGCAGATGAATTCCACCTTTAGTCAGCGCGAACTGGGGCGCGACTTTTTCAGTTTCCCTGATGGCTTGCGTGCGGCACTCCGCCAAGCCCCCAAGGTGATTTTTGTCGGCGAAATTCGGGACCGCGAGACCATGGAGATCGCTCTCACTGCTGGCGAGACCGGTCATCTGGTTTTTAGCACGTTACATACCATTAGCGCCGACCAGACTATCTACCGCATTCTTGGTATGTTCTCCAAGGACGAAGAACAGCAGGTTCGGCGCCGACTGGCAGTTTCCTTGCGATACATCGTGGGCCAGCGGCTTGTCCCCAAAAAAAACGGTGGCCGTGTGCTGGTTACTGAATTGATGGGCAGTAGCTTGCGCACGCGCGAGGCTATCGAGTTAGGCGAAGGTGAAAACCGCCGGCTCCATGACATCATCGAGGCTGGTAGCAACGCCGGGTGGCACAGCTTTGAACAGTCTCTGCTGAAGGCCTACGAGCAGGATATGATTACTGAGGAAAATGCCCTGCTCTACAGCGTCAACAAGCCAAACATGCGCCAGCGTTTGGACATTGCCAATACACGCGGACGTAGACCGTCCAAGTCGGCCTCAGTGACGCCCATGATGGTCGTAACGTCAGCCACCACTGTGCCGCCGTCTACTTCACGGGCAATGTGATGTAAGGTTGCTCCGCTGGCAGTGTATTGTAGAATTGTGTTTGAATTATTTTCTGGTTTGCAGCATTGGTGGGGCGTAGTCTGCTTAAAATCTATTTCCTAAAAAATTATGGACATCGTCTTCAACTGTCCGAACTGCGACCAAGAAATGGCGGTTGATCAGTCCGGTGCTGGCTCCGAAATTGACTGCCCTTCCTGTGGCGAAAAAATCACAATTCCCTCCAGTGGCAAGGTGACCACCGGCTCGCTGCCGGCGGTCGCTCCGCCGACAACGCCCAACCCTATTGCTGCGTCTGCTGCCAAGGTGCAATTGCATCTCAAAGTGCCGGTGCGTGATACGCCGGGCGAATCGTTAATAGACAAGCCTAAGCCGCCACTGGAGGTTGTCCAAAAGGGCGCTGGCAAAAAGCTTCGGATCCACACCATCCGCCGCGCGGCGTGTATCGAGTCTGGCCATGATAAGTTTGACGAGAAAGTCACGGCGTTTTTACAGGAGGTTACGGAGACTAACCTTATTGGTGTTCACTCGATTAGCTACGAGATGTTTGACGTTGGTGTGCAGAAAATCATTACTGACTACGGCGTCCTGATTGTCTATCGGGGTTGAATGGCTTTGACTTGGTGGAAATTGGCCGTTACCGTTCTGAACAAATGAATCGCTGGTCTCGCTTCTGGTTTTTGATCGTCGCAGTGGTTGTGCTGCTGCCGATGCATTCCCCGGCACCGCTGATGTATGTTCCCGGCGAGGGGTGGTATTATGAACCTTACGGCGAGACGGCTAAATGGCAGCGTACCCGCGCTAAGGACCAGCTGCAGGTGGCCGAGGACGCATTCGCGGCAAAAAATTACTCTACGACCCTTCGTGCGGCCTATCGGGTCATGCGCGTGTGGCCCCTTTCAGATTATGCCCCCCGAGCTGCCTACCTCATCGGTCGCTGTCAGGAAATGGACGGAAAGGACGAGGCGGCTTTCAAGTCCTACCAAAAAATCATTGAGAAATATCCCAAGAGCGGACAATACAACGAGGTTTTGTGGCGCCAGTTTGCCATTGCTGGACGTTTCCTAAACGGTGAGTTTTTCAGGCTGTGGAATACCATTCCGCTTTATTCTTCGATGGACGAGACGGCGAAACTTTATGACAAAATTGTGGCTAATGGGCCTTATAGCGAAGTTGCCCCGCACGCGCAACTAAACATAGGTGCGGCCCACGAGAAGGAAAAAAATTATGCGGACGCCGTCAAGGCCTATAACACTGCCGCTGATCGGTATAACGGACAGCCCCTTATCGCCGCCGATGCTATGTATCGCGCCGGTGTAGCTTGGGAAAAACAGGCCGATACCGCTGAGTACGACCAGAGTGCAGCTGCGCAGGCCATCGCTGCGTACACTGATTTCATGGTGGTTTTCCCCGATGACCGACGTGTGTCTAATGCCCAAAACGCCGTCGCCAAGCTTAAAGCTGAGCAGGTGCGGGGTAGTTTTGAAATCGCCCAGTTTTACGAGAGTAACCATAAGTGGGCGGGCGCAATCATCTATTATAACGATGTACTACAGCTCGATGCTAATTCACCGTTGGCCGTGCAGGCTCGCCAGCGGATTGAGGTTTTGAAACCGCGACTCTCGGCTGCACCACAAAAGTAGGTCGCCATGCGCGCGTTAAATTTTCTCCTTGCCGTCTTAGCGGCGAATCTTTTTACCGGTTGCGCTGGCTACCATCTTGGTTCCGTTAACGGCGACTTGGCCGGCGAAAAAACCGTGCAGGTAATGCCATTCAATAATCAAACCCTCCAGCCGCGCCTGGGCGACTCCGTTACGCAGGCATTGCGCGAGCGCCTGCAGGTGGACGCCACCTATCGGCTGGCGACCAGCGAGCCAGGCGATTTGGTCATCAGCGGCGTTATCCGCAGTTACGAACGCGACGGGTTGGGCTATTTGAACCGTGACGCAGTAACCACTCAGAATTATCACGTCAGCATCACGGTTCATGTCACTATTCGGGAGCGCGTTTCTGGTAAACTTATTTTAGACCGCAATGTGAAAGGTCAAACGCTCGTCAACGTGGGGCCTGACTTCGCCAGTTCCGAGCGGCAGGCGCAGCCGCTATTGGCTGCCGACCTGGCGCAGAATATCACCGAACTGCTGACAGAAGGTGCCTGGTAATTTTTTTGAAACCTTTCGTGCGGTTCGTCGGTCTGTATTAGCGGACAGTACACTAACAATAAAACAACAACTTATAATGAAAAAGAACATCGCATTAATCGCCATCACGGCTGCGGCCCTGCTGGCCGTACCCGCCATCACTCGCGCACAGGACACGGCCACCAATTCCTCCGCCGCCACTGCGCCTGCTCACAAGAAACACGGTCTGCCGTTCCATGGTAAAATTGCTGCTATTGACGCCACCGCCTCGACGGTGACGGTCGGTACCCAGACCTACACCATCACCTCGGAAACCAAGATCACCAAGAATGGTCAGCCCGCCACGTTGGCTGATTTTACCGTGGGCGATTCAGTTGGTGGTGCTTACAAGAAAGATGGTGATAAGCTGAACGCCACAGTGTTTCACTCAGGTAAGAAGAAAACCCAGCCCCAACAGTAATTCGGTCGAAAATTCTTAACAAAAGGCGGACGGCAACGTCCGCCTTTTTTTATTTTTTACGCCACCAGCTCGTCATCCGCTTAGGTTGTTGCGCGGCTTCCGGGGCGGAATATTGGCTGACGAGAAGTTCGCTGCGTGCGCGTGTGAGGGCCATGATGAATTCATCATAGCTCAAGAAGCGTTCGGCCGGGTTTTTCGCCAGCGCCTGTCCCAATGCGTCGCTGGTTGCCTGCGAAATCTCTGGTACGACCAAGTTCGGCGGCGTCAGCGGCGTCTGCACCTGCGCGACGACGACTTCCTCCACCGTTGGCGCATCGAATGGCACATGGCCGGTGACGGCGTGATACAGCGTCGCACCAAGGCTGTACATGTCCGAAAGAAAAGTTTCCGGCTCACGCTTGATTTTTTCCGGCGCGACATAATACGGCGTGCCGCGAGTAAACTCCGTGCCTTCCG
The DNA here is from genome assembly GCA_903865745.1 of uncultured Verrucomicrobia subdivision 3 bacterium. GTDB lineage: Bacteria > Verrucomicrobiota > Verrucomicrobiia > Limisphaerales > UBA11358 > UBA11358. Next base: position 40,493 of record CAIPKV010000070.1, on the reverse strand, counting down.
CTTCTGCATCCGTCTTGCGCGCAAGGCCGAAATCCACCAGCTTCGGCTCATGGTCAGCATTGAACAGAATATTCCCCGGCTTGATATCGCAGTGCAGCAAATCGTATTTCAACGCCATGTCCAGGGCTGAGGCAATCTTGATGCCGATATCCAGCACCTGCAATTCCGGCAGGAGCCGCAGCTTCTCGATGCGCGCGTCGAGGCTGCCCTGGTCCGCGATTTCCATCACGAGATAGCGCTGCCCCTCCCATTCATCGAACGTATAAATGTGAATGATGTTCGTGTGGTTCAACTTCGCGCAAGCGCGGGCTTCGAGATAGAAACTTTCGAGCATCTTCGGATCATCCAGAAGCTCATTCTTCATGAGCTTCACGGCCACGAGTCGTTCCAGTGTGATGTCCCAGGCGCGATAGACCGTGCCCATCCCGCCGGAGGCAATCTTGCTGCGCAGCTCGAACTGCCTCAGCTGCATCGGCATCATGATGGCGTGCCCGCATTTTTTGCATGGCTCAGAGGCCAGCGGCGGCAGGTCGCCGGGGATGAACGTCTTGGCGTCGCAGCCCGGACAAGTCACCATTTTGAGTGGTCGGTCGCTCATGTAAGTGAGTCCAAGCTACCATGCCCGTCAATTTCGACAAGGGGGGAAAATTTGACAAAATGCCGTAAACTGCTATTTTGACCCCGTACTAAATGAACACCACGTTCACTAACCTGATGAAGACCCACGCGCCGGTCAATGGCTCTCTAGCCATTTGGCAGCGCTACTCCTGTCCTTTGGGCATCGTGGTGACGAAATCTTGATTCGCTAAAACAATTTTTCAAAACCCGCGATTGCCTAGGCAGTCGCGGGTTTTGTGTTTTTTAACCAACCAACAAAAGAAAAATATGAACAACAACAATAAGACAAAAGTAGCCACCAGGTTCGCGCCGGAAACGCGTTTCACGCTGCCGACGGCGACGAGCGCGCCGTTCCGGGCCAACCTCGAAAGCGAATTCGAGCGGCTCAAGCGCCGTTTACTTGCCGAGACCCTCGACGAGGCTGAGCGACCCGAACTGAATGCCCCGCTGCGGCGTGCCGCCAACGACGCGGCTGCGCTGGCGTGGGTCACGTTCTACCCGCTGCTCGTGTTTCCCGCGCTGTTCGAGGAAAAGAGCCGCACCGCCGTCCGCCAAGCCGCCCGGCAGGCGCGCATCTACGCCAGCAGCCGCGAGATCATCGCCGCATGAAGCCGAAGCTTGATGGTCAGTGACGGGTGGCAAGTGAAGAGTCTCCGCACCAGCGGCCTCATTACCTGCCACTAGTCACTGACCCTGCATTGGGGAGGACAAAACAATTCCGCCGCCGCCCGCTCCCAATGCCAGCTTGCCAGCGCCCTTAGCCATCCCAACCGCTAGAAAATGCTTCGTGCCTTGAGGACTGCGAACCGCGCCCATCGATGAGATAGCCCAAGTGAATGGGTGCAGCTACGACAGCTGCCTTCAAGCATATCGCCAAGTTGCGTAGGCAGGGGCTGGCGGTGCAGTGGCGCGGCCGGCTGCATGAAGTGCCCAAGGCCTATCTCCCTTTGCCCAGCCAGCCCGTGGTGGATTGCGGCCACTGCCTGCATCCGGCTAGATGCGCTGGGTTAACTCTGATTCATTTTTCTTCTACGCGCTGAATCCTTGCGCCGAGCTTTCGCAGCTTCGCGTCCATCTGCTCGTAGCCGCGGTCCAGATGGTAGATGCGGTTCACCTGCGTCGCCCCCTTCGCCGACAGCCCCGCGATGACCAGCGCCGCGCTCGCACGCAAATCGCTCGCCATCACCGGCGCTCCGCTCAACGGCCGGCCGCCCTTTACAATCGCGCTCGGTCCCTCAATCTCGATGTCGGCACCCAGCCGCGCCAACTCGCTGACGTGCATGAAGCGCGATTCAAAAATCCGCTCCGTGATGATGCTGATGCCCGGTGCGAGCGCCAGCAGCGACATCATCTGCGCCTGCACATCCGTCGGAAAACCGGAATACGGCAGCGTCGTGATGTCCGTCGCCTTCAGTTTTCCATTCCGCCGCGCCACCAGATTCGTGCCGCTGCGCTCGACGGAAACGCCCGCTTCGTTCAATTTATCAATCACCGCGCGCAGATGGTCAGCGCGCGCGCCTTTCAAGGTCACTTCGCCATTCGTTGCGCCGGCGGCAATGAGAAACGTCGCCGCCTCGATGCGGTCAGGAATCACCTCATGCTCCGCGCCGTGCAATTTCTTAACGCCGGTGATGGTGATGGTTGGGCTGCCCGCGCCAACGATTTGTGCGCCCATCGCATTCAAGAAATTGGCAAGGTCCACGACCTCCGGCTCGCACGCCGCACTTTCGATGACCGTCACGCCGTCCGCCAGCGTCGCGGCCATCATCACGTTCGCCGTGCCCAGCACCGTGGGGCCGGCGCGACCACCGAGGAACATCGTCGCGCCGATGATTTTTTTCGCCGCTGCATCCACATAACCACCTTCGATTTTAATTTTCGCACCAAGGGAGGCAAAACCTTTTAGATGCAGGTTGATTGGTCGCGCGCCGATGATGCAGCCGCCGGGTAGGGAAATCCGCGCCTTCCGCAGCCGCGCCAGCAGCGGTCCGACAATGCAGATGGAGCCGCGCATTTTACGGACGAGTTCGTAGTCGGCGTAGCCCTTGATCTTCTTGGCGTGGACGGTGACGGTGCCGTTTTCAAACTTGGCCGTGGCGCCGAGCGATTCGAGGATTTGCACCATGAACCGCGTGTCGCTCAAGTCCGGCACGCGGCGGATGACGCACGGCTCGTCCGTCAGCAGCGTCGCAGCGAGGATGGGGAGCGCGGCATTTTTGCTGCCGCTGATGGTGACTTCGCCGTGCAAGGGCACGCCGCCTTTGATCAAGAAACTTTCCATTTGAAATTATTTGTGAGCGATTAAAATTCGGGCGCGCTGACTGTAATCGTCCTGCACGGCTTCGACAATCCACTTTTCATTTTCAAAAATCCTTTTTATGGCGTCCGCTTGGCCGTCGCCGAATTCCAGCATGATTTTGCCGTCCGCTTTCAGGTAGGGTTTGGCCTCCGCTGCCAGCCGCCGATAAAAGACCAGTCCGTCCGCGCCGCCATCCAGCGCGCCGCGCGGATCAAAATCTTTCACCTCTGGCTCCAGCGTCTCAATTTCGGCCGAGGCGATGTAGGGCGGATTGCTCACAATCAAATCGAATTGTGTTCCTGCCGTCAGCGCACCAAAACCATTACCCAACAAAAAATCAATTTGCTCTGCGACTTGGTTTTGCAAGGCGTTTAGTTTCGCCAAGGCCAGCGTTTCGGAGGATATGTCGAGTGCAGTGATTTTGGCCTCCGGGCATTTTGCCGCAATGGCAATGGCGATGCAGCCGGTACCGGTGCCGAAATCCAAAGCAGTGACGAGTGACGAGTGACGAGTGACGAGAAACTTCCAGCCGAGTTCGGCGAGGAGTTCGGTTTCCGGGCGCGGGATGAGTGCGTGGCGGCTGACGGCAATCTCATGACCACAAAATGACGTGGAGCCGGTAATGTGCTGGAGCGGTTCGCGCTGGCCGCGACGTTTGACGAACTCGCGTAAGGCGTTGGTTTCGGTTGGTGAAAGCGCGCGTTCGAAATTCAGATACAATTTCATGCGCGGCAGCTTGAGCAGATGCGCGAGGAGGAGTTCCGTTTGTAAGCGCGGCGACTCAACCCCTTTTTTAGTGAGAAACTCGGTACTCTTCTGAATCGCTTCGAGGACGGTCATGCGAATTATTCGGTGAATTTACGCAACACCCAGACAACCACAGTAATTAAAACTCCGCTAGCCATTGAAAAGCCGGAATAATGTTCCATTTGCAAGGCCAGTGCATGTTTTTCCGGCGGCAACATAAATGCGAAAGCAAAACCAGTGATGCCTGCGACGATTGGCAAGATACAAAGCAAAACCGCAATCACGGCGAACTCCTGCGGCGTTGGAGGCTTGGTTGGGTCAGGCAACATTTTTATTTCCCCTCAACACCCTTGAGATACGCCAGAACGAGTTCCGGCATATCTTCGCTGTAACCGCCTTCGAGCAGGCTGAAGAACGGCACGCCGAGCGTGCGCAACGACTGGCCGAGCCAGTAGAAATCCTCCGCGAGCAGTAGGCTATCCGCGAGCGGGTCATTCACGTAGGCATCGAATCCGGCCGACACGGCAATCAGGTCGGGCCGGTAGCTCCGCAGATCGTCCAATGCGTGGGCGAGCTTGGCGCGATACATCAGGCGGGGGGCATTTGGGAACACAGGATAATTGAAGCAGTTGTGGCCGGCGTTTTCCGCGCCGGTATCCGAGGGAAATGCAAAGTTCTGATGCACGGAAAAAAATTCCACGCCGGGCTGATTGAGTAAAATGTCTTCAGTGCCATTGCCATGGTGGACATCGAAGTCGAAGACCGCGACACGTTTAGCGCCGGTGGCGCGGGCTTCCAGTACGGCGATGGCGGCATTGTTGAAATAGCAAAAGCCCATCGATTTATTCCGGGTGGCATGGTGGCCGGGCGGGCGCATGAGGCTGAAGACAGTTTCCCCGGCGCGCGCATATTTCAAGGCGTCCAGCGAAGCGGCGACGGAAGCACGGGCATGGCCGGAAATGTTTTCAAAGAACGGTGTGTCAGCATCCAAATCTTCCGGCACTTCAAGGCGCACAATTAGTTCAGGTGCGTGGGCGCGGAGGATGATTTCATCCGAAACATTCTGGCTGGGAGCAACCCAGTTGAGCAGCAAATCCGTCTGGCTATGCAGACGTGCGACAGTGGCGGCGATGCGCCGGGGTTTTTCCGGGTGGCCGACGCGCGCGTAGCCAGTGCAGCGTTCGTCGGTGATAATTTTCATGCCCAGCATTAAACCACGGATGGGCGCGAGGAACACGGAATTTGTTGCGACCTGAAACAATTTTGCAACCGATATTAATTCCGTTACGCTGAAGCTTGAGATTATGAACCGCCTGACTTTTCCCCTAATTGCCCTGCTGGGCGCGTTCGCCGTAAAAGCCGGCGCGTGGGATTACGAAGGCCACCACGCGGTCAACGAACTGGCGCTAGCCTCGCTGCCGGCGAGTTTTCCAGCGTTCGCACTTACGCCGGAGGCACGTGCGCGCATCGAGTTTCTCGGGGGCGAGCCGGACCGCTGGCGCAACGAGACTAGCTTGAAAAACGGCACCGGTCTCGCGCTCGGCCACGCGAGTGGACCAGACCATTACCTTGACTTGGAGGACATCAAGCTTTACGACCTGAAGCCGGCGACATTGCCGCCGCTACGGTACGATTTCGTGGCGGATATAGTGCGTGCTCGCGCGGCGCATCCGGAACGGTTTCCGGCGATTGACCCGGAAAGAGATACGGATCACACACGCGAGCTGAGCGGCTTTCTGCCGTGGGCGATTACGGAGAATTACGAAAAACTACAGTCCGGCTTCGCCACGCTCGCTGCGCTGGAAAAATTCGGCGGCACCCCTGCGGAGATTGCAAACGTCAGGCAGGACATCATTTATGTAATGGGAGTGATGGGGCATTATGTCGGCGACGCCAGCCAGCCTCTGCATACGACCATTCATCACCACGGTTGGGTGGGTGAGAATCCAAACAATTATACGACCTCATCGGGGTTCCATGCATGGATTGACGGCGGTTTCTTTCGCAAGACCGGCGGCATTGACGAGAAACAACTTGCCACCAAAATTCATCCAGCGGAACTAATCCCGTCGGCGGACAATTCCAATGGGGTTTTTTATGAATCCGTGAATTTCATTGTAGCCGCCAACCACCTCGTGGAGCCGCTTTACCAGCTTGAAAAGGCAGGTAAACTGTCTAATCAAGGCGACGCGGGCTGGGAAGGTCGCGCATTTCTGGAGGGTCAGTTGGTGAAGAGCGGCCAGTTGCTCGGTGACCTCTGGCTTACAGCGTGGCGGACGGCACCGGAAGATGTGTTTCTAGAACATGAACTACAGCGGCGCGCGGCGGGGGAGCCAAAATGAAGGCCGCCAAGGCCACACGCATCGCGGCGCTAACCGGCCTGTTTGCCGTGGCGCTGGGCGCGTTTGGCGCACATGGACTAAAGGATTTACTCGCGCATAACGGTACCGCAGCAATCTGGGAAAAGGCGGTGTTCTACCATTTCATCCACGCGGTGATGCTATTCATTCTTGCAGAACGGAAGGAATTTCCAACGGCGGCGTGGTGGTGTTTTTTCTTCGGCATAGTGATTTTCTCAGGTTCATTGTATTTATTGGCGATGACAAACGCTTTATGGCTGGGCGGGGTCACCCCAGTGGGTGGGCTTTGCCTGATGGCTGGATGGCTTTTAGTAATACCATCCGTCCGTTGGAAGAACTGACAGATTTTGTTGCCGACTTGTAACAGAATGGGGGTTGATTTACCGGCTGACGCGTTTTACATTGTCCAATAATAGGCCAATGGTAAAGTGGTTGAATAGTCTGTATGCCGTAAAACCATTGGCTGCATGTCGGGTTTAAAAAATCCGTGTGCCAAAGTTAAAATGAAAAAAACGTTTGGAATCTTGCTGTTGCTACTGGCCACCTTGGCCAGTCGCGCCAGTTCGACCAACGCGACCTTCACTGCTACTCCCGGCGTGACGGTTCCTGATGCCAATCCGGTTGGTTTATCTTCGACACTCAACGTAAGTGGTATGACCGGAAGTACCATCAACCTCACGGTTAATCTCGACATTACCGGCGGCTTCAATGGCGACTTGTACTCCTACCTCGTTTCACCTACGGGAACAATAGTGGTTCTGCTGGACCGCGTCGGTGTGGTGTCAGGCAATCCGTATGGCTACGGTAACGCCGGTTTCAACATCACCCTTGACAGCGCTTCAGGAAACAATATTCACACTTACCAGACTGGAGGCTATACAATCAGCGGCGGTCAGCTGATTGGCACTTGGGCACCGGATTACAACACGGTGGATCCCCTCGGCGACCCTAGCACGTTCAATGCTACCAGTCCGACCGGCAATACCCTTATTAGCTTGGACGGCGCAGACCCGAACGGCACTTGGACGTTGTTCATGGCCGATTTATCTCCCGGCGGAGTATCTACCATTGTGAGTTGGGGATTAACGGTGAGTACTGTGCCGGAACCGCAGACTTGGACCCTGCTTGGCAGCAGCCTAGTAGGCCTCTGGATGGCTAATCGGAAACGCCGTAAGTAAGTTCTTCCCCGGGGTTAATAGCTTCGTAATACTGGTATAGCTTTAACGAACGCTGTTTCCCGTAAGTAAATTGGTTCCAGCTTTTCGCCCGTCACAAAATCTGTCCGTACCGCCGCCAACCGCGCGACCATTGCCGCGCTGGGAAATATAATGCTTCCGGTCTCGGGGCCAACGCAGGCTTCACCTGCTAATTTTAGCGCTTCAATTTCCGCTGCTGGCACAATTTTCAGTGGCGAAACCTCCGTGCGGCCCGCCTCTGAGATATTCCAAGTCGATACGTAAAATTCCTCGCGTTGCGCGTCAATCACCACGTTCACGCGCCCGAAAATCTTTTCCGCCTGCGCCTGTGCCGCCAGGCAATCCGCGCTGCTTACGCCGAGCAACTTTATTCCGCATGCGAGTTGCCACCCTTGCGCTAGGGCAATCGCCGCGCGAATGCCGGTATAGCTGCCCGGCCCGAGGCCGACTGCAATTACTTCCACTTCCTCGCGCGAAACTTTAGCTTCCGTTAGCACTTTTTTCGTCAAGGCGAACGCATTGGTCACTCGGTAGCTGCCAGATTCCTCTGCCTCGGATCGGACGACGCCGTCGTAAGCCAAGGCCACGCTCCGCCGTTCCGACGAAAATTCAAATGCCAGAATCGTCATAAATAATTTTCCGTTCCGTCTCGCTCACAATCTCAATTTGCACCTGCTTCATATCGTGAATCGTAAATCGCGAATCGTAAATTCTCTCCACCCATTCAATCACGGCCACGCCGTCCGGCGAGAAAAACTCCTCAATTCCCGCGCTCACGAGTTGCGCCCCCGTTTCCAACCGGTACAAATCGAGATGAAACAGTTTCAGCCTCCCGCCAGCGTATTCATTCACGAGCGTAAATGTTGGCGAATGCACGCGACCGGGAAATTCCAGTCCCCGCGCCAGTCCGCGAACGAACTGTGTCTTGCCCGCGCCCAAGTCGCCGCTTAAGGCGATGACCCAACCGCACCGTGCCGCGCGCCCAAACTTTTCGCCAAGCGCTTCGGTGTCCGCCGGGTTATGTGAAATGAACGTAGCCATGTCCGTTAAATTTATGCGCGCCATATTTGTCGCGAATTAATATGCCGTCGCCAGCAACAATCTTTCCAATGCAGCTTAATTTTAGTTTTGGAAACTGTTTCTTGCAGGCGTCCAGCAGTTTCACCGCTTCCTTGCTGGCGATGGTGAAAAGCAGTTCAAAATCCTCACCGTCCGTTAGGGCCGCTACGAACGCTGGCTTAGCGGCAGAATTTTCCTTTGCCCGCACTTTGGCCGCGCGCGAGACTGGCACCGCTGATTTTAAAATCTCTGCGCCGACTTTGCTCGCGTTTAGGATGTGGCGTAAATCACCAGCCAGGCCGTCGCTCAAATCCATCAGCGCGTGCAAGTGAAAATGTTCCGCGAGCCAGCGCGCCTCAGCCAGACGCGGCTCAAAACTTAAATGTTTATCTGCCAGCGAGCCGCCCAGTTCGCCGGTCACGAAAATCGCGTCGCCGACGCTTGCGCCGCCCCGCAGAATTTGTTTTCGGCGTGGTACGGTGCCAAGCAGCGCAATAGAAATCAAAATGCGTTCGGGATTCGTGGTTGTCTCGCCGCCGACAATGGCAACGCCATGCCTTTCCGCCAGCGCGTTCAAGCCCGTGTAAATCTTCCTGACAAACTCCGCGTCAAAATCTTTCGGCAGGGCGATGGTCACGAGTGCCGCCGTCGGTGTTCCGGCCATCGCCGCGATGTCGCTCAGGCAGCGCGCCAGCGCCTTGTGCCCGATTTTTTCCGGCGGTGTCTCGCGCGTGAAATGGATACCTTCCACCACGGCATCCGTCTTGAACAAGACTAGTTTCTCCCGTATGCCCAAGTCCAGTACGGCGCAGTCATCGCCCGCGCCAACTACCACGTTTTCATTCGTTGGCAGCGATTTAGTCAGGTGCGCGATAAGTTCGAATTCCTTCATCGGGATTGTATGAAAAGAATAATCAGATTGGCCGTGTTGAAGAGGCTGTGCGCCGCGATGGACGCGAGCAGGCAATCGGTTTTCTGGTACAGCCACGTCAACACCAGCGCGAAGACGAATAGCGGCAGCAACGTCGGGGCGTTGAAGTGAATAACTGCGAACAGAAAACTCACACCGAACCAAGCGAGTTTGGGATAGCCCAGTTGTTTGACGAACGGAAAGAGCACGCCGCGAAACATGAATTCCTCTGAGACGGGCGCGAGCACCATCGCAAAAAAAGCGAGATAGCCCCGCAGCCATGGCGATTTCGCGTTCATGATCAAGGCGACGGCGCGCTCGTCTTCCGGTGCCCAGCCGAATTTCTCCAGCACCAGCATCGAGCCTTGTTCCAGAGCCAAGACTACCACGAGCGTCACGGCCACCACGCGAACCGCCAGCCACAAGGATTTATTCAAGTCCGGATTAGACAGGCCGAATGCGTCGTGCCAATGAACCTCGTGCTGCTTCAGAAAACTAAAGATTAAAAACCACGCCACGCCCTGAAAACTCAGCGTCGCCAGCAGGATGTTCGCCGGGCTATCCGGCGATTTGAAGGCCGCCACGCCTGCCGTCCGCAGTACGCCGGCGGCCACCACGCCCACGCCCAGGCAGACGAAGACGCCCGCGATCAATTGGATCACGTTCTCGGCACGCCACGGCCTTTGCGACAGCATGATGCCAGCCTAGCGCAGCCGCGCGTGGGTGACGACGCAAAATTGTTCGCGACGGCGCAGCTTTTGGGGCAGATTGCCCGCGATGTCTGTTCAACACACTAATCGTCTCGCCCAGGAAAAATCGCCCTATCTGCTCCAGCACGCGCACAATCCCGTGGACTGGTTCGCTTGGAACGACGAGGCATTCGCGAAGGCGCGCGCGGAGAACAAGCCCATCTTCTTGAGCATCGGCTATTCGACCTGCCACTGGTGCCACGTCATGGAGCGCGAATCCTTCGAGCAGGAGTACATCGGCAAATATCTCAACGAACATTTCGTCAGCATCAAGGTGGATCGCGAGGAGCGTCCGGATGTTGACAAGATTTACATGACGTTCGTGCAATCCACCACCGGCAGCGGCGGCTGGCCGATGAGTGTCTTTCTCACGCCCGACTTGAAGCCGTTTTATGGCGGCACCTATTTTCCGCCGGATGCGCGCTATGGCCGGCCCAGTTTTTTGCAATTGCTCGAACAGATTGCCGGTCTCTGGCGCGAACGGAAAACGGAGGTGGTCGCGTCCGCTGGCGAATTGCATGCCCGGCTGGAACTCATCACCGCGCGCGAAGCGAAATCTGATTTGCCGCTCACGCCAGAATTGCTCCGAGGCGCTGCGCAGATGTTCAAGGAATCGTTTGACCCGACCCACGGCGGTTTCGGCGGCGCCCCAAAATTTCCGCAGCCCAGCATCCCGTCGCTCCTGCTGCGGGCGGCGAAGCGCTTCGGCGACGAGGCGGCGGTGAAGATGGTCCTGCACACGTGCGACCGCATGAATGCCGGTGGTATTCACGATCAGTTGGGTGGCGGCTTTTCGCGTTACGCGGTGGATGCCGAATGGCTCGTGCCGCATTTCGAGAAGATGCTCTACGACAACGCCCAGCTCGCGCAGCTTTATCTCGACGCATTTCTCGTCAGTGGCGATGTCCGGCACGCAGAGGTTGTCCGCGATATTCTGGATTATGTTTTGCGCGACCTCACACATCCCGGCGGCGGATTTTATTCCGCTGAAGATGCCGATAGCGAAGGGCACGAGGGAAAGTTTTATTGTTGGACGCAGGCTGAGCTTTCCAAGCTCCTCACGGTTGAGGAATACAATGTAACGGCGAAATATTTTGGCATCACCGCGGCAGGCAACTTCGTTGACCACAGCCATCCGACCCCGTTGGCCGGACAAAATGTCTTAAGCATCGTCAATCCGAGTGTGCCCGCTGCCGACCAGCCGCTGCTCGAAGCCGCCAGACAAAAAATGCTCGCCGTCCGCGCCCAGCGCATCCGCCCGCATCTGGACGACAAGATTCTCGCATCATGGAATGGCCTGATGCTCGGTGCCTTTGCCCGCGCGTCCGTAGTTTTGGGTGACGAGCAATATCGCGCGGCGGCGGAGCAGAACCTGCAATTCCTCCGCGAGAAACTGTGGCAACCAGCCGAATCGAAAATCGAAAATCGGAAATCGGAAATTCCGGGCACGCTCTTTCACCGCTGGCGCGATGGCGAGCGCGACCACGTCCAGTTGCTCGAAGGCTATGCGTTCCTGCTCGACGGCGTCATCCAGCTTTACGAGGCCACGCTGGTGCCGGGGCATTTGGAGTTCGCCTGCGAACTGGCCAGCGCGATGATTGCGAAGTTTTACGACGCGGCCAATGGCGGCTTCTGGCAAAGTCCGGCGGGCCTGAATGATTTGATTCTGCGCGTGAAAGACGATTACGACGGTGCGGAGCCGAGTGGCAATTCTGTCGCCACGCTGGCGCTGTTGAAACTTGCGGCCATCACCGGGCGCGACGATTTCAAGCAGCCCGCCGAGGCGACGTTGCAACTGTTTGCGGCGCGATTGCAATCGCAGCCGGCCGCGCTGGCGTTCATGCTGCAAGCGCTGGATTTCTGGCTGGATGAACCGCGCCGCGTGGTGATTGCCGGAGAAACGAATTCTACGAAGTTCCACGAATTGCTTCAGGCTGCGCACTCCATTTATCAGCCGAACAAGATTGTGCTGGGGAACAACGGTGCGGTGGAGCCGTTCGCCAAAACCCTGACGGCCAAGCCTGGCGCGACCGCCTACGTCTGCACCGGCACCACCTGCCAGCCCCCGACGGGCGAGGCGGTGCAATTGAGGAGGGTATTGTCGGGTCAGATCGCTGGCTAATGACCGGCGGGCCGGGGTGAGGGCGGTTTTAAAACCAATTAAACGCTTCCGGACGCCAAAAAGGTGGTTTGGGACGGCAAAAACGTCGTTATTTGGCAAAAAAGGTTCGTTTTCGACGAAAAGGGGTGAAAAAGTAGCGGCAACTTCTTAATAAGTAGCGGCAGTTGGTTAAGAAGTAGCCGCTACTGCATGCGAAGTTGCGGCTGTTGCATGAGAAGTAGCCGTTACTTATTACGAAGTAGCCGCTACCGCGTAAGAAGTAGTCGTTACTGCATGAGAAGTTGTCGCTACTTCATGCGCAGTAGTCACTACTTATTAAGCAGTAGCCGTTACTTTTGCACCCCCAACCGTTGGTTTTGCATCATCCGGAGCTAGTTTCACACCTTCCAGAGCTGGTATTGCACTCCCGGCGACGACTGGTGAACCAGATTCGGCGGATGAAACGCCGATTACTTCAGCCCCACGACTAAAATGACGAGGTCGATCACGAAGAGCAGCACGATGGTGATTTCCAGCCAGAACATCACGCGGTTGTTCTGATCCTGCTTAAGCAATTGATAGAGGTCGTCGAGGGTCTTGAGCTTGCCGTTGATGGTGCGGTGCCAGTCGCCCAGATGGAAGCGCGCGGAAATCTTTTCGTAGATGCGGGCCAGATGCCAGTCGCCAAAAAACTTGCTGATATTGGACAATTCATCGTTGAACCGCGCCATATCAATGCGGATTTCGCGCAGCTCGCGCAAAATGTCGCCGCGCGAACGCAGTGGACGTTCGCCCAGATCGCGGTAGGAACGTTCGAGCGCCTCGTCGAGCAGCCGGTCGTAGGCCTCAAGTTCGGCGAGCTGGAGGTTGGCCAGCTCCATAATGTAGAGCGCCTCATCAAAATCTTTCGGCTCATCCACCAGCAGCGCGGCGTCCCAGTCGATGACCACAAGGTCGTTGTCGTAGTAGCTCAAATAGCGCGCGGTGGATTCCTCGGCCTCCTGTTTCGAGAGCCGCTCCATCTCCTCCTCTTGCGTGAGCAGCGCGGCAATCTGCCGGCGATGCGCTTGAAACCATTGTTCGGCGTTCAGCGGCTCGCCTTCAGCATTCGTCACGGGCGCCGCAATGCAAAATACCGTGTAGGCTTCCTCCTCGGGCAACTGCGGTTGCGGCCGGATGAGATGCCCGCGCAATTCGGCCACCACTTCCTGCGCGAGGCGCTGGACTTCCTCATGCAGCGAGCCGTTGCTGAACTGAAGATCATGAAACGCGACGAGGTCTTCGACGTGATTGACCGTGAACGGCACGCGCACGGTAATGCTGATGGCACCGACGGGCAGCAGCTTGATGACGCGTTCGACGCGCACGGCGCCGTGCGGCCCGATGCGTTCCATCGGCGGCAGGCGGATCATCTGCGGCTTGTAGAAAAAAAGCTGGCGCGGGCTGCGCTTGCTGGCGTCCACGGCGAACTGCGCCACGGGCTGGCCAAGCAACTCGTGGATGGGCTTGCGTGCGGTGTCATAGGCCACGTCGAAAGCGTAGATGTAAACCACTTCGCCGGTGTAACGAGCTGACGGGTTGGCTTTCATGACAATTCACCATAGCCCACGGTGTGGGAATTATGAAGTGTGAATTATGAATGCAGAAGTCGGAAGCGACGCACGCCTTGATTTGCACTTCATCATTCTGCCTTCATCCTTCATAATTCCTCTTCGCATGGATGATTTTGAAACGAGATTTGGTGGCATTGCTAGGCTCTACGGCAAAGCCGGCCTGGAGAAGCTGCGTGCGGCGCACGTGGGCGTCGTCGGTATCGGCGGCGTTGGCACCTGGGCGGCGGAAGCCTTGGCGCGCTCAGGCGTCGGTGCCATCACGCTTGTGGATTTGGATGAGGTCTGTATCACGAACATCAACCGTCAGTCGCACGCGCTTACCGAAACCGTTGGCCGCGCGAAGGTCGCCGTGATGGCCGAACGTATTCGCGCCATCAATCCCGATTGTCGCGTGACGGTGGAACAAAAGTTTTTCAATGAACAAACGGCGGCGGAACTGCTTGTGCCGAAGTTTGATTTTATCCTCGATGCGATTGATGACGTGACGAACAAGCTGCTGCTGCTTGTGCGCTGCCATGAGCAGAAGCTGCCGGTCATCGCCTGTGGCGGTGCGGGCGGGCGCCACGAGCTGACGTCGGTGCGCCTCGGCGATTTGTCGCAAGCCAGCCATGACAAGCTGCTGGCGGAAGTGCGGCGGCGGCTGCGTCAGGACCACGGGTTTCCCGCTGGGCAAGCGGCGATGGGTGTGCCGTGCGTGTATTCGGTGGAGCGCACGGTGTATCCGCAGGCGGACGGCACGGTGTGCGAAATGCGCTCGGCGGCGGAGGACGGCGCGCGGCTGAACTGCAACGGCGGTCTCGGCTCGGCGACGTTCGTGACGGGTGCGTTCGGTTTCGCGGCGGCGGGTTACGTCGTGCGGGAAATTGCGGAGCGTTGATTACAGGGCGCCGAAGACGCGCTGGAAATTCTCTTCGACGCGCGCGGCAAGCGATTCTATTTTATCGCCCAGAAACTCCGCCAGGCCGGCATAGACGGCGGGTAGGTTGGCGGGATGATTCAGGGGCTTCCCATCGGTGTCCGCCAGCGGATATAGAATTTTATCAGTCGGCAGTTGCTGGTCCGGCGCATCGGTCTCGATAAGTAACCGGTCGGGCGGAACGTATTTAAAAGTCTCGCGCTGACGCAGTTTCCGCTCCTGTAAGTAGTAGCCGGGAAAACTGAAGTAGGCGCCGAGCTTGGCCAGGGCCGGAATCATCTCGGCCGGTCCGCCATAACTGTGCAGCACAAAACCGCGCGCCGGGCGCGGTTGGTCGCGCAGCAGTTCGTGCAATCGGCCCCACGCCTGTAAACAGTGGATGCTCACCGGCAGATTGCGCTCGACGGCGAGGCCAAGTTGCGCCAGAAACACTTCTTCCTGACCGGCGTAGCTTAGCTCCGGCTGCCAGCGGTCGAGCCCAATCTCGCCGACGGCGCTGGGAATGGCATCGAGAAATTTTACCAGCGTCGCCCGCCAGTCCGGCGTGCGTTCGGCCAGATACCACGGATGATAGCCGAAGCTGGGCCGGACGATTTTGTTTTCCCGCGCGAGCGCCGCGACGGCTGGCCAGTCGGCTTCGCACGCGCCATTGACAACCATGCGGGCGATACCGGCCGACGCACACGCGGCGAGCAGTTCGCTTTGGCGACCGGCAAAGCGGTCGTCCTGCAAATGGTTGTGGGCGTCGTAGAACTTCATGTGCCCCTCACCCTGGCCCTGCTATGAGTTATGTCAAGCGAAGTCTCAGCGCGGTTTGTTTTTTCTTAAAAGGTTTTTTTGTTTTTTTCGGGTTTCCTTTCCATTTGGATTCAAGGTTCGAAGCGTTTTCTTGGCACCGGCAACGGCGTCAGCCATTGCTCTACCTGCTATCCGTGCACGGCCCTGAACAGGGACGGCACCAGTTGACTTGTCCGGTCACAGCCAAGAAACGAGCGCGCCCAATCTCTCCAACGGGCCGTTGCCAACCCAAGGGCTGGGGCGGGCGCGCGCCGTTTCAAATCTTCTCGATCCATCTGCTTGAGGGTTTTGGTTGCGGGGTTGATTTACTCAAGTCGAGTTAGGTCCCAACCATCGTCCAACCCAAAGTTTCGGGTTTAATCCGCCCGGTGCGCCAGCGCCACAGATCGACCGCCATCTGGCGCGCCATGGCTACGATGGCTTTCTTCCTGGCGGCCTTGCTGGCCTTCACGTTGCCCAGCACCGGCCGCCATTTCTTCACCAACTTACAGTCGGGCTGCCACAGCACCAACCGCCAGGCCAGCTCGATCAGCGCCGTGCGCAGACGCACGTTGCCATGTTTGGTGATGGGCAGCAGGTGGCGGCTATTGCCACTGGCGCTGACGCCGCCACACAAGCCGGTGTAGCTGCCCACCTGCCGCCGGTTCTCAAAGCGGTCCCATTGCCCCACTTCCCGCTCCACCACTTCATAGGTCAGGCCGCCCAGTCCTTTGGGGCGCCGGGCGGGCGCGGCTTGTTCCAAGGTTTTCGTGGCGGCTTCCAGTTCGGTCGTCAACGTGGTCAGCACTCGGCGGAAGACTTCCAGTCGGGTCACCAGCCACGCCGGAATCCGGGCGTGGAGTTCCGCCCAGTGCCGGCCGGCCCACCAGCCGGCTTTTTCCCGGTGACCCTGACTCAACAACAAGCCGCGGCCTTGGGCGGCCACGCGCTGGACTTCGCGGCGCAGTTGTTCCCGCTGCCGGCTTTCCGTCCGCTTTTGCTCCTGTTCGGGCGTCGGCACGCGCACTGTGGCCAGCGCGTGGGTGTTCCCGGCCACATAACGATCCAGGCGTTGCGCCAGTTCCTTGGCGTCGCTCTTGTCGTGGTTGACCCCGGTGTGTCGCTCGTCCAGGCACACGGGTTGGACAATCACATTCTTAACGCCCAAAGCGACCAGTTCGCGGTGCAGCCCGTAGCCGAAGGGCCCAGCCTCGTAGCAACTGTGCACGGCGTGGGCCAGCGTGAGCTGGGTTTTGATCCACTCGCGAAACTTGGCCCAGGTGAAACGCTGGGCCGGTTGCGGCGCGCTGTGGTCAAGGATGCGCACCACGACGATGCTGTCCGCGTGGACGTCCAGTCCCAGCTTGATGGTTTGATGTTTTTTATTCGCGGCTTGCTCCGCGCGAACTTCGGAGTTATTTAGTTTTTGTGAGTTCATACGTTGGTGGGTGTAGCGCTTCGGCGCTCACCTGCCAACAACTCATGTCACCTCTCCCCGTTCGGGCGGGGCGAGGGAGCAGAATTATGTTCGGCGAATTGCCGGATGTGCTCCCACACTTTGGAAAGCGCGTTGCGGCGGTTGGGCGTGAGGTGCTGGGTCAGGCCGAGCGGCGCGAGAAACTCCGGGCTGTGCGCGCGAATGTCCGCCGGCGGCTGGTCGCTGTAAAACTCGCAGAGCAGGCCGGCGATGGCCTTGACGACGAGTGAATTCGAATCGCAGGCAAAGAAACAGTGGCCGGCGCGGAATTCGGAGACCAGCCACAGTTTGGCCAGGCAGCCGGGAATCAAATTCTCATCGACGCGTCGTTCCGGCGGGAGCGGGGTCAGCTTCTTGGTGCGTTCGACGAGGAGTGCGAGCCGGTCCTGGCCGTTTTTCAGTTGGGCCAGCTGCGTGGTGAGTTCAACCTGTTTTTCCGCGAGGTTCACGGCGCGGAAGCTGAAATCAATCCGTGTGCGGTTGTTCGCCGCCCTCGGCCGCCGGCGGCGGCTCGGGAGTTTCGGCAGCGGGCTCGCGCACTTCAGTGGGCGGACGTTGCGGTTCATCGCGCCGCTGATTTTGGTCGCGATAATCACGGCGCGGTTCATTGCGACGCGGCTCGTCACGCCGTGGTTCCCGTGAAGGCAATGGGGTTTGCGGCTCGCGGCGCGGCGGCTGGATGCGGCGGAGCGCGCGGCGGAGTTCGTCAATCTCGCGTTCGTCGGCGAGCTTCTGGCGCTCGGCGACTTCGACGAGTTCCAGCACTTCGTCGAGCTGATCAATCATCTGCTTGAGCGACTCGGCAATCTCGGTGGCGTGCGCAACGGCTTCGCTTATGGCTGTGTTTTCGGCTGGGCGAAAGTCAACGGGCTTGACCCACTGGCGCTGCGCGGGCGGTTCCGGGCGACGCTCCGGACGACGGTCAGGCCGGCGGTCGCGGGGGAAATCGCGTTGCGGTTCACGCG
Source organism: uncultured Verrucomicrobia subdivision 3 bacterium (assembly GCA_903865745.1). Taxonomy (GTDB): domain Bacteria; phylum Verrucomicrobiota; class Verrucomicrobiia; order Limisphaerales; family UBA11358; genus UBA11358. Next base: position 22,706 of record CAIPKV010000070.1, on the reverse strand, counting down.
GTGGCCGGACTTCGGGCGCATGGAAATGTTCGGCGGCGGAATGATCAGCAACCGGATGATCGGCGACGGGCTTTTCCATGGGTTCCGTCTCATGCGAGGCGAAATCGGCGGGGGCTTCGGCGTGCGGCTCGCGGAAATCGCCGGCGGTGTCACCTTCGTGATGCTCCGCGTGGTCGGTGGCTTCCGGCGGGGGTGCCGGCTGGCCGGAGACTTCGGGCGCGGGCGAAATGTCTTCAGGTTCGGGGGCGCCGGGCTTGGCAGGCAGGGGGCGCGGGCCACGGCCACGACCGCCCCGGCGGCCACGGCGGCGATTGCCACCGGCGCGGGGTGCGGGCGATTTCAAATTGGAACGTTCGTCAGGCACAAATTTTACGAGAGGATGGCCGCTGGCCGCGCAAATGCAATGTCGAATTGCGGTTACTTCTTCACAAACAGCGCCAGGGAAGCGGTAAAACCGTGCAGGAAGTTTTTCTCGCCGACGGGGCCGATTTCGCCATTGCAGAAGATTCCGGCCACGCCGGTTGGGCCAAAATGCGCCTGTACCAGCTCGCTATCGTGGCTGGGACGGCCAAACAGGTTTTTCCCACGCCCATTGCAGCAGAAGAGGCAGCCGCCGTAGATTTCTTTGCCCGCCAAGTTCTTCTTTGCCCGCGCCAGCAGTTCGTTCAAGTCCTCAGACGCAGCGGCGGCATCACGGCGCTGGAACTGAATGGTTTGACCCATGCGCGGCAGGGCGCCGACGGCCAGCACCCCAGAATTCGGGTCGCCGCCGAGGAGGTTGCGCACGAGGAAGTCACCGCGATGAAATTCGTCGAGGTATTCATTCACGACGAGGCCGATGTGGAGGTTGCCGGCCACCTTCCGCTGGTCCTCCGCCGAAAGCTGCTGCACGGTCTCGGACAGCACGGCGTAGGCGGGGCGATTCCCAATGTGCTGGATGAGATTTTGCTGCACGCGTGTGAGCGTCCAAGCCTCGCCGATGGGGGTGCAACCTTGCGAAATCACGCCGGTCAGGGTCACGTCGCCGCTGACCGCAATAGCCACGCCGCCGTCCTCGAAGACTTCGCCATCAAGATAAACCTGCGCGAGCGGTTCGGGGAAATTGCCGCTGGCGAGGCCGCCATAAACGGGAATCGGCGAATAACTTTGATTCCACGAGCGCAGCCATTTTTCCGCGTCGAGGTGGAATGGGTCAACGAATGCCAGCCAGCCGTTGACTTCGTCCTTGGCCACACCGGTTTCAGTCGGCCAGAAATCTTCACCCGCCGCCGCCGTGACTTGGTCCTCGGTTAGGCGAACCCCCTTGAGCTTCGCGCCGGGCAAAGCGTACAGCGCCAGCACGAGGCCGCCCGCACCTTCAAGTTCCTCGGCATTGGCGACCAAGCCGCCGCCGGAACAACCGGCTAGCAGGGGGATGCGCGCATGGACGCGGAGAATTTCCAAAACCTGGGCCGCGTGCGGGAAGAATTTCGGCGATAGATAGACGAGGCCAAGCGAAACCTCCTTCGCCGGCAGCCGCGCCCGCAGCCGCCGTGCCCAGTCGGCGAGGCCGGCTTCATCCATCCCGTCGGACCAATAGGCTGCTATGGAATGTTCTTCGCTCACAAACTCATTTTAACCATGCCACAACTTTTTCGCCTGCCCAAATTTCTTTTATGGGCTGGCGCTTGCGGGCGGCGGCGAATTTTTTGCCGCTGACCAAAATCTCGGCGGCGAGGGGCCGCGTATTGTAATTGCTGGCCATCACAAAACCATAGGCTCCCGCGCTCAACAGGGCCAGCAAATCGCCCTCGCCGACTTTTGCCAGCGGCCGGTCTTTGCAGAAATAATCGCCGGACTCGCAGATGCCGCCGACCACATCAGATGAAACTGTTGCGCCGCCTCGTTTGACGAGTGGGACAATCTCGTGGAACGAGTCGTAAAAGGCCGGGCGGATGAGGTCGTTCATCGCGGAGTCCACGATGACAAAGTTCTTTTTGCCGGTACGTTTCACGTATTCGACCTTCGTCACCAGGGCACCGGCATTGCCCACAATGAAACGACCGGGCTCAATGAGAATCTTCAAGCCGAGCGGCTTGAGCAGCGGCAGCAATTTTTCCGCGTAGCTGGCTGGCGTCAGAATGCCTTTCGCGGCGGCCGATTTCCACCAGCTCACCGAACCGCTGGCCAGGGCCGGATTATAAATGATGCCCAAGCCGCCGCCGGGGCTGAAGAATTCCAATTTGTATTTGTCTGCCAGTTTTTTGACGAGCGGCAGAACTTTTTTCACCGCCAGTTCGTAAGGGGTCACGTCCGTCAACTGCGAGCCGATGTGCATCTGCACGCCGCGCAGCCAGATGTTTTTCAGTCTGCTGGCACGGGCGTAAATTGCCTCGACGTGCTCGAACTGGATGCCGAACTTGTTTTCGTAAGTGCCGGTAGTAATTTTGGAATGTGTCTTGGCCGACACGTTGGGGTTGATGCGTACGGCGATGGGTGCGCGTTTTTTCAGGCGCGCGGCGACTTTATTAATGCGCAAGATTTCTGGCTCACTCTCGCAGTTAAACGAATAAATCCCCTTTTGCAGCGCGAACTCAATTTCGCTTTCCGACTTGGCGACGCCCGCGAAGACGCATTTCTTGGGGTCACCGCCCGCCGCAATCACCCGCTGCAATTCGCCCGCGCTTACCACGTCGAAACCGCTGCCGCGATTTGCCAGCACACGCATGACGGAGAGATTTGAGTTCGCCTTCATGGCAAAACAAATCAGGTGGTCGATCGGCGCCAGCGCGGTGTCGAGCTTTTGAAAATGATCCTCCAGCGTGTGTTGGGAATAGACGTAAAGCGGTGTGCCAAATTTCTTAGCCAGTGCTGTCAGGCTCACGTCTTCGCAAAACAACTGGCCGTCCGCAAAATGAAAATCATGCATTGGGCGGGAGTTTAATCTCCGCGCCGCAAAGTTCAAGGTCAGGAAAATAAAAACCCGCCGGCGATTTTCCAGCGGGTTTGGAGAAAAAGTATGTTACGGCTCGGCCATGATTGCCGCGCGCTGGGTGTGGTATTCCTGCGGCGTGATTTGGTCGGCTTTGTATTGCCCCAGCAGCAGACTCAGCCTCTCAGCTTTCGACAGTGTTGGCGGCGCGCTGGCGGCGGGAGCTGGTTTGGTGCTGGCATCTGCAACTTCGGTTTTAGCCGTCGCCGGAGCCGTCTCGGCCGGCGGCGGGGTTGCCACTACCGGAGCCGGGGTGGTTGGAGCAGCTTCAACTGCGGTGGCTGTGGCTGCCGCTGCTGCCGGTGCGGCCACGGCTGTGGCCGGAGGGGCCGTGCTCGCGGCTGCCGCCGGTGCGGCTGGTACTACCGCAGCATCAGCCGGTGTTGAGGACGGTATGTCCGTCGAATTGGTGTCCAACTCCTTCATCTTTTGCTCCAACGCGGACCGTGCGGCGGCTTGAACGGCTGAATCCTGCGCCTGAAGCGTCATGGCGCCACAAAGGGCTAGGGCGCAAATCCAGAGGGGAAATTTGAAAATCTGCATGACGACTTCTTACGCCAATTCGCGTCTGGAATCAACTGCTTTCACCGGTGGCGAATATAATTGCCGCCACGCCGGGGCAAACGGACTCCGCGCCAGCGAATGGAAAATGATCCGCCGAATCTCGCGGCGCGACACTTTTACGCGCTGTTGCAGCTCCATTACGTTCGCCGCTCGTAGTTTCTCGAGCGTGCGCACGCCGATAAGGATTGGCCACGCGCAGGCGAGGCGCACGCGGAATTGGCCGAACGGCAATGTATTCGTATAGCGCCAGCCCGCCGCAAGGTGCGCTTCGGCCCGGTCCAGATATTCGCGGAATAGCGGCAGGAATTTCTGCGCATTTGCGGGCGACAGCAACAGCTCCGGTAGCAGCTTCGCCTCGTCTAACTGCTGCGATGGCAAGTAGCAGCGGCCGTTTTTCAAGTCCGCCGGCAGGTCCCGTAAAATATTGATGAGCTGCAAACCTTTGCCAAACCGGATGCCATCCGTGATGAACTGTTTCTCATCCAGCTGGGCGTCGGGAAAAAGGTGCGCGCGGCAGATTTTCGTCCAAAACTCGCCCACGCAGCCAGCCACCCGGTAAGTATAATCGTCCAGCTCCGCCGCCGTCTCCAGCGCGATAACCTGCTGGCCGGTAGCGCTCGTACCCGTCTTAGTCGCACTGCCGAAGCGGCGCAAATCGAGCTCTTGTCCGCTGGTGATGGTTGTCAAAACGTCGCGGACCAGTTTCAAGTCGGCCGGCGCAAGCTGTTGCAGTCGGGCGAGGCTGTCCTCGGTCTTTTCCAGTAATAATTTTTCCGCCGGTGAACCCTGCTGCTGCGCGAGCGCGCCGAAATTTAGCGGGGCCGTACTTTGGCCAGAAATCCGTTCACGAAGTTTATGCAGCGCGTCTAGTCGTTGCGCGGGCGATACGATTTCCGTGTCTGCGATGGTGTCGGTCGTGCGGGCGAGTAGGTAGGCCAGACCAATTTGCGGGCGCACCGCCGCTGGCAGCACGCGCAATGTCAGATAAAACGAGCGTGACGTCGCCCGGAGCAGGTCGTCCGGCAAGATTTTGGGCGGTTCGGCCATCGGCAGAATGAAACACCGAATGTTCCCAAAAGTCAGTACCCGATTGCGTTAGCGACTTACGCCGGTTCGGCGAGTTGGCACGTTCCCGCTGGTTAAGCCTGTCTTTTTTCTATCGAAGCGTTAATTTTTTCGCGTGAACGAACTCGCCATCGGTTTGCTGGGCGCGCTGCTGGCTACCAACCAGCCGCAGGCCGTAAGCAATGTCATCCAAGCGCAGACGGGTGTAGCCATAAATCTGGCCGTGTCGCCAGAGGAAAAAGAACTTCGCGAGGTAATGATTGCTGATGACGCCGCGCAGGATGAGGTAAATCAATGGCTCCACGATTATGATTCGCAGGCCGACACCAACAAGACGGCGGCCGCCTCGGCGGCCTTGAGCCTCCGCATCAAGGCGCGCTTTGGCAAGGTGCGCGATGCCTACGACAACTTTCTCCAGCGCCATCCTGAAAGCGCGCATGGCTTTCTCGCCTACGGCAGTTTCCTGAATGACATTGGCGATGAGGAAGGCGCGCACCTGCAATATGAAAACTCGTTGCAGCTCGACCCGAAGAATCCCGCCGTCTGGAACAATCTCGCGAACTATTACGGTGAATACAGCCCGGTGACGAAGGCGTTCGAATATTACGCGCAGGCGATCAAGCTCAAGCCGGATGAACCGGTCTATTACCAGAACTTGGCGACGTCGGTTTACTTATTCCGTAAGGATGCCAAGGAGTTTTATCATCTGGATGAACCGCAGGTGTTCGACAAGGCGCTGGGGCTTTACCAACAGGCCCTGCGCTTGGCGCCGGATAATTTCGTGCTCGCGACGGATTATGCGGAAAGCTATTACGGCATCCGCCCGCTCCGCACGAATGACGCGCTGGTGGCGTGGACCAATGCGCTGCAAATTGCCCACACCGATGCCGAGCGGCAGGGCGTGGAACTGCATCTCGCGCGCATAAAGATTGCCGCCGGATATTTTGAGCAGGCCAGCAACCATCTCGCCGCCGTGACGAACGCAGCTTATCTGGGCCTGAAAAAACAGCTTTACCGGTCGCTGGCCGACCATGAGCATCCGGACACCAATTCCGAGCCAGTGGTGGCAGACAAGCTGCTCAAAATGGTGCCGCAACTCGCGCCAGCCAGTGCGGGCGATGTCACCAATGTAACTGACCTGTCATCGAATCTGTTAGCCGTGCCGCCGCCGGTCCGCGGGGAAAAGCCGCAGTGAATTCCATTCCAGCGCCCTTTGATTTAAGGCTCGTAAATCGTAAATCGTAAATCGTAAATTGTCCCCATGAGCTTCTACGACCAGTTAAAATTTGACGCCCAGGGTTTGATTCCCGCAATCATCCAGGAACAGGCGACCGGCCGCGTCGTGATGATGGCGTGGATGAATCGCGCGTCCCTCGAAAGCACTGTCGCCACGGGTAAGACCCACTTCTGGAGCCGTTCGCGTCAGAAATTCTGGATGAAGGGCGAGGAGAGCGGCAATACCCAGACCGTGAAAGACATCGCGTTCGACTGCGATGGCGATTGCCTGCTCATTCAAGTGGAACAAAAAGGTCCGGCCTGCCACGAAGGTTACAACTCCTGCTTCTTCCGTTCCATTGAAAGCGACGGCCAGGCGTTCAAGACCACCGAGTCGCAACTGCTCACGCCCGAGCAAATGTATAAAAAGAAAAGCTGACGCTTACTGGCGTCCAAAGGAATCTGTTTTCCGAACATGACGCCATGCATCCTTTTCGAAGATGAGCATCTGCTGGTGGTTCACAAGCCCGCCGGCTGGAACACCCATGCGCCAGCCCCGCACGCTGGGGAAGGCATCTACGACTGGCTGAAACACCGCGAACCGCGCTGGTCATCGCTCGCCATCCTTCACCGGCTCGATAAGGAAACCAGCGGCCTTCTCGTCTTTGGTAAAACGCCGCTAGCGAACAAATCGCTCACCGACCAGTTCACCGCCCGCCAAGTCCACAAGCAATATCTCCTGCTCACCGACCGCCCCGTGCCAAAGAAAGTGTTTGCGGTAAAGACTCCGCTCGTCCGTGTCGGCGAGAAATATGCCATTGGTCCAGGTGGCGAAATGGCCGAGACTGTCTTCACGCCCGTCGCTGAAGCCGAGTTCAAGATTCAAAACTTAAAACTCAAAACTGTCCGCGCCTCACCACTAACCGGCCGCACACACCAGATTCGCGTCCACGCCGCCGAGAGCGGCTTTCCGATTCTTGGCGACACGCTTTACGGTGGCACCGCTTCGTTGCGGGTCTATTTACACGGAGCAGAAATTGAATTCAAACACCCGGCCACTGGCCAGCCGGAGAAGTTTGTTGTGCCAGCGGATTTTAATAACGAGCCGCGGCTCGCCCTGCGCATGGCGGTCATCGAGCCAGAAGCGACCAACGCCTTTCGCGTGATACACGGTGCGAGCGACGGTTGGCCGGGTTGGTTTGTGGAAAAACTGGGCGACTTCTTGCTTTCGCAATCGGAAGCACCCTTGAGCGCCAAGCAGACCGAAGAGTTGTCACGTCTCGTCTTGGCTTTCAAGTCACGCGGTGCGTATCATAAAACCCTTTCGCGCCAAGTCCGGCGCACCCCGACCGCTCAAGCCTCGCCGCAATTGGTTTTGGGCGAAGCCGCCCCGGAGCGTTTTGAGATTCGAGAGAACGGCGTCCGCTACGAACTGAGTTTCAACGAAGGTTATTCCGTCGGCCTGTTCCTTGATCAGCGCGACAACCGTCGCCGCCTGCTGACCGGCCACGTCGCCGCCGACTTTCCGTTATTCAAATCGGAAATCACAAATCGGAAAGCGGAAATCCTGAATTGCTTTGCCTACACCTGCGGTTTCTCCGTGTGCGCCGCCAAGGCGGGCATGGCGACCACCAGCCTCGACCTCTCTAAAAAATATCTCGAGTGGGGCAAACGCAACTTCGCGCTCAACGGCCTCAACCCGGCGGCGCACGATTTCATTTACGGCGACACCTTTGACTGGCTGCGGCGGCTGGCGAAGAAAGGCCGCGCGTTCGATGCCGTAGTGCTCGACCCGCCGACCTTTTCGCAATCCAAGGAACACGGCACGTTCCGCGCGGAGAAAGATTACGGCCAGCTCGTCACCGCCGCACTGGGGGTGCTGAAGCCGGGCGGCGTGCTGCTCGCCTCGACGAATGCGGCGGACTGGCCGCCGGAAGAATTTCTCGCGATCATTGAAGCGGCCGTGCGCGGCGCGCGGCGGAAGAGTGTGAAACGACACTATGTCCCGCAGCCACCGGATTTCCCCATCAGTCGCGACGAACCGGCGTATTTGAAGACCGTGTGGCTGATGATTGCATAAAAAAGCGGCTTCCATTTCTGAAAGCCGCCTAGCAAAAATTCATGATAGGGGCGAACTCAGCCCGCCATCCTTTGCCGGATGATTTCTTGCAGTTGTTTCACGGTAATCCGGTCGTGATCACGGTTCATGGCTTCCTTGGCCCGGATCAAGGTTTCGATGTCAATAATCCGGCAGTTGCCAGCCGGCAGTTCCACTTCGACGCTGTTTTGCCGGACCGCATCAAAATCACCGACGCCCAGCACCTCACCCAGGCAATCTACCACACCGAGGTCCGTCTTCAGATACAAGTTTTTTAAACCCGCGCACTGTGCCGGAGTCAGTTGTAGCGGCAAGTCCGGTCGGGAACGGTGAACGGGATGCAGGTCGGCAACGGCTGCTTGAATCCGTAGCAAATTTGGCTCGCTGAAACGGCAGCAGATATCCACGTCCCGCGTGACGAGCGTCACGCCGTGCGCCACCGCTGCAAACCCACCGACCAGCACAAATTCCACCTGTGCGCTGATTAACCGCCGCGTGAGTTCACTTAAGTTTTGCATTTCGCTTTTCCATCGCCAAGCGCAGCGACTCCGCAAAATTCAGGGCATCGTCATTCGCCTGCATCCGCTCCCACGGCGATTTCGTCAGGCTGTCCCGGAGCAGTGATACATCAACTTCCGCCATGGCCACCCCGCGATAAGCGGTGGCAGTCTCATTCAGGACATTGTTATTGTCATCGGCCATCCCGCTTGGCGTCCGGGTTACTTCCCGACCGCGGCCACAATCTTCTTCGCGGCATCCGCCATCGAATCACCGTTGATGATGGCCACGCCGGATTCCGCCAGCGTTTTCTTGCCGGCGGCCACGTTGTTGCCTTCGAGCCGGACGACCAGCGGCAGTTTCAAACCCGTTTCCTTCACCGCCGCGACGATGCCCGTGGCAATGACGTTGCAGTCCATGATGCCGCCGAAAATGTTCACCATGATCCCCTTCACGTTCGGGTCGCTCAAGATGATCTTGAACGCCGCCGTGACCTGCTCCTTGCTCGCACCACCCCCGACGTCGAGGAAGTTTGCCGGGCTGCCGCCGAAATGTTGGATGATATCCATCGTCGCCATCGCCAGACCCGCGCCGTTTACAAGACACGCGATACTGCCGTCCAGCTTGATGTAATTCAGCGCGAACTTGCTCGCCTCGATCTCCAGTGGCGCTTCCTCATTCAAGTCGCGCATCTCTATAATATTCTTGTGACGGTAAAGCGCGTTGTCATCCAGCGAAATCTTGGCATCCAGCGCCATGACCGTTTCCTTGCCATCGCGCAATTCCACCACCGCGAGCGGATTCAACTCCACCATCGCCGCATCGCATTCCCACCACGTGTTATAAACGCCAGTGATGAGTTTGACGCCCGCGTTGAACAAATCGCCCTTGAGGCCGAGCGCCGCGGAAATCTTCCGCGCCTGATAGGGCATGATGCCGACGGCGGGATCAATCGTCTCTTTGAAAATCTTTTCCGGATGTTTCTCCGCCACTTCCTCGATGTCCATGCCGCCCTCCGTGCTCGCCATGATGAGCGGGCGGGAGGTCTCGCGATTGAGCAGTACCGCCAGATAAAATTCTTTTTTGATCTTCGCGCCCTCGGCAAGGAGCAGCGTCTGGACCAGGCGGCCGTCCGCGCCGGTCTGTTTGGTGACGAGCGTCTGGCCGAGCATTTTTTCGGCGAAGCCGCATGCTTCGTCCACCGAGCCGGCGACCTTCACGCCGCCTTGGAAACCGCTCTTGAACGTGCCCTTGCCGCGGCCGCCCGCGTGGATTTGCGATTTGACCACGACCTTGGCGCTGCCGGTGGCGGCAATCTTCTCCGCGGCCGGGCGCACCTCGGCGAGCGATTTGGCGGGCAGCTCATACGGCACGGCGACGCCGTATTGCGCGAGCAGTTGCTTGGCTTGGTATTCGTGAATGTTCATTTCAAAAATTAAGTGGAGGCATTAAAAACTATTGCCGCCGGAAATCAACTTCTAACCGTCCAACCCCATTTAAACCGCCAAGGTGCCAAGGCCGCCAAGAACGGGGGAAGCCGGAATCTACCGCGAAATTCCCAAAATACGCGAAATCAAAGTCAAGCAAGCCGGAACCGGCGAATGAACCGCCAAGACGCCAAGTTTACTATGAGGAAAGCAGGAAATCAGGAATGGGCCGGAGGCAAGCCGAGGTGAAGCCATTTTTTAACCGCGAAATACCCGAAATACGCGAACCGGGAAAACTGGAGACTTTTAGCCTTTAAGCTTTTCAACTTTTTCCTCGATTCCTGCTTTCCTAAGAAAGATAACCCCCTTGCGCCTCTGAGTCTTAGCGCCTTGGCATCAATATGCTCCGGTGTTTGGCTGCCGTTGCTTCTCCCTTTCAATGACCCGGCGCAGGTAGCCAGCTTGGGCGTCGTTAGGATTTTGATTCAGCGCCAGGCCGACCAGGGCTTCAGCCTGGGCTAGGTTGCCATCATGGAACGCTCTTTCCGCTGCCGCCACGGCGCTGCCACCAGCGGCTGGCGGCGGGGCTGGCTGCGGAGTTTGAAAGGCACAGGGCACATCCGCACTAGAAGTGTAGCCAGCGAGGCAGCCGTAAAGTTCCCCGTTGATCGTAGAGAAATCGCTGAAGATATACTGGGCCTCACTGGTGGGCAGCGAGTGGAGAACGGCGTTTTTTTCCGGCGGCGCGAGCAGTAACTGCCGGGTTCGTTCGTCAAACTGATCGAGCACGCGCGTGCCGTTACCCATGAAGAACGCCTCCGGGGCGGCATATTCCAGAATGGGAAATAAATCGCTTTGGATTGGCCCGTCACCCGCAATCGCAAAGCCGGTGCGCTGCGAGGCTACTTGTCGCGCCAGCAAGGCCTCCGGTGATTTGATATTAATCATCCCCATATCCGTCCGCACCCGGTCTATGGCAAAGCCCTGACGGAATACTTCCGGACCCGTCGCCCACGGCTGCTGGGAACCGAGCATCACTATGTCGCCATTGCGTGTGTCCCAGATTTCCATGTAGGGGAATACGGAACCAAACGTGCGAAAGACCAGCTTCAAAATCTCGTCGTTCATTTCATAAACATGGAACCATTGGCAGATGAGGCCACCCGGCTTGAGTCGGCGGGCGGCGATTTCATAAAATTCCCGGCTAAAGACGCTGCCCACCCCGACTGTCCACGGGTTGGAGGGCTCGGTGATAATCACGTCATAAAGCTGCGGGTGCAACTTAAGCACCGTTCGGGCGTCTTCCGTCCGGACCTGCACCCTCGGATTATCCAGTACGTGCCGGTTCCAGTCGCCAAACAGCCGGGCGGCGCGGACGACGGGTTCACAATTCTCGCCAATGACGAGGTGGTCCACGGGATATGCCAGCACGGCCCCCGCCGTAATCCCTGACCCTAGCCCAAGCACAAACACATCTTTGGACCCGGGCTTGGCCAGCAGCGGCAGGTTGGCCAGCAAATACTGGGTGCTCAAATCCAATCCCGTACCCGCATCCGGCTTGCCGTTGATGCGCAAGCCAATTATCGCCTGGGCAATAATACCGTCCGTTTCCTCCACCGAAACGGTCGCGTCCGGCGCGTCCTCGTAAAAACGGACTTTGATGTGCTGTTTGCGCACTGGCATCAACTGCGGATCAAACTTAGCCTCCCACACCCGGAAGATTCCCGAGCTCATCACGTTTTGCCAGTCGGCATCACTCGCCAGCAACAAGCTTAGGCTAAAACCGCAGCCGGCGAGGGTCAGCCCGATTCCGGTCCACCAACTCCGGCGCAGTGCGATGAATAGCGCCATCAGCCCAAGCACCAACGCCAGTGTCCCAAAGGCGTTGCGCAATCCCAGCGAGGGCATCAGTCCAAAACCCGTCAACAAGGTGCCGGCCACCGCCCCCAAGGTGTTCCAAGTCAGCAGCGCGCCCACGCGGGCACCGAGCGGCGCTCCGGCGGCCGCCACCGTCCGGATCATGAGCGGCAACACTGCGCCGATACACGCCGCCGGAATGCCCAGAATGACCAGCGCGATGCCGGTCGAAATCACCAGTTGATAAAAGTAGCCCACTTCTGTGCGGCCCAGGCCGGTGCGCACAATCCGATAGAAATCCACCCACCGTTCGAGATTGAAAACCAGCAGCGTCACCCAGACCGCCGCCACGGCTAGCAGGAGTACGACGGTCTTTTCGCCGGCTTGCGCGGCCCGCTTGGGCGACGCAATCCACGCGCTGCCCAAGCCGATGCCGAGGATGAACGCCATGAGCACGAGGGCGAACGATTGCAGGGATGAGCCAAAAATCAATGCGAGTGAACGCGAAGCCAGCAGTTCCAGACCCATGGATACCGCGCCAGTCAGCGCCACCGTGAGGCCCGCCCAGCGCAGGGTTTCCGTGGTGGCCGGCCATGTCGGGGTCGCTTCCGATGTGGCGGTATCGGATTCAACCGGCCGGGCCAGCCAACCGCTTTGGCTCAGCCCGATGGCTGTCACCCCGATGATTACATTCACGGTGGCGGTAATCTGCAAGGTGGCAATCATGCCGTAATGCTGGACCAGCCAGAATCCCGCCAGCGCCGCGCCCGTCACCGCGCCCAGACTGTTCACGGAATAAAACCGCGCCGAGCGCCGGCCCGCATCGTCGGAACTATGCTGCAGCCAGGCGGCCAGCAAAGGCAGGGTGCCGCCCATCAACATAGTGGGCCCCAGCAGCAGAACTGCGCTCAGAACTCCTTTCAGCACCAGCAGCCAGCCGGTGTGATCGGCGATGGGCGTGCCCATGGCGATGAAAACCCGGTCGGTTAAGCGGTCCAGCGCGGGAAACAGAAAGGCGAAAATGCCGATGAAGATTTCCAATATCCCGTAGGCTTTGACCGGCTGGGTCCGCCCGTCCGCCCAGTGGCCAAAGATCCGGTTGCCCAGCGCCAGGCCACCCATGAACACCGCCAGCACCACCGTCTGCGCATAAACCGTGCTGCCGAACATCTGCGCCAGAAACTTCGACCACACCACCTCATAGATCAACGCCGTCGCGCCGGAGCCGAAGAACAGGGCCAGCACCAGCCCGCCGCGTTTGGTTGATTGCATGGCCGCAAGGTAGCGGACGCAGCAACCGTCTCGCAAGATTGGAAACAGCCAGTGACTATTACGGGTGACAGGAGGCTGAATATTAATGAAATAAGTAACTACTGCGGCCCATCCTTGCTTCGCAAAAGCTTTGCCGATATTAAAAGGTGATGTCACAACTGAAATTGGCCTTGCAATTTGTCAGCCGTGGCCAAATCAAGCCAGTCTGGCAGGCCAGCCTGCTCTTGGTCCTCGTTGTTGCCGCCTATTCTCCGGCCTTGAACGGCGGGTTCATCTGGGATGACGATGCCTATGTAACCAATAATCCGCTGCTGACGGCACCGGAAGGCTTGCGTCGGATTTGGTTTACCACGGATTCACCCTCCCAATATTTTCCGCTGACTTACTCCGTCTTTCGCCTTGAATATTCGCTCTGGGGCCTGAATCCAACCGGCTATCATTGGGTCAATGTTTTGCTGCACGCCGTCAATGCGCTGCTGGTCTGGCGGCTGCTAAAACAGCTCGCGGTGCCGGGCGCATTTCTGGCCGGGGCCCTGTTTGCCCTCCATCCTGTTCAAGTTGAATCCGTGGCCTGGATTACGGAATTGAAGAATGTCCTGTCGCTGTTCTTCTTTTTGTTGACCCTGCGGTGCTGGATTGAATTCATCAAACCCGCCGCCACCTGGCGCTGTTATGGTCTGGCGCTGGCCCTTTACCCATTGTCCCTGTTTAGCAAGACCACCGCTTGCACCCTGCCGGCGGCGCTCCTGCTCATTCTGTGGTTAAAAACCCAACCCATCAGCTGGCGGCGGCTACTACAAGTCGTTCCTTTTCTCGCCATGGGTGTCGGCATGGGTTTGCTAACCATGTGGTGGGAGCGGAATCATCAAGGCACGCAGGGTAAATTATTTTCGCTAAATCTGCCCGAGCGCCTGTTGGTGGCCAGTCACGGACTTTGGTTTTATGCGGGCAAATTGTTCTGGCCCGTAAACCTCACCTTTAGCTATCCGCACTGGCAGCTAGACCCCGCTCGGCTTGCTGCCTACCTCTGGCTGGCGCTGCTGTTCGTATTGGGCGGGGTGATTTTATTCGCCCGCCGTTGGTCGGGTCGGAGCCTTGAGGTGGCCGTTGGTTTTTACGTTGCCATGTTGAGCCCGCTGCTGGGCTTCATCATGCTGTACACTTTCCGTTACACCTTCGTCGCCGATCATTATCAATACGTCGCGAGCATCGGTCTGATTGCCTTCACGGCGGCGGCCATAACCTGCGCCTTTAAGAGCCGACCCCATTTCCTGCTGCCCCTAGGCGGGGCGTTGCTACTGACGCTCGGCCTGTTGACCTGGCGCCAAGCCGGGATGTATACGGATTTGGAAACTCTTTGGCGGACCACGCTCGCCCGCAATCCAGATTCCTGGATGGCCCATAATAACCTTGGTCTGTGGCTGAAAAATCAGGGGCGACCGGGTGAGGCCGTGGAACAGTATCAGCAGGCCCTCGCCCTCAATCCGGACAGTTACGAAACGCTTAACAATCTGGGCCGGGCCCTCACCGAACAAGGCCGGTTAGATGAAGCCACGGCTAAACTTCAACAGGCGCTTCAGCTCAACCCCAACTACGTCGATGCCTTGAGCAACCTGGGTAACGCCCTCTCATCCAAAGGCCGGTTTGGCGAGGCGATTCAATGTAACTTTCGGGCCCTCCAAATGGCTCCGGGTTATCCCGGGGTGCTGAACAATCTGGCCTGGCTGCTCGCCACTTGTCCGGATGATAAATATCGCAACGGGGCCGTGGCGGTCCGGTTGGGTGAACGCGCCTGTGAACTGACGAGCAATAATGAACCCGTGTTCCTCGGCACCTTGGCAGCCGCCTATGCCGAAGCCGGCCGTTACACCGAGGCCGTGGCCACTGCCGAGCAGGCCGAGCAACTGGCAAACGATCGCGGGCTGACCTCAGTTGCGGCCCGGAACCAGCAGTTAATCGAACTCTACCTCGCCGGTAAACCTTTTCATGAAACTCCACGGGCACCCAAACCTTAGACCGCCAGTTTCTATTTGAGCCGACTCCGGTTTTCCGGCAAGGTTCCCGCCCATGCAACCTCGTCTGGCCTTGTTCACCCTGTTCGTCGCCCTCTTTTGCGCGGCGGTCACCGGTTGCCAGCGGCCCGCCGCTCCCGTCACCACTTCGCCCACGGTCCTCTCGCCGGATACCCTCGCCTCGGTTCATTGGGTGGGTAAACGCCGGCTGGATCTGCAGGCGGACGCCTACTTTTTCAGCCGGATCTGGTCGCTGCCGGAAACCACCCGGCTGCAGACGCAAACCTTTGACCGGCTCGCCACCGGCACCTGGCGGGTATTGCTTGGCGACGCCGCGGCGGCGCAGATTCCCGCCGCCGTGCTGCGGCCGTTGCTGGATGATCTCGCGCAGACCGAGGCGTATGTCGAAGTGCGGGCCGCCACCAATGCTTCGCCTGCATTAGCTCTCGCTGTCCACGTTGACGTCCACCGCGCCGGTCTTTGGGAAACCAATCTGGCCGTAGCCGTCCAACTACTAACCGGCCGCCCCGCTACCGCCGACCCAGCCAAGCATGGCTGGACGCTGCAGCCAACTAATTCAACGGATCGCCTTACGCTTACCCGGGTCAGTGACTGGACCGTGGTGAGTGCCGGTCCGGAGCCCAATGCTTTGGCCGCCGAAATCACCGCCCGCATCCAGCGCGAGGGCGTTCCCTTTGTTTCGGCCGGCACCAACCTCTGGCTGGAAGCAGACCTTTCGCCCGCCCGCCTCGTCAATACCTTCTCCCGCTCCGCCCGTCGGACGGGGGGAGCGGGTCGGGGTGAGGTGGATAATCCATCCGCCATCTTCCATCTGCTATCTGCCATTTCCCATGTTGGCTTAGCTTTGACCGGCGATGGTGGCAATGTCATCACGCGCGGCCAAGTCACCCTGGCCCAACCGCTCGCCGCCCTGACGCCCTGGCAATTGCCCAGCGACCTGTTGCACGAACCGCTGACCAGTTTTAACGCGGTGCGCGGCCTGCAACCCTGGCTGGCCGCCTGGCCGGTCTGGCAAGCTTTGCCCTTAGGCACGCCGCCCGACCAAGGTTTTTTCTGGTCGCTCGCTGATAGTCCTTATCAGGCTTATTTCGCCGCTCCCTTGCCCGAGACCAGCCGGTCGGTGGCCACCCTGACCGATTGGCTGCTTCAGACCAGCAATCCCTGGCTGGCCGCCCACGGTTACGTCGGCTTTGATCGCGCGCCCGATGGCAATGGCGTCACGTGGGGCAATCAGCCGGATATCCGGCCCTTCATCAAAGGTGCGGGTGACCCCGGTGCGGGCTGGCTCTTCGCCGGCTTATTCCCGGATGACCGGACGGCGACGGCCAGTCCGCCGCCGGCGGGCATGATTCAAGATATTCTGCGCCGCACGAATCTGGTTTATTATGGCTGGGAAGTCACCGGGCCGCGCCTGCCCGCCTGCTTCCAGATTAGTCAGACCGCCTGCCTGCTCGCGCATCAGCCGCAAATGGCCCCGACCGCCGCCAGCCTGACTTGGTTGACCACGATCGCCCCCCGGCTCGGCACAGCGGCTACCATCGTCAAACGCACCGGCCCGGCGGAACTCAGTTTTTATCGGCGTTCCACCCTCGGCCTGACCGCCACCGAACTGCAATTCCTCGCCGACTGGCTGGAGTCGCCGCAATTCCCCGGTCGCAACTGGTAGCGCGGTAGGGACATTGCGCGGCGATGTCCCCGCTGGCGCTTCCCCGCTTTTTAGCCAGCGGAATCTTCAAAAGTCTGCCCGCAGGGGATAGGAAAGCGCGGGTAGACGGACGGCGCAGCGCACCGTCCCTGCCTATTTAGGACTCAGCCGGTTCGTTTTCCAGTTTGAATTAACTCCGTCGCTCGCCTAAATTTCTGTTCCATGAATTTTCGTCGCGTCAGTTTGATTGCCCTGCTCGGCTGGCTGAGTTTCACCGGCCAAGTCGTGCCGCTGTTGGCCGCTCCGGCGACCAACCCTGTGGTTCGATTACATTGGCTGGGCCTTAAGCAGATCAGCCCCGATACCAACGCCGCGCATTTCCTGAACATATGGAAAATGTCCGAGACCACGGCGCTTGTGAATCAAACCCTGACCAAGCTTGCCCGCCTGCCCGCCCCCGGCAATACGAACACCGCCGCCCTGCTCCGTCCCCTGCTAGATGATTTGGTCACCAACGAATTCTATCTGGAGATTTCTGGCCCTGCCAACTCAACCCTCAACCCTCAACCCTCAACCCTTCTTTTGGCGATCCGCCTCCCCGCCGCCCGCACCCTTCTCTGGCAGACGAATCTAACAGCCGCACTGCCCGCTGCCGAAATCTCCCATTCCCGCGATTGGACCCTCATCGGTCTTGGCCTTGGCAACCATCCGGGTACGCCGGCCGATTTCGCCGCCCGCATCCCGCATCGCGCATCTCTTTCAAATTGGCTCGAAGTCGATTTCACCCCGTCCAGCCTGGCCGCGATTGACCCCGCTTTCTCATCACTCATCACTCATCACTCGTCACTTTCTCAAATCCACCTGACCGCCGCTGGCGACGCCGGCAACGTCCTCACCCGTGCCACCCTCGATTTCGCCCAACCCTTGGCGCTGCCGCCGTCGCCTTGGGATATTCCCACCAATTATATCCATCAGCCGCTGACTTCTTTTACCGCCGTGCGCGGCATCGCGGGCTGGCTGGCCACCTTGCCCTTCTGCCAAGACCTCCACTTGACCAACCCACCCGACCAGTTTTTTGAATGGGCGCAAGTGCAGAACGGCGGCCCGTTCGTCACCTATTTTGCCGCGCCACTGCCGGGGGCCAGTAATCAGGTTCGATCCCTGGCCGAACGCCTTGTGACGGCGGGTAATCCTTGGCTCGCTACTAATGGCCAGGGCAATTTTGTCTGGCTGACCAATGCCGCCACGCTCGCGTGGCATGATTGTTTCATTATTGACCCGTTTCTCAAGGCCGTCACCGTTAACCGGCAAGATTTCGTGTTTGGTGGTTTGATTCCTTACCTGGAGGGCAATCCCCATCCGGCTCCAACCGAAGTGATTCAGTTTATCCTGCATCTACCGAATCTCGTTTATTATGATACCGAGCAGACGGGTACCCGCATGGACGATGACTTTTTTATTCTCCAGTTGTTCCGGGTCGTATTCCATCAGTCCCAGTTGCCCGCCGCTGCCGCCGCCACCCACTGGCTAAAAAATCTTGAGCCATCCCTCGGGGCCACCACCACGCTCGGGCTCCAGACCGGCCCGGCACAGCTCACTTTCAAGCGCGTCTCCACCCTCGGCTTCACCGCGTTGGAACTACATCTGCTGGGCGACTGGCTGGAATCCCCGCAATTTCCGCACGGCCTCCATACCTTGCTCGGCCCGCCGGATCAATGAACTATAACGCTAAAACGCTGAAAATCTTAAAAGCTGAAATCTGCAACCGCCAAGATGCCAAGCACGCCAAGCATGAAAACGCTAAAACACTGAAAAGCTGAAATGCTTAAATCTCCCTCCGGCCGCCCGTATTTTAGCTTTTAAGCGTTTCAGCATTTCAGTTTTTGGCTTTCGCACCTTGGCGTTAAAACCGGTTAAAAAGAATGCCGGCCCAGGGAAACTTCCCCTCGCCGGCAGTTTGATTATTCAGCGCAGCCGCTCGACGTAAGTCGAGCTCTAACTCTGCTCGATCACATCACCGTGTGGGTGACCACGTCGCTCCAAGGACTCGTTTGGTTGTAGGAACCGTGCAACCGCACGCGCAAGCCCAGCACCGTACACGGCGGCAGACCTGCCGGCGTAATGTCGCTCAAGTCGGTGAAATAGCCCCCGGGCAACCAGACCCCCGGCGTGATATAATACTGCACCTCAACCCCCCAGACATTCGGGCCGCAGGTCACGACCAGGTTCAGGCAACCGCCGTCCGGGTTCGTGACCGCAGCGATGCTCCCCGTGCCGACCGGCGCGGGCGAGACCCGGTCCAGGCTGGCCAAGGGGAAGCCCGACGACGCCATGATCACCGGATCATTGTTGGAATTCGCCTCCACGAAATCCGCGAACTTATTCAGCATCGCGATGAGCGCGACCTTCAACTGCTGTTCCAGGATGGTGTCCTGGCGAGTGCCGTCTTTGCAGACCGCCACTTGTTTGATGAAGGCGTTCGCCGCCAACCCGAGCGCCGCCGGATCGATGGACTTATCCACGAAGTTTATATTACCCGTCATCTTTTCCGTCACGTGGAGTGCCGTACCACCCAAGTCGCCGTTCTTTTGCGTCTGAAACAACCGCATGATGTGATTTCTTAGCATTTTATTTAGTTCTTTCGATTTACCCGTCATTAGTTTGACTGCCAGTAAAATTCCTTGAAGCCACTGCGATGATTGGAAGGAACGTCTGCTTCACTCTTAGAACTAACATGCCGACCCAGCGCGTCAATGGCTAAAACGCGATTATTGAAAGTATAACTAATTGGAATCCAATATATTAGAATTAGCCGCGGTTACTCGGCGGATTACTTTGACAGCGAACCGTCCAAAGCCCGTCGTCCGTAAATCGGGGGTGAACCTGGGCCGCATCAAATATCCTCATCGGCATTAATCAACTGGTACCATTGGTGGCTAGTGCGTGGTCCGCCGTAGATCCGGAACTTTGGCCGACCACCCGGGTCAGTCAAAACCGAATTGAATAAGGAACGCAGGAAAGCAGGAATCGGGAAAACGGCGAAATAACCGTCCAAAAAACGCGGTTGGAAATAAATCCCTGACAAAAGAATTATTGGTTTTGCCGGAGGGTGAACCACGAAATACCCGAAATTTCGCGAAATCTAAAAAAACGGAAAAGGGGAGCTGACGGATGAATGCCAAGGCGTCATAGCCAAAAAACTGAAATGCTGAAAAACTTAAAAGCTGAAATACGGAAGGAGGGAGATTTTAGTGTTTAAGCCTTTTAGAGTGTCAGCTTTTTGTTTTTTGTTCCTTTGGTTCTTAGCGCCTTGGCGTTAATTCCTGCCCGTCCACCGCTAAAAAGGAAGGGCCGATTGCCACATTCGGACCTTCGAGTATGACAAACGAACCTTCGGTTGTCGCATATGGACCTTCGGTTGCGATAAACGGCCTCTCGATCGTCGCATTCGGCTTCTCGAGTGTCGCATACGGACCTTCGAGTGTCGCATACGGACCTTCGAGTGTCGCATACGGACCTTCGAGTGTCGCATACGGACCTTCGAGTGTCGCATACGGACCTTCGAGTGTCGCATACGGACCTTCGAGTGCGACAAACGGACTCTCGGATGTCGCATTCGAAGCTTCGGTTGTCGCATCCGAAGCGACGGAAATGGCCTCAGACCGGCCCAAAGCCGCGAAAACGATTAAACCGCCAAGGCCCAGACCATTTACAATTGACGATATACGATTGACGATTTGGCAAACAAAGACGGGAAGACCTTTGCCCGCCGATTACGCCGATTAGCGCAGATAAAAACGACTTGGGAAACTCCTGCCGGGAAAATCGGCGTTTCACCCGCCGTGCTCGCGCCCTGCGCGGCAGGTCGGCGCAATCTGCGGGCAAAGCCTTGTTCGGCTGATTCGCGTCGCTCCTGGCACCTCTGCCGCTTGGCGACATTGCGTTTAAGTCCTGCCGCAACCGCATATCATAAATTAAGCTAGCGGGGTTAAACAACCTTCACTTGCGTGACTGGTGTTAGCAGGTCATATTGAGCCAATGAAAATCATCATTGAAAAGCATCCCGACGGCTATGTGGCCTATCCGGCGGGTATCCCCGGCGTGGTGGTTGGCCAGGGGGACACGTTCGCGGAAGCGTTGAGTGATGTGCAAAGCGCGATTAAATTTCATATTGAAACGTTTGGCCGCGAAGCTTTGGAATCGGAAGACCCGGCGCTGGACGCCTTCGTGGCGGAAGCCGCCGTGTAATCATGCCTAAATTTCCCGTAGATGCGCCCAAGTCCAAAATAGTTTCCACCTTGCGATCGCTGGGTTTTGAGATGGTTCGAGAACGTGAACACATTTCCATGCTCCGGCAAAATCCGGATGGCTCCCGTACGCCGCTGACCATGCCCAACCATGCCCGGATCAAGTCATCCACGCTGCGGCTCATTTGCCGGCAATCCAGCATCAGCCGTGAAGATTTTCTGCGGGCCTTTGAGCAGTCCTAGTCCGATAGCAAGAAGCGTTGCCCGCAGATTTCGCGGATTCCGCAGATAAAAACTACTTGGGAAACTCCTGCCGGGAAAATCGGCGTTTCACCCGCCGTGCTCGCGCTCGGCGCGGCAGGTCTGCGCAATCTGCAGGCAAAGCCTTGATCGGCTGATTCGGGTCGCTCCTGCACCTCTGCCGCTTGGCGACATTGCGTTTAAGTCCTGCCGCAATTGTAATTCGATTTCGTTTTGAATCCGGACGGGCGGGTGCTATTTTTATACCGTTGATGGATTTTGAATTTGACCCGGCCAAAAGCCAGAGCAATCAAGCCAAGTGAAGACCAAAACAACGGCTAAAAACCTGGAGGCGAAATTCGACGCCGGCGAGGATGTGTCGGACTATTTTGATGCCCGCCGGGCCACACGGCCGGGCCACGTCAAGAACCGCGTGAATGTGGACATTCCCGTCTGGATGATTCGGCAACTGGATCTGGTGGCCGGACGATACGGCATTGCCCGGCAGGCGCTCATCAAACACTGGCTCGCCGACCGCCTCAAGACCGAGACCCACTGAGTCTTCGGTGGGCAATTTACGATTTGCGATATTCGATTTGGGTAACAAAGCGAGGAAGACCTTTGCCCGCAGATTTCGCGGATTCCGCAGATAAAAACTACTTGGGAAACTCCTGCCGGGATAATCGGCGTTTCACCCGCCGTGCTCGCGCTCGGCGCGGCAGGTCTGCGTAATCTGCGGGCAAAGCCTTGATCGGCTGATTCGGTACTTACAGTTTAAACTAGGGTTGGAATGTGCGGGAATCCCCGTGCCCCATGCCAGAACCGGACAATTTGCACTTGTTTCACGTCCGGTCTCAGCCGGTAGATAATCCGATAGGAACGGCAAATTATTTCGCGTAAGTGTGGCTGTCGGAATTCAGGCACATTGCGTCCCATTTCAGGGAAGTCGGCCAGACGCTCGGTTCGGGTGATTAATTCGTAGCCAAGGCGGGCGGCGGCATCGGAATTTCGGCGGGCAATGTAGCGGACGATGTCGGCCAAATCTAATTGCGCGGACGGGGCGATGATTACTTGCCAGCCCATGTGGCAATCTGGGCTTTGACTTGTTCAATGGGGATGCCTTCACCGCGATCCAGTTCGGCCAGCCCTTCGGCCACGGCCTGCCGGAACTCCAATTCGTAGATGGCGTCAACCAACGTGGCGTCGGGCGGTAATTTTTCTGCGATCTCGAGGAGAGTTTCTTTCGCGCTCATAATCAACGTAACCACAATAACCCCGACGGTGCAAATGTCACCTGTAAAGATGGTGTTCCGCTGAGGACAGGGGTGGGGCATTTGCGATTGACGATATACGATTGACGATTTTGGAAACAAAGACGGGAAGACCTTTGCCCGCCGATTACGCCGATTAACGCAGATAATAACTACTTGGGAAAGCGAAGGCCACCTACATTATGGAGAATCCCGTGCGAAAAAAGCTCGTGGCGCGCCCGGAAGACTG
Source organism: uncultured Verrucomicrobia subdivision 3 bacterium (assembly GCA_903865745.1). Lineage (GTDB taxonomy): Bacteria > Verrucomicrobiota > Verrucomicrobiia > Limisphaerales > UBA11358 > UBA11358. The sequence goes on along the minus strand of CAIPKV010000070.1, from coordinate 74 downwards.
GCCGTTCATCTATTTTGCCGACGGCCAGCGGCTAAAGTGGTAGGGACGGTGCGCCGCGCCGTCCCCGCTGGCGT
>CAIPKV010000069.1 GCA_903865745.1 uncultured Verrucomicrobia subdivision 3 bacterium | reverse complement strand
TTCCCACAAGGCCACGGTAAACGATCCGTTGTCGAATGCGCCGTTATATTGCGAATCACTAGAACCACTGTTACTCACCGCCATAAAGGCACCGGCGGCGGTCAGGTCGAGCGAATAGCCGGACATGCCCGGAGGAACATTCGTTGAAAATACCGGGGCGCTGGCTGTGCCCTGCACGTAATAGGCCCCGTCGTTCGTCGCACCGGTAGTACCTGTGTTCGCCAGTGTTTGATTGGCAAACGTCCAGTGACCAATCAAAGTCTGCGCGAAAAGCGAACCAGAAAAAGCCATCAAAAGCAAAAACCCGATGACCGCAAAAGCCCGTGGTTGGCAGATTCGCTTCTGCCGGGATAAGTGTTTAATTTGATTTAAACTCGAAACGATGACTTTATTGCTATTCAGTTTCATGATGATTTTTGTATTCATGGCTAAAGACATTACGGATGGGTTGCAGGTTGCGTTCAGTTACTTAAGATCAAGGGAATGATATAGAATATAGCGTGGTTTTCAAATTTGCCTATACCCATGAATATGGGTATCGCCCTTTCCACTGGCAGAAGCTCCGTCATCCACCCATTCAGGCCGGCTAAATCCTTGGCAATCCGTCCCGAGGCCGCAATTTGGCCACGGCCTCGCCGCGCGAATGGACATGGAGCTTGGTGTAAAGATTTTTAACGTTCATGCGAACGGTCTCCAGGCTCACACCCAGCTTATCAGCGATTTGCTTGTAGGCGTCGCCCCGAGCCAGCAGTTCGAGCACCTCCCGCTCCCGGGGCGACAGCCGGTCGCATTCCGAAGCCCGACTCCCCATCCGGTTGAAGTATTGCACCACCTTCCGAGCGATGTTGGCAGTCATGGGTGAACCACCGGCGCGCACCTGGAGGATGGATTCGATGATCTGCGGCGTGGCGGTGCGTTTCAGCAGATAGCCGCTGGCACCGGCGAGCAGCGAATTGAAAATTTGCTCGCTTTCCTCATAAACGGTGAGCATAAGGACTTGCACGTCAGGGCAGGCAGTTTTCAGTTGGCGCAAACATTCGATGCCGTTCATGCCCGGTAGATTGATGTCCATCAACACCACGTCCGGTCGCAGCGCGGGAATCCCGGTCAACGCGCTTTCCGCCGTGCGGAAAGTCTGGAGCACCTTGAAGCCCGGCGTCTGGCCGATCTCCTGTTCCAAGTTGCCGCGCAACCAGTCGTCATCTTCCACAACGACGACGCGCACCACCCCGGTTTTGGCAGGTGAACTACCCTTTGAGGACATCGTTGGCACCGCCGGATTATTCATTATAAAATGATCCTGAATTGATTTTTGGGGAACCTGATAAAAAGGTTCATGGTTTGATTTACGAGCCAACCACTTTCAAGTCAAACTGAATTCGCGTGCCGCTGCCCGGGGCGCTGGTCAGTTGCAAATTACCGCCGACCGATTCCATGCGGTGTTTCATATTCTCCAGCCCGTTGCGGCCGGCGCTCTTTGCCGCCGGGTTAAAGCCACACCCGTCATCCTCCAGGGAAAGCGCGAGTCGGTCGCCATTCATCGCCACCTGCAATCGGATGCGCTTGGGGTGGCCGTGTTTGACGGCATTATTCAGGACTTCCTGCGTGACTTTAAAAAGATTGTGCCGGACTTCCGCCGAGACGGGCACGGCCGGAATTTCAAACGGCACTTTCAGTTCACAGTTCACGCCCGTGTGCCCCAGAAATTCCTCCGTGTAATGCACCAGATAACTGACCATGTTTTCCAGCGTGTCGTTCCGGGGGTTCACCGCCCAAACAATTTCATCCATCGTTCGCACGATGTTGCGGGTGGTGTCCGCCACGGCCCGCAAGGTCGGCTGATGCGGCGCGGCGACGGCGGACTGGCGGTCGAGAAATTCAGTCAGTTTGCCGATCTTGGTGAGTTTGGCACCGACTTCATCGTGGATGTCGCGGGCAATCCGGGTGCGTTCCCGCTCCAAGGCGTGCTGTCGCTCCAGCACCTGCATCCGGACACGGTAACGGCGGCGCTGGACCGTCAGCACACTGCCGAGAATGACCGCCAGTCCGGCACCGCCGGCCACCACCTTGAACCACCAGGTCTGCCAGAAATACGGCCGCACGGTGAGTTTGATCGCCGCGCCGACCTCGTTCCACACGCCGTCACTGTTGCACGCCTGCACTTGGAACTCATATTCGCCCGGCGGCACGAAGCTGTAACTGGCCGAGCGCCGGATACTCTCGCGCCCCCAATCTTTTTCCAGTCCGACGAGCCGCCATTTGAACCGCACCCGGTCCGGGGCCGTCAGGCTGGGTGCCGTGAATTTGAAGTCCAAATAATGTTGTCCCGGCGAAATTGTCAACTGTGACGGAGCCCGGACGATGGGGCTTTCACTTGGCTGCCCGTCTTCGGCCACCCGTTTTCCATCCACCGCAATTTCTTCGATCACCACCGGCGGTGGCAGCGGGTTGGCGCGCACTTCATTGGGATCCAACCAGACCGCGCCCTTGGCCGTGGCAAACCACAGATGCCCGTCGCGGCTCCGCCAGCACGCCGGCTGGACGCCCCCCGAGCATTCCGCTGTCGGCAAGCCATCCTGCCGGCTATACATGACAAACCGCATCTGATTTTGCTCGCCCCGGGCGAACCGGTTCAACGCCGCCTTGTCCACCCGCACAATTCCACCCTGAGTGCCCAGCCACAACTGGCCGCGGTCATCCTCCAGAATCTGGTTGATATATTCATTGGGCAGCCCTTCGCGGGGCGTGTAACGCGTGAACTTGCCGTCCTGAAAGCGCAACAATCCGCCGCCCAAAGTTCCAATCCAAATCACTCCCTCGGCATCCGCATGCAGCGCCCAAAAGCGTTCACCTCCGGTCAACGCGCCACGATTGCGATCCTGAAACGGTTCTGCCGCCGCCGCCGCCGCAAACGCCTTTGCGTCGGTGGGGGAGTCCGGCGGCCGGTAGTTGTTGAACCTGCCATCTCGATATTTCCATAATTCACCCAGCGCGGTGCCAATCCAAACATTCCCCACTGCGTCTTCCGTGATCGCCAGCACATACGCCGCCGGGAAACCGTCCGTCGCCGTGAAGCGTTTCAATTTTCCCTGCTCCCAGCAGAACAACCCAAATTCGTTCCCGATCCAAACTCGACCACGACGGTCTTGATAGATCACGCGTGCCACCGTGCCGATCTCAGCCGATGGGAATGGTCGGGTGAATGTTTCGTTTTCCAGTATGACCACGCCGTTTTGAACGCTGCCCACCCATAACCGCCCCGCGTTGTCGGGAAAAACGGTGGTGTCAAATCCCACCGTCTGTTCAATCGGTGTCGTGAAGTTGGTAATGTCGCCGCCGTGCCAGCGCAGGAGAGTGTTCCCGGAAGTGCCAAACCACATCGCTCCCGCCGCGTCTTCGCAAATGGAACCGGCCGCCAGATGAGTGCCCGTCGGCCAGACCGTATGAAAGGTCCGCGCCCGCACACAGGCCAGGCCGCCGGCATAAAGCCCCAGCCACACGTTGCCCTCGCGGTCCTCAAACCAGCATTGCACCAGGGTGTTGGGCAGCCCCTGGTTTTCCCTCACGCGTGACACCCTGCCGCCGGCGTCCACATGCCACACCCCATCCCCGTAATGCATCACCCATAAGCCCCCCTGCGTATCGACCTTCATGCTCAAGGGCCAGCTCGATAACTACGGCCCGTCTCCATCCCACGCCGCTACCTGCGCCACCCATTGCCGCTCCCGGCATTTTCGCAACCCTTTGTCCGTCCTCACCCACAACGACCCGTCCGGACAGGCGGCCATCTGTTGCACCGCCAACTCCGACTCCCCGTTCGTCGGCATCATGTTGACGAACTTACCGCCATCCCAGCGCGCGATTTCCTTGTCGGTGCCAACCCAGAAATCGCCGGACGCATCCGTCAGGAGTGTGTTGATGTGTGGGCTGCGCAATCCCGGAACATCCGGCACACGCACAAACTTGTTGTGGCGAACCTGCCCCAGCCCTCCGTCCTGGGTGCGATACCAGATCGTTCCCTCCCGGTCGCGACACGTTGAAGCACTGGTATCGCTATCCTGCGGGAGCAGTGTTGTCCAGTGATTGGTGCCGTGCTCCAGTGTGCCCTCAAACAACCAGCCATAAATTGAGGAAAGCATCACCGACTTGCGGTCGGATGAAATCACTTCGTGCAGCCACGCCGCCGGGGTTTCTGTGCTCTGACGCTCAAAATGAAATCGTCCGTCACGATACGAAACCAGCGCGCCCTCCACCGTGCCTACCCACAGCGTCCCCTGCGCATCCACCAGCAGCTTTTGAATTTCAATGGAGCGCAACTCCGGTGTGTTGCCCGGATGAAAATTCACGAACCGCTCCCCGTCAAACCGCGCCAGCCCGCCATGCATCGTGCCCACCCAGAGATAACCGTCCGGCGTCTGCGCAATACTGGTGACCGAACTGTGCGGCAGACCCGCATCCGTGTCCCATACCTGCACCAGAAAATCCTCCGGGGCCGCCTTGACCATTGGCGCATGGGATACCAGAAGCAGCAGGGCCAATATCGCGCAACGATTGCAAAATGATCGTAAACTCAGCACGTCACCAACCTATACCAGACGCCCTAAAAACCCGCAAGCCGGCAAGCTCCATGGTAGTGTCCTGATTTGAAATCAGCCGGCAATCTTGCATGTCTTGACCGCCAGTGTTGCCAAGGTTTTTTTGACGACTCTCGATTTGTTTCACTCCCCATTCTTTTAAATCCCCCACTTCGTTTGTAAGCTTGGTCAAGAGCAGACGATTATGTCCCCACGGCAATTCCGAAATGGGCGCAGGCAGAGGGGACACAGCCAATTCTCTCACAGGTTGTGAGAGAATTGGGGGGTGTGTGGATTCTCTCGCAACTTGTGAGAGTTTTTGCGGCAGCGTCGCCCAAGCCAGACTTTTGGCCGCTGCCATGGCCGCAATAATTTCCAATTACGTTTGGAAGCTTGCGGCAAGATGCCTGACTTTGGGCGCATTGAAAAGTTTTTCGCAACCGCGACTTTCAATGAGCCTCGTTCACCTTGGAAAAATAACAGCTCGCGGCGCTCGATAGCATATTTGTTCGTGCTGCATTGCTCATCGACTGCTAGGTGGCTCGGATGGGCGAGCCGCACCACGGCAAGTAAATTCACTCCTGACACAGCTTCAGAAAATCACGCCGCGAACGCTCGCCGCCACAGTCAAAATCCCCACACTCCTCGTCGTGAAGTTATCCAAATAGATTTTGGTTGACATTTGTATTCTTTTAGATACTGTATAATAAATATGGGATTCATCGAGTTTCCATTCATCGAAGTGCCGAAAGATTTGCGCAAGATTGTCGGCGAGCCGACGCCCGGCACGCGTGCCTACCGCCGGGAGGGGACGCACGCCGAATGCGGCCAATGGATTGAAGATCTCGGCTTGTATTTCAAGGGGGACGTGGGCATCTCGCCCGCCGGCGTCACCATGTTCGTGCCCGTCCAGCGAGCGGCGGTTCACAAACGCATCAAGGAAGGCAAACTGACCGCGTTCTTCTTTTACATCACCCACGTTGAAAGCACCTTCTTCGGCACCAAACGCAAAGTCAAACTGCGTCCCTACATCATGCTGTCCCTGAGCGAATGCAAGGCGTGGGTGGCGGAAATGAAGCGCCGGATGGGTTATGTGGATGAGCCGGACGAAAGCCTGATGGCACAGCGGAAAAAACTGAAGCCTGCAGCCGTCGCGGACGAGCCAAAAACCCACAAGGAGGCGGAAGAAGCGAGGAAATTTGTGACCACTGATCCCAAGGACAAGGGCAACCGGAAAGTCCGGTATGAGGCAGCCTTGAACCCGGAAAACCGGCAACAGGATATGTTTTTGCTGCTGACGGAAGCGATGGCCGCGATGGCGTCCGGCAAGAAGGCGGAATTTTATCGAAAGCGGCTGGAAAAAGGCATGGAATGGGATAAAAAAGCCAAAGCCTGGAAATGGAAGGACGACGATGAACCCGCAAAATGAATTTAACGACCGGCTGATCCGTCTGCCCGAGCTGGAACGAATTTTCGGCGTGTGCAAGCGGACAGTAAGGCGGAAGGCTGAAAACGGCGAGTTGCCACCGTTGGTTCACAGCGGTGGCGTGGTGGGAATGCTCGAAAGCAAAGTGAAAGAATATTTTCGACGGTTGAGCGGGCAAAATGCGAATTAAACGAAAGGAGAAATATGATTGCATACGTTTACCGGACTAAACGTCGGCGCGCCGGCAAATTGATTTCGAGTCGCACTTGGCGCGCACGATTGAAATTGGAAGGCGACCTCAAGACCCGCGACGTTTCGCTTGGGGTTTCTGACAAGCAAGTGGCCGAACAAAAACTCCGGGACATCACCCGCGACCACGAGCGGACCGCCGTGGGGATAATTTCACCAACAGCACAACGTGAGACGTTTGAAAGTCCGTTGGAGCGGTTGGTGGATGGATACGTTGCTGACTTGAAGGTGTTGGGGCGTTCTGCCGATCACGTCCGCCATGTGGACAAACGGTTGCGTCGGCTCATGCGGGAATGCAAATGGCAAAATCTGCGTGAAGTCACGGCAGATTCATTCCTGCGCTGGCGAGCTGGGCAAAAGCAAACTCCAAAAACCATCAATGAATATCAGGCGGCTCTGTCAGCGATGTTTTCCTGGCTGCGAAAACAAAATCGCGTCGCAGCCAATCCGTTTGAATTCGTCACCAAAGTGGATGCGCGCGGCAAAGAAAGTTTCCACCGCCGGGCATTGAATGACGACGAAGCCCGCCAATTGCTCGCAGGAACGCGCCGACCACTGTATCTCCTCGCATTGCATACCGGATTGCGTCGCGGCGAAATCAATGCGTTGCGTTGGGGTGATTTGCATTTGGACATGGCCAATCCGTTTTACGTCGTTCCCGTGGCGAAGAGCAAGAGCCGCAAAGAACAACCGCGCCCGTTGCATCCCGAACTGGTAAAGGAATTGCAGGCATTGAAATCTTCCAGAATAGTGACGCCGGAAACTTTGGTGTTTCCCGAACGGGTTCCAGCGATGAAAGTGATCCGCGCAGATTTCAAGGCAACAGGCATTCCGTTGCAAGATGAACGTGGACACCGCGTGGACTTCCATGCGTTGCGCATGACCTACATCACACGGTTGCAACGAGCGGGTGTTTCGCCGCGTGAAGCGATGGAACTGGCACGCCACAGCGATATGCGGCTGACGATGAAAACTTACACCGACGCGGCAGCACTGCCTCTGGCGGCCACTGTCCGGGGACTGCCGTCATTTGATGACACACAAATAGACACACAAACTTTAGTCGCAGGCGGTCAATTCGTGTCACCATCGGTCATCGGCTTGAAGTCCATCAAGGTAGGAAAACCCGTTGAAAACATTGGCGGAAATCACGGCGAGTCACCCATTGTCACTTTCAGTCACGAAAGTGAAAATGGCGGAGAGAGGGGGATTCGAACCCCCGATACGGCTTTTGACCGTATACCGGTTTAGCAAACCAGCGCCTTCAGCCACTCGGCCATCTCTCCATCACAACTTGTCGCGGCGCAATTCACGCTGGCTTCAGTGCGCCTTTGCGCATCCGTAACGCGAATTTTAGCAGAGGCATATTTTGCAAGAATGATGCTGGCAGGCAAGCTCATTCGCCAGAGATTCCGCACCCTGACAACCACTGTGGAAAGTTTTTGAAAGTTCTGCTCGACAAATCCGCCGGGAAGTTTCAAATAGCTTCCGGCATGGCAAAGAAAATCAAACGCATCGGCATCCTCACCGCCGGCGGCGACAGCCCCGGCCTCAACGCCGCCATCCGGGGCGTCGGCAAAACCGCGCTGAACTACTATGGCATGGAGATTATCGGCTTTCGCGACGGCTTTCGCGGCCTCGTCGAGAACCGCCGCCTCAAGCTCGATAAGACCACCCTCGCCGGCATCCTCACCGTCGGCGGCACGATCCTTGGCACCAGCCGCGACAAGCCGCACCGCATGGTCATCGACGGCCGCACGCGCGACATGACCAGCGTGATCGCGGAGAATTATCGCAAGTGGGGGCTCGACTGCCTGGTCTGTCTGGGCGGCGGTGGCACGCAGAAGAACGCTCTGCGCCTCCACCAAGCCGGACTCAACGTCATCACGCTGCCCAAGACCATTGACAACGACGTCGCCATGACCGACGCCACCTTCGGCTTCGCCACCGCGCTGGATATTGCGACCGAAACCATTGACCGCCTGCACAGCACGGCGCACAGTCATCATCGCATCATCGTCGCCGAAATCATGGGGCACCGTTCCGGCTGGCTCGCGCTCGGGGCGGGCATCGCGGGTGGGGCGGACGTGATTCTCATTCCCGAAATTCCCTACGACGTCGTGAAGATTGCCGACGCCATCCGCCGGCGCAGCCGGCACGGGACTAATTTCAGTATCGTTGCCGTGGCGGAAGGTGCGATGAGCCGGGACGACTTTCGCGCGCACACGGCCGCTGAGAAGAAGCTCGAACGCGCCAAGACCTTGCACGATAAAAAAGAAGCGAAGATCGAGCTCGCCACGTTGGAAGTGCGGCACGCCGGCAACACCATGCGGCTCGCGAAACATTTGGAGGAGCTCACGCAGCTCGAATCCCGCGTGACCATTCTCGGCTACGTGCAACGCGGCGGCACGCCGTGTGCCGCTGATCGCATTTTGGCCACCCGCCTTGGCAGCGCAGCCGCTGATCTCATCAATGACGAACATTACGGCGTGATGGTCGCGGCGCGGGGCGATGGCACCGAGGCGGTGCCGTTGGAAAAGGTCGCGGGCAAACGCAAGAACGTGCCGCCTGATCATTCCTGGGTGCGCGCCGCCCGCGAAGTCGGCACTTGCATGGGCGACTAACCGTTCAACCGCCAAGCTCCCAAGACAATTCAAAATAAGTAAAGCAGGAATCGAGGAATAATCCCGGTTCCTGCTTTCTTGCTTTCCTAATTAAACGTGGCGTTCTTGCCGGTGAAGTTTGCTTCGGTGCTTTAACCTTTGATGATCGTCGCGCCCGCCGCTGGCCGCGAGGCGAAGATCGCCGCTTCGATGCCCGTCTTCGCCTTGTACTCCGTCGCAATCTTTTTCGTGATGGCGTCCGCGTGGTCCGCTTTCACGAGCGCGACGCAGCAGCCGCCGAAGCCGCCCCCGGTCATGCGGCAGCCGTAAACGCCGCCCTTGTAGCCGATGTCTTCGGCGATCTCCACAACCGCGTCGAGTTCCTTGCAACTCACCTCGTAGTCATCGCGCAGCGCCGCGTGGCTGGCATACATAAATTGCCCGACCGTCGGCCAATTACTCTGGCGGATGCCTTCGGCGGCGTGGACGGTGCGCTCGATTTCGCCGATGACATGGCGCGCGCGGCGATAAACCACATCGCTCAGCTTGCTCTTCGCTTTCTCCAACTGGTCCGGCGTGGCGTCGCGCAGGGATTTCACGCCGATGATCTTCGCGGCCTCTTCGCACTCGGCGCGGCGCTTGGCGTACTCTCCGGAGCCGAGCTCATGCTTCACGTTGGTGTTGATGACCAGCAGCGCAACCGACGGATCGCTCATGGGCACCAACTGCGTCTGCCGCGTACGACAGTCGAGGAGCAGCAACTGCCCTTCGCGACCGAGCGCGGAAATGAACTGGTCCATGATGCCGCACGGCACCCCGGCGAAATCATGTTCCGCCTTCTGCGCGAGCAACGCTTTTTCGATGGGGTCAATGGTCTGGCCGGTGACAGCTTCAATGAGCGTGGCGGTACAAACTTCCAGTGCCGCGCTGCTGCTCAAGCCGCCGCCGAGCGGCACGGTCGAGAGGAAGGCAACATCGAGCGCGGGGATCTTTACGCCGCGCTGCTGGAAGCCGCACAGCACACCGCGAATGTAGTTCGACCATTTCGGCGTGCCTTTGGTGACCGGCGCGGAGACATCGATCGTCGCGGTTTCGTCGAAGTGCGTGTCGAAGATGGTGATCTTAGACTGGGCGGCGACCGAGCCGGGCAGGGGCGCGTCAGCGGCCATGATGGCGTAGCGTTCAATGGCCATCGGCAGCACGAAACCGTCGTTGTAATCGGTGTGTTCGCCGATGACGTTGACGCGACCGGGCGCGGCGGCGATCCAGCGCGGCGCGCGGCCGTAATGCTTTTGAAATTCAGCGGTAATGTGAACGGCGAGTTCTTTCAGGTTCATAAAACGAGTTGGAAGATGAAGTTGGGGAAACCCCAGTCGAGTTGGAGATAAACAAAACCTTGGTGGGGCGAGTGTCCCCGCGAGCCGGCTCGTCAGCAGCCTCGCCCCACCAAATAAGTCAGGCGGCCGGCGGCGTCTTGCCACCTTTCGCCGCGCCCAGCAGCATCAGCACGCCGAACACCAGCAGCACCGCGCCCCAGATGAGGTTGATGTTGATGCCGAGCGAGACGGATTCAGCGCCCTTGACGAGGCCGAACCCGGCGAGCAGCGCGCCAATCAACGTGAACATGAGGCCAATCGGCCAGCGGATATCGAGTCCCATAAATATATTTGGTTAAGGATGTCAGTGTGTTGGTTAATTAGGTCACCAGAAGATCAGGTTCAGGATGACGCAGACAATCAGCAGCACCACGCCCACCACGGCCGGGCGTTGGTACACCGGAATATTGTTGTCCACGATCTTTGGCGTGAGCGAATAGACCAGACCCTTCAGGTCCGCGTCCGTCTTCTGCGAGGTGGTCGCCAGCGAGATGACCGCCGTGAAAACAAAACACGCGATGAACGCGAACGCCGCCAGCCAGAAGTTCTGCGCCATCTCGCTCGGGAACACATGCGCCACGTGCAGGTAACCGCCCTTCATGGAATTGATCACGTGCCCCGTCGCGTCCAGATTGCTGCCCACGCTGGTCAACGCATGGAACAGCGCCGAGCAGCCGATGCCGCCAAACAGTCCCAGGAACGCGCCCGTACCCGTCGTGCGCTTCCAGAACATGCCCAGGAGGAACGTCGCAAACAGCGGCGCATTCACGAAGCCGAACACCAGCTGGATGATGTCCATGCAATTGTTGTACATGGACGCGAAATACGCCGCGCCGATGCTCAACACAATGCCCACCACGGTAATCACCTTGCCCGTGATGAAATAATGATGGTCGCTCTTGCCCTTCGCGAAGTACGCCTGATAGAGGTCATACGTGAAGACCGTGTTGAACGCCGTCACATTGCCCGCCATACCCGACATGAAGCTCGCCAGCAGCGCGGTCAGCGCGAGACCCAGCAGACCGGGCGGACAATACTTCTTCACGAGCGACAGGATCACGCCGTCGTAATCATTCTCCGTGATGCTGTTGTAAATGCCCTGCTTGATTTGTTCATCCGACAACTTGTTGGCCGCGTTCGCCGCAATGAGGGTGGCAATCTTCGCGCCGTCAATGTTCTTACCCACCGCGTCGCCCACCGCTGCCACGGAACTAATCGGCGCCTTCGCATCCGCCGCTTTCACCGCCGCAATGGCCTTGGAGTAATTCGCCTCGGACACGATGGCCGGCGGAATGCGATACCCCTTATCCGGCATCGTGCACAGCGCCGCCGCGATCATGCCCGGCACAATCACGAGGAACGGAAAAAACATCTTCGGCACCGACGCCACCAGCGGCGTGTTGCGCGCGGCCGTCATATTCTTCGCCGCCATCGCGCGCTGCACCACCAGGAAGTTCGTGCACCAGTAGCCGAAGCTCAGCACGAAGCCGAGCCCGAAGATCATCGCGAACCAGTCCACGCCCATCGGATTATTCGCGGGCCCCGCGAGCACCGGCTGCCACGCGCTCGTCCACGCATTCGGCGCGTAGGTCGTGCCCGCATCCTTCAGATAGAGCGCGTGCGGATTCGTCGCGACCGTTTGCAGCGAGTGCGTCATGCTATGCCAGCCGCCCACATCTTTCAGGCCCAGGTACACCACCGGCGCAAATCCCAGCACAATCATGAAGAACTGCAGCACCTCCGTGTAAATGGCCGAGGTCAACCCGCCCTTCAACACGTACAACAAAACCACGCCCGAGCTGACCCACAACGCCACGTTATAATCCCAGCCAAGCAGCGCATGGAGCAACTTCGCCAGCGCGTTCATCGAGATGCCCGAGGCGAAAATCGTCATGATGGCGAACGCCACCGAGTTCAGCGCGCGCACGCGTTCGTCGAAGCGCATCTTGAGATATTCCGGCACCGAGCGCGCCTTGGAACCGTAGTAGAACGGCATCATGAACACCGCGAGGAAGATCATCGCCGGGATGGCGCCCACCCAATAGAAGTGGGCGGTGCTGATACCGTACTTGGCGCCGCTCGCGGCCATGCCCACGAGTTCGAGCGCGCCGAGGTTGGCGGAGATGAAGGCCAGGCCGGTGACCCACGTGGGGATGGAGCGGGCCGAAGTGAGGAAGTCCGACGACGTCTTCATGTACTGCGCCAGCTTCCAGCCGATGCCGATGACGAAGAGGACGTAGGCGATCAGAATGGTGTAATCAATACCCTGTAATTGGATGGCTTGCATAATATATAGCTAAGGTGGTCGGTTAAACACTAAGGTTGCCCCGAGCCGGTTTCCCCTGTCAATTCAAAATCATCAGCGGAAGGGCTGGGGTGTGACGGAACCTTTTCCCCAGGTAGGGACGATCGCGCTGCGATGTCACCGCTGGCGCTTCCCTATTTGTTGGCCAGCGGAATCGGGGGAGGCTTGCCCGCAAAAGAACCGAACGCGCGGGCCAGCCGGACGGTGCGGCGCACCATCCCTACCACGATTGGCGTCGGTGCTCACCTTGAATCAGCGAAAAAGAGGCCCCAAAACCCGCCAAGTTCTACGCCTAAAATCACAAAATAGGGTCAGTAAATAATTTCTGCTTACATCAGAATCATTTTTGTAATGCACGGAACCGGGTTGTTTGACGGTCACGGGGTTCTTTCAGTCGAGCTAACTTCATATGCGCTTGTCCGGGCAGTTTCACGGCCATTAGCCAAGCCGCAACCTGCCGCAACTTCGATTTTAGCAGCTGCTAAATTCATTCCAGCAGTTGCTTCCACGGTTCCCGCAGTTGCTAGACTCGTTCCCGCTGCTGCTTCCGCCATTCCCGCAACTGCTAGACTCGTTCCCGCAGCTGCTTCCACGGCTCCCGCAGCTGCTAGACTGGTTCCCGCAGTTGCTTCCACGGTTCCCGCAGTTGCTAGACTCATTCCCGCAGCTGCTTCCGCCGCACCCGCAGCGGCTAATTTCATATCCGCAGTGGCGGATTTCATCGGGGACGCGGCGGCATTCGCGCTGGCAGCCCCCCTTTTGGTCACGGTAAACAACACAACAACAACAGCTAAGTAATAACACAAATGAGCATCACAAATCGTTTCTATCCCGCCCGCCGGGGTGACCAGGGACCCTGGTTGACCAACTGGATCGACAAGATCGCTGGTTATCAACTCATCCTAGGCTATCTCGTCGCTGAGATCGCCGGGAATATCGCGGATGCGCAGCGCATCCTTTACCTCATCAACACGGTGCAAGGCGAGTCGCAGAAGTTCGCCCAGTCCATCACGGCCCATGTGGAAATCGTCCTTCACGGCAGCGGCGCGGACCTCGTGCCGATACCCTTATTTATCCTGCCCACGACGCCACTGCCGCCCGGCAACGTCAAGCCCGGGGCGGAAAAGCGGCTCCTGGCGTTCATCGCCAATCTGAAGACGCGGCCCGGCTACAACGCGGCCATTGGGATCGACCTGCAAATTGTTTCCAGCACCACGCCGTCGGATCCCGGGGCCGCCCCGGACCCGGGCGCGGAGTCGAAGAGCGGCTATGTGCTGCTCACCTTCGTCAAAGCCGGTCATCCGGGCATGCTCATCCAGTATCAAGTCGGGGCGAGCGCGGTCTGGGCTGACCTCGCGGTCTGCACGAGCAGTCCGTACCACGACGTGCGGCCGTTGGCGGTGCCGGGCCAGCCGGAAGTCCGGCGTTACCGGTTCTGTTTCTGGGACAATGTGCCCTCGAACGTCTGGTCGCCCGTGTATGAAGTGACGTTTGGCGGGTAAGTCAGACGGTGGATAAATTGGCGCGAGCGGGAAACCGTTCGCGCCAATTGCCGTTTTGGGTGCAGCTTTGGCTGTATGAAAATATTATGGACAAAAAAGGAAACCGGCCATACAACGCCATTATGCCATTCAAGGTTCAACGTATTTTGCGAACGAAACTATGGTTAGATTGCTATGCGCACATGCCCACACTGTAAGCTAATCAGTCCACAGGACGTAATTCGTTGCGATTGCGGCTATGATTTTCTATCGGGAGAGATGAAGGGCAGTTATATCGAGTCAAAAGTATTCCAAGGCGGCATGACAACGTCAAAAATCATAGCTGTAATATTAGCAGCAGGAGGCACTTTTTGGGGAGTGTTTTGCTTGCCTATATTAATTGGTGCATGGACTCATTCAGTCACACTTGATTTATCATTGCTTGCAGGCTATTTGATTACCGTCGGATATTTTATTCTATGCCGCTTGAAACTATCGCTTCCGGCGCGCAGAGCTATCTGGATTTTTTCAGCACTTATTCAAGGGGGATGGCTATTTTTTTATCTGTATGGAAGTATTGTTAGAGGAACCCCAATAACGGAGTGGATAATTGTCGTCTGGTGGGCTTTTGCATTGGTGGCATCTTTGATTGCGTTAATTTTGGAGCGGTGTGAACCAGACACCAAACAAGATAAGGTGAGTTAGTAGACTGCCAGCGCAAGAATGGTTCACCATGATGACATGAATTTTCGAACAACATCCCCATGAAACCAATCCACACCGTGGTTATGCTGGCGGCGCTGTTGCTGTTGGCGATGGTGACGGGGTGTGCGAATGATCAGGCGGTATCCGATTGGCACTGGCAGCAGCTGAACCCGACTTGGAAGCCCACCATGCCCGCCGATAGCGCCGCGCAAGAAGGGATGAGCTGGTAAATCGCCCGGCGTCACCTGGCCCCGCCATTCCGCCAACTCAAAACTCAAAACCCACCACTCAAAACTCGCCCCCGCTCAGCCCGGATTCGCGGCGAGCCAGAAGCGGATATCGTTCGCCTGCGGATTCTTGGGATCGAGCGCGAGCACTTGCTGATAATGCCGGCGCGCCTGCGAAGGGTCGTGCAGGGATTGGGCGCAGAGATTGGCCAGCGCGAGGTGCGCCCGCACTTCGCCGGGGTTTGCCGAAAGGATTTTCTTCAACTCATCCGCCGCATCCGGCACATAACCCGCCGCCTTGAGCGCGAGCGCAAAGTTGTACCGGGCATCCACGGAATCCGGCTGAATCGCCAGCGCGGTCTCGTAGCTGGTGAGCGCGGAATCGTAGTTGTGCAGGCGATGCGCGATGACGCCGGCATTGTATTGCGCCTCAAACCAGGACGGGTCCAAATCGGTGGCCTGACGATAAGCGGCGAGCGCGGCGGTCCAATTCTCATTCTGCTCGGCTTCGCGCGCCTGCGTGAACGCGCCGCTGGCGGCGCGGCGATCACCCGCCTGCGGCCGGCGCGGCGAGAGATAATTGTAGCGCGGAAAATCGACGGGCGCCGGCGGGATGATGACGGGCGCGGGCTTGGACACGGGCGCCTCGGCGGCGACGGTGGGCGCAATGGTCTCGCCCGGCAAGGGCGTGACGCCCTTCGGCACGGTCTGGTTGGGCGCTGAATTATCGGACGATCCGAACATGCGCGACCAGAAGCTGGGCTTGGGTGAGGGCTGCGGCATGGGCACTTCGAGCGGCGGTTGGGGCGTAGGCGCGGGCGCCGCGGCGGCGGGAGCGACTTGCGGTGTGGTTACGAGCTGGGGCGCGGGCGCGACTTGCACCACCTGCGGTGGCGGGGTGGGCGGATAATAATTATTATTGCCCGCATTATGCGGCGACGTGGTGTTTGCCGGTTTGGGGGTCGTGGTCGAGTGATGTTGCGGCGTGGTGGTGGCGTAAACTTTCGGCTTCACTTCGGCGGGCGCCGGGGTCGGCGGCGGCGTCACGCGGGCGACGGGTTCGGGCGCGGGCGCGGCGGCGAGGGCTTGGTCGAGATTGTTGGCGAGCGTGTTGACTTCATCCCAATTCGCCGGACGGGGATTGAGCGCGAGGTAGGTGTGATAATTATCCAGCGCCGTCTTGGGGTCGCGCAGGTACTGCTGGTTGACCGTGGCGAGATTTAAGATGGCTGCCGCGTAATCGGGTTTCGCCGACACGGCGGCGGTGAAGAATTGCGCGGCATCGCGCGGCCGGCCCCGCTGGATGCGCGCGAGACCGAGGCCATTGTAAGCTTCCGCCTCGCTGGTCTTGAGCGAGAGCACCGCACTATAACAGCGTTCGGCCGGGACAATTTCGCCGAGCTTCAATTCCGCCGAACCGAGCTTGAGCCAGCCGATGGCTTCGTTGGGCCGGCGCAACGTGTACGCCGTGAACTCGGTCTTGGCCGCGTCGGGTTTGTTTTGCGCGAGGTACAAGGTGCCGAGGTTCAGCCGCGCTTCGAGTAAATCGCGGTCTAAATTCAAGGCGTGCTGATAGGCGGTGACGGCGTCGTCGGGCTGGCCGGCGCTTTGCAGCGCCACGCCGTAGTAATTCCACGCGGCGGCGTTGGTGGCGAGCAGATCGGTGGCGGTCTTGAACTGTATGACGGCGCCGGCGTAGTCGCCTTGGTCCAGGAGCTTGCGGCCTTTGAGCACGGCGCGCGGTCCGGCCGGGGTGCAGCCGGAAATGACCAGCACGAGCGCAAGCAATATAGTTGCGCCCCCAAATGAATTTATTTTTGCCGACATCCGCCGAGGTGGTAACATTCACGCTCGAAAGTGTCAAGAATCGCACAGCTACAAATTCTGCTGCTCCTCCTGCTCGGCGGGCTGGGTCCCGCGCGCGCGGAGGACTTTTTTGGTCCGACCACCACGAACGCCAGCGTGCGCGTGGTGGAGGTGAGCGGCGATGACCTGCTCTCCGCTTATCTGCCGCATGAGAACCGGGTGAACGACGCGTTTGATCTGGGATTGTTCACGCTGACCCGCACCACCAACGTCACGGACGCGTGGCGCAGTCTGGTTCACACCAACGACATCGTTGGCATTAAAGTATTCTCGCAGCCGGGGCCGCTTTCCGGTACGCGGCCGGCGGTGGTGTCGGCGATTGTGCGCGGCTTGCTCACGGCGGGTTTGGCCCCGGACCATATTATTATCTGGGACAAGCATGAGGATGATTTGCGCGCGGCGGGCTTCTTCCAACTCGGCGAGCGGCTGGGCGTGCGCGTGGCGGGCGCGGTCGAGGCGGGCTATGAGGAGACGAATTATTATCTGCCGGATTCGCCGGTGGTGGGTTCGCTGGTGTGGGGCGACTCGGAGTTTGGGAAGAAGGGCGATGGCATTGGGAAGAAGTCGTATGTCTCGAAGCTGGTGAGCCGGGAGTTGACGAAGATTATCTCCGTCGCGCCGCTGATCAACGAGAACGACGCGGGCTTGTGCGGCCACTTTTTCAGCCTGACGCTGGGTTGCGTGGATAATACGCGGCGCTTCGAGGGGGACCCGGACCGGTTGGCGGTGGCGTTGCCGGAGATTTATGCGCTGCCCAGCGTGGGCGACCGCGTGGTGCTGAATGTGACGGATGCGCTGCTCGGCCAATATCAAGGCGGGCCAGCCAGCTATCTGCAGTTCGCGAGCGTGCTGAATCAGATTTGGTTGAGCCGCGATCCGGTGGCGCTGGATACGCTGGCGCTGAAGGAACTGGCGCGGCAGCGGCGGATTTTTAGCATCCCGCCGCCGAAGTTGAATTATCAGTTGTACACGAATGCCGTGCTGCTCCAGCTCGGCGTGAATGACCCGGCGCGCATCCAGATTGAGAAGGTGAAGTAACCTCAGCGGGCGTTGCCGAGTTCGGCGGCCAGGTCTTCCACCGTCCAGTTGCCGCGCGTGAGGGATAATTTATCTCCCGCCGCACCGTGCTGCCAGACGGCGTAGCGCAAGGCGGTCTCCACATCGGCCGCCAGCGCCGGTTGCGCCAGCAGGCCCGCGATGAAGCCCGCGAGTAAATCGCCGCTGCCGCCTTGGGCGAGGTGGGGATTGCCGGAGCTGTTCACGAAGATGTTGCCCGTACTGCGACCCACTAAGGTCTGGTGACCCTTCAAGACGACCCAGCAGTCGCCGTAGCGCAGCGAGATTTCGCGCAGCGCCGCTACGCGGTCGGCTTGCACATTCGCCGCGGTGCTTTTGAGCAGACGCGCGGCTTCGCCGGGATGCGGCGTGAGCACGCGCACGAAGTTCTTCTGGAACGGCTCAGCCGCGAGCAGGTCAAGCCCGCTCGCATCCACGACTAACGGGAACGCCGCGAGCCGCCACAGGTAGCGCGTGGAATCTTTCATGGCCGCGCGCACGGCGGGCGTGGCCAGCCCCGGTCCGATCAGTGCGCCCGTGGCGAAGTCAGACAGTTTGAGCTCTGGCTTCCAGAGTTGCACCATGGCGGATTGGAGCTGCGCGGCGACGGGATGATAAATCTCTTCCTGCGTTAACAAGGTCGTCAGTCCGGGTTGCGCCCGCTGCGCGCCGCGCACGGCGAGCACGGCGGCACCGTGATAGCCGAAACTGCCGGCAACCACCGCGACGTGGCCGAAATCACCTTTGTTACCAGCGACATGACGAGTTGGCGGGAAATGTTCAAAGTCCTCCGGTTGCGTCCAGTTCAATTCGGATGCGAGCGGGCAGGGGATGAGGCCGACGTCGTCCGCCACTTCGAGCCGCCCGACGAACGGCCACGCGGAGGCCGCGAGCAAGCCGGTTTTCGGTGCGCCGATGGCGAGCGTGACCGTGGCTTCGATGGCGGCGCCAAAGGTTTCACCGGTACCGGCGTTCAAGCCGGAGGGCACATCAATGGCGAGCACGGGAATCTTACTGGCGTTGATGGCGGCGATGATTTTCTGCCATGCCTCGGAGAGCGGGCGGTTTAAGCCGATGCCAAACAGCCCGTCCACGATGAGCGCGGGCTTTTCATTCAGCGCGGATTCGAGCGGAAGCAGGTCGCTGTCGGGCAGGAACATCTCGAGCACTTTGGCGCGGCGGCCCTCGAGTTGTTTAGCGGCGGCGCGGGCGTCATCGCCATTGTGACCTTTGCCGACGAGAAAGAGAATGGTGTCGTCGGCGCGGGTGAGCTTGCGGGCGCGGCGGGCGACGCGTTTGCCGGCGCGCCGGATGACCTCGGCCTCGGTCTGACCGGTGGCCCAGGTGGCGGCCTCCCATTCGCGCATTTGCGTGGTGCTGATGACGGGTGTCGGCATTGGAATTAGGATATAGCGCGCGCGGGCATTTCAGTCTAATCGTAAATTGCCAATCGCCAATCGTAAATGGAATTGTCACTGAATCGTCACACGGTTGTCGCCGGATTGGAATTGTGTGACGAATTGCCGCGTGACACACTGGTGGCGTGAAACCGCGAATTCTAGTTGTGGATGACGAGCCGGAAGCGGTGGAACTCGTCGAATTCAATTTGAAGCAGGCCGGTTATGCCGTGACCACGGCGGCAGATGGTGCGGAGGCGCTGAAAAAAGCCCGTTCGCAGACGCCCGACCTCATTATCCTGGACGTGATGTTGCCGGAGATGGACGGCTTCGAGATCTGCAAGACGCTTCGCCTCGAAATTACCACCGCGAAGATCCCCGTCATCATGTTGACGGCCAAGGCGGCGGAGATTGACCGCGTGCTCGGCTTGGAACTTGGCGCCGATGATTACCTGACCAAGCCTTTCAGCCCGCGCGAATTGCTGCTGCGCGTGAAGAAAATCCTTTCACGCTACCAGATTGAAGAGAAGCCGAAGGAGCAATTGCGCTTTGGCGACCTGCTCATTGACCTGCCGCGCCATATCGTGAGTTGGAAGAACAAGCCAATTGATATGACGGCGACGGAGTTTAAGCTCCTCACCGTCCTCGCCCAGCGCAGCGGCCGGGTGCAGTCGCGCGACCAGCTCCTACGCGACGTCTGGGAATACGACAGCGTGATTGATACGCGTACGGTGGACACCCACATGCGCCGCCTTCGCGAAAAGATTGGCGCGGCCTCGAAGCATCTTGATACGGTGCGCGGCGTGGGCTACCGGTTTGTGGAGTGATAATTTCGGCCAAGGATATTTACAGATGAAACCGAGACGGGGGAAAAAGGTTCTGGGTGCGTCTGTGACTAATTAAATCCCGTGTGGTTTTCCCTGTTCATACTCACGCTGGCTGCGCTCGTCGGTCACCATTTCTGGTGGCGGGCCAAGTTCAAGTCGCAGTCGGAGCGTCGCGCCTCGGAGATTGAGGCTTCCCAGCGCAAGCAGCAGCAGACATCGCTCGACGCCAAAGCGCAGCAGCAGGTGCTGTTTAACTCCATGCTCGAAGGCTTGTTGCTCCTCGACCGCAGCCGGAAGATTTACCTTGTCAACCGCGCCTTCAAAAACCTGTTTGGCCTCAAAACGGAATTGCGGGGCAAAACCATCGTCGAGGCACTGCGCCTGCATGAACTGGACGATTTGCTCCAGCGGGTTGAGGCGGAGAAGCAGGTGCTCGATTACGAGATCAAGCTGCCAGACCTGAACGAGCGGTGGTTGCAGGTCAATGCTGCCATCATTACCAACTCTGCCGGTGAACGCGACGGGACGATTCTGGTTTTTCGTGATTTAACCCGACTTAAACAGCTCGAGCGCACGCGCGAGGAATTTGTTGCCAACGTCAGCCACGAGCTGCGCACGCCGCTGTCGCTGATCAAGGGCTACGTCGAGACGCTGCTCGATGGTGCACGTAATGATCCCGCCGTGGCCGAGCGCTTCCTGAAAATCATCGAGCGCAACTCGCAGCGGCTTGATTTGCTCATCCAGGATTTGCTGACCATTTCCGCGTTGGAGTCTGAGAAGATTAAATTGGATCTGCATCCCGTCGAGCTGCGCGCGCTGGCGGGGAAAGTTCTGACTGACCTGAACGCCAAGGCCGAGAATAAGAACATCCACCTCGTCAACGAACTGCCGGAGTTCACGGCGAATGGCGACGCGAACCGGCTCGATCAGGTGCTTGCGAACCTGGTAGATAACGCCATCAAATACGGGCGCGCGGAAGGCCGGGTTACGGTCGGCGGTAAGCAGCGCGACGACGGGGTGCTGGAAATATTTGTACGCGATGACGGGCCGGGCATTCCCGCCGAAGCGCTGGAGCGTGTGTTCGAGCGGTTTTACCGCGTGGACAAGGCCCGGTCGCGCGACCAGGGCGGCACGGGCCTCGGGCTCTCCATTGTGAAACACATCGTGCAGGCGCATGGCGGCGAGGTGCGCTGTGAAAGCGTGCTTGGCAAAGGCGCTACGTTCTTCTTCACGCTGCCGGATGCGGTAGATTTAACAGCGGATTGAACCCGGCTAATACTTCAGGAAATTTCTTTTTAGTCGTCCGGGAAAATTTTACAGTGTGCGCATGGTTCATGTTGGCATTGGCTATGACGTTCATCAACTGGTGGTCGGGCGCAAGCTCGTTCTTGGTGGCGTGGAGATTCCCCACACGAAAGGCCTCGACGGTCATTCCGACGCCGACGCGCTGATGCACGCCATCTGCGACGCCGTTCTCGGTGCGATTGGCGAGGAGGATATCGGCCACTTTTTTCCAAACACCGACCCGCGCTGGAAAGGTGTGCCGAGCAAAATCTTCCTGCAGGAGGCGGCGCGCATCGTCGCCCTGCGGAATGGCAAGATTGTGAACATTGACGCCACGGTGATTGCGCAGGCGCCGAAGATTTACCCGCACATCAAGGCCATGAAGCTTTGCATCGCTGAAGCTTTGAACATCAATATGCAGCACGTCGGCGTGAAGGCGACGACGAACGAGTTGATGGGTTTCATTGGTCGCGAAGAAGGCATCGCGGCGATGGCTGTGGCCAGCGTTGATCTGCCCGAATAATTTCCCATGCCCAAAGCCGAGATCAGTTGGAAACGTGTCACCGAGGACGGTGAGAAACTTCAAGTGTATGCCCAGCACGTCGGGCACGAATATCATTTCTTTCATCGCGCCAAACGCTTTGACGTCTGGCAGCGTGTGAAGGAACCGCCCCTCGAAGACTGGCTCGAACTGCTCGACGCCGTGCAGCGCCTCGTCAACCGCCGGCGCTACATGCCCGATGATGAGAAACGACTGCGCGCCCAGATCATCGAGAAGTTTCCGGAAGCGGAAGTTTAACTAGCTGACCTAAGCAGTTGCTTGCAGAATAGACAGTGGCGCGTCTCATCCAAGGCCTTGAGCAGGTTGCCCGCATCATCCGCTGCTCAGACTGGCGAAATAGGCGGCCATGCCGAAATCTTCGCCGTACGATTTTCCCGCTGACATTTTCCGCAGATGACTTATCTTCCGCGCATGGCAAGTCGGCCGTTGATTTTAGTTTCCCCCAGCATTGAGCAGCGCGGTGTGGAGTTCCATGATCTATCCGCGAGTCTCTCGGTGAAATATGATTCTGCCGTACTGCGTTCTGGTGGCATTCCCGTCACCGTACCCACGACCACCGACCGCGCTGTGCTGGCCGAATGCGTTCGCCGCGTCGAAGGCGTGCTGCTTAGCGGCGGTGACGATATCAATCCCGACCTCTACGACGCGAAGCTGCCGCGCAAAATCAAAAAGACCGTCGGCCAGACGCCCGATGGCGGCGCGCGCGATCTGCGCGAGTTGATTTTGATCGAAGAAGTCTTCCGCCAGCGCAAGCCGCTGCTGGCGATTTGTCGTGGTCATCAGTTGCTCAATATCGCGTTTGGTGGGCAACTCGTGGCCGACATCCGGCAGCAGGTGCCGGGCGCCCTGAACCATCAGCGGCTGGATAAGGCTTGCGAATTGGTTCATGAAGCGGCGTTGACACCAGGCTCTTTGCTCGCCAAGATGACGGGCAGGCGGGTTTTGGGGGTCAATAGTTCGCACCATCAGGCGGTGCGGGTGCCGGCGGAACCGTTCATCGCCACGGCGGTCAGCCGTGATGGCATTGTCGAGGCGATGGAATTGAAGCCGGAAGTTGCGCGGAAGCTGCCGTTCCTGTTGAGCGTGCAGTTTCACCCGGAAAGATTGACGCCCCGTTACGCCGCCCATCGCGCGATTTTTGACCAATTCGTGGCGGCCTGTGTTCGTAAGCATATATAAATCATGAAAGGCAAAATTCTCATCGTGGATGACGAGCCGGATCTGCGGGGTCTCCTCAAATCCATCTTGGAAGGCGAATACAACATCGCTGAGGCCGAAAGCGGCGCGGCGCTAAAGAAGCTGCTCGCCGACGAAGCCCCGGATGTCGTGCTGCTCGATTTAAATTTGCCGGACGCCAGCGGTCTCGACTTGCTGCCGCTGATCAAAAAATCCTGGACCGACACCGAAGTCGTGGTGCTGACCGGCGCAGCGACCTTCGAAGCCGCCGTTGAGGCCACCAAGCGCGGCGCGTATCATTTCATTACCAAGCCGTTCGACACCTCGGCGCTGCTGGTCACCCTGGATCGCGCCATCGAGAACCGTCAGCAGAAGGAAGAAAATAATTCCCTCCGTCGCGCGCTATCCGCCATGAGCGGCAGTTCCGCGCCGGTCTTCCAGAGCCCGTCCATGCAGAAGGTCGTGCGCACGCTTGAGCGCATCGCGCCCAGCGACGTCACCATTTTGATTACCGGCGAGAGCGGCACCGGCAAGGAAGTCATCTCCGACCTCATCCACGCCTTAAGCCCGCGCAATAAGAACCGCATCGTCAAGGTCAACTGCGCTGCGCTGCCCCGCGAACTCATCGAGAGCGAGCTGTTCGGCTCCGTCAAAGGTGCCTTCACCGGCGCGAACTCCGACCGCGACGGTTTGTTCCGTCAAGCCGAGGGCGGCACGCTGTTCCTCGACGAAATTTCCGAGATGCCCATCGATACGCAGAGCAAATTGCTCCGCGTCTTGCAGGATCAGAAAGTCCGGCCGGTGGGTGGCAAGGCCGATTACCAGACTAACTGCCGCATCATCGCCGCCACCAACCGCAAGCCCGAAGACGCCATCAAGGACGGCAAGCTCCGCGAAGATTTGTTCTATCGGATCAGCGCCATTTCCGTTTATCTCCCCCCGTTGCGCGAACGGCGCGAGGACATTCTGCCGCTGGCCAACGCCTTCCTGAAACGTTTTGCCGCGCAGGCCAATCGCACGCTCAACACTTTCAGCCAGGCGGCGGCCGACCGGTTGGTCAGCTTCGACTGGCCCGGCAACATCCGCCAGTTGCAGAATGAAATTCAGCGCGCCGTGCTGCTCTGCGAAGGCCCGAATGTGGAAGCCAGCGATCTTTCCGTGAGCGAAACCCAAGCGGTTGCGCCCGAAGGCCACGACACTAGCTACACGCTGCTCGAAGGGGTTGAGCGCAATGCCATTCTCCAGATGCTGCGTGAAACCGGTGGTAACAAACTCGAGGCCGCGCGCAAGCTCGGCATCGGCCGCCAGACGCTCTACAATAAGATTAAAGACTACGGCATTGAAGCCTGACCGCTTCGCTGGTTTTGAGTTTTGAGTTTTTAATTTTTAGTTGGACAACCCCGCTTCGTCCAACTCAAAACCCAAAATCCAAAACTCATAACTTCCGCAGTTCCGTGCTGGCCAGCTGAATCAATGGCTTGATCGTCGCGGCATCGAATTGAAACTTACACCCCGCCGCCGCGAACAGTTCCGGGAGCGGGCGTGAGCCGCCCAGCGCCAGGGCTTGTTTGTAATCCGCCAATGCCTTCGCCTTGTTCGCCTTCGAGTTCGCCCACACCTGCAATGCGCCGAGCTGCGCTATCCCGTATTCCACGTAGTAGAACGGATGCAAGAAGATATGAAGTTGTCTTTGCCAAGAATAGGCCCGTGCGGCCTCGCACCCCGTATAATCGACGTCGCCGCCGAAGCGGTCCATCAGGTGTAGATACGCGGCTTTGCGTTCGGCGCGCGTATGACCGGCGTGCGTGTAAATCCAATGTTGGAATGCGTCCACCGTCGCCATCCACGGGAAGAAGCCGATGATGCCTTCGAGATGCGTCTTGCGCGCGCGGTTCGCCTCGGCGCTGGGATAAAACTCTTCCAGGAATTCGTTGCCCAGCAATTCCATGCTCATCGACGCCACCTCGCAGAATTCAATCGGCGCACCGCGGTACGCATACAAATCCTCCGCGCGCGTGGCCTGCGCGTGAAACGCATGACCCGCCTCGTGCAAGATGGTTTCCACGTCGCGCTGCAATCCAATCGCGTTCATGAAGATGAACGGCACACGCGCTTCGGAGAGCGTCGATTGATAGCCGCCCGGCGCCTTGCCTTTGCGGTTATCGAGGTCCAGCAGCTTCAGATTCTGCATCTGTTGGAAGCCGTCGGCCAGTTCCGCGTCGAGGTGATTAAAGATCTTTTGCGTGCGCGCCACCATTTCGCCGACTTGGGTGAAGGGTTTTAACGGCGCGCGATTCTGCGGGTCCACCGCCAAATCCCACGGGCGCAGTTTCTCCAATTTTAATTGCCGGCGACGTTCACTTTGAATCTCGCGGACTGCCGGCATGATTTCTTTTTCCACCGCATCGTGGAATTGAAAGCAGTTTTCCGGCGTGTAATCGAACCGGCACTTCTGGCGATGCGCATAATCGCGGTAATTCTCAAAGCCCGCCTGCTTCGCGATCTGCGTGCGCAACTGGATCAGTTCGTCGAAGATGGCTTCGCATTTGTCTACGTCCTGCAAACGGCGGGCGGCGACGATTTCCCACGCCTCCTGGCGCAGCGCGCGGTCCGGTTCTTCGAGGTAGCGGCCCATTTGGACCAGCGTCTTTTCTTCACCGCGAAAGGTCACCGTCTGCGCGCCGATCAGCTTTTGATATTGCTGGCACAGCTTCGCCTCCTCCGTCTCCAGCGCCACGTTTTCCGGGCGGAACAGCGCCACATGATTCTTCACATCCCGGTCGAAGACCTCGTAGCGATGGTTCAGGGCCAAATCAGCTTCCGCCCCGGTGGTCAGTCTGGCCCGGGCCGCAACGTAAAGTTGTTCGAGCGCGAACTGGCGCGGCTTGAGTTGCGGCTCGACGTGTTCGACGAAGTGCAGGTACGCCTTTTCCGCGTCTGCATTATCCGTGTGGCAGGTCATGGCAATGTAACGGCGCGACGCCTCCTCATCCAACGCGGCGGAAAGCTCGCTCCAATCCAAAAGCCACCGTTCGAGCGCGACAACATCATTGGCCTCGGCGGCACGCCGCTCCAATTGGTCGAAGAGCGGCGCGATTTGGGGCCAGTCACCGAGGTCAATGGCGGTGGGGACGAATGCGCGCGGCTTCGCGGGGGACAATTTTCCAAAAGGCAGCAAACTCATGCGCGCAGGATAAGAAAAAAGCCCGTCGTCGCCACCTCCAAAATCGTCGCCACGATGGGCGTAGCCCGTCTTGGCAGCGCATGCGTTTCTCGTTCCTAACCCGGACTGATTACGCTACCCTGCGGTGCGGTTTACTTAAAGTTGCGTCGTAGCGAGGCGTCGCTGGCGGGGAGCCGAATTGGCGGCGGGCGAACCGCCTGATTACTAACCAGCCCGCATTGCCAACCTATATTATGAACCCACCCAATCCCCCGGCGCCCGTCATCAACGTCCCCGTGTTCGCGCTGGATGCCGACACCAACTGGTTGGAATTTGAAAACGCCCTCGCCGCCAGCGTGATGTTTCAAGCCAACCACCGTCCCCAGATCCTACCGCTGATGCTCTACGCCCCCATGACCGAGCCAACCAACCTGGATACATGGGAGCCGATGACCACGTTGCCCAACAACCTGCTGGCATGCTCCATCGAGCGCACGATGGATGTCACCATCCTCAAGGCGCTCACCCATGCGGCCCCCGTCTTGGGCGAGATTCGTCATGCCGCCAGCTTTCCCGGCCTCTGCGTCAACTTGGAACTGCCCCTGGCCGATGTTTACCGGCAGATGACCATCGCGGGGATTCTGGCCTTTACCGATACCAAGACCCACCCGGATGATGTCTCCTGTTTTTATGTGCGTGGCCGTGCCGCCGTCCAAGCTTTTAGCCAGGCCCTCCGCATCGTCACCGGGCAATGAGGTTTCGGTGACGAATCATTTGCTGAAAATTCACGCCCGCTCGCGATAAATCAAAACCCCGCGCGGCCGACGCCACGCGGGGGATGAGATTGCTGCGGTTCCTTACGGCACCACGATACTGATGGCCACGGACGGCTGGCTTTCGCCCGTCGCATTCCGCGCGCTGACCGTGAGGCTCACCTTGTCGCCGGAGGTCAGGCCCGGAACCGACACCTCGGCGTCCTGTGTTAAAAGTTCCGCCAACACCACGAGCGTGACCGGGTCCGACACCGTCACGCGATAACCATCCGCGCGACGCGCTTCCGGCCATTGCACGAAGATCATGCGCGAACCGGGGCCGCCGGCCGTCGCCGTCACGTTGACCGGCACATCGGGACCGGACGGATGGCCCGGCATCTCGAAGCCAAACGCCAGCCAGCGCGGATCATTCGGCTCCAAAACTTGCGTCAACTCCGTCAGCAAACCGGAAGCGCGATTGCTCACGTTCGTGAGCGCCGTCTGAAAGTTCGTGTGCGCCGTGATCGCCTCCGAATTACTCTGGTTGCTGGCGGATTCCGCCGCGCTGACCAGCTTCGCCTCCGCCTCACATGCCACCGCCGTACACGCCACGCCGTTCACATCCGCCACTTCCCGCGCCGGATTATTTTCATAATAGGTGCGCAACTGTTGCAGCACGGCAAAGGGATTCGTGGGCACCGCCAGCGAACCGCTCGTGAACCCCGCCGCATTCCACCCACTGCCCCACTGGGCGCCGAGCACGGGCTTGAGCGTATTGATGCACATGGACGCCAGGGCCCGACCGGCACTTTGCGCCGAATTATAATTCGCCGTCGCCGTCACCTTGGTGGCTTTGGCCGCATTCCACAAACCCTTCGCGCCCGGCACGGCGGCGGGCACGCCGTCCGGACCGGCGGGTGTGCCGGTGAGCGCGGTCAGGTCCGCGCGGATCTCCACCTCCGTATTTTGCTTGAGATTGATGATGGCGCCGTAGGTGTGGGCCCCATCGGCGTTGTCGGAAACCAGTTGCACCAGCGGACCGTAGGCTTTGAATATTTGATTGCTCATAATTTTTTATTTTTTTGTTCGGACGATTGCAGTTGTTTTAACGGTCGATGGATTTCGACGCCTCATAATCATGAAATTAGCTTTCAACCGCTCACCATTTTTTGTCATTTCCCAACCATACGTTTGGTCAGAATAAGCTTTGAATCACCCGTTTCCGCGACGGCTCACCGTCATTAATGACGGTAACTGAACAAATCTTTTCGCCGTCATTAAATCATTGAATACCCCAGCCCCAGCGCCGTCGGCGCGGCATCTATGTAGAAAAATCATCCGCAAGCATCAGCCACGAACCGTCCCCGTCAGCGCGTGACGACCGACCATAGCGCACCGTTTAAATCGTGCGTCGCCTATTTCCCTCCCTCTCCGCGTTCGCGGCGGCAGCGAATGGGGAGAGGGTTGGGGTGAGGTGTTTCAATCTTCCCAGCACCAACTAAAATTTGCCCCAGCGCCGTCGGCGCGACATCTATGTAGAAAAATCATCCGCAAGCATCAGCCACGAGCCGTCCCCGTCAGCGCGTGACGACCGACCATAGCGCACCGTTTAAATCGTGCGTCGCCTATTTTCCTCCCTCTCCGCGTTCGCGGCGGCAGCGGATGGGGAGAGGGTTGGGGTGAGGTGTTTCAATCCACCCAGCACCAACTAAAATTTGCCCCAGCGCCGTCGGCGCGACATCTCGGTGGAAAAATCATCCACAAGCATCAGCCACGAACCGTCCCCGTCACCGCGTTACGACCGACCATAGCGCACCGTTTAAATCGTGCGTTGCATAATTTCCTCCCTCTCCGCGTTCGCGGCGGCAGCGAATGGGGAGAGGGCCGGGGTGAGGTGTTTCAATCTTCCCGTCACCAACTAAAATTTGCCCCAGCGCCGTCGGCGCGGCATCTATGTAGAAAAATCATCCGCAAGCATCAGCCACGAACCGTCCCCGTCAGCGCGTGACGACCGACCATAGCGCACCGTTTAAATCGTGCGTCGCCT
>CAIPKV010000068.1 GCA_903865745.1 uncultured Verrucomicrobia subdivision 3 bacterium | reverse complement strand
TGCCCGCTGGTCTCCGCCTCCCGCAGGATGCGGATGATTTGCTCCGTCGTATGATGTGTCTTCTTCATGATGGTTTTCTTTTCGTTACCCGAAAACCATCCCATCCTCAATGGCCTAGTTCAGAGGGGCCCAATCACCGGCCACTTCCTTGCGATAAACCGGGATCGGAATTCTCGCCATGCGCTGGATGTGCTCGCCGTAGCCGCCATAGGCTTTGCCGTTCCAAGTGCCGCTGAGGCTGGAATACACCCCCCAGTGGATGAACATCCCAAACCGCGCTTCGCGCCACCACCCCAGCCGGAGGTCACGCTCCGCTGGCGTCGCCACCAATGACTCCCGACTTGGCGCGCGCGGCGGCTCGTTGGTTTGCGCCGCCAATTGACCGGCGACCAAACACGCCAAAGCGATAGTCAGCGACTTCCTCATGTCACTTTTCAACAAATTCAATTTCCGCGATGGTTGGACCTTCCGTGGCGTCGAGAATGTTAAGTCGGAATTCCTGAGCCTTCACCGGCTCAAATTTCTTTTCGAAGTGGTCGCCGATGTTGTCCCCGCTGAAAATGGTTTTCCAGGCCTGGCCATCGCGGTACTGAAATTCAAACTTGGTCACGCGTCCGGTATAGGGAACCGCTTCCTGAATCCGGACCCCTTCAATCGTTTCGGATTTGCCCAAGTCAGCCGCAATCCACGCCTGCTTGGTGCCTGAATCCGTTGCCCAGCGGGTGTTGGCATTATGATCAAAAGCCAGCTGCGGCCCATACGACGTATTGTCGCCATCAAATACATTCGAGGCCGTAGTTTGGAAATCGGCCGACGGCGTTAGCACCGGCAGATCCATCACCGGCCGATCCACTTCCAGTTTGATGATGGCATCAAAGGAATCTAGCGCGACCGATTGCGGTAGAATGATTGTAAGTGTCCCGTCCTTCTGGCTGAATTCCACCTGGCCACCGTTTAACAGCGTAGCCGATTTAATTTCCGCCGGCACGGCGGGCAGTTCGATGCGGCCATTCCCCGCTTTCATGACATGGACATAAATTGTTTGGTCTTTGCGCGTGCTAACCACCGCTGAAGTCGGCTTCCAGGGACCACCACGCGTGCCGTAAATGGCCTCGCCATTGGTCGCCAACCAGTCGCCAACGTTTTTCAATAGATTTGCCTGCGCGGGATCAATCACCCCATCCGGTCGCGGTCCCACATTCAGTAATATGTTGCCATCACCGCCCGCACCACGAACCAGCATCTCGAGACACGCGGACACCGGCTTCACACCGTCGTTCGCGCCGCCCCAAGCCCAGGCGTTGTGCGCTGAAACCGTCATACACGATTCCCATGGGCGATCGAGCTGGAATTTGCCAATCTTCTGCTCCGGCGTGTCATAATCGCCACCGTCACCAGTGCGGTTATTGATAAGAATATTCGGCTGCAACTGGCGCACCAGCTTGATGGTCGCCGCGCCCCGCTTGCCATACATCGCCGACACATCGTTCCAAATCGTGATGAGCGGACCGTAGTTTTGAATCAACTCCGTGATCTGCCCCTGTAAATACTTTTCATACGCGTCGAGGTCCGACTTTTCACGCTTCACTTTGCCAGCCGGGCTCGTCACCGGCCAATCTTGGTCATACCAATCCGTCACGGAATAATATGCCCCGAACTCAATGCCCTGCTTTTTACAGGCCGCCGCCAATTCCTTCACTACGTCACGATGAAACGGCGTGTGCATGATGTTGTAATCGGTTAGTTTCGTATCCCAGAGACAGAAACCGTCGTGATGTTTCGTCGTCAGGACGATGTATTTCATGCCGGCAGCCTTGGCGATGCTCACCCACTCATCGGCATTGAAATTCGTCGGATTGAATTGCTTGTAAAGATTGTCGTACACCGCAATCGGCGTCTGCTCGCCGCGCGACCAGCCGATTTCATGTCCCGTCAGACTCACCGGTCCCCAGTGAATGAACATCCCAAATCGCAGGTCCCGCCAGTGTGCCACGGCGGCGGGATCGGCCTTAGGCCAGGGAGTATCGTTGGGAGTAGATTCAGCCTGAAGCGCGTAGGTTGAGAACGCCAGCGCGAGGCCAACTAGGCCATTAAAGAATAGTTTTTTCATTGGATAAGCCCTGACTATGCCGCAATCGCCCAGCTTGTTCTTGCAAAATCCTTCGGCGAAGGATATTGAACATTCTACATTGCTATGCCATCCCTGATTGCCCCCATTTATCGCAGCCCAAAATCCCGATTCGAGATCGACTCCTGCGCCCCGCAGTCCGCCGCCGTACGTGGTGGCAAGATTCAGATGCATGCGCTATCAAAAGGTTACTATCCCGGCATATTAATGCGTCCTGAACAGTTGCCCGGCATTACCAGCATCGGCTTTTGGAATGGTGCCGGCTCGCAGGATTGGGGGCTGGAAGTGCACCGCAATGAGGGCGTAGAAATCTGCTTCCTCGAAACTGGCGCGATGTCCTTTTCCGTGGAGGCGAAGAATTTTGAACTTCGCTCCGGCCAGTTCACCATCACCAGGCCATGGCAATTGCACAAGCTGGGCGCACCCAACATCGGGCCGGGCAAGCTGCATTGGTTCATCCTAGACGTCGGCGTGCGCCGCCCAAACCAAGACTGGCACTGGCCCCGTTGGGTAACCCTGACGCCAGCCGACAAAGCGGAATTAACCCGTAAGTTGCGGCATAATGAAAACGCTGTCTGGAGTTCATCCCCGGCCATAGCCACCGCTTTCCGTAATTTGTCTGAAGGTGTCTTACACTGGCAAGAACCCCATGTGGAATCGCACATGATCGCTTGGATCAACCAACTGCTCCTCGGCATTCTGGTGGCCATCACCCAGCAGAAGGCGCCGGAAAATCCTGAGCTCACTTCCCGTCGGCGTACCGTCGAACTCTTTCTGCGTGACCTCGCCGCCAACGCCGCCAGTTGCAGCCAACCTTGGACTTTGGAAAAAATGGCCGCACACTGCGGCATGGGTATTACCGTTTTCTCGAAATACGGCCGTGAACTGGTAAACATCGGTCCGGTTGAGTTTCTTAACCAATGCCGTCTCGATCATGCCGCCCGTCAACTCAAAGCGGATCACGCCCAATCCGTAACCGAGATTGCTTTCCACAATGGTTTTAACTCCAGTCAATACTTTGCCACTTCCTTTCGCAAACGATTCCGCATGTCACCCCGCACTTATCGTCTGACCAAAAGTTAACCCTACCCCTAAACATGAAACTCGGCCTCGGCCTTTATCGCCACCAACTTAACGCAGACCATTACCGTTTTGCCCGGCAATGCGGTTGCACCCACCTCGTCATTCATCTGGTGGATTACTTCCGTTCCTCGCGCAGCAATCAGCCGGGCGACCAACCCTGCGGCGATGATTCCGGCTGGGGCCTCGCCGGCGATCCCCAAAAGCTTTGGACCTATGAAGAACTTGCCGCCATCAAAAAGGAAATCAACGCGCATGGCCTCGAACTGGAGGCGATTGAAAACTTTGACCCGGCGCACTGGCACGATGTCTTGCTTGATGGCCCCCAGAAGTTAGCTCAAATTGAAACCCTCAAGACCATCATCCGCAATGTCGGCCAGGCGGGCATCCCGGTTTTTGGCTACAACTTTTCCATCGCCGGCGTCGCGGGCCGCGTGAAGGGAAAGTTCGCGCGGGGCGAGGCCGAAGCCGTCGGCATGGATGGCCCGCTCGACAAACCATTACCCAACGGCATGGCTTGGAATATGGTTTATGACAAAAATGCCGCGCCCGGAAATGTTCTATCCGCCACGCCCGAACAACTCTGGTCGCGACTGAAATTTTTCCTCGATGAACTGATTCCCGTCGCCGAGGCGGCCGGCGTCACGCTGGCGGCGCATCCCGATGACCCGCCGCTGCCGTTTGTCCGTGCCCAGCCGCGCCTGGTCTGGCAGCCGCAGCTTTATCAAAAGTTGATTGATTTAAAACCCAGCCCGCGCAACGCGCTGGAATTCTGTGTGGGCACGATTGCCGAAATGCCCGACGGCAATGTTTACGATGCTGTAGAAACGTATAGCCGCCAAAACAAACTGGCCTACGTTCACCTGCGCAACGTGCGTGACAAAGTTCCGGTCTACAAAGAAACCTTCATCGACGATGGCGATGTCGACGTGCTGCGCGTGTTGAAGATTCTTAAGAAAAACAACTTTAACGGCGTGATCATTCCCGACCACGCTCCGCAGATGAGCTGTGCCGCGCCGTGGCACGCTGGCATGGCGTATGCCCTCGGCTTTTTGCAAGCGGGCTTGAAGACGCTCGAAGGTTAAATCCTTTGCGTTACCCGTATTTTGATTTCGCAGTTACGGTAAAGACAGCTGACTAATCACCGCCCCGGGATCAACTGAGCGGATTCTGAAAGTATGTTTGCCTGCCGCCAGTTTTGGCAACGGCACACTGATGCGCGTGTAATTGTTCTGCACCGCGAAGCTTCTAATTGTCCCCGTTTCATTTTCCTCGCCGCTGGAGCCGGGCACTTCCACGAGCGTCGCCGCGCCATCATCCACGCTAATGGCCACGCGCAGTTTCAAACCTGGATAAAGCCGGAAGGTCGGCACAAAATCCAGCCACACCTCGGCGTCGCCACCCTGACTGGTGAAATCATACTCCAACGCCGGCGCAGTGGCGTCCGCTTCCGACCACGTCGCGGTCAAGTTCGCAGGCAGCAGCGCCACCGCCGCGCCCGTCGGGCCCAGTCCGGCCACGTCACTCCAGCGGCCCCGGCTGGCATCAAGCCGCCGGTCAGCCTTTGTGGCCGCGCGCCAGACGCGCCCATCCGAGGGCGTCGCTTGAAGCGCCGGACGATTCGTGGTTGAATCAGTTTTTTCGCCCCAAGGCCAGCGGACTTCGCTGCTCCAAGCCGCGATGGTTCGCCCCGTGACCAAGCCCGGCATCATCTGATTCCATTTGCCGCCCGCGAGCGTGAGATTGTAGTTCTGCACCTGCGCTTCCAAATCGCTCCGCAGGCTGGCGATTTTATCCTGATTGGCCGAAACGTCCTGACCCAACTGGACCTTGCGGTCGGCCATAAATATCAGCCCCGACTCACCGACCACACGCGCGGGAAAACCCATGAGCTCGGTATAAGCGTCGCGTTGGCTCAACGGAACATCCACCGCCAGCGAACGTTCATGGTCGAGCAAGCTTTGGTAATCCTCCGCCAATTGCTGCGCCCGTTCCGGCGTCAATGACAACGCCCAACTACGGTTCATTAACTCCGGTTTGCGCACCGTGCCCAGCCGATAATAGTCCATCAACAAATCCGCCATCCGTGCGGCCAGCTTCTCATCAAAGTTATGCGTGGCGAAATCAGTAAGAAACTGGCGTTGCGCCCCCAGCGGCAAGCCGTCCGGGTTCCACGCCAGGTGCGCGAAGTAATCCATCCCGATTTCCATCGGCTTAATATCGCCGACATTGATCACCCAGAGCGTGCGCGTCTCGTTTTCCCACGCCTTATGCAGTTCCTCCCACATCAGCGTAGGCGCGGTGGTATTGATCCAAGTATAGGAATGCGGGCCGCCGAAGTAAGACAGGTGCCAATAGACCCCCGCCCCACCCGCGCGCTGGCGTTCCTCGGGATTACTAAAGCGGCGAATGTAACCGAAGTTGTCATCCACCCACACCAGCGTCACATCAGCCGGCACTTTCAAGCCGGCATCATAAATCGGCAGCACCTCCTTGTAGGGAACAAAACATTGCGCCACCGGCCCATATTGTTTGGTCACATATTTATCCAGCAACTCGCGCTGATCGCGAAAGACTTGACTGATCAAATCAATTTTCCCGGGCAAATCATCCGGCGGCGTGGCCATGCCGGCGTCGTGAATGCCCCGGATGCCCAGCGGCCAGACGGCTTCATACTGGCCACGCGCTTTGGCCGTCTTTTCCCAGATGCCGCGGATGACGTCGCGGTTGAGACTATAGTTCCAAGGGCCCTTGTGCTGGCCGTTCCATTTGACGTTGTTGTAAAGCATCGGTTCGCAATGCGATGACCCCATCACGATGCCATAACTATCCGCGAGCGCGGCGTTTTCCGGCACCTCGCCAAACGACGTACTGCACGCGTGCATGGCCGGCCAGAGATAATCCAGGTGCAGCCGCAGCAATAGTTCGAACACCTTGGCATAAGTCTTGGGGCCGATGTTTTTGAATTCCGGATCAAACGTAGTCTTCGCCCAACGATTGATGCCCCAGTCTTCATCGTTGATAAAGATGCCGCGATATTTTACGCCCGGCGGCCCTTGCTTGAGCGCATCCCCGCTCAAAACGAGCGACTTACGCGGCGGCACCGGCACATCCGCCCACCAAGACCACGGCGAGACGCCAATCAACTCCGATAATTGATAGATCCCAAAGATAGTTCCGCGCCGGTCACTGCCCGCGATGACCAAGGCCCGTTCCACGCCGGGCAAAGGCTGATTCACCACCTGCCACAAATAACTTTCCCACGCCCCACTGATGCCGTTGGTATCCAGCTTTTGTTCCGTAACCAACTGGTCAATGATTTCGCTTTGACCGAGCGTGCCGATGATGACCGCCGTTTTAAGATTCCCGGATAATTGATTGGTCAGCACCGGTCTGGTTCCGGTTACTTTGAAAAAGTCTGACTCCAAATCGTTGGCCGCCCGGCGGACGGCGGGATTCGCCGAGGTCTCGACCAATATTGGTGCGATACCGTTAGCATCGAATAAAACTAGAGCGTTTGTGGCCGGTAAATCTGTCAGGGTCAGCGGCGCCGACTGGGCGGGATGGCTCAAGCCAACAGCAATGGCTAAAATGACCAGGTAAACGCGTTTCATCGGAAAGATATTGCCGGGCGGACGCCAGTAGAAATTGCCATAACGCGAATAATGCAATGAACCTAAGCCAATGGTCAATCCACCGAAATAAAAAACGCGTCGGATAAATCCGGCGCGTTCTGGGGGTTTAGGTTTAATTCGCTTCCGATTCAGACGACCATCAGGCTGGCGGTCGGACTAAAGTCGCTGGGGCCGGCGGTGCCGACCACGTTGACCTGGACGATGCAGATTTCACCGGGTTTCGTGCCGGTAAAGGTGGCACTCGCGGCTGAAGTTTCAATTTTCTGCACCAATACCGTCGGGGCCGAGGCATAACTCAGTTGCCAGTTGAAGGTGAGCGAGCCATAAACTGGCGGCACACTGGCATCCAAATCACCGCTGTGGGTGCCGAGCGAGAGCGTGGGCGCGGGCGGGGTCGGCAGGTCGCCGACACTGGTATGCTCGGGCTTTTGGATGGGGAAACCGCTGGTGATCAGCACCGCGAGGTCGCCCCCGCATTCATCGGTGACATCGCGGGCGAGCGAGCGGACGATGGGATAGATTGCCTCGCGCTTTTGAACTTTGAGGGTGGTGGCTGACCGGGCATGGTCGCCGGCATCCACGAGGGCTTTCTCAAATTCAGCCAGGGCGGCCACCAGCAGCGCCAGCAAAGCCGCCGCTTTGGGATAGGAGATATTGCCGGTCAAGCCAGCAATGATTTTTTTGAGGGCGATTACCAATTCAGAATCGCTGTCTTGGGTTAGGAAACTAGTGGAAGGTTTAACGATCATATAATTACTTTTTTGTTTGCGGGTTAACCGCAGATATTTTTGAATGAATTTGCAGCGTCAGGTGTGGGTTAGGTTAAGTCAATGGCTATTTTCAATTATAATTTTAGCCTTGGGCCGGGAAAGGGCGGCTGGAATCAAATTACTTCCAGTGGAAACACTGCTTCGGATGTATCAAAAAGTTCATCGGAAGGTTCCGCCGCGCCGTCGGATGTTTGAAAAAGTCCGTCGGATGTATCCGGAGCGGCTTCGGATGTTTGAAAAAGCCTGTCGGATGGTTCCGACGGCGCTTCGGATGTATGAAAAGTGTCTTCGGATACTTCCGGCGGCGCTTCGGATGGTTGAAATGCGGCTTCGGATGTTTCCGCCGGGTCTTCGGATGTATGAAAAAGTCCTTCGGATACATCCGAAGCGGCGCTGGAAGGTCCCGAAGGCGCTTTGGATGCTTAAGAAATGACCCAATATGGTTGCGCCGAGGCATTTTTCCGGCTTTTAGCCCTTTGGCCCCCTGCTTTTCGCTTTACTTGAGGCTGGGGCGGGCGAAAAATCTCGGCCGTGGCGACTTTAAAAGCTTACCGCGTTCATCCCTTAATCGAACCGCATCTCGACCTCGTCCGGGATTTGTGCGAGACAGGTCAGGATTTTCATCGGCGTGGCTGGTCGCTGGGTACCAGTAGTAATTTTAGCGTGGTGGTCAGCCGGGAACCGCTGGTGCTCCTGATGACGGGCAGCGGGTTTGATAAGGGCCGGCTGGAGCCCGGTCATTTCACGCTGGTCGGCGCGAATGGCGCGACCATTGAGCCAACGTTATTAAAACCTTCAGCCGAAGCCCTGCTCCACGTTGCTCTGGCCCAGTCGGGTGGTGCCGGGTCGGTGCTGCATACGCATTCAGCCGATGCCACGGTTCTTTCCGAAGCCAGCCGGTCGCAAGCTGAACTGGTCATTGAAGGTTATGAGATGTTAAAGGGCCTCGCGGGTATCACGACCCACGAGACGCGCGTGGCCTTGCCGGTGTTTGCCAACACCCAGGATATCGCGTCGCTGGCGCAAGTGGTGGCGGCGCGCCTCGCGGAACCGGCCAGCACGCTGAAATACGGTTTTCTGATGTCGGGTCACGGGCTTTATACCTGGGGCGATTCGATTGCGTCCGCGCGCCGCCATATCGAGGTCTTGGAATTTCTTTTCCAAGTCGTAACAAAGAAGCGGTTGTTATCCGGTCGCATCTAAGCCATGTTTTTACGCAGGTTTTTACACCATTTGAATCATGGCCCTGGTACGCATTGTTAAAGAAAACCGGACGCTGACCGCGCCGGCGGAGATCCGCGAGTTTCTCAAACCGGTTGGCATCGACTACGACTGCTGGCCGGTGGCCGGCCGGGTGGAGCGCGAGGCGACGGCGGCAGAAATTCTGGCCGCTTACGCGCCGGAAGTGGCGGCGTTGAAGGCGCGCGGGGGCTATATCACCGCGGATGTGGTGGATGTGACGCCGGATATCCCGAATCTGCAGGCGATGCTAGACCGGTTCAACAAGGAACATCGTCATGAGGAAGATGAAGTGCGCTTCATCGTGAAGGGTCGGGGGATATTTTTCATTCATCCGGAAGCCAACGCGGGGCCGCTGTTTTCAATCGAGGTTGAAGCGGGTGATTTGATCAATGTGCCGGCGGGGACGAAGCATTGGTTTGATCTCTGCGCGGACCGGACCATCCGGGCGATCCGGCTCTTCCGCGAAAAGGCGGGTTGGACGCCGCATTACAGCGGCGATGACATCGCCAGCCACTACGAACCGCTCTGTCTGGGGCCAAAATACTTTCCGGCGACCGGCGCGGGGTTGGGGCAGACCCTCGTCAAACTATGATCCAATTTAGCGGTGCGCTGGTGCTTCTGGACATCGAGGGGACGGTGTCGCCAATTGCTTATGTTCATGAAGTTCTCTTTCCATATGCGCGCGCTCAGGCGGTTGCTTTCCTGGAGCGGCGTCGCGCGGAACCACTCGTCGTTGAAGCGCTCCAAAACATAGTGGCCGAGAACCAGCCGGATGCCGCGACGACGGTTGATACTTGGTCGATAGCCGAGCTGGTAAAGTTGATAAAAGAATTGATGGATCGGGATGCCAAGCAAACTGGCTTGAAACAGTTGCAAGGTTTGATTTGGGAGGAAGGTTTTACCCGGGGCGGACTGCAATCAGAATTGTTCCCTGATGTTGCGCCAGCCCTTTCAGCGTGGGTAGCGCGCGGCCGGCAGGTGCGGATTTTTTCTTCAGGGAGTATTCAGGCCCAGCAGCTATTTTTCCGTTACACGGCGCAAGGGGATTTAAGCCATTATCTGGCTGGTCACCATGACACCACCACGGGACCCAAACGCTTTGCGGCCAGCTACACCGCCATTGCCAGCCAAGCCGGGGTCGCGCCAAACCAGATTCTCTACATCAGTGATGTGACGGCGGAACTGGATGCGGCCAGGGCGGCGGGCTGCTTGACGGCTCTGGCCATGCGCCCGGGCAATGCGCCAAACCCGCCGCATACGCACGCGGTCATTCATTCATTTGCTAAAATTGAAATCGCCTAGTAATCCACGCCCATGAAAATCCAAGGAGTTCCACATCGTCCCATTGAAATTGTGCCCGGCCAGAAAACGGTGCGCATCATCGACCAGACCTTGCTGCCGCATGCGCTCGAATGGTGTG
The DNA here is from genome assembly GCA_903865745.1 of uncultured Verrucomicrobia subdivision 3 bacterium. Taxonomy (GTDB): domain Bacteria; phylum Verrucomicrobiota; class Verrucomicrobiia; order Limisphaerales; family UBA11358; genus UBA11358. Next base: position 64,699 of record CAIPKV010000068.1, on the reverse strand, counting down.
AACTGGCGACCTTGGAGGCCGCCGCGGAGGCAATCAAGACGATGCAGGTGCGCGGGGCGCCTTTGATTGGAGCGACGGCGGCGTACGGATATTTTTTTGCGGTGCGCGATGACGCAAGCGACGTGATGAGAGCGCGGGCTTATGACTTGCTTATGGCAACCCGGCCGACGGCGGTTAATCTGCGCTGGGCCTTGAATCGCATGCACCGCGTGGTGGCATCCGCGAGTCTGGTTGAACGGGCGGCCGTCGCGTGGGCAGAGGCCGGCGCGATTTGCGAGGAAGATGTCCGCACCAATCATGCCATTGGAGCGCATGGGCTGGAGATTTTTCGCAAGATGGCGGCGCAGAAACCGCCGGGCTCTGGTCCACTCCAGATCGTGACGCATTGCAACGCGGGCTGGCTGGCCTGCGTTGATTGGGGCACAGCTATCGCGCCAATTTATCAGGCCTACGATGCGGGCATCAATTTGCACGTCTGGGTCAGCGAAACCCGGCCGCGCGGCCAGGGTGCCTCGCTGACCGCCTGGGAACTCGGACAACACGCGGTGCCGCATACTTTGGTGGTGGATAATGAGGCCGGGCATCTGGCGCAACGCGGTTTGGTTGATGTAATGATTGTCGGCGCCGACCGCGTAACGTCCCGGGGTGATGCGGCTAATAAGATTGGGACTTATCTAAAAGCGCTCGCAGCCAAAGCTCATAATATCCCGTTCTATGTGGCATTACCGGTGAGCACCATAGATTGGACCATCGCGGATGGCGTCCGGGATATCCCGATCGAGCAACGCTCCGGCCGCGAAGTCACGCATATGGGCGGGCTGGGGGCGGATGGCCGACGGCAGGAGGTGTTGATTACGCCGGCGAGTACGCCCGCGCGCAATGACGGCTTTGATGTGACGCCCGGCGGACTGATTACGGGGTTGATCACTGAACACGGAGTGTATGAAGCGAGCGCCGAAGGCTTGAACCGTCTGGCAATTCAGTTAGGTAGAACTAAAGCTTAAATCATTGAATGGTTAATGTCGGCCGGGGAGATAACCGCGAGCTGTCGGTCAGGAGTCTGGGAATAGTTAGGGGTTCTAAAAACTTTTGAAAGCCAACGAAAAATGGTGCGCGCTGCAGGTTTCGAACCTGCGACCCCTACCGTGTGAAGGTAATGCTCTACCACTGAGCTAAGCGCGCAATTGCCCGTCCCAAATCTGCTTTAAGGGCGACGGACAACATAAAAGGAACCGTTCTGCGTGGCAATCTTTTTTGGCAGATACACCAAGGTCTACCAGCAAAAAACGGACTGGCCGCCACCAGTGGAACGGCGTTAGCCTCCTTCGAATTGGGTGATTAAATTTTCTCGCCCGTTTCGCCGTCTCGCGGTTTAATCAACAGCATGAAAAATCTGACGTCGGCGGTGTTGGTCTTCGCGCTTTCCATCGCCAGCCTGTCCTTTGGCAATATCCTGCTCAAACTCGGCATGACCCGTTACGATTCTTTGACCGCCACCGGCATGCCCGCCGTCCAGTCGCTCTGGAACACGCCGCAAATCATCGCCGGCGTGCTGCTGATGTTTGTCCAGTTTGGCTGCACGATGACTTTGTTCCGGTGGGGTTGGGATGTGAGCGTGGTGTTGCCGGTGATGGGTCTGTGTTACGCCGTCATGGCGTTTCTGGGCAAATGGATGCTGGCCGAGTCGGTTAATTCTTCGCGCTGGTTTGGAATCATCCTAATTATCGTCGGCGTATTTTTCGTGGCGCGTTCCGGAGCAGCTGGCAAACCGAGCTAAGTTGGGGGTTCTCCAAATTTTCTCGCCCGCCAGCGCATTTCTCGGTTTAATCTTGGCCACATGAAGAAGCAAAAAGCCTACGCCGCCGCCGGTGTCGACATTGATCTCGGCAATAAAGTCAAAGCCACCCTGCCCCAATTGCTCGCCGCGACGCATCGCCGCGAGGTGCTCGGCAAAGTCGGCGGCTTCGGCGGCTTGTTTGCGCTGGACGTGAAAAAATATCGCGAGCCCATTCTCGTCTCGTCCGTGGACGGCGTCGGCACCAAGCTCAAGATTGCCTTCCAGCAAGACAAGCACGACACCATCGGCGCGGATCTCGTGAACCATTGCGTGAACGACATCGCCGTGCTGGGTGCGGAGCCGTTGTTCTTCCTTGATTATCTCGGCACGGGCAAGTTGGAGCCGCATGTCTTCACGGAAATCATCAGGGGCTTTGCCCGCGCGTGCGCGGAAAATAATTGCGCGCTCATCGGCGGCGAGACGGCGCAGATGCCGGGCTTTTATCAACCGGGTGAATACGACGTGAGCGGCACGATCGTCGGCGTGGTGGAAAAATCCAAGATGCTCAACGGCCAGAAAACCGTGAAGCGCGGCGACGTGGTGATCGGCATTGAGTCGAGCGGCCTGCACACGAACGGCTATTCGCTGGGCCGGAAGATTTTCTTCGAGCAATTGAAATTGAAACCGACCAGCCGCGTGCCCGGCCTCAAAGGCACCGTCGGCGAAGAGTTGTTGAAGGAACACATCAGCTACGGCCCGCTGGTGCAAGCGTTGTTGAAGCGCTTCAATTCAAAACTCAAAACTCAAAACTCAAAGCTTCCGGTCAAGGCCTTCGCGCATATCACCGGTGGCGGTTTTGTGGACAACATCCCGCGCGTGCTGCCGTCGTCACTCGACGTGGTCATCAAGAAAGGTTCGTGGGACATGCTGCCCATCTTCCAGATCATCGAGCAGAAGAGCGGCGTGCCGAACGACGAATTGTATCAGGTCTTCAACATGGGCATTGGCATGGTGAGCATCGTCGCGGCAGACCAGGCGGAGGCCGTGCTGAAATTCATCAACGCACAGAAGCATAAGGCGTGGATCATCGGCGAAGTCGTCAAAGGTAAAGGCGAAGCGCGGGTGGAATAATGATTTCCTGCCGATTCCGCTGATAGGCGCAGATTTATTTTCTTTATTTTTAATCTGCGCCTATCCGCGTAAGCTGCGGGGATGAATTCCCATGTTGTGAAACTGCGGCTCGCTGTTTTTTTCGCTAGCCTGACCTTTTCCGTTTCGCTTCGTGCCGAAATTGTTTCGGCTACCATCAAAACCCCGCCACCCGCCGAGATCGGCTACTTCAAACTCGGCACCACCAGGAATCCCGCCGGTCACGAGATTGGCGCAAACAGCCGCAGCCTGCTATTCGACGGCCAGCCCGTGTTTCCCGTCATGGGCGAAATGCACTACTCACGCGTGCCGCAAGCCGAATGGCGCGATGAGTTGCTCAAGATGAAAGCTGGCGGTTTGGACATCGTGGCAACTTACGTTTTCTGGATTCATCACGAGGAAGTCGAAGGCCAGTGGAATTGGAGCGGCCAGCGTGATTTGCGGAAATTTGTCCAGACCTGCAGCGAGTTGGGCTTGAAAGTTGTGCTCCGCTGCGGTCCCTGGTGCCACGGCGAAGTTCGCAACGGCGGTTTTCCTGATTGGGTGGAGGCGCACAAGGATTGGAAGCTGCGCTCGACGGATACTAATTTTCTCGCCGCGGTGAAAATTCTTTATGCGCAGATTGCCCAACAGCTTAAAGGTGAACTGTGGAAAGACGGTGGCCCGGTCATCGGCATTCAGGTGGACAACGAATTTGGCGGCTCACCAAATTATCTGATGGCGCTAAAACAAATTGCCATTGAATCCGGCATTGATGTGCCGCTCTACATCAAAACGGGTTGGCCAGCGTTGAAGACACCCGTGCCGCTCGGTGAATTGCTGCCGCTCTTCGGCGCGTATCCCGACGGATTTTGGAGCACCAGCCTGCAGCCGATGGACGGCTACAACTGGGAAAACTTTACCTTCCGCATCACGCGCACGGATACCGGCATCGGCAACGATACGTTGAAGGTAGACCACCAAGGCGACTCCGCTGGCACCGAGAAATATCCGCACCTGACCTGCGAGGTCGGCGGCGGCATGGCCACCTCGTATCACCGCCGCATCAACTACGATCCGCGCGATGTTGAGGCGAACGTGCTGACGCAACTCGGCGGCGGCAGCAGTCTGCTGGGTTACTATATGTATCACGGTGGCCAGAATCCCGAGGGCAAACTCACGACATTGCAAGAATCAACCGGCACCGGTTACCCGAATGATTTGCCGGTGAAGAGTTATGACTTCAACGCGCCGCTGGGCGAGTTCGGCCAGATTAATCCGCAATATTACTGGCTGCGCCGTCTGCATTTGTTTTTGCATGACTTCGGCGCCCCGCTCGCGCAGATGCCCACGACGCTCTCTGATTTGCGCCCGAAAGATAAAAACGATTTCGCCACGTTGCGCTGGGCGGTGCGTTCGGATGGCAGCAGCGGTTACATATTCGTAAACAATTACCAACGACTCCAACCCTTGCCCGCAAAGTCAGATGTGCAGTTCAAACTGAATCTGCCGGGCGGCGAATTCAGCTTTCCACAAAAGCCGGTGACGATTCCGGCGGACGAATTTTTCTTCTGGCCGTTCAACTTGGAGCTCAGTGGCGCCAAGTTGATTTACTCCACCGCGCAGCCGGTTTGCCAAGTCGGTGATACCTTTTACTTTGCAGAAATACCGGGTGTGCCAGCGGAGTTTGTTTTCGATCCGCAGACTTTAACTTCGACGCAGACTGACTTCCAAAACGTGCACCCCGGACGCAAGCCGGCAATCAAATTGCGAACTAAAAAAACCAACCAGAAGATTGAAATCGTTCTGTTGAGCGAGGCGGATTCATTGGCGTTACAGAAAACTAGCGACGGCGAGAGCGTTATCTTCGAGAAGCCGCTAAAAGTTTCCACAAAAGAAGTGGCAACGGAACTACTTCGTCCGGCTGGCGCAGCGCGACAGATTCCCATGAGCCAAGGCTGGGCGCACAAGGCCCTCGCCCCCACAGAAGCAGATTGGACCAATGCCGCCGTCTGGAAAATCTCGCTGCCAACTCGGCTGGACGCGAGCCGCAACCCGCTGCTGCGAATCAATTATGTCGGTGATGTCGCGCGGTTGACGCTCAACGGTCAACTGATTGAAGACAACTTTTACAGCGGGCGCGAGTTTGACCTCGGGTTGAAGCGCTATCTGCCGGAAATCTTAAGCGGCGATTTACAACTAGAGATTCTGCCGCTGCGCCGGGACGCACCCATTTTTCTGGAACCGAAAGCGAAGCCGGATTTTGGCACCAACGAAAGTTTGGTGAAACTTCTGTCGGCGGAAATCGTCAATCATCGTTAACACATTGAACTAGCAAAATAATTCTGTCTGCTCTCCATTCGCATGAACAATAAAACTGTTGCCGTCATTCTTTCCACGCTGGCCTGCGTCGCCCGCTTATCCGCCGCCGATTTGACCCTCTGGTATCAGCAGCCCGCCGCTGACAGCAAGCCCATGAACGAGGCGTTGCCCATCGGCAATGGGCGAATGGGCGCACTGATTTTCGGCTCACCGGAGCGCGAACGCATCAGTGTCAACGAAAGCAGTCTCTGGACCGGCGGCGAAAATCCTACTGGCGATTACGCCACCATGGGCGCGTATCAGGTGCTGGGCAATGTGTTCGTGAATTTTCCGGGGCATACGAACACCACGGAATATCGCCGGGCCCTCAATCTTGTCGACGCGACCGCAACCGTCCGCTATAACGCAAACGGTCTGGGTTTTAGCCGCGAATTCTTTTGCAGCCATCCGGCGGAAGTGCTGGTCGCGGCGTTTAACTCGGATAAAAACGCGGCTTACACCGGCAGCATCGAACTGGTGGATTCGCACAACGCCAAGATTGTCGCCGACGGCAACCGCATCACCGCCTCCGGCACTCTGGATAACGGCATGAAGTTCGAATGGCAACTGCTGGTGCAAAATCAGGGCGGCTCCGTCTCGACCGTGTCAGGCACCAATTCGACGCGGCTCGAGTTCAAGGATTGCGATAGCCTTAAACTGCTCATCGCGGCGGGAACGGATTATGTTTTCGATTACGCCAAACATTATCACGGCGAAGACCCGCACATGCGCGTGACGGCGCAAATTGACGCGGCGGCGAATAAAAATTTTGCGGCCTTAAAGACCGAACACGTTGCAGATTACCAGTCACTGTTCAACCGTGTCAGCGCCGACTTCGGCCAGGCTACCGCCGCGCAGACCGCACTGCCCACGAATCAGCGCAAGCTGGCGGCGTTCAAGTCGGTTGACCTCGGGCTGGAAGGCCTGCTTTTCCAATACGGCCGCTACCTGATGATTTCCTGTTCGCGCCCCGGCGGCCTGCCGGCGAATCTTCAAGGCCTGTGGAACGACAACAACAAGCCCGCGTGGCACTCCGACTATCACGCGAACATCAACATCCAGATGAATTACTGGCCGGTCGAGGTTGCAAATCTCGGCGAGTGCCACACGCCGCTGTTTGACCTGCTTACGAGCCAGATTCCCGCGTGGCGCGCGGCGACGGCCAAGGCCAGGGATTTCCGGCTGGCCGACCGCAGTTTCACCCAACGCGGGTTCGCCGTTCGCACCTCGCACAACATCACCGGCGGCATGGGCTGGAAATGGGACAAGACGGCGAACGCCTGGTATTGCCAGCATCTGTGGGAGCATTACGCGTTCGGTCAGGATAAAATTTATCTACGCAACGTCGCCTACCCGATTCTGCGCGAGACCTGCGAATTCTGGGAAGACCATTTGAAGCGGCTGCCGAATGGAAAACTCGTGGTGCCCAACGGCTGGTCGCCCGAACACGGCCCGGACGAGGACGGCGTGACCTACAACCAGGAAATCGTCTGGGACCTGTTCAATAATTTTGTCGCCGCCAGCGACGCCCTGGGCATGGATCTGCCTTACCGCATGAAGATTGCCGCCTTGCGCGACCGCCTCGTCACCCCGCAGGTCGGCAGTTGGGGACAATTGATGGAATGGATGGTCGAGAAGAAGGGCACCAACGCCATTGCCAAATCGCCCGAGCTCGACACACCCAACGACCATCACCGGCATACGTCGCATTTGTTTGCCGTTTATCCCGGCACACAGATCAGCGCGGGCAAAACTCCGGAGCTGGCGAAAGCCGCGAAGGTCACGCTCGACGCGCGCGGTATTGACGCCGGCAGCGACGTGCGCGAATGGTCGTTCGCCTGGCGCACGGCGCTCTACGCGCGGCTGCGCGACGCCGAGCACGCGCACCAGATGTTGCAGCAACTTTTTTCGTCGCGGAACACCTGCCTCAACCTGTTCGGCCTGCATCCGCCGATGCAGATTGATGGCGACTTCGGGATTACCGCCGGCATCGCCGAGATGTTGTTGCAAAGCCAGACCGGTGAAATCGAGCTGCTCCCCGCCCTGCCCTCCGCGTGGCCAAACGGTAGCATCTCCGGCTTGCGCGCGCGCGGCGGCTATGAGGTGAGCGAAGCATGGAAGGCTGGCAAACTCGTTTCTGCCACGATTAAAAATGTCAGCGGCGATGGCCACGCCACCGTTCGCTGCGGTGACAAGGTGATTCGTCTCGAATTGAAGCCGAACGCGACCCGCTCCCTGAACGCCGAGCTTCAGTAGCTTTTTTTGTTTTGAATTGGCGGAATCCGCGTAATCTGCGGGCGGCTTTTCATGAAAATTCTTGTCATCGGTTCGGGCGGACGCGAGCACGCCCTCGTTTGGAAACTCGCGCAATCGCCACACGTCACCCAGATGTGGTGCGCGCCGGGCAACGCCGGCATCGCCCAGGAACGCCTCGCTAAGAACACCCCGCCCGTCGAATGCGTCGCCATCGGCGCAGAAGATTTGCCCAAGCTCCTCGCCTTCGCCCAGGACAAGAAAATCGACCTCACCGTCGTCGGCCCGGACAATCCGCTCGCGCTCGGCATCGTCGATTTATTTCAAGCTCACGGCCTGCGCATCTGGGGCGTCAATAAAAAGGCCGCGCAGTTTGAGTCCTCCAAAGTTTTCTCGCAGAAGTTCATGGAGAAATACGGCATCCCCACGGCGGCCGCCGGAACTTTCTCCGACGTCGTCGCAGCCAAGAAATTTACGGCGACGCTCGGCGGCAAATGCGTGGTGAAGGCCGATGGCCTCGCGCTCGGCAAAGGCGTCCTGATTTGCACCAATCAGACCGAGGCGGAAAAGGCCGTGGACGAAATCATGGTCAGCAAAGCGTTCGGCGCGGCGGGCGCCAGCGTCGTGATTCAAGAATTTCTCGAAGGCACCGAGGTTTCGCTCCACGCGCTGTGCGACGGCAAAGTCGCGAAGATTTTTCCAACGTCGCAGGACCACAAGCGCGCGCTCGACGGCGACCTTGGCCTGAACACCGGCGGCATGGGGACGTATTCGCCCACGCCCTTCCTCACGGACGCGCAGCTCGCCGATGTGGCGAATAAGGTGTTGGAACCCTTCATGCGCGGGTGCGTGGCAGAAGGCATCGATTATCGCGGGCTGCTGTATCCCGGCGTGATGCTCACGAAGCACGGGCCGAAGATTTTGGAGTTCAACGCGCGCTTCGGCGATCCCGAGACGCAGGTTTATCTGACGCGCCTTGAGAACGACCTGCTCGAACTCCTCGCCGCCAGCGTGTGCGGCTCCCTCGGTTCGCTGGAGCTGAAATGGAGTCCGCGCGCGAGCGTCTGCGTGGTGCTGGCCAGTGGCGGTTATCCCGGCAATTATGCCAAAGGCAAGCCGATGCTCGGTCTGGCGGAAGCGGACGCGCTCCCCAGCACCAAAGTTTTCCACGCCGGCACCGCGCTCAAAGATGGCCAAGTCGTGACCAACGGCGGGCGCGTCCTCGGGGTGACCGCGCTGGGCAAGGATTTGCGGGCTGCGCAAGCCGCCGCGTATGCCGCCGTGGATAAAATCTGCTTCGAAGGCATGCAATTCCGCCGGGACATCGCGGCCAAGGCGCTTTGACCCAGGGCTTGGGCGGCAACCGTCTGCCCGACGGCTAACGGCACCATTCCCGCCACCATTGGCCCCGTTCGCGCCGCCATTGGGCCCGTTGACGCCACCATTGGGCCCGTTCACGCCGCCATTGGACCCGTTGACGCCGCCATTGGGGCCGTTGACGCCGCCATTGGGCCCGTTCGCGCCACCATTGGGCCCGTTCGCGCCACCATTGGGCCCGTTCGCGCCGCCATTGGCCCCGTTGACGCCGCCATTGGCCCCGTTCGCGCCACCATTGGCCCCGTTGACGCCGCCATTGGGCCCAATCTTGCGACGGCTGGAGGTGGAAACGGCTCGAAAAGTGTCAAAAATTCGGAAAAACACCCATTTCCCGCTGACACTGGTCAAAAAGCGACAGTTAAAGGCCGGAGAAGGTAACGCCAAGGTGCCAAGACGCGGTGGAGTTTCCCCCGCTCCGCTAAGGGCAGTTGGGGTGACTCGAATAATTGTCACTGGGCTTGCCGGGTTTTCGCTTGACGGTTTCTGCCCCGAGGCGCAAAGTCCGAACCACCATGAAATCCCTGCTGCGATTTTTCCCTGTGCTGTTTGTTTTGGCGTTTTGTTCCAGTTGCGCGAAGACCGGATCGTTAACCACGAATGAATCCAGTTATCAACTGACCATCGAACTGCGGGACGGTTCGCGCATCATCGGCACCACCCCAAACGAGAACCTGAAGTTCAACTCGGTCACGCTCGGCGATCAAGTACTTTCCTGGGCCGCCATTCGCGCCATCGAATATGCTGCCGACGCCGACAGTGCCCGGCTGACGGTCACCAACGGTGATGGACTCAGTGTCAAAATGCTTACCGACACCATCCGCGTGGAAACAAGCTATGGCAAAAATGAAATCGCGATGAAACTGGTCAAACGGATCAAAGTCGCGGTGATTCCCAAGCCGGGGCAATTGCCGGATGGGCTGATTGCTTACTACCCTTTAAATGGCAACGCCAATGACGCCAGCGGCAATAACTGTAACGGCCACGTCGTCGGCGCGACGCCTTGCCAAGACAGGTTCGGAAATACTAATTCGGCTTTTAGTTTCAACGGCGTAGATAATTACATCAGTTTTGATTCGGTTCCGCTGAAACAAACCGATAATTGCACCCTGTGTGCTTGGATCAAGCCCGCGTCAATTGACCAGGACTCCATGGCCGTGAGCATGGGTTATGACGATGGCAGGACTGGCAATGGATTTGAGTTTGGCGTCTCCGGCGGTAACCGTCCGGGAAGTAAATTATTTGGAATACTTGGCACGGTGGCGTGGATTGACAGCGGATATGTTTTTCCAGCTTCTAATGTCTGGTATCATGTCGTCATGCTGCGGGCGAACGGCGTCACCCAGTTTTATGTGAACGGAAACCAGACGGCGAACACAGAATCAAAAAGTCCGATTCCTGCAACTGCTTTTACAATTGGCTCGGCCACTGGCATCCGGTTCTTTAATGGGCTGATTGATGATGTGCAGATTTACAATCGCGCACTTTCCCTCCCCGAAATCCAGGCGATTTACGCGGCGCCAAAATAACGCTGAACTACGGCTATTGCCAGTCGCCTAACCAAGGTGGTGCCAATTCCATTCTCCTCCGAGAGTTAAAGCATAAATCATGCGGCTCCATTCTGGCGGCGACAAGGTCGTGAAGATTTTGCCATTGAACCAAGCCACATTTACAGCGATTCATCGGGCATATGCCGCTCCTACCGAGCTTTTGATTTAATCGGGTTTAATTCACTGAATTTCCCTGACCGCAAAGCCCACGGATTCTTCAATGGCCGAACCAATGGCCGACTGAATGGAAAAATTCCGGGCCGAAGGTGAATTGCCACGCGATGTAGCATTGGAAATCTGTCGGGCCATCCAGCGAGCGACCAGCGGAAAAAAGCAGGTGCTGGTGTTCCGTGAAATCTACGACCGTGCCGATGTTGAAGGCGGTGTCATCGGGCTGGCCGGTCTGAAGGGCAGTACGATGATAGATTTCCCCGCCCAGCAGAAAACTTTTTGTAATCTGACGCTGCAGGACCGCGCCGACAAAATTCCAGTTCTGATTGCCGGTCCCGGAATTGAGGCCGTAGCCGCCGCCGCCATAGAGCGTCCAGTCGCCCCAATCTTTTTGCAGCCACAATGGCAGAAAGACCTGCGCCTTGCCATTGCCCAGCCCGTCCGCAGCGTTGCCACTGGGAAGTTCCAACAGCGGGAAAACCCCGGCGTCCGGCAAATATTCGGTCTGCTGCAGAAAACGGTATTTCACGCCGAGTTCGGTGTCGCCGTAGCCGTAATGCGCCGCACCGGTGGTGGGAACGTTGTAAGCCAGTGGCGCGATCAGGTGAAGCTGGACGTTGGTGATGACGCCATAGTTCAGTTCAACGTGCGGTGCCGTGCCGGACCAGCCACCCGACGTTTGGGTGTGTTGGGAAGCGATGTAAAATTCCCAGTGCTGATAATCCACCGGCTGCGGGTCATCCGTCAGGAACGGCGGTCCAGCCAACACCGGCAGCGCGCCAATGAAGCTTAATATGAGTAATAAAATGTGCGTTCGTTGGTTGCTCATAACTTCCTAGACAGACCGGAAATTTCTCAATCCCCAAGCAGATAGAACCCGACAATGAGCAGGCCGCCAAGGATGACTCCCCGTACGACGGTATTGATGAGTCGGCCAGCGGTCAGCCTGACACCCTGCCCGCCATTCATTTGGGCGAAGAGCCAGCCGCCACTCAGAAACAGGGCGAGGATGACCACGCTGTGCGTAATCCAATGATGGCCGGTGAGCTTTTGCATCCCGGCTTGGACGGCGGGGCTGGATTCTTTGACGATTACCAGCAAGCCATTGGCCACGCTGGCCAGCGCGAGGGAGAGCCCGAAGGCGATGGTATATTTTGAAAGTCCGGTGTTTTCCATATTGGTTTGGGAGTTAAAGTCTGAAATTTATCGGGCAAGCAAACCCATCTTGACGCCCATGGCAATGACCGCGCCGTCGCCTTCCATTGTCAGAGCCAGCAGGACGATCAGGCCTGCGACCCACAGGACTACGCGGCGCGCATCCTGACTGGCCACGAGATTGCCGGCGGCGGCGATGGGCAGATAGGTAACGAGCATCAGCAGCAGAATGACGAGGTGCTCTTTCGTTTCCATGAAGAAATTATGGGCGAACGGCCAAGGCCCTTTCAGGATGACGGCCTTGTCCGCCTTGTAAAAGTGGACATACCAGTAGCCGCCGACCAGAAAAGCGAACCACATGCAGGCGGCGGCAACGCAACTCAGCTTGCGGATACGGACCTGATTGGCGGCGGAAACGTTCAACACGTCCACAAACACCCATACGGTGGTGATGAGGCAGGCCACCCCGAACATCACGTGGGCCATTAGGATGAATTCATTCATAAAAAACTGTGGCGCTGATTGTTTTCATAATTTATTGATTGGAAAGAAAAATCTCCCGTCACCGTCACTGGCAACGCCATTTTGTCCTAAGACCAGCGACCCGGGAAATTAGTTACAAGAAACCAACCCAGGGGACGGACCGGCTTCACCTTCATTGACGGTGGCGGCACGGCCAAGTAACTTTTCACCATGATTGATGTTGCCGAGATGCAGCCGCGCGCCGGGATGAGCCCAGCCAAGTTCCAGCCGCTGGCACAAGAAATCTTCACGCTTAAGAAACAGCTGAACGCCGTCATCCTCGCGCACAATTATCAGGTGCCGGAGATTCAGGATGTGGCGGACTTCGTAGGCGATTCGCTCGGCCTCGCCCAGCAGGCGGCCAAGACGGACGCGGCGGTCATCGTCTTCTGCGGTGTCCATTTCATGGCGGAGACGGCGAAGATTTTAAACCCGAATAAAATCGTCGTGCTACCCGACCGCGACGCAGGCTGTTCGCTGGAAGCCAGTTGCCCCGCCCCCGCCCTCGCCAAGCTACAGGCGACCAATCCGAATTTCTGGACCATCGCCTATATCAATTGTAGCGCGGCGGTAAAAGCGTTGTGCGATGTCATTGTCACGAGCGGCAATGCGGAGAAGATCGTCAACGCCGCGCCGAAGGACCGCGATCTGTTGTTCGTGCCGGACGAGAATCTGGGCCAATGGGTGATGGAGCAAACCGGACGCAAAATGACGTTGTGGCAGGGGAATTGTTACGCGCACGTGGAGTTCCAGCAGGAGAACATCCTGAAACTGCGTGCGCAGTTTCCTGACGCGAAGGTGGTGGTGCATCCCGAGAGCCTACGCGCCGTGCGCGAGCTGGCGGATTCGGTGTGCTCGACGGAGAAGATGATTACCTATTGCAAGACGAGCCCGGCCAAGCGGTTCGTCATTGTGACCGAGTCGGGCATCATCCACCGGATGCAAAAGGAATGCCCGGACAAAGTTTTTCTTTGCGCACCGACGGTGGATGCGATGCGGGCACCGACGGATCCCTGCCATTGCAGCGAGTGCAAATTCATGAAAATGAATACGCTGGAGAAGGTGCGCGACTGCATGAAGAACCTCGCCCCACGCGTGGAGTTGCCGCCGGATATCATTCAGCGCGCCCGGGTGCCCATGGAGCGGATGCTGGAGATTTCGGCGCGGTAGTTTTTGCCGAATAACGCCTACCGAAGCGTGCCGGTCTCATAATCCAGCCGGGCCTGCTGGATGAGCACGCCATAGCGCGCGTTGGTGCCGGCAATCCGGGCGGAAGTCAGGCTCAACTGGGCCTGACTTAGTTCAAGGATGGAACTGCTCCCAATCTGATAGCGCGCCTCGGCCAAGTCACAAGCTTCCGTCGCGCTAGGCACCAACTCTTCGGTGGTGGCGAGATGCTGAAACAAACCATTTACCGGAACGATTTAGCTGACTTCTACCGTTTCGAATGAAAGCCACGGAGCGAGCGGGAGGGTTGCGAGTTGTTTTTGAACCGCGGCGGCATCGGTTTCGCGGATGAGCATGAAGGCGCGCCACGGTTCGGCTTGCGGCGGCATCATGTGAAATTCCAGCACCAAACCGAGGCGTCGCCACTCAGCCAGATGGGACTGCTCGGCCGGGATGAGGGATTTGAATTTTTCATCCACCGGCTGGGTGCGCGTGACTGTGACCATGAACCGCTTCTTGGAATCTTTGCCCCAGCCGGGAAAATCTGCCAGCGGCGGGAGTACGAGCGGCTGTTCGGTGTTGATGTCTTGCAAGCGCATCGCCAGCGCTTCGAGATAGTTGCTGCGTTCCTCCGGCGAAATTCTGGCGGGACTCCAGGCCACGAACGGGGCAAGCGGTAGAAAACCATTGAACCAAAAGGTTCCGTGCTGCACGGGTGCTAAAATGGTCGTGAGCGGAGGGTTCACGCCATAGCCGCCATAGACATCCGGCCCGCCGCCGGTGGTCAGCAACACCAGGGCGCGTTTCGAGGACTGGCCGAGACCGCCTTCATAAATTTTTGGCCCGCCATAAATGCGGCCGTAGGCAAAAACCCGATCCACCCAGCCCTTCAAAATCGCGGGCATCCCAAACCACCAGAGCGGATAACTGAAAATCAGCAGGTCGCACGCTTCGAGCCGGCGGATTTCCTTTTCCAAGTCCGGCGCGAAGCCACCAACCTCCGTCACGTGGGTTTCTTCGACTTGCTGTTTTAAATAATCCGTATCTTTGACCGAGGAAAAGTTTCGGCGATCAGAGACAGGGTTGAATTGTTCCGCGTGGAGGTCCGCGAAATCCACGGTGTGACCTTGCGCTTTAAAAACCTCTTCCGCGCGGCGGGCGAGCGCACTGCAAAAACTTTTGGGCTCGTCATGGGCGTGAACGATGAGGATTTTCATGGGCGATGCCTTAATTCATATCATTCACCAGCACCACGCGGTAGCGCGCCTTACCGGAGCGGAGATGTTCAATGGCGTCGTTGGCCTTGGACATCGGGAAACTTTCGGTGGTCGGCGAAATGCCGTGCCGGGCACTGAACTTCAACATGGTGTCGGTGGTCGCAGGGCTGCCGAGCGGTGAACCGGAGAGCGATTTCTGGCCGAGAATCATCGGAAAAGCACTCATGGCCATGGGCGAAGGCACCGCCCCGACGGTATGCAAACGGCCTTTGGGCTTGAGCGTGGTGATGTAGGCATTCCAATCTAAATCCGCGTTGGTCGTGTTCAGGATGAAATCAAAAGTGCCGGCGGCCTTGGTCAATTCCTCAGCATGACGCGAGTTCAGCGTACGATGCGCACCGAGCCGCAGCGCTTCTTCCCGCTTGGAGTCGCTGGTGGTAAACGCGGTGACATCACAGCCCCACGCCCGGAGAAATTTCAGAGCCATGTGGCCGAGGCCACCGATGCCGATGACGGCCACGCTATCCGTCGGCTTGATGCCGCACTGAATGATGGGATTGAACACGGTGATGCCGCCACATAGCAGCGGCCCGGCTTTGCCAGCATCAATTTTCTCAGGCAAAGGACTCACCCAAGTCCACTGCGCCCGGACGCGGGTCGCAAAACCGCCATGTCGTCCCACGATGGTGGCTTCTGCCTTAAGACAGAGATTTTGGTTGCCGGAAAGACATTGCTCGCATTCGCCGCAACTACCGGAATACCAGCCGAGGCCGACGCGGTCGCCAATTTTCAAGCGCTTGGTGTGTTCACCAAGCGCAACGACTTTACCCACCACTTCGTGGCCGGGCACAAAAGGATACGCGGTCATCCCCCAATCATTATCGAGCATCGAGAGATCGCTGTGGCAGATGCCGCAACTTTCGACGGCAATCTCGACCTGCTCGCAGCCGAGCGGGCCGGGGTTGTATTCAAACGTTTGGAGCGGTTGTTTTGCGCCAAAGGCGGCAAGGGCTTTGATGGAGTTTGTCATAGGTTTAATGATTTTATCTGGTTTAGTGTTTAATATTCGCCCTTACGACGCTCACCGAAACGTGCCGGCGCTTCGGGCGCAAAAATGAAGCCGGGAGTGGCGAGAAATTTACCGGTGGCAAACATATAGGTACGGAGTATGTCTGCCTGTACCTCCAATAACCAAGCATTCTTGAGGGGACCAAAATCAATGGGCGACAGTCCAAGCTGTTGAAGCAGTTCAGCAACCAACACCTTTGCCTCCAGATGGTCTCCGGCAATGAATGATTGTACGCCAGATTTCCGTAATGCTTCCGGATTCGCGAACAAAGCTTCCATCGCCTGATTGTTTAGCGCCTTCACAATCTTTGCCTTGGGAATATCTTTCTGTACTGAGGCCGCCAGAGATTCGACGATTTCTGCACCGTTATATTCTCTCGGAAAATCACGGTTGTTTAGGTCAACGATGATTTTGTCGTCAAGCAGGGAAATATTCTGAAGGAAGGTCGAAGGTACATTTCGCACACTGTGAAAGACGACTTCACCAAAATCCGCGGCCTCGTCATTTGTCCCGCCACGGGCATGGAAACCGATTTCTTTAGCAATCGAACAAGCTTTTTCTGCTGAGCGTGAGCCCAGAAAAACTTCGTGCCCCAGTTCCGCAAACGAACCGGCTATGACGCGAGACATATTCCCAGTGCCAAGAAAGGAGAGCTTCATAAATATCGTATAATCCTTATTTGATATTTCGCTTTGGGTCTAGTTGAAGGGTTATTGGTAAATAATTTCCACCTCGAACTTCCCGGGCGGTTGCCGGTGGAATTGGAGATAAGCTTCCGCAATTTTGTCCGGATCAAAATGCGTTCCTGCTTGCACCTGGCCCGCAATGATTACAGTGCCGACATGTATGCCCGTGTCGGCTAACTCCTGCGCGAGCGTATGGGCAAGGCTGCGGAGACCGGCCTTGCCAATACTTGGCGACGCCGCGCCCGCCCAAGGTTGCAGGGCCCAACCACCGCCGGTAAAAAGAATCGTGCCGCGTCCACGCGCCTTCATGCCGGGCAAAACCAACCGCGCCGCGAGCAACGCACCCGTGACGTTTACCCGAAAATCTGCCACGAGTTGTTCCGTCGTCAACGTGGTGGGCTCGGCAAAGGTCGGCACAACCGCATTATAAATCAACACGTCAGGCTCGCCGATTTCGCGCCCGACCTTGGCAATGGCAGCGGTCAGCGACCCTTCATCACCAGCATCGGCAGCCAGCGCAGCCACGGTATGGCCTGCCGACGCAAGCTCGGCGGTAAGCGGGGCGTGGCGCTGGGGATTCCGCGCAAGGAGGGCGAGATGATAACCTTCGGACCCGAAAGCTTTGGCGACTCCATGGCCTACGCCGGAACCGTAACCGACAATGAGGCATACTGGTTTATTCATATTTAGTTTTTGTTGCGTCCTTTATTTCTCTGTTGCCGGAGGCGAATCTAGCGCACAGAATTAAGTCTGCAAGTAGGCACCATTTGGTGCCTATGTTTTAATGTTTATGCGCCTCGCCAATTGTCCCGTCCGTGCCGCCCTCGATGTGATCGGCGGCAAATGGAAACCCGTCATCCTGTACCATCTGTTGGCAGGCAAGAAACGCTTCAGCGAATTACAGAAGCTCATCCCTGATGCGACCCAGAAAATGTTGACCCAGCAATTGCGCGAGCTGGAACGGGACGCCATAGTCGCCCGCAAAATCTATTCGACCGTTCCCCCCAAGGTGGAATATGCCCTGACTGACTTCGGTAAAACCCTCAAGCCCGTCATGCGCGAACTTTGTAAGTGGGGTGACCGACTTGCTTGAGCTTTAAGTTCGCACACAGGAACTTGGTTTAAATTCCTCAGTGCTGCGGCTAAGCGCCTTTACGTTAAAACATTTTCGCATATTTCGTCTAGTTCGCGGTAGAAATGTCTTGGCGTCCCACCGGTAGTCCTACCCCACCCCATCTAGGTTTCATTTGTGCCCATCTGTGGCTATGGGGTCTTTCCCTGACTTGACGCGGCGCGCAGACGTTCTATTTATTAGATATGAAATTCGACAAGTTGACGCTCAAGTCGCAGGAGGCGGTGCAGGAAGCCCAACGGCTCGCCCGCGAAGCCTCGCATCAGGAGATTGACGGCGAACATTTGCTGCTCGCGCTGATTGGTCAGGACGAAAGCCTCGTGCCGGAACTGCTCACGCGCATCGGACTGCCGCCCGCCCAGCTTAAGCCGGATTTGGACAAGGAACTCGCGCGACGGCATAAGGTGCAGGGCGGCGGCGATCCCTATGCGAGTCGCGATTTGCAAAAGGCGCTCGACGCCGCTCATGCCGAAGCTACCAAGCTCAAGGACGACTTTATCAGCACGGAACATCTGCTGCTCGGTTTGCTCGATGAGGCAAGTCCGTCATTTAAGAAGATTTTCACCACACACGGCCTCAAGCGCGACGCGGTGCTCAAGGCGCTCGTGGAATTGCGCGGCAACCAGCGCGTGACGGATCAGGCACCCGAGGCGAAGTTTCAGGCACTGGATAAATATGGTCGCGACCTCACCGCCCTCGCGCGTCAGGGCAAAATTGATCCGGTGATTGGTCGTGATGAGGAAATCCGCCGCGTGATGCAGGTGCTGACGCGGCGCACGAAGAATAATCCCGTGCTCATCGGCGAGCCGGGCGTGGGTAAGACCGCTATCGCGGAAGGGTTGGCGCGGCGCATCGTCAGCGGCGACGTGCCGGAATCGCTCAAGAACAAGCGGCTCGTCGCGATGGATTTGAGCGCGATGATTGCGGGCGCGAAGTATCGCGGCGAATTCGAGGACCGGCTCAAGGCGTTTCTCAAAGAGATCACGGCGAGCGAAGGAAAAATAATTTTGTTCATCGATGAATTGCACACGCTGGTGGGCGCGGGTGCGGCAGAAGGCGCGAGCGACGCGGCGAACATCATGAAACCGCAGCTCGCGCGCGGCGAATTGCGCTGCGTCGGCGCGACGACGCTGGACGAATATCGCAAGTATATTGAGAAAGATCCGGCACTGGAACGCCGCTTCCAGCCGGTGCAGGTGGCTGAGCCGACAGTCGAGGCGAGCATCGCGATTCTGCGCGGTTTGAAGGAGCGCTATGAGGTGCATCATGGCGTGCGCATTCAAGATTCGGCGCTGGTTGCGGCGGCCACGTTGTCGAATCGCTACATCACCGACCGGTTTTTACCGGACAAGGCGATTGACCTGGTGGACGAGGCGGCCTCCCGCATTAAGATGGAATTGGATTCCAAGCCCACCGAGTTGGACCAGCTTGACCGCCAGATTCTGCAATTGGAGATTGAGCGCACTTCGCTCTCCAAAGAAAAAGACGCAGCCAGCAAGGAACGCCTTAAAATCATTGATAAACAAGTCGCGAACTTGAAGGACAAATCGAAGGCGCTCACGGCGCAATGGCAGAACGAGAAGACGGCCGTCAATGCGGTGAGCATCGTGCAGGCACAGTTGGAGCAGGCGCGCATTGAACTCGAACAAGCTCAGCGCAAAAACGATTTGAACCTCGCCGCTCAAATCCAGTACGGCAAGATTCCCGATCTGGAAAAGAAACTGGCGAAGATGGAAAGCGCTACGGACACCGCACCATCCGCGAAGAGCGCGAATGCCCGCCCTACCCTGCTCCGGCAGGAAGTCACGGATGAGGATATTGCCAAAGTCGTCGCAGCGTGGACGCACATTCCCGTGTCGCGGATGCTCGAAGGCGAGCGCGAGAAGCTGCTCAAAATGGAAGCGCGTTTGCAACAGCGTATCATCGGCCAGAAGCAAGCGATTACCGCCGTGTCCAACGCCGTGCGCCGTTCGCGGAGCGGGCTGCAAGATCCGAATCGTCCGATTGGTTCCTTTATTTTTCTCGGGCCGACCGGCGTGGGCAAGACGGAGACGGCGCGGGCGCTGGCGGAATTTCTTTTTGACGATGAGAGCGCCATGATTCGCATCGACATGAGCGAATACATGGAGAAGCACACCGTCGCGCGGCTCATCGGCGCGCCGCCCGGCTACGTCGGCTATGAGGAAGGCGGGCAGCTCAGCGAGGCGATCCGGCGCAAACCGTATTCGGTGATTTTGTTCGACGAGATTGAGAAGGCGCACAGCGATGTGTTTAATGTTTTGTTGCAAGTGCTCGATGACGGCCGCCTCACGGATGGTCAGGGCCGCACGGTGGATTTTAAGAACACCATCGTCATCATGACGAGCAACCTCGGCTCGCCCATCATCCAGGAATATTTTCTGGACGGGCACACGGACAAGGCCGCGCATCAGGCGATGGAAGACAAGGTGAGGGCGGAATTGAAGCGCCATTTCCGTCCGGAATTTTTGAATCGCGTGGACGACGTGATTATTTTCCAAAGTCTCGACGAGAGCGAACTCGCGCACATTGTGGATATCCAACTGGGCCATTTGGAGCAACGGCTGGTACAGCAAAATCTCACGCTCGATGTGGATATGGCTGCGAAGAAACTGATTGCCAGCGAAGGCTACGACCCGCAATTCGGCGCGCGCCCGCTCAAACGCGCGATTCAAGAGTATCTGCTTGATCCACTCGCCACGAAATTACTCGCGGGCGAATTCAAACCCGGCGACAAGATCAAGGTTTCTGCGAAGGACGATGCCTTGGTCTTCCAGCGAAAATAGTTTTTCGCCACCAACCGCGCGGACAACGAAAATCAAAATAGATTTTTCTCCGCGCTTTTCATTGCGGCCATTGCGCAGTTAAATTCCCGCGTGGCCATTTCGCAAATCAATGCCGTCCAGTCCCTCGATGCGCCGGAGCTGACGCTGTATCGCACGCTCAAACGCGTGGAGGAGCACGAGCGCGCCGGCGTGCTCGTGGCCGCCAATCACAAAGTCATCAAGCGCCTGCTTGCTAGCCGCTTCACCGTGGTGTCCGCCCTGCTCACGCCCACGTGGCTGGAAAAGTTGGAGCCGCAATTGCGCGCGCGTCCGGAAGCCATCGCGGTTTTCACCGCGGATGATGCGCTGCTCGAAACCATTACCGGTTACAAGTTGCATCAAGGCGCGTTGGCCGTGGCGAAAATCCCGCCGCTGCCGGATTTGATTACCGTGCTGAATAATTCTCCCCAACCGCTTTTGCTCGCGGCCGTCGAAGGCATTGCCAGCGCAGAAAATCTTGGGGCGGTGGTGCGCAACTGTGCGGCGTTTGGCGCGCATGGTCTAATTGTGGGCGAAACGTGCGGCAGCCCGTATCAGCGACGCGCGGTGGCGGGTTCCATGGGCACGGTTTTTGAGCAGCCGGTGGTGCAGGCGGATAATTTGGTGGCGACGCTGAATCAATTACGCGCGCGCGGCATTCGTTGTCTCGCGGCACATCCGCGCGCGGGCGCGACCAAACTCGCACACGCCAATTTGCGCAGTGATTGCTGCCTGCTATTTGGCGCGGAAGGTCCGGGGCTGACCGCCGCTGCGCTCGCCGCGTGCGATGAGCTGGTGGAAATTCCCATGCCCTCGCACATGAATTCCCTGAACGTCGCCGTCGCCACCGGCATCTTCCTTTACGAGGCCGTGCGGCAGCGCGATTGAGGTTTTTAGCGTCTCCAAGGGTAGCAATCTACGTCCAGTGTCTGACAAAATGTGATTAGTTTTATTTTATCGTAAGCGCAATAGTTAAGCACGGTTAACAACACAACACACAACAACATTGCCCTTATGAAAAAACTCCTCGTCCTCGCACTCCCCGCCGCGCTCGCGCTCGCGCTCAACTCCACCGCCTTCGCTGATGGCGCGGGCGTCTATGGCGATAACTGCGCCAAATGCCACGGTGACGATGGCAAAGGGGCCACCAAGATGGGTACCAAGCTCGGCTGCAAGGATTATTCCGATGCCACCGTGCAGGCGGCCATCACGGACGATCAGGCCTTCAAATCCGTGAAGGAAGGCTTGAAGAAAGATGACAAGACTTTGATGAAACCGTCCGAGCTTTCGGACGACGACATCAAGGCCTCCATCGCCTACTTGCGGACGCTCAAAAAGTAAGCGCCGCGTTTGAAGTGATTTGCGACGCCTCGTTTTAAAATTCCGGATTAGTGGTTTTTTCCGGGGGTTGGTTTGGACGGGGCGTCGCTCGCTTCGAAAACGCTTTTGCCGCGCACGCCGGTGGTGCAAGCTGACAGCCACGGCATGAATATCGCCATTATTGGTCTCGGTTACGTCGGCCTGCCTCTTGCCCTGCAATTCGCGCGCAGCGGCGTCCGCGTCCTCGGTCTGGACATTGATCCCAAAAAAGTTTCCGCCCTCAACGCCGGACGCAGCTATATCCAACATATTCCCGCCGACGAAATCGCCCAGCTCATCGGCGCGGGAAAATTTACGGCGGCCACTGACTTTTCGCTCATTGGAAAAACTCGCTTGGGTGACAACTATTATAAAAGGCACTCAGCGGCGGTTCCCGTTGGCTTCGACAACGCTGAGGACATTGCGGCCATTCTCATCTGCGTGCCCACGCCGCTGAAAAAGAAGCGCACGCCCGACCTTTCCTTCGTGCTTAAAACCGGCCAGGCCATCGCGCCCCACCTGCAGCGCGGGCAGATTGTCATTCTCGAATCCACCACGTATCCCGGCACCACGGAAAATGAATTGCGCGCCGTGCTCGAAGCCGGTTCCGGTTTGCAGGCGGGCAAAGATTTTCATCTCGCCTACTCGCCCGAGCGCGAAGACCCCGGCAACCCCCAGAGTAAAGTCGCGGAGATTCCCAAACTCATCGGCGGCTACACGCCGACCTGTCTCGCAGCGGCGCAGCGGGTTTATGCGCACGCCATTCGCAACCTCGTCCCCGTGGCGAATTGCCGCACGGCTGAGGCCGCGAAACTTTTGGAGAATGTATTTCGCGGCGTCAACATCGCGCTGGTCAATGAACTTAAGGGCGTTTATGCCGCGCTGAACATCGACATCTGGGAGGTGATTGCCGCCGCCAAAACCAAGCCGTTCGGCTTCATGCCGTTCTATCCCGGACCCGGTTTGGGCGGTCATTGCATTCCGATTGATCCGTTTTATCTCGCGTGGCGCGCTCGGCAGGCGGGTCAGGAAACGCGTTTTGTCGAACTCGCTGGCGAAATCAACCGCACGATGCCGGACAAAGTCATTGACCGCACGGCGAAGGCCCTCGGAAGCCGGCGTAAACTCCTGCGTGGCGCGCGCGTGCTCGTACTCGGCCTCGCTTACAAGGCGAATGTGGACGACGACCGCGAATCCCCCAGTTATGTCTTGCTGAATCTGCTGAAAAAACACGGGGCGCGCGTGGCTTATTATGATCCGCACGTGCCGGTCATCCGCAAGACGCGCGAACATCCACAGTGGGCGGGCAAGAAATCCGTGACATGGGAGCAGAAGACTATTGCCCGCTTCCAGGTGGTCTTAATTTCCACGGCGCACGACTTGGTGAATTATTCGGAGTTGGCCGCGTGGGCGCCGCTCATCGTGGACACGCGCAATGTGATGGCAAAAATCGCGACTGCGCCCGGACAAGTCTGGAAGGCGTGAGCCGCGTGGCATCCGGCCCGCCAAACCCCGGCTGTTTTTCTGATAAATAATTTGTTGAAATCTAATCAGGCCGTGTTATTTGTTCCGTCGGGAGATTTCGACCATCAGACAAATCCTCCCGTATTATTTATGAAGAAAAATATTATCTTAGCATGGGCTGTTGCGACCATTAATTTCCTTGGTTTGTCCGCCCGGGCCGATGACCATAGCTGCACCAACAGCGATGACTTCCAACAAGTTATCATTCTGGCCGGGACCACTAACATTTCAACCAACGCCGTTGGCTTAGCCAACCTGCGGACCGTGGAAGATGATGACACCAACTACACCGAGTTGAAAGTCAGCGTAGCCGGCCTCGCTGCCAGCACCTACAACGTCAGTCTGGTAGACCTGACCCTCACGAACAGCTACACGCTGGGCACTTTCGATGTCGGCACAAACTCTTTTGACGGTGACGAATGGGAGCACGACGCATATTTTGGTGATTGCAGCACCAACACCCCGGTGATCAGCACCAACGTAGTCACCTTTGGCCGCGGCAAATTTGCGCTGCCGGCCGGGCTTGACCCCACGAACGTGGCGGCCCTCTTTATATTCAACACAAACGGCGTGGTGGATTTTACCGGCGACTTCACGAGCTTGACGAATCTCTCCGCCGTATATTACGAGGAGATTGTCCCGGTAGTCCCTGGAACCACCGCCACGGCGCAGGGTCAGGGCAAACTTTCGCTCGCTTATAAAAAGGGCAAGACCACCAGCAACTTTGCTTTAAACGCCGGCGGGTTAACGCCGAAACAGCTTTTGTATCTCAAGGCCAATGGTATCACGAGCACGACCACCTCGGCCTCCCCAAAGGGCGCCGTTTCGGTTAAGACGCTCCCTCACACCAATCTGCCAAACTTGAAAACGCTTGAGGCCAAGGATAAGAAGGGCAACCTCGTTTTCAGCCTGAAGTTCTGATCCGCCCCCGGGTTTACCCAAGCGACCAGCCGCCAGTCGTAGCCGTTCTCATAGCAAGCTCCTTCGCTAGATGGCGGTTAGATTTTTGGGTTCGAATCAAACCCAGTTAGGAAACGGCCATCCGTAAAATAATAACCGGAACTTTTTCCTGGCTCTGACTTGGGCGTCTTTGAAGTGGCCGCAGGCATCCGCCACCTTTTACTAATCCTTGATTAGCTTTTTCCGCGCCAACGGGCGGCTGAAGGGTGCCAGCCGGTGATTTCACCACTCGCCTGAGAGATTTCCCCATGCGGGAAAGTCATTTTCCCGTTTCCGGCAGCCATTTCCCCGTCCCCCTTTTTCATTTTAAGGAACGATTTTGGGAGGTACTTGCAAGGTTCAAGATAAGAATCGGGCGGTTTCGGCTTGCCTTTCGTTCGGAGCGGGGAAAAACTTATCGTTCATATATGCAAACTCAAGACGCCCAGACGGAATTGCTCATTAAATTTTGGCCGTGGTTTGAAGCCAACCGTAATCGCATCATCGGCTTTGCCGTGGCCGTGACGGTAATCTTCCTGGTCATCTATTTTTATACCACGGAACAAGCCCAAAAGGCCGTGGACGCCGGCAACGCATACACGCAACTCCAGTTAAATCAGCCCCCGAACCCGACGGTGGATCAGGTCGCAGCCGAATTCCAGCAACTCGCGAATAAATATCCTGGCACCTTAGCCGCTCAGCGCGCGCTGGTGCAGTCGGCCTCGGTGCTGTACAGCGCCGGCCGTTACGCGGATGCGCAGGCGGCTTTTGCCAAGATTGTCGCGACGAGTTCCGGCGGGGCGCTCGCGGCGGGAAGTCAATTCGGGGTCGCAGCCAGTCTGGAAGCGCAAAATCAATTGGAGGCAGCAGCCGCGGCTTATCGCACGGTGTTCACGAGCTATCCCAATGCTCCGGAAGCGATCTCGGCGAAGTTCGCGCTGGCGCGCATTTTACAGTCGCAGAACAAGGCCGCGGAAGCGTCTAGCTATTACGCTGAAGTGGCGCACACCCAATTAGCCGGTTCGCTCGCCCAAGAGGCCGCAGAAAGACTGTCGGAGTTATCAGCCGCCACGGCCCCGGCCGCAAACGGCTTCAGCGTTAGCACCAACAAACCCACAAACTGGCACTGAATATGAAGTTAACCATCATCGGCACCGGCTACGTCGGCCTCGTTTCCGGTACTTGTTTTGCGGAAGTCGGTCACCACGTTATCTGCGTGGATAATGATGCGACCAAGGTGAACATGCTCCAGGCGGGGGGGATTCCCATCTACGAGCCGGGCCTCGAGGAACTGGTCAAAAAGAATGTGGCCTCCGGTCATCTCAAATTCACCGCGAGCACGGCGGAGGGCGTTCAAAATTCCGATGTTATTTTCATCGCGGTCCCCACGCCGCCCCAGCCGGATGGTTCAGTGGATTTAAGCTACATCGAGCGCGTTGCCCGCGATATCGCGGCGGCCATGACAAGCTACAAAATTGTCGTGGATAAGAGTACGGTGCCGGTAAAAACGGGCGAAAAAGTCGCGGAGACCATCAAGCGCTATTGCCCCGCGAAGGTGGAATTCGACGTGGTGAGCAATCCGGAATTTTTGCGCGAAGGTTTTGCCGTCGGCGATTTGATGAACCCCGATCGCGTGGTCATCGGCGTCCGTTCGCAGCGCCCGGTGGCCGCGATGACGGAGATTTATACGCCGTTCAAAGCACCCATCATCGTGACCGACATTAATTCGGCCGAGCTCATCAAGCACGCGGCCAATTCTTTTCTCGCACTCAAGATTTCCTATATCAATGCCATCGCGAATATCTGCGAGGCGGCTGGCGCGAACGTGCAGGAAGTCGCGCACGGCATTGGTCTGGACGAGCGCATCGGGCGCCGGTTCTTGAATGCGGGCATCGGCTTCGGCGGCAGCTGTTTTCCAAAGGATTTGAGCGCGTTCATCAAGATTTCCGAGCAGGTCGGCTATGAATTTAAATTGCTGAAGGAAGTTCAGCACATCAATGCCGACCAGATGGCGCGCTTCGTGAAGAAAATCACGGACACGCTGTGGGTGCTCAAAGACAAAAAAATCGGCGTGCTCGGCCTCGCGTTCAAACAGAACACGGACGACGTGCGCAGCTCACCGGCGATTGACCTGTGCCAGCGCCTGCTGAAGGACGGCGCGACGCTGCGCGTCCACGACCCGAAGGCGATGGCCAAGGCGAAATCGCTCCTGCCTAATGTCACCTACGTGGACGATATGAATGACGTGGCCGAAGGTTGCGACGCGCTCGTGGTGGCGACGGAATGGGACGAATTTAAACAGCTTGATCTGACCCGCGCCAAAAAAGGCCTGACGCATCCGATTCTGTTCGACGGCCGCAACCTCTTCGACCCGGCGGAAATGGAAAAGCTCGGCTGGATTTATAAGAGCGTAGGGCGTTGATTTACGATGTGTGATTTACGATTTACGATGGGCGGCCCGGCTGTTTTCAATCGTATATCGTAAATCGTGAATCGTAAATTTATAGAAGTCAGCGCCGCGCTCATCTTCCGCGACGGACAGTTACTCATCACGCAGCGCCACGCGAAGGCGCATCTCGGCGGGCTTTGGGAATTTCCGGGGGGCAAGCGCGAGCCGGGCGAAACGTTCGAGCAATGTCTGGTTCGCGAAATCCGTGAGGAGCTAGGCGTGAACATAACAGTCGGCGAACTCTTTGAGGAAATCCGCCACGACTATCCGGAAAAAGCCGTCCACCTGAAATTTTTCCACTGCAAACTAATCGCCGGCGAACCGCAGCCGCTGGATTGCGCGGCGGTAAAATGGATTAGCAAGGAGGGCTTGCAGACGCACGCGTTTCCGGCGGCGGACGCGCAATTGATTGAAAGATTAAGTCGCTTCGAATTCCCCAAAGATACTGACACCGCCGTTCTCTAAAGTGGGCTTCTACTAAATCTCCGCCCTGCCGGCTTAAAGCCCGCGCACGCCGACCATTCGCTGCGTCTCCACGCACCACACTTTCAGACTCAGGCAGCGGATAATATCACGCGGATGGAGCGTGGTGGTCTTGGCCAGACGCAATTCAGGAATATCGCGGAATAATTCCGGCAGCCGATAAAAGGGAATGCGCGCATTCAGATGGTGAATGTGATGGTACCCGATGTTGCCGCTGAACCACGCCATGATCCGGCCCGTCTTGAGGTGGCTGGAGGATTCGAGCGCAGCTTTTTCATAGGTCCAACCGGCCTTGTCCTTGAAGGAAACTCCCGGGAAATTGTGCTGCGCATAAAACAAATAGCTGCCGATGGCCCCCGCCACGATACGCGGGAACACCAGTGTCAAGCCCATGGCCAGCCAACCAAAATACCAGACCAGCACCGCCCCCAGCGCGACGTGCAGCAGCAGCGCCAGCAGGCAGTCGAAGTGTTTGCGCGGCGAACTCAAAAACGGATTGACTACCATGCCGTAAAGAAACACAAAAAAATAACCAAACAGAATCGTCAGCGGATGCCGCATGAACAGATATTGAACCCGCAGACCGTGTGGAGAATTTTGATATTGGTCCTTGGTCATGATGGGATAGGAGCCGATATGGGAACCGCGCAGTTTGGAGTTGTGCGCATGATGATGATCGTGGGAACTTCGCCAGATGCTGCTGGGACTGAGCGCCCAGATGCCAAAAATGCGCATAAAGAACTCGGCCAGACGGGATTGCGGCAAGATGGCATGATGCTGCTGGTCGTGGTAAATCACAAACAGCCGGAGCACCAATAGACCGGTCAGCAAACTACAGAAAATCCGCAGTGCCAGCGGCAGTCCCGGCAGCGTGCCCGCCGAGGCCGTGAGGAGCAGGAACGTAGTGGAAAGAATACACCACCAACTCATCAGGGAATTATCTTTGGCGTAGGATTTAGTACGTGCGTGGAGGGTTTCGGCCTTGGTCGCAATTAGCACACTGGCAGGTTCAGCGATGGCGAACACAAGGTCAAACACCATCGCCGTTTTAATTTCGTCTTTGGCGCACCAGACCGCGCTGCTATTTTCTAGGCGATGCCGGACATTGTCCTCACCACACTGAACGCGAAGTTCATCCATACCGCGTTTGGGCTGCGCTATCTCTTCGCGAACCTCGGCGACTTGCAGCCGCGCGCCGTCATCGCGGAATTTGATATCAATCTGCGTCCGCTGGACATCGCCGAAGCGCTGTTGGCGCGCGAACCGAAAATCATCGGCTTCGGGGTTTATATCTGGAACGTCGCGGAAACAACGGAGGTCGTCAGCGCGATTAAACGGCTTCGCCCAGAAATTAAAATCATTCTCGGTGGACCGGAAGTCAGCTACGAAACTGAGGGTCAAACCATCGTGGAACTCGCCGGCCATGTCATCACGGGCGAGGCGGACTTAAAATTTGCCGAGGTGTGCCGGGTGTTGTTGAAACTCGAGTCGTCCCTCACCCCGACCGATGGGGCGCGGGTGGCGAAGCTGGGTGAAGACACTACACTTCCAAAAGTCATCGCTGCCGAGCTTCCGGATTTTTCGCGCCTCGCCCTGCCCTACGATTTCTACACGGACGCGGACATCGCGCACCGCGTCGTGTACGTGGAGGCGTCGCGCGGCTGCCCGTTCACGTGCGAATTTTGCCTATCGTCGCTGGACATTCCCGTGCGCCAGGTACCGCTGGATAAATTTCTAACCGCGCTGCAACGGCTGATGGATCGCGGCCTCAAGCAATTCAAGTTCGTGGACCGCACGTTCAAC
Organism: uncultured Verrucomicrobia subdivision 3 bacterium; assembly: GCA_903865745.1. Taxonomy (GTDB): domain Bacteria; phylum Verrucomicrobiota; class Verrucomicrobiia; order Limisphaerales; family UBA11358; genus UBA11358. Next base: position 35,758 of record CAIPKV010000068.1, on the reverse strand, counting down.
CTGAACATCGCGACGAGCAAGGCGCTGCTCGAATTTTGCCTCGCGCGGCACCAACCGGGCATGTTTTTTCATTTCGAGATGATTCCCGACCGCCTCCCCGCCGAGTTGCGCGAGGTCATCGCCAGGTTTCCGCCCGGCGCGCTGCAATTCGAGGTCGGCATCCAGACGTTTAATCCCGAAGTGGGTACGCTCATCAGCCGCCGCCAAAATTACGAGCGCCTCGCGGATAATTTTAATTTCCTGCGAAACGAAACCAGCGTCCACATCCACGCGGATTTAATCGTCGGCCTGCCCGGTGAAACGTTGGAAAGCTTTGCCGCCGGGTTCGACAGACTCATCGCGCTCGGCCCGCAGGAAATCCAGGTCGGCATCTTGAAGCGGCTGCGCGGCACACCTATTATCCGGCACGATAAAGAGTGGCAAATGGTTTACAATACGAACCCGCCCTACGAGATTTTGCAGAACAAGCTGCTGGATTTCGCCACGATGCAGCGGTTGCGGCGCTTCGCGCGCTACTGGGATTTGGTCGGCAACAGCGGTAACTTCATCGCCACCGCCCCGCTCATCTGGTCGGTGGGGCGAGCGTCCTCGCGAGCCGAATTGGAAAGCGACGCCCGGCTCGCGGGGACGCTCGCCCCACCGGCACAACCGTTCCATTCCTTCCTCCGATTCAGCGACTGGCTCTTTGCCAAAATTCAGCGCACCGACAGCATCGCCCTGGATCGTTTAATGGAACTGCTCTTTGATTTTCTCACCCGCGAACTCGCGCTCGATGCCGGGCTGGTTGCCGAAACTTTTTGGCACGATGGCCAGCGCACCGGCCGCCGCGACGCGCCGAACTTCCTGAAGGAATTTCTGCCGGAAGATAAGTGGACGGTCAGCCGCCACCGCGACCGCTCGTTGCCCAAGCGTCAGGCGCGGCATACCGCAGCTACGCCGCCCCAGTCGCTGCCATAAGGCCGCCCCGGCGGGGTCGCCAGCGCGGACCGGGCTACCGCCATCCTTTCTCCCAAGCTGCCCACTACGAAGTTGCTCGTAATCAACCCGATACCCGCCCCCGCCACTGGACTCTCCGGTGCCGCCCGCCAGTCATTGCTTGGCGACCGCCAGTCTTTCGCCGTCGACCGCCGGTTCTCCATGGTCGACGGCCGGTCATTGGCTGACGCCAGCGAACGGTTGGCTGTCGACGGCCAACCATTGGCGGTTGTCAGCCAGTCACTGCCGGTCGGCAGCCGACCATTGCCGGTCGCCAGCCATTCATTAGCGGTCGACGTCCAATCACTGCCGGTCGGCGTCCAGTCATCGGCGGTCGACGGCGAATGACTGGCCGTCGACGGCCAAAGACCGGCGGTCGGTAGCCAATCATCGGCGGTTTGCCAAAATGTCCCCGTTCTGTCCAAAGACTAGCCGCCCGCCGTGCCTGCGGGTGGGCGGGCCAGTCCTTTATGAATTCGCGTTCTGCCGGCATCGAGATTATCCTGCCCGCTTTTGATGAACTGGGTGGTTGCCATATTGTTGTCCGCGTTTTTCCTCGGCCTGTACGACCTCTGCACCAAATATGCGGTGCGGGCGAACGCCGTGACGCCCGTCCTGTTTTTCAGCACCCTCACCGGGGCAACGGTGTGGTTCGGCCTGTTGCTGGTGCAAGGGATTCATCCCGGGCTGCTGCCCGCCTCACTCGTCACCGAGACGCTGACCTGGAAACAGCATCTGCAACTGCTGCTGAAATCTGGCATCGTGGCCGCGTCGTGGGTCGGCACTTATTACGCGCTAAAACATCTGCCGCTCTCGCTCGGTGCGCCCATCCGCGCGACCAGTCCGCTGCTGACTTTGTTCGGCGCGATTCTGATTCTAGGCGAACGCCCGACCTTTTTGGAAACCATTGGTATCCTGACCACGCTCGGTTCATTCGTCGGCCTGTCCGTGGCAGGCGCGCGCGAAGGCATTCATTTTCACCGTAACAAATGGGTCTGGCTGCTGCTGCTGGGGACGCTGTTTGGCGCCGTGAGTTCGCTCTACGACAAGTACCTGCTGGGCACCCTGAAGTTCACCGTGCCGACGGTGCAATGCTGGTTTCAGATTTATCTGCTGGCGTTATTCACCCCGCTAGCGCTCGGCTGGAAGCTGAGGTTGTGGCCACGCAACGAATTCAACTGGCGTTGGACGATTCCCTTCATCGCATTGGCGCTGCTGGTGGCGGACTATCTTTATTTCAGCGCGCTGCGACAGCCGGCCGCGCTGGTCGCCATCGTGATGAGTCTCCGGCGGGCGAGCACGCTGGTAGCGTTCGCCGGCGGGCTGTATTTTTTCCGCGAAGTAAACGGCTGGAAGAAACTGCCCGCCGTCATCGGCATTCTTGTCGGCATCGTGCTGACGCTGCTGGGTTGAAAGTGGCGGTGCCACCCGCAATCACTTCAGCCCGGACGCCTCCAGTAATTGCACCGGGCCGAACAAACCCGCCGGCTCCAGCGGCGTCTTCGCGGTCAGCTTGCGGATGTTCGTGCGCGTAAACCGCTGCGCTTCCGGCAAGCCCGCATCACCGATGATGCGGTTCGGCCAGAAATTGACGACTTCAATTTGGAGTTGATTTTCACCAGTCTGAACTGCGTCGGTAATGTCCACACGCCAAGGCGGACACCACACAATGCCGCAGGACTTGCCGTTCACTTTTATTTCCGCGAGTTCGCGAACATTGCCTAGGTCGAGGAATAACTTATCGCCCGGAACCATCGCCGAGGGACCCGGCAAAGCGAAAGTTTTCTCATAAACCGCCGTGCCGGAATAATATTTAATCCCCGGCTCCGACCGCGTCGGCCAGCTCACCAGCGAATCAAACTGCGCGGTTTCCGGTCCACCCCATTTCGGATTGAAATGCACCGTCCAAGTGCCGGATATCGCTTGCAGGGGCTTGAGCACCGGACTATTGGCGGTCGCGGGCAGGTTGCCGCTAATAATCGTAGGATGCTGAGCGGCTGGTTCGCGGAAGATAACGAACCAGGAGCCGCACGGGGCGAAATCGAGCGGCACGGTGATGTGGCCATCGGTCTCCTGATAGGCGGCGGCGAAGCGGCGTTCACCCGTCACCGGATTCCACAACTCCGGTGCCTTACCGGTCACGCGGAAGTTGCAGTTCACGGCAACTGCGTTGGTGGATCGGTTGGCGACAAAATAGATTTCCGCGTCTTCCGTGGTGCGATGGATGTAATCCAGCGGCACACCGGCGGCGTCGAGAAATTCGCAGTCCGGCTGGATGCCGTCAGCCTGTAAAATTTCGCGCGCCGTTTTGCCGGTGATAATCCGGCCCTTGCCAACCTGACCGCCCCATAATTCATCCGCGAGTTTTTTCACTGCGGCGTCGGTGGCCGCAAAGTTTTCCAGCGTTTCGCCGCGCACCGGTTTCGGGCCGATGACAGTGGCCCCAGCCACGACGAGTTCCTGGATTTTCTTTAGCACCGGCAAAGCAATCTGGTCGCGATCCGGCAGCACCAGCACGCGGTAGTTGATGCCATCCGGCAGATATATTTTACCGTCCCTGACGCTCGCCCGCTCGATCAGCGCCTCGGCGGTTATTACATCGTAATCGTAACCCGGTTGAATGTGCGCCGGGTCAGAAGCTTTGAGCTGGGAAAAATTCGGGACGTGGTCGCCATAGTAAACCAAAACATCAGCCGCGAAATGTCCCTGCTGTAACAGAAACTCGCTGCGATCAATATAACTGAAAAACGGGGCGGATTTTTTCCACCACGTCACCTTCGGATTCAAGTGCGTACCGGCAAAATACTGTTGGCCGGGAATGCCGGTTTCGTCCGGCGAACAGACGAACGCGTGCCAGACAAGGCGGTTCATGCCTTCGCATAGCGCCTTATCAAATGACGGCTTCAAATTGTCCCAGATCTTTTCCTGCCAATGCGGCCCGATGGTCGTGAACCCTTCGTCCTGAGTAATCCGGTGGCCGTAGGTGTGGGCGGCGCTGGCGGGCTGCCGCACGAAGAAACGGTTCACATCGCCAATGCGGTGCATCCAGGACCACGCCCAAAACTCGCTCATCGGTACGTCGTCCCAACCGAGGCAGCGTTGCGCATCAATCGGCACCGCGTGCGGCCCACCGGATTCAGGATGGATTTCCAAACCATGCTTGTGCGCATGGTCGCTAAATAATTTGTAATGATTATCAATCGCCAGGTCGCCGAGCGTCTGCCGATAGTCGAAAAGAAAACGGTCGCTCTCGTCGCGACTGTTCACGATGCGCCCGGCCAGCACCGGCAGCCACGGCAATAAATCATAGCCGTGGCGCTTCTGAAATTCCGCCGGCAGCGTCGGCGTCCAGTTAGCGAGCTCAATTTCCCAACTGTCGGTGTGGAGATATTTTAAAGTATTTCCCGCCAGCGGTCCGGCGTCGGCAATGAGCGGCTCCACGATCTTATCCCAGTAATTTTGAAAGGCCGTGGCGCTATAAACATCAAGCGCAAAACCACCCCAGCCGTCGCTGCCGGTCGAGACGTAGGCGTGGTCGCCGATGGTGTAGCCAAAACGGAAAATTTGCCAATCGCCAACCGGTGCGTCCCAACGCAATTTTCCGTCGGCGGAAAGATTCTTGGTCAAATCCACTACGTCCGCTGCGGCGGCGTCTGGCTCACCGGTTGTCGCGGGGATTTCCTCGAACAGTGCCGTGGAGGCGGGAGAAGAAAATGGCTTAAGCGATTCCTGCAGCGCTTTTTCCGGCCAGTTCTTCAGCGGGGCGTGTTTGGCGGAACCTTTCAGGCGATAAGCGACCACGGCGATGTCGCGGTAAAAACCTTCGCGGGCTTTTGGTGACGGGAGTTTGAATTCAAGATTCGTGCCGCCGGTGATTTTGGTTTCCACCCAGACATATTTTTTTGCGGCATCCTCCTTCGACACCACCGGTCCACCGAGATTCCAGCCGCTCAAGATATTCAGGCTCATCTCCAAGCCAAGCCGGTTTGCCTCACGCAGCGTGTGTTTATAAAGCTCGCGCCATGCCGGCGTGAAAAAAGTCGGGCCGTGCGGCACGGGCGCATTTCCTTCCTGCGACGCGCCACCGGCGTCAATCAGCACCGCACCGCCAAAACCCTTGGCCTTCATCTGCTCCAAGTCGTGCGTAATCGAAGCCTTGGTGACGTTGCCATTCAGCCACCACCAGTAAGCCCGGAGCCGCGCATCGTTGGGCGGATTATTCCAGCCGGTGTCCAAGCTGGTTTGCGCACCGGTCAACAGAGGAACGGCAATAAAAATGGAAGCGGCTAAACTAAGAAGAATTTGTTTAAGCATGGGGTGAATGCCTCATTAAGCCGAAATCACCACCCTCTGGCAATCAATTGATGGTGCGGTAAATCCCGCTAACACAACCCAAACCAAACCGCTTAAACCACTTCGCGATAGACATCCGGATGCGGGCGTGAAATCACCACGGCATTTACTAGCACGCCGGCTTCAGCAAGTACGGCGCGACCAGCGGCAACGCCGGCTTGCACCGAGGACACATCACCAGTCATCGAGCAAAAGGCTTTGCCACCCATGGCCATCGCGAGCCGGACTTCGAGGAGTTGCACGTCAGAAGTTTTTGCCACGGCATCGGCAGCTTGAATGAGCGTGGCGACGTTGAAGGACTCGATAATGCCGAGCGCGCCGTTCGGCTCCGCCGGTTGCGTACGGCCAAGCGCTATGAATACGTCAGGGTGCAGGTTCGCGATGACGAAACTATCAATCAGACAGCCGCCTGCATCGTTCGCGCCCGCCTCGACGGCGGCGGCCACGGCGGCGGCGTCGCCACCGACGAGCACCATGTATTTACCGGAACAGATGGAGCGCGACAAAATGAGGCGCACGTTGCCCGCCTTGAGCATCGTGTCGGCGACCTGAAAGCCGGCGGCGATGCTTGAGAGTTCAATCAATCCAACAGATTTATCGGCCATAAAATTATTTCTCCAAAATGATTTGTTTTTCGTTCGCTTCGCGCACCGTGCCCGCCATCGGCGCGTGCAGAATTGCGCCGAGGGCATTTGGGGCCGGTTCGCCGACGATTTGTCCAAAACTCACACGGTCGCCAACTTTGACTTTTGAAATGCACGCGGTTCCGGCGCTCTGCTTCAACGGCAAGATGAGGCGGCTATAAGAAATTTCCTGACGCACCAACGGCGCGGGCAAATCGTAGTCGAGAACGTGCAGTTTCTTCGCGAGGGATTTGATCGGTACGCGACGGCCATCCATCATCGCGTGCGGTTTGGGATTCATCGGACCGGTCCACTTCATTTGCTTGGCACGCATCATGGACTTCGCATCGTCGCAGGCTTCTTTGGGAAATAATTCTTCCGGGCATGAATACAGCGTGCACAACCCGCAGGAGCAGCACATCGCCGCCCACTGATTAAAGTAATCCTCGCCGGTGCCGCTGAATGCCAGCGTGCGCATCACTTGGTGTGGCTCGACGGCATAGCCAAGCAAAAAGCGCGGGCAATACTCGGTGCAGTAGCGGCATTGGTCGCACGCAGATTTGCCAATCTTGGCCTGCATCTTGGCCGGTTTAATTTTGCGTTCAATGGTGTGATGCGTACGCGGCAAAATTACCACGCCAGTAGAAGTTTTGGTAACGGGCGTATCGAGATCATCGGTCGTCGTCCCCATCATTAAACCGCCGAGGCACAGCACTGGATCATCCGTAGCAAGGCCGCCGGCGTATTCAATACACTCACGGAATGTCATGCCAATCGGCACGCGCAAAGTTGCTGGCGATTTCACCGCGCCGGCAATGGTGAGGGTTTTATGCGTAAGCGGCTTACCATCGTGCGCGGCGGCAATGTTCACAAACGTCTCCACGTTGTTGACGACGACCCCGACTGCGATGGGAATTCCTCCGGGCGGAATCAATTTACCGGTAACATTGTAAACCAAATCGTATTCGTCGCCCGCCGGATAATAATCGCCAAGCAATTGGACGCGGACGTTCGTGCCTTTGCTCGCAGCTTGCACGGCTTCGACAGCATGCTTTTTCTTACCTTTTACGCCAATGACACCCTCCTTCGCACCGACGGCTTCAATCGCAAGCTGCATTCCTCGGACAAGTTCAGCGGCGTTTTCTTCCATAGTCACCGCATCCTTATGGAGGAGCGGTTCGCATTCTGCGCCATTGGCAATGACGATTTCAGCTTTGGCGTTAAGTTTGACATGCGTTGGAAACCCACCACCGCCAGCACCAACCACACCCGCCAACCGTACTTTTTCTGCTAGATTCATGTTGTTAATATTTTATGAAGACTACGTTTGCAGCGTCCAAGACTTTCTAATTTTCAACGCCATTTGTCTCTGTGGTCGGCGCTACAATCACTTCCACCCCGCGTTCGCGCAAGGCTACAACCAATTCGTGCGGCGCACGGTGGTCGGTCACAATGGTGTCCACTAGGTCGAGTCCGCACAACGGCGAGACGGATTGCCTGCCAAACTTTGAATGGTCGAGACAGAAAATAATTTTCTGCGCGGCCTTCAACATTGCGCGCTGAATGTCAATCAGCAGTGCGTGGGAATTAGTCACGCCTTCGAGCGTGATGCCCCCCGCACTCATGATGGCCACATCGGCGCGCATTTTAGAAAACGCCTCGACCGTCATTGGACCGACTAAAACGCCAAGGCGCGGATAAATCACGCCGCCCGCCAAAATTACTTCCACTTTGTTCGCCGAAGCAAAGAGATTTGCCACCGGCAGCGAATTTGTCACTATCTGTGGAGATTTCTCTTCGAGATGCCGCGCTACATGATAGACCGTCGTGCCGGCATCAAGAATTACGCTTTGATTTCCGCCGATAAGTTCCGCACAGGCTTTGCCAATCGCTTCCTTTTCCGAAAGCTGATGTGCGTCGCGCGCGGAAAAGGCGAATTCATCCGTTTTTGGAGTAACAATGCGCGCGCCACCATGTGTACGCCGCAAGTTTCCGACCGCTTCGAGGGTCGTCAAGTCCCGCCTGACCGTAGAAACCGACGCTTCCACGTGCTGGGAGAGTTCTTCCAGCGACGCGAATTCAACCCGCTGAAGATAAGCTTCAATGCGGTGTTTGCGCTCTTCGGCAGTCATGTTTCATTGAAATTGATAGATTATGGAATTATTTGCAAGATAAATGTTGACTTAAATCTACAAACTGTCAAATTCACTCAAATCTTATGGCTGTAGCTGCACCAGCACCACATCGCGCCGTCGTCGAACATTTGGTTCGTCAGGCGGTTTACGCCAAACTTGGCAAGCCTCTACCGCGCATTGCTAGCGGACAAAGTCCACTCGTTGTAAACGTTAGCGCAAGGCATTGTCACCTCACGCCGGAAGCGGTAGAAACCCTTTTTGGAAAAGGCGCAAAGCTATCGATTCATAAATGGCTCTACATGGACGGTCAGTTCGCCGCGAAGGAAACCGTCACACTCATCGGGCCGCGTAGCCGCGTGATATCGAATCTGCGGATTCTCGGCCCGTGCCGAAATTTGAATCAAGTTGAACTTGCCTACACCGACGCAGTCGCACTTGGTTTCGAAATTCCATTGCGTAGTTCTGGTGATATCAAGGATACACCCGGCTGCATGCTGATGGGGCCAGCAGGCTTTTTTGAAATGCCGCAAGGCGTCATCCGCGCCAAACGCCATGTTCATATGCACCCGACCGATGCGGAATTCTATGGCGTCAAAGCCGGCGACCATATGAAATTGAAAATTGGCGGACCGTGCGCGATCACGCTTGATCAATTACTGGTCCGCGTGGATCCCAGTTTCAAATTGGAAGTACACATTGACACCGACGAAGGTAACGCGTGCAATTTAGAACCACAAACGCCAGTCGAATTGATTAAATAATTTCCCAACAATTTCTCGCAACTCTCAACCATCAACCAAAATAAATTATGAACGAAGCAATAGGACTGATTGAAACCAAGGGCTATGTCGGCAGCGTCGAAGCCAGCGATGCCATGGTCAAAGCGGCCAACGTAACGTTGGTCAAAACCATCGCCATCGGCGGTGGACTCATCACCGTCATCGCCCAAGGCGACATCGGCAGTGTCAAAGCTGCAGTGGACGCCGGCGCGAAAGCCGCCGCCAAAGTAGGTGAACTCGTAGGCTCGCACATCATCGCGCGCCCGCACGAAGAACTGCTCGCAGCGTTCCTCGGCAATGGTGTCGCTAAGAAATAATTCAACCAAACTTTAACTCTTAATAAATATGTCAAAACAAGCTGTTGGAATGATTGAATGCAAAGGCTTCTGCGCCGCTGTAGAATCGGCTGATGCTGCGCTCAAGTCCGCGAACGTCCACATTACTGGCTGGGAAAAAGTCGGCAGCGGGTATGTCACCGTGTTTTTCCGGGGCGATGTTGCCGCCGTGAAGGCTGCAACCGATGCCGGTGCCGCCGCCGCCGCGCAAGTTGGTGCCGTCGTCAGTGTCCAAGTGATCCCACGTCCGCATGATGGATTGAGCGGACTGGGAAAATGGTTGGAATAAGTTCGGAACGCGGAATTCGGAGTGTGAAATAACCGCACACCGATAACTCCGCATTACGAAATCTGTATTTAATGAAGATTCTCGTCGCCAATATTGGTTCGACTTCGCTCAAGTGGCGGTTGTTTGATTTCTCAAACAATGCCGAGCGCCTTTTGCACAAAGGTGGCTTTGAGCGCGTAACCGATTATTCCAAAGCGATTGAGGATTGCCTCGCCGAACTCAAGCAGGCGAACGCCATTGCGAGCGAGAACGAATTAAGCGCCGTCGGTTTCAAAACGGTCATCGCTAAAAACGTCACCGGCTGCGTACAGCTTGATGAGCGTGTGTTGCAGGCGATGACCGATTACAACGGCCTTGCGCCCGCGCACAACCCGCCCTACATCACCGGCATTAAGCTGTTTGCGCAACGAGTGCCAACCGTGCCGCTCATTGCGTTGTTCGAAACCGCGTTTCACCAGTTCGCACCGGAAGCCTCACAGCGATATGCGGTGCCGGACGCGTGGTTTCAAATCGGCGTGCGCCGCTGGGGATTCCATGGTGCGAGCCATAAATTTATAGCCGAGCGCTCGGCGGAATTGCTTAATCGACCCGATGTTGCCGAACGTGCTCGTCAACTTTACGTCAATCAGGGTGCCGCTAAAATTTCTGGCGCGCCGCTACGGGTTATTTCCTGCCATCTCGGCGGAAGTTCCAGCGTGACGGGTATTTTTAACGGTGCGTCCATCGGAACAAGCATGGGCATGAGCCCGCAATCCGGTTTGCCTCAAAATAACCGCGTTGGCGATCTCGACGCCGAAGCTATGCCTTATGCGGTAAAGACGCTTGGCATTAGCATTGAAGAAGCACAAAAGCAGCTGACCAAGCAATCTGGCCTACTAGGCGTGAGTGGTGTGTCAAACGATGTGCGCGATATATCTGATGCCATCAGTAAAGGCAATGCGAACGCGAAGCTTGCGCTGGATGTTTTCGTCGCCAGCGCACGGCATTGGATTGGCAGCTACTTTTTGCAGTTGAATGGCGCGGACGCCATCGTGTTCACCGCCGGCACCGGCGAGAACCGCGCAGAATTGCGCGCGGCCATTTGCGAGAATTTGGAAAACCTCGGCATCAAGATTGACGCTGAGAAGAATAATTCCACGCGCGCAACCGAAGCCATCATTAGCGCTGCAGATTCCGCTGTGAAAGTCTTCGTTATTCCCACAAACGAGGAACTCGTCGTGGCCCGCGAAGCGAAACGATTTTTGGAAACTAAGAAAAATTAAATTTACCGATAACTCTCAACCATCAACTAAACAAAATTATGCCACAAGCCATTGGAATGATCGAAACCCGCGGACTCGTTGCCCTCGTTGAGGGAACGGACGCGATGCTCAAAGCCGCCAACGTCGAGCTCGTCGGCCCCATGACTCAGGTCGGCAATGCCCTCGTCACCGCGTGTGTCGTCGGCGATGTCGCCGCCGTCAAAGCCGCCACCGATGCCGGCGCGCAGGCCATTAAAGCCATCAAAGGCGAATTGGTCAGCGTCCACGTCATCGCCCGTCCGCATGCGGATGTGGAAGCGGTATTGCCGAAGAAGAAGTAAGCAGATAGGAGATGGCAGATGGAAGTTGGGTATCGCCCTAACTCCTAGCTCCAATCTCCCATCTTCTAATTTTATGTTCCTCGCCAAAGTCGAAGGCCAGGTGGTCGCCACCAAGAAAGACCCGAACATGTCGGGCCGCAAACTGTTGCTGCTCCGCCCACAGCTCGTGGACGAAAAAGACCCGACCAAGTTTCGTCCGGGGGCCAACACCATCGTGGCCGTGGACAACCTTGGTGCCGGCGAAGGCGAACTGGTCTTGTTTTGCCAGGGTAGCAGCGCCCGCCTCGCTCCCGGCATGAAGGAAGCGCCGGTAGACGCCGTCGTGATTGGCCTCGTGGATAGCGTGGACGTTTTCGGGAAAGAGATATTTAGCGCCAAGAACCGTTGATTGAATTATGAGCGCCGTGAATGAAACTTTAATTCGTGATGTCGTAGCCGAAGTGTTGGGCAAATTGGGTGGCACCGCCACTACCGCGACCAAGCCGTCCCCAGCTCCATCTGCGCCCGCACCTAAATCTGAATCCTGCGGCTTTAGCATTAAGAAGCCTTCGTCCGCTCCAGCCTTGCGTGGCAAGTATGGCGTGTTTGCCACCGCCGAAGAAGCTTGTGGAGCGGCACAGGAAGCCTTTTTGCAATTGAAGGAAAAGGGAGTTGCCGCCCGTCGCAAGATTGAAGAGATCGTCAAGGCGATGGCAGAGAAGAATGCCGAGCAGTGGGGCAAGATTGAATTTGAAGAGACCAAGATTGGCCGGCTCGACCACAAGATTGCCAAGCTGGGCTTGATCAAACTGGTGCCTGGTGTGGACTGGCTCCGCCCCGATGCCCGCAGCGGCGATCACGGCATTACGCTGGAGGAATACACGCCGTTCGGTGTCGTGGGCGCCATCACGCCCAGCACGCATTCCATTCCTACGCTAAGCGGCAACATCGTCAACATCTGCGCGGCCGGCAACTCCGTCGTGTTTAATGCGCATCCGAGCGCTGCCCGTTGCGCGGCAGTCGCTGTGCGCGCCTACAACGAAGCGATTTATCGCGAGACCGGCATTGAAAACGTAGTCTGCATCATCGAGAAGCCGACGCTCGACTCCTTCAATGCCCTGTGCAAAAACGAATTTACCCGCCTGCTGCTCGTCACCGGCGGACCGATGGTAGTAAAGGCCGCGATGCAGACCGGCAAGCGCGCCATTTGCGCCGGCCCCGGCAATCCGCCCGTCTTGGTTGATGACACTTGCTGTCCGACGCGCGCGGCGAAGGCCATCATTTCTGGTGCCGCGTTCGACAACAATCTTTTGTGCATTGGCGAGAAGCAGGTGTTCGTTCTCGATCAGATCGCGGACAAGTTGATGCAGAAGATGTCCGAGAATGGCGCGGTGAAGCTGAATCCCTCGCAGTTGGAAAAGCTCACCAAAGCCGCGTTCACCATCACGCCCGGACAGGGCGGCGGGTGCGCGCAGGCGCACACCAACAAAGATTACATCGGCAAAGATCCGTCCTTTCTCGCACAGGCCGCCGGCATCAACCTGCCATCCGGCACGCAACTCCTCTTCGGCGAAACCGATGCCATGCATCCGTTCGTTCAGGAAGAGCAGATGATGCCCATGATTCCCATCGTGCGCGTCAAAAGCGTCGAGGAAGGCATCGAACGCTCACTCCAATCCGAGCACAATTACAAGCACACCGCCATCATCCACTCGCACGATGTCGAGAACATCACAGCCATGGCCCGCGCGCTGGACACGACCTTGTTCGTTAAGAACGGTCCCTCCCCCGCCGGCCTCGGGCTCGGCGGCGAAGGTTATCTCAGCTTCTCGATTGCCACGCCCACCGGCGAAGGCATCACGAATCCCCGCACGTTCACGCGCGTCCGCCGCTGCGTGATGGTGGATAACTTGAGGATTTACTAAATGCTGCTCGCCCGCGTCGAAGGCAACATTGTAGCGACCCGGAAGCATCCGAGTTTCGACGCGTGGCGGCTGGTGATCTGCCAGCCCATCGGCAAGGGCGGCGAGGCGGAAGGCGCGCCGATCATTGCGATTGATTCGCACGGGGCGGGCATGCACCAGCAGGTGGTGATTTCGTCCGACGGCAAAGCGGCGCGCAAGGCCGTGGGCGTGGATAAAAGTCCCGTGCGCTGGCTCGTCACCGGCATCGTGGATGAGCATGAGCCGGGCAAAAGAATTTAAATTGTGAAGCTCGGAACTGTCATCGGCCGGGTCACGTTGAGCAAGTCAGTTGAGACGCTCAAGGGCGGACGCTTTCTGGTGGTCAGCCCGCTGAGCCGGGCGCAGTTCGCCACGGCGCTGACGGCCAAGCCCGGCATGGGGACCGACCCCAGCCTCGTCGTGTATGACGACCTTGGCGGCGGGGTGAACGACGTGATTGGTTACGAGGAAGGCGCCGAAGCCGCGCAGCCGTTCGAAGTGTCGCCGCCGATTGACGCGATCAATTGCGTGCTGGTCGACGAGATGTTTTACCACCCGTGGAAGGGTTAGCTTTATACTTATATGAGCCAAGTTATCAGTGTCCGTGACATTCAGGAAATGATCCGCAACGGTCAGGCCGTCAGCATCCCCGCCGACGCCATCGTGACGCCCTCGGCGCGCGAACTCTTGCAGGATATCGAGACAAACGGCGCCCGGATCCTCGCCACCGGCGGCGCGGCACCGGTCAGTGGCGATAAACTTGCGCCCCCCACCAAGAAACTTAACTCCAAGTCGCCCAAGGCGGAACTCGAAGCCTTCTTCGCCTCCCCTTACGCCCACAGCCTCAAGGAGCAAATCTGCGAGATGGGTCATCGCCTCTGGAAACGCGCCTATGTGGATGGCAACGGCGGCAACATGGCCATCCGCGTTGGCGAAGACATCGCCATCTGCACGCCCACGCTCGTGAGCAAAGGCTCTTTGAAGCCGTCCGACATGTGCCTCGTGGACTTCGATGGCAATCAACTTTGCGGCACCAAGAAGCGCACGAGTGAAATTCTTATGCACTTGCAGATGATGAAGAAGCAGCCCAAGGCCGTTGCCACCTGCCATTGTCATCCGCCCTACGCCACCGCGTTCGCCGTCGTCGGGCAGGCGCCGCCCACGTGCATGTTGCCGGAATACGAAGTGTTCTGTTCCGTCGGCGTCGCCCCGTATCGCACGCCCGGGTCGCCGGACATGGGCAAACTGGTCGCCGACTTGACCGACGACTACAACACCATCCTCATGGCCAATCACGGCGTCGTGACGTGGAGCCACAACAACATCGAGGAAGCCTACTGGCGCATGGAGATCATCGAAGCCTACTGTCGCACGATTGTCGTGGCGGGGCAGCTCGGCAAACCGATCAACACCTTCACCGGCCCGCAGATGAAGGAGATTCTCAACATCAAGCAGAGCCTCGGCTTTGTGGATCCGCGCATCGGGATGAAGGAATGCGAACTCTGTGACAGCGGCGAATGGCGTCCGGGCGCGACGAGTCAGGCCACCACGTCCAACGAGCCCACCATCGGGCTCGATCCGGAAGCCGAAGCGGCGGTGAAGGCCATCACCGACCAGATTCTTTCCCAGATGAAGTAAAGTCACTGGCTCCCTTTCAGAAAAACCCACGGCGTCAGCCGTGGGTTTTTTGTTTAAACCAACCGAGTCACCCCCAACGAAAGCGCCGCAGCGGTAGCGCGCATTTTAGCCGCCCGCCCGCCCGTTTCCTGACCGATTTCCCCAAAAATTTCGATTGTTTTCACCTTAGAAGCAGCTGCTTTCGACGTTGGAGCAGCTGCTTTGGTCATGGAAGCAACTGCTTTCGTGGCTAGAGCAGCTCCTTTCGACTTGGAAGCAACTGCTTTCATGGCTAGAGCAGCTCCTTTCGTCTCGGGAGCAACTGCTTTCGTCATGGAAGCAGCTGCTTTTATCACGGAAGCAGCTGCTTTTATGGCGTCAGTAGCTGCTTCTGCGGTGGGCCAAAAGGCTGATGCCCCTTAATTATTAGCCACTTACGCGTTTTAAGGTGGGAAAACTGCATTTTTGACGGTAAATGGCGTCCCGGCACAGGCGGCGATGGGGATATTGGTTTTTTAAGGGAAGACCGCCCTCACCCTAGCCCTCTCCCCCGAGGAGAGGGAAAAGGCTCCGTCTGGTTTGGGTGATGCGGCTGACCTTCCTTTCGATCCCGTCGCGGGTTTTACCAAGGACGCTGGGAACGTGAAAGCCCTCTCCTTGGGGAGAGGGTGGGGTGAGGGAGGTCGTAATACATTTGTACCGGCTTTCTTCAAGTATTCAGGTGCGGCGAGGGTGGGAGGAACTGCAAAAATGCAATGGACAGGGTTTCCCGTCCTGCATACCGTTGCCGCAGGAAACTAGACAATTGCTAAAACAAAAACTAGGTCCTATTTATTATTGTGCGGCTTCGAGTTTATGAAAAAGATTGCCAAAAAACTGCAGCAGCCAAGTAAACTAGTGAACATTTTATATGATCGCCATCTGCATGGCTGGGTTATTAAGGGCAAACAAAAGCCAGTTTTTACAGCACAGATTGATCTAGAGAATTATTGCCGGAATAAGTTGGGGCTTATTCCAGTGGCAACAGACCCAGTGAGTCGTCGTACAGTCAGGAAGTTTTATCAACAGTTGCCAACATCTAGCGTTTGGACAGGAGCCCCGTGGGATAGGACTTTTGCTAAATGAAATTCCAATATGTAAAAAACTTATCCAGTTGCAATCGCCCTCGCCGTTAAGCAACCCGTTTCATTCTGCTTTGTTTCTAGGTTCCTTCGCTGTTAATTTGTCGGCATGATTCGCGTTCAATCTGACCGGCTCTTCGCTGAAGCTTTGAAATATATCCCCGGCGGCGTCAATTCGCCGGTGCGCGCCTTCCGCGCCGTCGGCGGCAACCCTTTCTTCGTCAATCGCGCGCGCGGCGCCAAGGTCTGGGACGTGGACGGTAATGAATTGATTGATTATGTCTGCACTTGGGGTCCCGCCATCCTCGGTCACGCCCATCCCAAAATCATTGCCGCCGTAAAAACCGCCGCCGAGTTTGGCACGAGCTTCGGCATCCCGAATCCGCTGGAAGTCACCATGGCGAAACGCATCTGTGAACTGGTCCCGAGCGTAGAGAAGATTCGCATGACGAGCAGTGGCACGGAAGCGTGCATGAGCGCCATCCGCCTCGCGCGCGGATTCACGAAGCGCGACAAGATCATCAAGTTCGACGGCTGCTACCATGGTCATGTGGATTCGTTGCTGGTGAAGGCGGGCAGCGGCGCACTGACGTTCGGTCAGCCGGACAGTGCGGGCGTGCCGGCGGCGTTCACGTCGCACACCATCGTCGCGCCTTACAATGATGTGGAGGCGGTGAAAGCGATTTTTGCCGCTAATAAAAATGAGATTGCCGGCATCATCGTGGAGCCGGTGCCGGGCAATGCGGGGTTGTATCTCCCTAAACCCGGCTATCTGGAGTTTCTGCGCGAGCTCACGGCGGCGCATGGCGCGCTGCTCATTTTCGATGAAGTAATGACGGGCTTTCGCTTGGCGAAGGGCGGGGCGCAGGAGCGGTTTAACATTCGCCCGGACTTGAGCACGTTTGGCAAAGTCATCGGGGGCGGTCTCCCGGTCGGCGCTTTCGGTGGGCGCGCAGACATCATGGATTATCTCGCGCCGCTCGGACCGGTCTATCAGGCGGGGACGCTCAGCGGCAACCCGATTGCGATGGCGGCGGGTATCGCAAACCTGGAAGAATTGTTGGCGAGCGACGCGTATGAAAAATTGGAGACTCTCGGCTTACAATTAGAAGCGGGCCTGACCGACGCCGCGAAAACGGCCAACGTACCAATGCGCTTCAACCGCTGCGGTTCAATGTTCTGCGGCTACTTCACGGGCGAGCCGGTTCACAATGTGGCGGACGCCATGAAGAGTGACCGCGAGAAGTTTAACAAGTTCTTTCACGGAATGCTTGATGCGGGGGTTTATCTCGCGCCATCGCAGTTCGAAGCGGGTTTTATCTCCACCGCGCACTCGCCGGCGGATATTGACCAGACGGTGGCTGCCGCGGCGAAGGTGTTGCGGACGTTGTAACCTTCGGGCTAGAATGGCGTCTGCAATAGTGTATCCGCCACCACAACCACAACCGGCGGTTCGCACCTGAAAATAAATAATTAAACTATGAAACTGACCAAAACATTCGCGCTGGCGGCGCTCGTCGCTGGCAGCTTGATCGCCGGTAGCACCGCGCTCCAGGCTCAAGACAACACAAACACTCCTCCCGCTGGCGGACCACCCGCAGGCTTCCGCGGCCGACCGAACCTCGACCAGATTGCCAAGGAACTCGACCTGACCGACACCCAAAAGGCGAAGTTCAAGACGATCATGGAAGATCAGCAGACTAAAATGAAAGCGCTGCGCACTGATACCAGCCTGTCGCAAGAGGATAAACGCGCCAAGGCCAAGGAACTCCGCGCGGATACGCAGGCCCAGATCAAGGCGCTCCTGACGCCTGACCAATTGGTCAAGTGGCAGCAGCATACGCAGCATATCCGCCCGCCCGGCGGCACTCCGCCCGCCGCGCCGCCACAGCAATAACACTTAATTAAATCTGAAGGGACGGCCAAAAGCCGTCCCTTTTTTATTTCACGAATGGGTGGGATGCTGTTGCCAGAAGCGAAATACTTCCTGCCACCACGCGGGCGGCTGGGCGGAGATGTCGTTGTGGTGCGCGCCGGGAAATACTTGTAGTGCTTTAGGTCCGCCGTAGCTGTCATTGAGGCGGAGGCCGGATTTTGGCCCGATAACCTCGTCCGCACCGGCGACGGCAAACTTCACCGGGCCATGGTAACTACGCAGACAGGCTTCGGGATTAAACCGATCGAGCAACAAAATATACGCGGGGAGAAACCACATGTGCCGCTGGGCTACGGCCGCGAGATTGTGGTAGGGCACCAGCAACGCCAGCCCGGCGACCTCCGACGGATGACGCTTGGCAAGCTCACTGGCGACGCCCGCGCCGATGGATTCGCTCACGACGTAGCGCGGGGAGTTGGTCGGGAGTAATTGAAAGGCTTCTTCGGCAGCATCGACGAAACTCTGCTTACTGGGCGAACCCTCGCGGGCACCGTAGCCGGGATATTCCAAAACATAAACGTCTACATTCGCCGCTTCGTGGATTGGTTGCGCGATGTAATCACGCCCGATGGCGCACCCAGCATTGCCGTGAAGAATCAAGACGCTGCCAGCCGCCGTGCTGTGAGCGGAAATCTTCCAGCCGATGATTTGGTTAGCAGGATTTTTCCAAGGAACAAAGCCGTGCTCGGCGCCCGCCTGTACGACGGAGTCCGCCGGAATCTTCGTCGGGAAATAAAGCAGCTTCCGCTGCCACGCACAGGTGCAGGCACACAGGAAAAAATAGACGACAGCAATGGCAATCAAGATGCGTCGGCCTGATTTCTTCCAGTCGGCCATGACCGGAGCAAATCAGGTTTTGGCCGGAGCGGGAGCTACCAGCTTTACTTTCACTTCCAGATAAAGATCGCGTAATTGCTTGGGCGAAACCTGGCTGGGCGAATCCGTCATCAAGCACGTCCCTTTCGCAGTCTTCGGGAAAGCAATCACGTCGCGGATACTTTGGGTGCCGCAGAGAATCGCAATGAGCCGGTCGAAGCCCAGCGCGATGCCGCCGTGCGGGGGCGCGCCATATTTGAAGGCGTCGAGCATATAACCAAAGCGCAGCTTGGTCTCCTCGGGCGGAATGGCGAGCAGTTCCTCGAAGATGGTTTTCTGCACATCGGGCTGATGGATCCGGATGGAGCCGCCGCCGAGTTCGACGCCGTTCACCACGACGTCATAATGTTGCCCGCGCACTTTCTTGGGGTCCGTCTTGAGCAGCGGAATGTCTTCCTGCACCGGCGCGGTGAACGGATGATGGCTGGAATACCAGCGGTTCTGTTCGCGATCAAAGCCGAGCAGCGGAAACTCGATGACCCAGAGAAAATTAAACTGGTCGGCGGGAATCACCAGCTTCCCCTGCCCCTTCAAAACGTCAGCGCAATATAAACGTATCTTGCCGAGGATTTCGCACGCGTTCAACCACTGATCGGCGGCGAACAAAATCAAGTCGCCCTCCTGAATTGCGAGCTTCGTGGTGAGCGCGGCCTTCTCCGCGTCGCTGAAAAACTTCACGATGGGCGATTTCCATTCGCCGTTCTCCACCTTGATGAACGCGAGCCCCTTCGCGCCGAAGCTCTTGGCGTACTCCGTCATCGTTTCGATCTGACCTTGCGTCGCGCCCGCGAGTCCTTTCGCGTTGAGCGCTTTCACCACGCCGCCATTGGCGATGGTGCCGCTAAACACCTTGAACGTGGAGGCTTTGAAATCTTCCGTCAGGTCCACAAGCTCCATCCCGAAGCGCGTGTCCGGCTTATCAATACCGTAGCGATTGAGCGCCTCTTCAAAGCTGATGCGCTTGAAGGGTGTTGGCACATCAATATTTAACGCCGTCTTCCACACGCGTTTGACCAAGCCTTCGATGAGCGCGTAAATATCTTCGCGATCAATAAAACTCATCTCGATATCCACCTGCGTGAACTCCGGCTGCCGGTCCGCGCGCAAATCTTCATCGCGGTAGCAGCGGGCGAGTTGGAAATACTTCTCGACGCCAGCCACCATGAGAATCTGTTTGAACTGCTGCGGCGATTGCGGGAGCGCGTAAAAGGTGCCGGGCTCGCGGCGATTCGGCACGAGGAATTCGCGCGCGCCTTCCGGGGTGGATTTGAACAGCGTCGGCGTCTCAACTTCGAGAAAACCCTGTTCGTCCATGTAGCTGCGCGTGGCGATGGCGACCTTGCTGCGCACCTTCAAGTTGCGCGCCATCTCGGGGCGACGCAAATCAAGGTAGCGATATTGCAGGCGCAATTCTTCATTCACCTTGTTGGCGATTTCCGGGTCGTCCACGGGGAACGGCAGGACTTCCGCCATGTTCAAAACTTCGAGCGCGGTCACGCCGACTTCGACTTCGCCCGTCGGAATCTTGGCATTGTTCGTGCCGGCGGGGCGTTGACGCACTTTGCCGCTCACGCTCACCACGCATTCGCTGCGCAAGGCGGCGGCTTTTTCAAAAAGGTCTTTCGGCAAATCCGACGGATCAAACACCGTTTGCGTGCGGCCTTCGCGGTCGCGGATGTCGATGAAGATGAGGCCGCCGAGGTCGCGCCGGGAGTGGACCCAGCCGGAGAGAGTGACGGTTTGCCCGATATGTGCCGGGCGCAGTTCGTTGCAATGATGCGTGCGTTTCATGTATAAGTGCGGATTACAGAATTCAACCTGCTGAATTCAGAACCCAAAGCGAATGGAGATTGTGGCGGCGAGAGCGCCTGATTTCAAAGTTAAATTTTGGCGAAAAGGTTAGTGTCCCGGGCCGCCTGCACCGCGCTGCCGCTCTTTTTCCGGGTCAAACTTATCAATCTGCACCGGAATGACGAACGGATTGGACAACGTCTTCACCCGCGCAAACCCGACGTCCTGCGCGCGAATGAGCGAATCCGCAAAATCGCCGAAGTCGTAATACTTCGCCAGCTCGCTGATCTCGTTTTGATTGTTGAGATGCGAGACGAGGATGTTTTCTGTGTTCGCGAGGATGTTCGGATGGATGCTGGAAACCTCCTGCGTGGCGTAAACAATCGCGATGCGCGCCTTGGCGCCTTCCTTCGCGATGGTCGGCCAGATTTCCGAGAGCGCCTCCGTGCGGCCGATGAGATTATGCGCCTCCTCCACATACACGACGACGTGCGGGGGATGTTGGCCCGCGTTGAACGTGGCCATGGAGCTAGTCAATATGTGCCGCGCAATCCGCTTGCTCAAACGCTCGCGCTGCACGGGATCGCCCACGGACAAATCTAGAATCACAATCTTACCGTTCACCAGATGATTGTAAATCTCGTCGCACACATCCGTGCTGCGGTTGGGCGCATGATAGTCCTTGTACGGCTGCAACAGGCGGTAGCCGGGAATGTAGCCGCCCTGATCATTCTTCTGGAGCAGCAGATTGATGAGCACATTCGTATCCGGCTCGATCCACGAACCGCCCTTGACCGTGATCAGTTCATCCTGAATCTGGCGCACGAGATTGAACCATTCATACGCCTGCGTCGCGGTCAGACCATCGGCCGGATTCACCGCCGGATTCACTTTATTACGAATGGCGGCGTTGACCTCGAACGTAATCTTAAAGCCCGGCGGCAATTCGTAGCCTGCACGCGCCAGCATCGCCTGATACGCGGCCAGCTTGAGCTGATACATAGCCGTCTGCCGCTGGAATTCGTAGTCGTTGCTGCAATCCTCCCGGTTCGGTGCGATAAAATCCATGCTGAGGAAAGCCTCCAGGTCCGCCGAGCGCGGCACCTTGCCCGCCTCCAGCAGCCCGCGCAACGTGCTGTGACCCTCGGAGATTTGGACGAAGAAATTATTAAGAATCAGCTCGAACCCCGGCGTCGGCATCATGCGATAACGCACCGTGTCGCCCGGAAAAACTTCCGCGAGCGAACCTTTATCCTGCTGGTTGGCGTTGGCGTATTCGCCGTTCAAGTCGTAAATGATCTGGCCAATCTTCAGCTTGAAGTCGGTACCGGTGTGCTGCACCACCGACACGAGTTTTTTGACCGTGTTGGACTTGCCCGTGCGCGTCATGCCAAAGACGGCGGTGCGGCGCGCGAGAAAATCGACGGCGTTCAAATTGAACACCGCCCGGGCCGCCTGCCCGCCGCGATGCAGCCGCTCGGTGGAAGCGTAACGCACGGTGCCGATGGGAAAATGCGGCAGGTCGCCCTGCAAACCCAGGCGCCGCGCTTCTTCCGCGGCGGCGGCGAGGCGCGCCGGACTGAGATAATTAACAATCGCCTCCAGCGCCGCGCCATCCGGACGATACACCGCGAGGCCGGCGGCTTGCGCGAAGTTCTCCACATCGCTGCCGAGGCGCAATTGGCCCGCCATCAAATAAAACGTGCCGAGCACGCGGCATTGCAGGAGACCAAATTGAAATTCTTCCACCGTCAAATCACCGCCGGAAGCGGGCGCGCGGCTTTTAAGTTTATCCAGTTTAGTGAGCAGTTCCGCATCCGTGGGCGGCTCGGCGGAACCGGTCACGCGCAGCAACAAAACTTCCTCCAAAGTCGCACCCGTGGTCGCCGCGAGCAGAAAACAATTATGGGGGACGCCGTGGGCCTGGGCTTTCCAGACATCGCTGGTGAGGACGAGCGCGCGCGTAAAATCCGCCGCGCCGAGCCAGCCGACAAATTGGGGCTTCTGAATGAGCCGCGCGAGCGGGTCAGCGGTGGTGGTGGCGGCAGAGTTGGGCATGAATATGTGTCGGCGACAAATTGTTGCGGGAATTATGCCGAGTGGAGAGCGTGGCGGCAAGCGCGCCGCAGCTCAGGGAATAACGGGCGGCTTGGTATCTTCGGGCAGCTTCTTCGCAATGGTTTCGAGCGATTTAGCAATCCGCTCGTGCGAACTCACGAACCGGCCCATCAACCGCAAGAGGTAAATGATGATGCCCAGGATGCAACCGATGTAGATCAAGAAGAACATTACGCCAAAGGAAGCGATGGTAACGGGTAACATAATGCTGAAAGCTGGGCGACCGGCACCCTAAAATCAAGGCCAGAGATTCGTAAACGCGTCCAAATCCCCCAAAAACTCGCTTTCCACAGCCGCCAGCGCGCGAACGAGGCTCAAAACCGCGCCATCGGATGATTTTTGGACACTGTCAGCAGTCCGGATGACGCCGTCGGCACTTTTTTTAACGTCATCGGCACCCCCGACGGCACCGTCGGCACACTTTTCAACGCCGTCGGCTCATCCGACAGCGCCATTCTCTCGTCCGACGACGCCGTCGAGACCCACGACGACGCCATTCTTACCGCCGATGGCACCATCGGGGAGGCCGACGGCACGATTTTTTGATTTTTTAGCGCCAAAAAAACATTTTCCAACGCCACGGAATCATTTTTCAGCGCCATAAAATGATTTTCCAGCATGGAAAAAGCTCCCGGAAACACCGAAAAAGCCTTCGGCGGTGCGTTTTCGCCCCGGGTAGAGATGGCGCGCTGCGCCGTCCGCCTCGCCGAGCGTAGCGTCAGGCGAGGCCTCCCCGAACGCAGTATAACCATTCGCCGGTGCAACCACATCCGTTCCGCCCTCGCTACGCTGACGGGCGGGGACGGCGCAGCGCACCGTCCCGACCATCAGAAAGCGCAACCCGCTATCCCCCCGCACTCCGCCAATTACCGGCTCGCCACCCGCGTCGGCGTGATTTACAGTCTCGCCATGTTGACGTTGCCCAAGCCGGAAGTCATTATTACCCACGAAAGCGACCTGGACGGCTTCGTCGCCGGCCTCCTCCTCCAGCGCCTCGCCAAACAGCTCTACGGCGAGACAGTGCCGCTCCAGGCGTATCATTATAATTTCTGGAAACAACGCGACCTGCGCGAAAATTCGGCGTGGGTGACGGATTTCACCTTCGAGTCGCGCATGGACAAGCAAGACTGGCTCGTGGTGGATCATCATGTCACCGAGGTTGCCGCCAAAAAAGCGCACCTGCACCACGACATCACTAAATCCGCCGGTCTGCTGGCTTACGAATTGTGTCAGAAGCATGGCCTCGCCACGCCCACGCTCGACCGCCTCGTGCACCTGAGCAATGTCGCGGATTTATTTCTGGAGCAGGACCCGGATTTTGCCGTGGCCGGTGATTACGCGGGTCTGGTGAAGATTTATCAGTTCTGGAATTTGCACAGCCTCATCAATGGCGATTTGGAAAAGTTGCTGGACCATCCGCTCCTCGAAGTGATGGCGGTGAAACGGCGCGTGGAAGATCCCATCGGTTACGAATGGAGCAAACGGAATATCTCGGAAATCTCGCCGACAGTCGGCTTCGTGGACAATATCGTCGGCAACACTAACTCCATCGTGCACCAATTGCTGGAGCGCGGCGCGACGAAGTACACGGTGCTCGTGACGTTATTCCGCCGGCAGAATGTTATCTTCGCCAGCTTCCGCAGCCGCAACGGGGAGGCGCGCAAAATCGCGGAAAAATTCCAGGGCGGCGGTCACGCGAACGCGGCTGGCGCGCTGCTGCCCAAATCTATTCGCAGCATTGACGAAGGCGCAGATTTTCTGCGTCAGATGCTCAATGTAAAAGCTGAGCCGGGCATCAATACCTTGGAAAATCTGTTCGCAGGCATTGAAGTTGGAAAAAAATGATTCGCGGTTTGCGATTCAAATTAGTTTTACCTAAACTGCGCGCGTATGTCTTCTGAACCTATCCGCGCCGACGGCCGCGCCGCCCATCAAATCCGCCCGCTCCGTTTCCAAAACCACATTGCGCCGTACGCCGCCGGCTCCACGCTCATCGAATGGGGCAACACCCGCGTCATTTGCGGCGTGACCATCGAGGAATCGGTGCCGCGCTGGATGAAGGAACAAAAGGTCGAAGGCGGCTGGATCACCGCCGAATATTCGATGCTCCCCTACTCCACTCTGACGCGCAAACCGCGCGATATTTCGAAGGGCAAACTCGACGGGCGCTCTTCGGAAATCCAACGGCTCATCGGCCGTTCCATCCGCGCGGCGATTGACCTGGAAAAAATCGGCGCGCGCACCATCTGCGTGGATTGCGATGTGTTGCAGGCAGACGGCGGCACGCGCACGGCAGCCATCACCGGCACCTTCGTCGCGCTGTCATTGGCCGTAAACAAGTTGATTGCCGAAAAGAAAATTACCACCAGCCCCATTCTGTCCGGCGTCGCCGCTGTGAGTGTCGGCATCGTGAACGGCGCGCCCCTGCTGGATTTGTGTTACACCGAGGACGTGGCCGCGAGTGTGGATATGAATCTCGTGATGAATTCGCGCGGGGAATTTATCGAGCTGCAAGGCTCCGGCGAGGAAGCCACTTTTACCGATACGCAACTGGCGGATTTGCTCGCGCTCGGCAAGCTGGGCATTAAAGATCTGCTGGCCGCCCAACAAACTGCGATTGCTCAAGGTTAAACGTCGATGGCTACTAAAAAGAAAGCTTCGCGCAAAAAACATTTGCAACCGCCCGCCACGCGGCTGCTGCTCATCCGCCACGGCGAGGTCGAGGCGCGCTATCAGGGCGTTTTCGGCGGGCGCATCGACATGAATCTTTCGCCGCGCGGCAAGCGGCAGGCAAAAGTGCTGGCGGATTATCTGCGCGTGAAGACGATTGACGCCGTCTACGCCAGCCCGATGAAGCGCGTCCAGCAGACGCTTGCGCCGACGCTCAAGACCGGCCGCCATGCGCAGACGATTTTTCATGATTTGCGCGAGATAGATTTTGGCGATTGGACCGGGCTGGACTGGGGTGATGTGCGCGATAAATTTAAATTTCCCGTTCACGAATGGCTGGAGCAGATTGTGCATCCCGGCTCGCCTAACGGCGAAAACGGCGAGACGTTTCGCGCCCGCATCGAGCCTTGCCTGCGCGAAATCATTGCGAAACATCCCGGGCAAAACGTCGCGGTGTTCTGTCACGGCGGCGTCATCCGCATGGCGCTCGCCATCCTGCTGGATTTGCCGCTGCCAAAGACCAATTCGTTCGAGGTGGAATACGCCAGCATCACGCAGGTGGCGCTGCATCCGCATCTGGCGGAAATCGAGCTGCTTAATTTTACACCGTGGCGCGATCTCGTAGGTTAGAACATGAAGAAAAACAAACCGCTCTGGCGCATTTCGGTCACGACTTCTCTCGAAGCCGAGGACGCGGTAACTGAAATGCTCGGCGGGCTGCTTGACGCTGCCGCCGCCGGCTATTTTAATCTGGAAACCGGCGTGAGCATGGTCAGTGTTTTTCGTGATGAAAAACCTGATGGCAGGAAAATCACCGCCGAGATTACCGCCGGGTTAAAAAACATTGCGGCATGCGGCTTGAACATTGGTGCGGGGAAGATTGAAATCGACAAAGTGAAGCGTGAGGACTGGGCGGAATCCTGGAAACGGCATTTTCATCCGCTGGAAATCGGTAAAACTCTGCTGGTCAAACCAAGCTGGAGTAAAAAACGTCCGCTTAAAAACCAAGCGGTGGTCATCCTCGACCCCGGGTTGAGCTTCGGCACCGGGCAGCACCCGACCACGTCTTTTTGTCTCAATGAACTGGTGCGCGGCCGAAAAGTCGGGACTCCACAATCATTTCTAGACATCGGGACCGGCTCGGGAATCCTGGCAATCGCTGCCGCCAAGTTGGGTTATCAGCCGGTTCACGCTTTTGATTTTGACCCGGAATCCGTGCGGGTCGCCCGCGACAACGCGAAGAAAAACCGGGTTGATACCAAGCTCAAGCTGACGCGCGGGGACATTACCAAGCTGCCTCTAAAACCCGCGCGGCAATATGATTTGGTCTGCGCAAATTTAATTTCTAACTTGCTAATTGCCGAAAAGCATCGAATTGTAAACCGGTTGAAGGCGGGCGGCACCTTGGTGCTCGCCGGCATTTTGGCGGTGGAGTTTCATGAGGTTGAGCGGGCGTTTGCCAGTTTAAAACTTAAACTGGTGGCGAAAAGTGTGGAAAACGAGTGGTGTTCTGGTGCTTTTTGTTTTATCTGAAAAAATTTGAACAGATGCCGGGGGTCAGGCGTCAGAAGATTTGTAGATAATATGCAGTTTTCGGGCTGATAGCAGTTGGCATTGTTTACGCTATCAGTCCGATGAAAGGAAACGAAAGGTAAAAGTTATGATGAAAACCATCGAAGTAATGGGCGAAGTCATTCGCAATCCGAAACATCCGTTCCGCAAAACCGAACATCATACTAAAAAATCATTAAAGAACCGCCACGAGCGGAGAAAAATCAGGGAGTATTTACAACTCGGCGATTGGATGGCCGAGGAAACAGCCTGAATGTCGGCGGCGAGCAATCGCCGCCGTTTTCATTTCTGGCAGCCGGGGCAGACGCCAAAGAACTCTAGCCGGTGGGTCACACCGGCAAATCCGTTGACGCTCGCTATCCGGCGCTCGATCTCTTCGGGAAAACATTCGTCAATCTCCACCACGCCAGCACAGCGGGTGCAAATGAGATGATGATGGTGGCCGTCTTCTCCTTCCCCGACGAGTTCAAACCGCGCCGCGCCATCGCCGAAATCAAAGCGCTTCACCATGCCTAGTTTTTCGAGCATCTGCATCGCTCGGTAAATCGTGGCAAGATCGCAGCCACCTTTAGGGAGCTCGGCAAAAATCTCCTTGATGGTCAGCGGATGCGGATGATGGCGTAAAATCTCCAGAATCGCGGCGCGCGGGCTGGTGATTTTGCGCGCTTCGC
This sequence comes from uncultured Verrucomicrobia subdivision 3 bacterium, assembly GCA_903865745.1. Taxonomy (GTDB): domain Bacteria; phylum Verrucomicrobiota; class Verrucomicrobiia; order Limisphaerales; family UBA11358; genus UBA11358. The sequence goes on along the minus strand of CAIPKV010000068.1, from coordinate 8,393 downwards.
GTCGCAAGCGACCCGTCAGTGAGGCAAGTTCCTGCTTTTTCTTGTGGTGCTTGTGAACGCAGTTTTTCATCAGCGTTCAGGCTTTCAAATGAAAATAAAGAATGAGACCAGCAATGGCCGCAAACCCGGCGGCAAAATTCGCCAGGACCAAACCTTTGTGATGTTTTAGGATTTCCCCGAGGACAGCATGTAGCGCGAGATATAAAAATCCGCCAGCGGCGTTTGCCAGGGCCAGTGCTAGCCAGAAATCTGAGGCGCTGTGCAGGAAAAGCCAGCCGATCAATCCGCCCAGAATGGTCGTGGATTCCACAGCCGCCACCAGCCAGAGCATTTTCAAACGCGCCACACCGCCGCCAATCAACAGCGCACCGAGCGCCAACCCTTCAGGTAATTTGTGAACGCAGATGGCAAAGATAATGGATAGTCGCACTGGTGTGGCCTCTTCATTACCCGCAGCCAGCGCCAAGCCGTCCACGGTGCAATGAATCGCCAGTGCGAACATCATGGCAGTAGCGAATTCGGCCAGCCGGTGCGTCGTGGCTTCGTCAAAATGGCTGGCCGCGCAGGCCGGACAGACGTGGTACACATACTTCGAAACCAGCGCGAACAGAAAATAGCCGGAGGCGCCAGCCAGCAGAAACTCCCACATCCTCAGCGACTCAAGACATTCCGGCGCGATACCGCATAGCGCCACCCCCAACAGTGTACCAGCGCCAAGGCTGATGAAGGCGCAAAGCTGACGGTGCGTCCGCGCCAGCAGCCCGCTCAATGCGCCGCCAACCACAGCGATACCGAAAGCCAGGAAAATCTGAAACAGAATGGAGGCGGTGAGAGTTTTCAATTGCAAATCGTTTGCAACTTAAGTCTACAAAAATGCCGCGCGACGGCAAGGCCAGTCGCGCGGCGGGAGAGTTACTTCATCAGCAGCATCTGACGTGCGCGCTTGATGGCGGCCGTCATGCGGCGCTGGTAAGGCGCGGGCAGGCCCGTATATTTGCGTGGCAAGATACGGCCTTGATCGGTTACAAACGTGCGGAGCAGGTTGACGTTCTTGTAGTCAAGCGCGTCAATCGTGAAATCGCACTTCGGCTTCGGGCGCGGCGTGCGCTGTTCCCGGGTGCTCTTACCGCGCTTGTCGGTCTTCTTATCGGTATTTGTCTTGCGGGGCATAAATTACTTAATCTCCTTGTGCAGGGTGTGGCGGCGGAGCGCGGGGTTGTATTTCTTAACCTCCAGCTTTTCCGTCTGCAATTTCTTATTGCGGCTGGTGGTGTAGCGTGAAGGCGACTTGCCTTCCTTGCGTGCTTCCGTGCATTCGATGGTGATGGTTTCGCGGGCCATAAAATTATTCTTTTTCTTTGTTAACTTTTACCGCTTCGTCGGTATTTTCTTCTTCTTCGCCGTCCACATCCGTAGTGGTGCCGACAGCGTCAATCGTTCCAAGGGTGCCAAGCCGGCGGGACTTCAGGGCGCCTTCACGTTCAAGCTGCGCCTGCGCGTCCACCGTGAAGCGCGTCCATGGAATCGCCTCGAGCCGCGCCTTGGGAATGCTTTTGCCCGTCAGTTCGCACACACCGTAAGTCTTACGTTCGATACGCTTCAGGGCTTCCTCGATTTCATAAACGGCGTCCTGATCGGAGGAGAGCAGGCTCAACGCGAAATCGCGGTCAAAATTATCCGTGCCGGAATCTGCCATATGCAGACTATAACCAGCCATCTCCTGCGCCGATTCGGCAGCGAGGCCATTCATCTGCTTGGTCAACTGCTCGCGCAGTTCCAGCAAGTGCAGGCAGAACTTCTGCCATTCCGGCTTAACCTTCTTGAGGTCTGGACCAGCACTAGCCTTGGACACCGGACGACCTAATATGGCCGCCGACGTCGCGACGTTCTTGGCCTTGCCGCGCGGGGCGGGCTTATTCGAAATTTTTTTCTTTGCAGTCACAAAATTAAACTGATTTCCGGTGGTAATACCGATTCATCAAGAGCGCGGGAATGTATCAAAAGGAATCAAATATGCCACACAAATTTTCGCGTTTTTTGGGCAGACAAACTTCACGCCGTCCCGCGCGGCAGTTTGGCCATCCGGATGCGGATTTCCGGACGGCGTTCGATGCACGCGTAGGCGTTGTGATTGTGGATGCTCTCGTAGTTTTCCGCCTCCACCTTATACCACGTTACCAGCGGATGCGCGTTGAGCCGCAGGGCCACGTTACGCACCAAATCTTCAACAAAAACGGGGTTTTCATACGCCCGCTCCGTCACCGCCTTTTCGTCCTGACGCTTGAGCAAGGCATAAAGTTCGGAACTCGCCGACGCCTCAATCATCTCAATGACTTCCTCAATCCATACAATCTTTTTAAACCGCAACGCCACCGTCACCTCGCCGCGCTGGTTATGCGCGCCATATTTGGCAATCGCCTTTGAGCAGGGGCACAGCGTTGTTACGTTAACTTTCACCGTCAGCACAAAATCCGTTTCCTTGCCGCAAGCCGCCGCGTCAAAGCGCGCGATGTAGTCCATCAAACTCTCGCGCCGCGACACCGGCGACTTCTTGCTCATGAAATAAGGGAACTCGATTTCCAGATGCGACGTGGCGGAATTCAGCTTCCGCTGCAGCTCCTGCAAAATCTCCTTGATGTTCTCAACATGAATCACATTGCCATGGGACGTCAGCACCTCGACAAACCGGCTCATGTGCGTGCCTTTGAATTCCTTCGGCAGGTCCACGAACATCCCCAGCGTGGCGACGGTATTTTGCACGCGATGGACACGGTCGCGCACTTGAATGGGAAACCGCAACCCGCGCACGCCAACCTTGTCAATTCGCAGCTCGCGCGTGTCGCGCTCGCTCTGCTTGTCATCCAATTTTAACGGCAACTGATTGCTTTTGGTTTTACGAGACATGGTGAGAAAGTAGCAGCTTTAAATGATTTGGGCAAAAAAAAGCGCCTGACTAAAAACCCAATAAAAGTCAGGCGCTTTAACCATACCCCAAACCAATCAGATATGAGACCGGGTCGGCGTAGATTTGTTCAAATTATTTTCCAAGAAAGTTTCACGGTTGTTCTTTCAGGAACTACCTGCCGCATCTAACCTGCCAGATGTCCTTTCGCCCCGCCCTGCTCGCTCTTTTGTTGGCCGCAGGCAATGCTTTACCCGGTACTTTCCGTGTCGCGACTTATAACGTCGAAAATTATTTAGATCAACCAACTGATACCCGCTCACGCGTCAAGTCCGTCGAAGCCAAAGCCGAAATCCGCGAAAGCATCCGCATACTAAATCCCGATATACTCGCGCTTGAAGAAATGGGCACCACCAATGCGCTCCTGGAAATGCGCGCCTCGCTCAAGGCTAACGTACAGGATTTCCCCTACTGGGAGCATATCGAGAGTTACGACACTAGCATCCATGTCGCCGTGTTGAGCAAGTTTCCCATCGTCGCGCGTCGGCCACATACGAACGATTTATTCCTGCTCGATGGCAAACGTTTTCAGGTCAAGCGCGGCTTCGTGGAAGTGGACATCCAAGTCGCGACCAACTTTAACTTCACGCTACTGGCCGCGCATTTGAAATCGCACCTCACCACACCGGAGGCCGATGAGGCCGAGGAGCGTCTTAGTGAAGCCAAAGTTTTGCGCGGCCTCATTGATGCGCGCCTCACTAGAAATCCGGCCGCCAATCTCATCGTCCTCGGCGATTTCAATGACACCAAAGATTCCGACACGATGAAGATGGTCATCGGGCGTGGAAAGTTCAAGCTCACCGACACGCGCCCCGCCGAACGCAACGGCGACACTGCGCCCGGCGAACCGCCCTATTTCGAGCCGCGCGATGTCTCGTGGACTTACTTTTACGGCAAGACCGATACCTATTCCCGCATTGATTATATCTTGGTAAGTCCCGCGCTGAAACTGCACTGGCTCGCCGCCGATACCTACATCCCGGCCATTCCCAACTGGGGCATCGGCTCCGACCATCGCCCCATCGTCGCGAGTTTCACCACCGACATGAAGTAGCGACATCAGCCGCCATGCCGAAGTTTCTCCAAGGTTTTTTTAAGCGGCAACCAGTAACGCCGGTCTTCCTCGCGCTCCTTTTGTTCCTCGACAGTCAGCGCCCGCTCCAGTTTTTTTGATTCGCCAGCAAGTGCCAGCCGGAGCAACGGACGTTTGCTGGCAAGTTTTTTTGCAGCCAAAGGATTCCTGCGCGCAATTTCGATGAGCAGTTGCGGCGTGCGCAGTTCGGCCAGCCAGAAACGGATTCGCGCCGGGTTGGGATTCCGGCGATTCTCGAAAAAACTCGCCTCGACTAATCGGCGAATCATCGGCCAATCCTTGTCGCGCTGGGTTTTCTTGGCCTGTACCAGATCTGGCAGCGAGAGCAGGTCACACCTTTCGCCGCCAGGAATTTGCAGGGTGGTCCGGCGCTTCCAAAGCATCGCAAAGGAATCCACACCGCGCATTTTGGACATCACATCCACCCGCATCCGTAAGGCTTCGGGATGCTGGCAGCGGAAATGAACCGCATGACCTTGACGGAGAAATTTGATTTTAAACGGCGGCACGGCGATGGGTTCGGCCCGCAGTTCCGCCAGGGCTTTTCGCAGCCGCGCCAGGTTGTCCGCCCCGGCAAGGATGGCGAAGTCCGTATCGCGGCTAAACTCGGCCGCGCCGTAAAACACGCACGCCTGTCCGCCCATAAGCAGGGCGCGGACGCGGTTTGCGCGCATCGAAGAAAGGACTTTGCGTATCGGGTTCGGGATCAAGCGAGCCTCCAAGGGCGAGATAGGTTTGCCAGAGCTTTTCGCTCTCCAGCCAGCGTTGAACCGGTGTGAGCCGATACCATTCGGCCCACTCGCCACCAACCAGTTCTTCCGCCTGTATCATGCTTGAAAACTAGCATAATGAACACCCAGCCAAAACAAAAAACGGCGCGGAATAAATTCCGCGCCGTTCGTGAGAATCGATTAATTTCAGGTCAGGCTAATCTTGTCGCCGTCTTTCAACGTGACAATCGCCTTCTTCCAGTTCGACGTGGTGCCGGCTTGCGCGGTGCGCTTGCGGCGGGCTTTGCCACGAACGTTCAGCGTGTTCACGCGGGTCACCTTGACCTTGAACAGTTCCTGCACGGCCTGCCGGATCTGGGTCTTGTTCGCGCGCGGATCAGCCACGACGGTGTATTGATTATATTTCTCGCCCTGGCGCGTGCCTTTTTCCGTCAGGCGGACGGTCTTGATAATTTCGAAAGCGTTCATGATTTATTCCTTGTTGAGGCGGGCCTCGACGGTTTCAAACGCGCTCTTGGTGAAGAGCAGCTTGTCCGGGCGCAACACATCGTACGTGTTCAGCGAATCGCCCGTGGTCAGCGTCACGCCGCAGATGTTGCGGGAGGCGCGCGTCAGGTTGGTGTTCTCTTCGCCACCGGCAACGATGAGCGTCGTGCCCGTCAGTTCCAGCGCGTTGATGACAGTGACAAAATCCTTCGTCTTGGCCGAGGCCAGTTTCAGATCGTCCACCACCACCACATCGCCCGCCTTGAGCCGTTCGGTCAAAGCCTTGCGCAAGGCCAGCGCCTTGGTGTTCTTGGAAATCTTCTTCGTGTAATCGCGAGGGCGCGGACCGAAGGTCACACCACCGCCGACCCAGATGGGCGATTGGAAGGAACCGGCGCGGGCGCGGCCCGTACCTTTTTGCTTCCACGGCTTCTTGTTCGTACCGGCGACTTCGCCGGCGTTCTTGGCCTTGGCCGTGCCCATGCGCTGCGCCGCGCGATACGCGGTCACCGTGTCGTGGACGGCTTGGGTGCCGCGACCGTTTTCAATCATTGCGAACTTCACTTCGAGTTCGCCGGCCGCTTTGCCGGAAATGTTTTTGATGGAAATCTTCATGGCAAATTATTTCTTGGCGGCTGCAGCTTTGTCCGCGCCGGCTTTCTTCTTGCCGACGGTCGCCACCGGGGCCTTCCAGCCCTTCGGACGTTTCTTGGATTCACGGATGACGACGTAATCGCCTTCCGCACCGGGAATGGAACCTTTGATGAGAATCAAATTATCCGCTTCCAACACTTGAATCACTTCGAGATTCTGCGTCGTGCGCGTGTCCTGGCCCATGTGACCGGGCATCTTCATGCCGCGCATGACCGTACCGGGGAACAAACGCTGACCGATCGCGCCGGAGCGGCGATGCCAGCCCTTCGCACCGTGCGTCGAATCACCACCGGCGAACCGGTGACGCTTCACCACACCTTCAAAGCCGCGACCCTTGGTCGTGCCGATGGCGTCAATGAAGTCGCCGGGCGCGAACAACGTCGGTCCGACGATATCGCCGGGCTTCACGTCCTTGGAGAAATCACGGAACTCGCGGATGCGTTTCACCGCCACGCCGTTCTGTTTCTTGATGTGACCGAGCAACGCCTTCGTCAGGCGCTGTTCCTTCTGGTCATCGAAACCGAGTTGGACGGCATTATAACCATCCTTGCCGGCCTGCGTTTTGACTTGCAGCACGCGGTTCGGACCCGCGAGCACAACCGTTACGGGCACCAGCGTTCCCGTCGCCGTATAGACGCGGGTGTGGCCCAATTTCTTACCTAAAAGTCCTAGTGGCATGGTGTCTCCTTGAAATCAGATTTTGATGGTGATGTCCACGCCGGCGGGCAAATTGAGCTTCTTCAATTCGTCCACGGTCTTCGCGGTCGGTTCGAGAATATCGATGAGCCGCTTGTGGGTGCGTTGTTCGAAAGTTTCCTGCGACTTTTTATCCGAGTGCGGCGAGCGCTGCACGGTGTAGCGTTCCACGCGGGTCGGGAGGGGGATGGGGCCGGCCACGCGGGCGCCGGTGCGTTTGACGGTGTCGGCGATTTCTTTGGCCGACTGATCTATGACGCGATAGTCATAGGCCTTGAGGCGGATGCGAATACGTTGTGCCATATAAAGAGCGATTGTCTGTTTTTGGTTTAACTATTGCCGCTTCTCGTTCAACGAAAAGCGGACGCGGATAATAGCAACTGCACTTTCAGGTGCAATAACTTTTTTAAAGAAAGTTTGGTTGTGCCGCCCTGCCCGACCTACCAATCAATAAACCAGCACCAGCACCGCCGCGTCCTGCGCCGACTTGACCACGTCCTCAAAAGGTTCATCCTTGGTGTTCGCGTCTTTCAGTTTGGCATCCACCTCCGGCACCGATTCGAGGAAGCTCAAGAGCAGGCTGCTCTTCACCGCGTAATTCACTTGGTGGCCGTCCGCAAAGACCTCCGGCAGCGACCCGATGGCCGCCAGCACCGCCGCCGCACACGGTGGCCGTGCGCCAGCACCTTGGGCGCAAACCCCTGCAACCCGATGTCCGGGAAACCCACCGTGGCCACCGTCCCGCCCAGTTTCACCGTGCGGCTGGCGGCAACAGGCAGCGGTGCAAACCGCCCAACGGCTTTCAACCAAGCCAGATCATTCGCCGCATCCACCTTCACCACCGTCGCGTCAATCAAACCTGCGCCCGTGAGCAAACGCACTTTGGCCGCGTCCTTGACGACGTGATCATTGGAAATCAAATAACCATCGTCTGTGATGAAACACCGTGCCGGTGGGGCGTTGGACTCGAATCAATAAAACCTCAATGGGAAACTGACGCACCTGATTCTGGTATCTTTCGCGGTTTGAACTCGCGCGCCAGCTTTTGGCCTTCCGCAATTTGCTCCCTGTTCATGTCATTTTCGAGATGGGGCAAGTTTCTCTTTGCATTCTCATTGCCTTGCGCAGCAGCCAACAGCCACCACTTATGAGCTACCACTAAATCCATCGCCACGCCCTGACCATTGGCGTAGGCAGTGCCCAAATTGTATTGAGCCGAAGCGTAATTCTGCTCGGCAGCTTTGCGAAACCATTTTGCCGCCTCCGCATAATCCTTTGTAACGCCTTGGCCACCGTAATAGCAGTTGCCCAGATTGTATTGAGCATCTGCGTCATTCTGATCAGCGGCTTTGCCATACCACTTCGCCGCTTCGACTTCATCCTGTGCTACGCCTCGGCCATTGTCGTAGCTGACGGCAAGATTGAATTGAGCCGGGGCATAGTTTTGCTCGGCGGCCATGCGATACCATTTCACAGCTTCCGCAGAATCCTGCATCACGCCTTGACCTTTTTCGTAGCTGACACCCAGATTGGATTGCGCTTGGGCAAGATTCTGCTCGGCAGCTTTGCGATACCATTTCGCCGCTTCCGCAAAATCCACCGCCACGCCTTGTCCCTTGTCGTAGCAGATTCCCAAGTTTAATTGAGCTATGGCGTCATTCTGTTCGGCAGTGCTTGGACCCCGTTCATTAGACCACTTGTGATGAGACAGTTTCCGGTGGTTTCAGTTTGTTGTTTTGCTGCCACTCAAGGTTCCGGTGGAAGGCGGGCG
>CAIPKV010000067.1 GCA_903865745.1 uncultured Verrucomicrobia subdivision 3 bacterium | reverse complement strand
TTTGTGACGAAGCGTCCAGCGTTTGTGACGAAGCGTCCAGCGTTTGTGACGAAGCGTGGAGGGAATGAGGCGTTGCCTGGAGGGAATGTCACATAGCGTGGAGGGAATGAGGCGTTGCCTGGAGGGAATGTCACATAGCGTGCAGGAAACGAGGCAAAGCGTGGAGGGAATGTCATGTTGCGTGGAGGGAACGAGGCGTTTCCATCACGCAACGGGACATACCCATCGGTCAAAACGGCTTTTCCGGGGCCGATTACGGCTTGAGCGTCTTGGGCGACTGGGCGGTGAAAGCGAATTAGCACCCGGTGACGACCGCATCGCGCCCCTGATATATGAATTTTTATTAATGCTAGTTTAACGGTGGCTTCATGGTCGGGTGTTAGAGTTCATCCATGAATAACAACGCCATTGACCCGTTGGCCGAGCTCACCTTGACAGGCCAGTTCATCAGGTTCATGAGCCGCCCCACCCAAACTCTATCAAAAGCCGCCTGGGTCCATTAAGCCGCCGGCAAATCAGCCACCACCATGTTGCTTCAATCCCCCCATTCCTTCAGCTACGCGCCCGAACCTATGACTGCCAATAAGGTCATTGATTACATCGTCGTTCTCAGCAATGAGGGCGACGGCCCCGACGGTTTTTATCATTTTGCTGAGAAGGTGAACCAGAAGCTAAGGGCCGGCTACCAGTTGCACGGCCCGCCGTTCAGCGTCAAACAAGGCATTGGTCAGGCGATGATCCGTCCTGACTCCATGGAATAAAGCCGGCGTGGAATGGGGCGCGGCGGAGCGGAAAACGGAATTGGAAATGAAACGAGCAACGCGTTGAATCCGAGCTGGCCCTGGCTGGCCCGACCCAAGCTTATGAAAAACCTCGAGCGCGAACCACTGGATCAGTTGGCAGCAGCGTTGCAGGCGATGCGATCGCAACGGCCGCAGCCGGCGACGAAGCGCAAGCGGATTAAAGAATTGATCCGGGCGGTGGTGATGAAGTCTGGCTTGAACGCGTGCCAGTGAAATCCGGACGGCTACTGTTCCAGCAGGCGGTAGAATTGCTGGGTGGCGCCGGGCAGGGAATTGCTCACGGTGATGATGTTGCCGTTGCCGGGTACGGTGACGAGATTCTGCCAGCTGCCGCCGAGCGTACTGCGGGCTTGCACGGTGTAGTTCTTGCCGGACTCGGACTGGATGGACATCAGGAAGTTGGTCCCGGCCTTGGTGGGCGCGAAGAAGATGGGCGCGGGCCGAATCCAAAATCCGCCTTGAATGGAAAAGCGGGTGCCGCTGGGCGTGGCCGCGAGCGGCTGGGCGACGGTGCCGGTCAGTTGAAACCGGCTGGGGCCGTTGAGCGGGGCGCCGCCTCCGGCAATCACACTGCGGGTGACGGTGAAGTGGCTGCTGCTTTGGGCCGGTGCGGTGGCAACAAATACGAACAGCCAAAGGATGGTTAAAGTGGGTTTCATGCCGATGCCGGGTTGGCGTGAGGTTGTTTAATAAAAAATAAACATGGCTCCGGCTGCTCCGGTGCCGGCGCCGCTTCCGATGAAGCCACTGGCGCCGCCGCCGCCACCCCCGGGCGAGGTTCCAGCGGGAATGGCTCCGGACCAGCCGCCGGTTCCCCCACGCACGGACGAACCGCCGGCACCGCCGCCGTTGCTGCCGCCGAGCTGGCCAGCGCCGCCCGCGAAGGTCCCATAACCGGCATTGCCGCCACCGCCAAAGTAATAGCTTATACTTCCGTTATTAGTTCCCGCCGTGCCGCCCATGCCCCCGCCGCCACCGCCGGCCAGCAACAGACCGCCAAAACTGGTTGTCCCGCCGGAACTGCCCGAGCCGCTACCCACGGAGCCGCCGGCACCAATCGTTACAGTATAACTGGTGCCGGGATTGACTGGCAGGACACCGATGGAATATCCGCCCGCACCGCCCCCGCCGCCGGGAGTATAATATTGGACGCCCAGGACTGATGTGGGGCCATTGCCGCCGCCGCCCCCACCGCCACCCCACATTTCAACCATGATCCGGGTGGTGCCGGCGGGAACGACAAAGTTGGTGCTGCTGGTGAAAATCTGCATCCGGGGGATGCCGTTGATCAGATTGCCGCCCACCTGGACATCGCCGGTGGTGCTGAGGCCGCCGGTGGTGCTGATATCGCCCGCCGCACTGATGTTGACATTGCTGCTGGTGACCAGCAACGGGCCGGCGGGATTGATGACCAGGCCGCTGGAATTGCCGTTGCCGCTGATGGTCGCGCTACCGTTGATTTCAAGGCTGTCAGCGCGGTTGGTTGCACAAATCATGACGCCGTTCACAAACATACCCACGCCGGCCGAACTCGTCGGCAGGAGCGCCTGCACCACGCCTTGTTGGGAGAAGATTAGATTGCTGGTCAGTAATGGTCCGCCATTGGGCACCTGATAGTTGCCCACGCTCATGCTCCATTCGCCATTGCCGACGCTGCTGGCGTTGGCAGCTGAAAGCGCATAGGGCGAGGGGAGGAGTTGCACGCGCGGCGAAAGGGTCTCGGTCGTGCCGCCATTCGTGACGGTGATGTCCAGCCAGCGGGCGGCGCCGGCGAAGGCGTTGCCAAAATCCAGGTTCACGGAGAAGAGGCCGTTGACGAGGGTGGCGCTATTGGTGAGCGGACCGCCCGTGAGATTGCCGCCGCTGAGGGCGTCGTAAAGCTTGAACACCATGGTGTAGGTGCCGTTGGCGTTGGTGCCGGTGTCGTGCAACTGGCCCTGATAGGTGAAGGCCGTGGTGCCCTGCGCGCTCGCGGCGAGACGACCGGCGAGCAACGCCAGCACGATGACGATGATCTGATGGAACGAGGTTTTCATAAGGGTCCTAGATACTTTCGGGTGTAAGTTGATGGCGGCTCTTGACCGTTATTGATTTATTACGCCGCTCATACGTTAAAGACAACTAAAAAGCTGTCCGCGTTCCCGCCGCGGGTCGGTCAGGTTCGCGCAGAAAACTGTGACGCAGGGCGGGTTGGCGGCGTCCACCATTAAAAGATGAAACATCCACTACCAGTCAGGGTCTTAGTTTGTCTCGGCTTCTGGGCTTGTCTGTCGATTACGGCGGCGCCGCTGGCGGTTCCGCCCAGTTCGTCGGAGATTGCCAGCAATCTGGTCCAGCATGGGGAAGGTTTCTGGCGTGCGTGCGTCCAGCCGTCGCCGGGGTTGACCTCGCGCGGGCTGTTTGATTATGCGCTGGCGCTGTGCGAGGCGCGGCAGCATCCGGAACGGTTGGAGCGGATCTTCGTGCTCGCCAGCCAGATGCAGGATCGCAATCCCAAGAGCCGCAGCTATGGCAATTTCTGGTGGACGTTGCGCGATGGGAAGGTCATGGATGCCAACGCCGTGGATTTCGCGATGCGCGGCGGCGCGCTGCTGTGGTTAAAACATCGCGACTTCATTCCCGCCGACGCGCAGGCCGCGCTGAAAGATTTGTTGGAGCTGGCGGTCCAAGGCTGTTTGCGCCACAAGGTTCAAAGCAGTTATTCCAATATCGCCATCATGAACGCCGGCGACCTCATCCTGCTGGGCGAGGCGCTGGGCAAACCTTACGTGGCTGACGAGGGTTACGCGCGGCTGGATAAATTCTTCCGCTACACGCAGGCGGCGGGCATCCATGAATTTGATAGTCCCACCTATACCGGTGTGGATTTGGACGGATTGGGGATGCTTGAGGCTTACGGTCAGCGCGCCACCGGTCGGGCGCAGGCGCGGGCGTTGCTGGAATTGTTCTGGACGGACATTGCGCTCAACTGGTTTCCGCCGGCGCAAAAGCTCGCCGGTCCGCAGAGCCGCACCTACGACTATCTCCACGGCCTCGGCGAACTGGATCAGGAGCTGGCGCAAAACGGCTGGCTGGGCGGGCAATTGCCGACCGTGCTTTATCCCACCGAGACCCGCTGGCATCCGCCGCAAACCATGAGCGCACTGTCCGGCCAGTTTCCCCGGCTCATTCGCCAAAGCTGGGGCACTAACGAGTGCCAGTCGCGCACGCATTATCTGCTGCCCGATATCACGCTGGGCAGCACGGCGGCGAGCTACGGCGGCTGGATGGATATGCCGCTGACGGTGGATTGGCCGGGCGACCGCCATTCTGTGCGCGGCTATTTCATTGCCGATGGTCGCAACGATCCCTATGGCCAAATCAAGGTTTCCGCTGGCGCGCATGAGAAGGCGTTTCATCTGGACCCCTTCTGGACGGCGGCGCAACGGAACGGCGACGCCTTGGGGTTGGTGATTTATCGCGCGAAGGATATTCAGACGAACATCACGACGCTGGTATCTAATTATGTGCTGCCGCTGGCGGCGGACGGCTTTTGGATAGGCGACCAGCGCGTGGATATTTCGACTAATACCACCCGCCGGCTACCGGTGCCGGCGGGGGCGGCAGTGATTATTCGCAAAGGCACGGCGGCGCTCGGGCTGCGTTTGCCGTGGGCGCGTGGCGTGGACGGAAGCCCGGCGCTGGCGTATATCATATATGATGGCAATGCTTTCGGCGCAGTGCGTCTCGCGGTGGAGCAGGTGGGGCCGGGTGAGCGACCGGTATTCAATGGCACCAATGCGGGGGCGGCGTTCTGGTTGCGCGTTGGGAGCGGACTGAAGACGGAGGCGGAATTTTCCCGCTGGCGCGAGGATTTTGCCAGCGCAAAGGCGGAAGTCGAAGCCGGACCGGAGCGCGTGGAACTGAAAGTTGTGGGTAGGGATGGGCCGGTGGCGTTGGTTGCCAGTGCGCCGTGGCTGGTTCCGGAATCGTTGATGCCGACACCTACACGGGCTGTGCTGGAACTGAACGGCGTGGACTTAGGCACCAAAATCCTAAGCGCAATGACGGAACCAGTAAGAGACCGATAAGATATTCGGTGCTTAATGTTTCCAGATAACGGGCGGCGGGCGTTTCGCGGGTTACAAATGGAGGAGTCAGAATTCATTTAAGCTGCTTCCGGCAGGTAGGTCAGAAAACCGGACAAAATTGTATTTGACAAATAAGGCGTTTAGACAAAGATGGCATCAGCAGCAAAGTCCTCGGGGTAAAAAATTCAGCTTATGAATAATCGGGCGGGTCGGCTGGCACTGAAGGTGGCATTGTTTTATGTCATCATAGCGGGTTTTTGGGTACTCGGCACGGAATTGCCGGTCTGGTTTTTCTTCCATGATCCCAAGGTAAGAGCGGTGCTTTCCTGCTTGAAAGGCTGGGGCTTCGTGTTGGTGACGGGGGTGCTCCTCTATCAGTTTATCTACCGGGTCCTGGTCCGCTCCGAGCAAGCGGAGTCCACGCGGCAGGCGGCTGAAGCGCGCTACCGGTATCTGTTTGAAAACATGAATGAAGGGGTGGCTTATTGCCGGATGATTTATCAGGACGGGGAACCGGTGGACTTTATCTTTGAGACGATCAATAGTCAGTTCATTCTCCAGACAGGTTTGAAAGCAGTGATGGGTAAGCGGGTCTCCGAGGTAATTCCCGAACTGCGCACCAGCGACCCGGAACTATTTGAGATATTTGGCCGGGTAGCGCGGATGGGCCAGCCGGAAAAGTTTGAGCGCTATCTGGATTCGCTGAAGCTGTGGCTGGACATCTCACTCTTCTGTCCAGAGCCGGAGCATTTCGTGATGGTGTTTGAAGCAATCAATAAGCGCAAAGAGCAGGAGGCGGCCCTGCGGTCGAGCGAGGAGGCGTACCGCGGCTTGTTTGATCGCTCGCTGGACTGCGTGTTCCTTTGTGATTTCACCGGCCAGTTTCTGGACGCGAACCCGGCGGCGCTGAATTTGCTGGGCTATGAGCGCGCGGAGATAAAGTCGTTGAAGTTCGAATCCTTGCTGTCGGCGGATCAAATGCCTAAGGCCATGCAGTCCGTGGCGGAGATTCATGCGACCGGCTTCCAACAGGTGCCGCTGGAGTTCCGCCTGCAAGCCAAGGACGGGCGGGAGGTATCGGTAGAAACCATGTCTTCGCTGGTCTACCGCCAGGGTGTGCCATTTGCCGTTCAAGGGATTGCCCGTGACATCACGACGCGCAAAAAAGTGGAAGCCGCTCTGCTGGCGAGCATGGAACAGTTCCGCGCCATATTTGAGCTGGCCTGTATTGGGATGGTTCAAACCGATGCTCTGACCGGACGATTCCTGCGCGTAAACCAGAAGATGTGCGACATCACGGGTTACTCAGAGCATGAATTGTTGGAACTGCGGACCTTGGATATTACTCCTCCGGAAGATCGCCAGAAGGATTGGGATACCAACCAAGCCAGTATTCTTGGCGGGTTACCCAGTTATCGCCGGGAGAAACGCTATCTCCGCAAGAATGGCTCGGAAGTCTGGGTGAACATCAATGTAACTGTCCTTCGGGATGCGGCTGGGCAGCCTACCCGCACTTTAGGTGCCATCGAGGATATCTCGGAGCGCAAGCGGATGGAGACGGCGCTGCGAACGAGCGAGGAACATTTCCGCGCCATGTTTGAGCTGGCGGCCGTCGGGATGTCGCAGACCGACCCGCAGACCGGGCAGTTTTTGCGCGTGAACCAGAAGATGTGCGACACCACGGGCTATTCGGCGGAAGAGATGTTGCAATTGCGGGTATTGGACGTCACCCACCCGGAGGACCGTCAGCAGGATTGGGATATCTTCCAAGCCGTCATCCGTGGTGAGCTGCCGAATTACCGGCGGGAGAAACGCTATCTCCGCAAGAATGGCTCGGAAGTCTGGGTGAATGTTAACATGGCCCTCATTCGAAATGCGGCCGGCCAGCCCTTTCGCACCATCGCCACCGTCGAGGATATCACCGACCGTAAACGCGCGGAAGAGTCCCACGCCCGGCTGGCGACCGCCGTGGAGCAGGCGGCCGAGAGTATCGTCATCACAGACACGGCTGGTAATATTCAATATGTCAACCCGGCCTTCGAGCGGAACACCGGATACACGGCGGCAGAAGTGCTGGGGCAGAACCCGCGCATACTTAAGAGCGGCCGGCAGGATGCAGTATTTTACCGGCAGATGTGGGCAAGCTTGCGGCGCGGCGAAGCGTGGCACGGTCATTTCTCCAACCGGCGCAAGGACGGCTCGATTTATGAGGAAGATGCCACGATCTCACCCATTCGTGACGCTGCTGGAAAAGTCATCAACTTTGTGGCCGTCAAGCGGGATGTGACGCGGGAGGTGGAATTGCAAGCCCAACTCCGGCAATCGCAGAAGATGGAGGCCATCGGCCAGCTGGCCGGCGGGGTTGCGCATGATTTCAATAACATTCTCGCGGTCATCCAGATGCAGGCGGGGATGCTGCGGTTGGAGGCGACGGACGGAAACGGGGCGACGATGCGGATTGATTATGCCACCGAAATTGAAAAGTCCTGCCAGCGCGCCGCCAACCTTACGAACCAGCTGCTGCTATTCAGCCGGAAACAGATGCTGCAACGACGCGACCATGACTTGAACGAAATCATCACCAGCATTACCAAGATGCTGCAGCGCGTGATTGGCGAGCACATCCTGATGCAGGTTCGGCTTTCGCCGACACCGCTACCGGTGCAGGGGGACGCGGGCATGATCGATCAGGTGCTATTAAATCTGACGGTAAATGCGCGCGATGCCATGCCCAAGGGCGGCCCGCTGGAACTGGAAACTTCCGTGGTGGAATTGGATGAAGCCGCCGTGGCGCAAAACCCGAATGCCCGTCCGGGAACCTTCGCTTGCGTGCGAATTAGCGATTCCGGCTGCGGTATCGCGCCGGAAGTGTTACCGCGTATTTTTGAACCGTTCTATACGACCAAGGCCCCGGGCAAGGGGACCGGCCTCGGGCTGGCTACGGTCTTTGGCATTGTCCAGCAGCATCAAGGCTGGCTTGAGGTCACCAGCGAAGTGGGGCGGGGTACGACCTTCCGCTTTTATCTACCACTGCTGAGCGTGCCCACCGGCAAGGCGGAAGACTGGTCCACGTTTGAAACCATCCGCACCGGCCACGAAACAATTTTGCTGGTAGAAGATGATGACGCATTGCGCGAATCTATTTCGGGTGCCATCGCGCGACTGGGCTACCACCTGCTGTCCGCCGCCAACGGCGCGGAGGCTGTCGCGGTGTGGAAAACGCATCACGCTGAAGTCCGGCTATTGCTGACGGATCTGGTGATGCCTGGAGGGATATCAGGCAAAGAGCTGGCTCAGCAGCTGCGGGAGCAGGAACCCAAATTGAAGGTGATTTATGTCAGCGGCTACCGTTCGGAAATACCGAGTGATGGTCTGGCCGAAGGCGTAGACTTTCTGGCCAAGCCATTTGAGATGAACCGTCTGGCGCAGACGGTCCGCAACTGCCTCGATCGGGTTTGAGGGCGGTGGTTGGTTCTCTTGAAACCTGTCAGCGGCAGGATTCGTCTCACTCGGTATATGCTCAAGCCGCTTTCATCCGACCGATGGAACTATGCCACGGCGGCGCATCTCTTGAACCGCGCCGGCTTTGGCGGGACCCCCGCTGAAATCCAAAAGCTGTGCGATCTCGGCTTGGACGGGGCAGTGGCACAACTGCTAGACTACGAATACACTCACGATCCCGCGACCGATCCCGATTGGGCGAATTCGAATTACGACGAGATCCGCAAGCTGCGCGAGGCCATCAAGAACGCGGCGACGCCGGACGAAAAGAAGAAGCTGCAGCAGGAGCGGGAGCAGGTCATCCAGCGGCGTATACTAGATTTGCGCGGTTGGTGGCTACGTCGTATGACTTATGGACCGCGACCATTTCAGGAGAAGATGACGTTGTTCTGGCACGGGCATTTTGCCACGAGTGTCGAGAAGGTGCGCAACCCCTATTTCATGTGGCGGCAGAATGAATTGTTCCGGCAAAACGCCGTTGGCAACTGGCAAGAGCTGCTCACCGCTGCTGGTAAGGACCCCGCCATGCTCGTCTGGCTGGATCAGGCGCAGAGCCGCAAGCTGCACCCGAATGAGAATTTTGCCCGCGAAGTCATGGAGCTCTTTGCGCTGGGCGAGGGCCATTACACG
The DNA here is from genome assembly GCA_903865745.1 of uncultured Verrucomicrobia subdivision 3 bacterium. GTDB lineage: Bacteria > Verrucomicrobiota > Verrucomicrobiia > Limisphaerales > UBA11358 > UBA11358. The sequence continues at coordinate 29,825 of CAIPKV010000067.1, read as the reverse complement.
GAGCATGACATCACCGAGGCGGCGCGCGCGCTGACCGGTTGGTCGCTGGATTTGGATACGGAGCAGTTCATGTATCGTCCGTTTATTCATGACCGGGGGGAGAAGACGATTTTCGGGCACACGGGAAATTATGATGGCGATGATGTCATCGCCTTGATTGTGGAGCAGCCACAGGCGGCGAGGTTTATCACGGCGAAGATCTGGAATTACTTTGCCGGGTCGGAGCCGTCACCGGAACTGGCGAATGCATTGGCCGCCAACTTCCGTGCCAACGGCAACAACATCAAGCCATTCTTGCATGTGCTGTTTCGTAGCGAAGAGTTTTATTCCCCGGACATCATTCGCAATCAAGTAAAAAGCCCGGTGCAATGGCTGGTTGGTAGTGTGCGCGTGCTCGAATGCGAATTGCCGCCGCCGCTCGTCTGCTTCGGTGCGTTACGCCAGCTCGGGCAGGATTTGTTTGCACCGCCGAACGTCAAGGGTTGGGATGGCGGCATCACCTGGATTACGACCAATACGCTGCTGATGCGTTACAACGACGCGCAAGCACTGGTCGAGGGCCATTTGCCGCCGCTGACGGCGAGTGATTTCGCTCGTAAAGAGGGCGGGGCGGGTGGACAGAAAGCGATGAAGGCTTTGCAACGCGTCCGCATGGGCGGGGTGGATGTGGAAAAAATTCTCACGCCCGAGCAGCGCGCGGGCAAGGCCACCATTGTAGCCGCCTTGGAACATCGATTGTTTCAGACCACGCTCAAAAGCGATCAGGAGCAGACGCTGCGTGAGTTTCTTGATTCCAAAACCAAAATGACGAACGCAGACATCGTAACCGCCATCCGCCTGATGATGTCCACGCCGGAATACCAAGTTACCTGACGTATGAAAAATGAAATTACATTGCAGACGCGCCGCGAGTTTCTCCGCCGCACTGTCCTCGGCAGTTCGCTCGCGTGGACCGTGCCGGCATTCCTAGCCAACACCTTTTCCGCGCTGCAGTCTGAGGCCGAAGGTTCGGCCCTCCAGACGCCCACGGGCAAGGACGCGACCATTCTCGTCGTGCTCCAGATGGCCGGCGGCAATGACGGCATCAACACCGTCGTGCCCTACGCGAATGATTATTACCACAAGGCGCGTCCCATCATTGGCCTCAAGGAAGACAAGATTCTCAAACTAAATGACCAGATCGGCCTACACGGTGCGATGACCGGGTTCAAGTCGCTTTACGACGCCGGCCAGTTATCAATCATTCAAGGCGTTGGTTATCCGAATCCCAACCGTTCGCACTTCCGCTCCACTGAAATCTGGCAAACCGCCAGCGACGCTGACCGTGTAGAGAAGCATGGTTGGATCGGCCGTTACTTCGACGCCGCCTGTCCGGGAGCCGACCCCACCGTCGGCGTGGTCATCGGCAATCAGTTGCCGGAATCCTTTTTCGCGGCCACACTGAAAGGAATTGTTTTCAACAATCCACAGAACTACCGCTTCATGGCCAACGGACCCGCCGCTGAAGAGTCTTATAAGAAATTAAACGAGCTGGAGATGTCCAGTCCCTTGCCGGACGACAACTCTGGCGGCAGCATTGCCATGTTGCCGGCGGGCATGCCCATGACCGGTGGTCGCGCGGTGGATTTTATCTCCCGCACGGCGCTCGACGCCCAGCACAGCAGTGATGAGGTGCGCGCCATTGCGGCCAAGGTGCCGAATCAGGCTGAGTATCCGCCCTCACAGTTTGCCAATTCGCTCAAAATGGTGGCCAAGCTCATCGGCGGCGGACTGCCCACGCGTATCTATTACGTCTCGCAGGGCGGGTACGACACGCACACAAATCAGCTTGCCTCGCAGCAACGTCTGCTGGGTGATCTCGCTGATTCCGTGAAGGCATTCACCACCGATCTCAAGGCCCAGGGCAATCTCGGGCGCGTGCTGGTAATGACTTTCAGCGAATTTGGCCGGCGTGTTTCTGAGAATGCCAATGGTGGAACCGACCACGGCGCGGCGGCACCCATGTTTGTGATTGGCGACAAGGTGAAGGCGGGGTTGCTCGGCCAGTATCCAAGACTCGCACCGGCGGATCTCTATCAAGGTGATGTTAAATACAATGTGGACTTCCGCAGCGTCTATGCCGGGGTGCTGGAACACTGGTTAAAGACCAAGAGCGCGCCTATCTTGGGTAAACAGTTCACGCCGCTGCCGGTGGTTTGATGGTTGCGCCGAACAAACGGTGTCTATAGCCGTTGAAATAGAAAAGCCAACTAAAGCTTACATCCGCTTCTTGGGTTCGACCGGGAGCTGCTTCAGATTCGCGACGATGCGGTTTACCTCCGGGATGGCGTGCGCAAAGTATTGCTTGAAGCCGCGACAGAGGTAGTTGAGGCCCGGCTCACCGGTGGGCGTGCGGATGATGCGGTTCTTTGGGCATTCGCCCCAGCAGTCCGTGAGGAACTCGCATTGGCGGCAATACTGTGGCAGGGTTTCATTCTTGGCGTAGCCGAACTTTACCTGCGTCCGCGAAAACACCTGCGTGTCGAGCGCCTTGTCTTTGATATTACCAACGCGATACTCGGGATACACATAATGATCGCAAGAATAGACGCTGCCGTCGTGTTCGATGGCCAGGCCCTTGCCGCAGAATTCGCTGTAGATGCAAATCTGCGAACCCAGCCCCAGATGCTGCGACACGAGCGTCTCGAAATGATTGACCATGACCTTGCCAAGATCGTTTCGGCTCCATTCGTCGAAAATCTTGCACAGGAAATAACCCCAGTCGTCCGGGTCCACCGTCCAGTCGGTGACGATGGAATTGGGATGGCCGGGGCGCATCTCGGGGTCGCCGTCCTTCGGTAGTGCGTCATTGTTCCACTTATGTGGCGCGGTCTTCTCGAAGCCCTTGTATTCCACAATCGGGATGAACTGCATATACGTCGAGTCCAGTTCGCGCCGGAGGAAGCGGTAAACATCCAGCGGCTTGCGGGCGTTGTAGCGGTTGACACACGTCAGGGTATTGAATGGTACGCCGTATTTCTTGAGGAGCTTCGCGGTGTGAAAGACCTTATCAAACGTCGGTTTGCCGCCCTTCGTGACGCGATACTTGTCGTGGATTTCCTGCGGGCCGTCAATGCTCAGGCCGACCAGGAAGCGATGTTCCTTCAGAAACTCGCACCATTCCTCATTGATGAGCGTGCCGTTGGTCTGCAAATCATTTTCAATCTTCTGGAATGGCTTCGCATACTTCTTCTGGAGCGCGATGACCTTGTGGAAAAACTCCAAGCCCATCAGTGTCGGCTCGCCGCCCTGCCACGAGAACACCACTTCCGGTCCCGTCACCCCGGCGATGTATTGCTGGATGAACTTCTCCAGCACCTCATCTGACATTCGGCCGGGGCCGGGGCCGCCTGGCAAAGTTTCTTTACTCAAATAGAAGCAGTAGCTGCAATCGAGGTTGCAGGTGGAGCCGCTGGGTTTAGCCATGACGTGAAACCGCTTCCGTCCGTGATTACCAATCATCGACGGCGCGTCATACTTGTCCGCGGGAATTTGCAGGCCAGCATTCATGTGCTCCTAGTTTTCTCTGCTCTGGCACGCGCGGCAAGCAGCTTTTTGACGCAATTAGCCTGTGGAATTGCTACCACACCACAAGCTACCGCCAATAAATCGCAAGCCAGCGGTGGCGAGCTGTCGGGCGTTCCGCTATTTTCATCGGCATGAATCGGCGATTCAATCCGGTAGATCGTTACCTGCCCACGGTCATACTGCTGACCGTGGGCTTGATGCTGACTTTATCCGCTATTGCCGGTCCGCCGTATTTGACCGACGATCCGGAGCCGACGGATTATCAGCACTGGGAAAATTATCTCTACACCTCGGGCGTATCCGGCGGTGGTGCTTACAATATCAGTGGCCCGGCGGCGGGCATCAATTATGGCCCGCTACCGGACACCCAGTTCTCCGCTAGCATACCGCTGGTCTCGGTTGGCGGCGGTGGCACCTCGGCGGCGACCGGTCTGGGCGACATCCAATTGAGCGTCAAATACCGTTTCCTCCACGAGACCAACGGCTGGCCGCAGCTCGCTTTCTTTCCCGCCGTCAACTTCCCCACCGGCGATGCCAATCGCGGGCTCGGCAATGGCCGCGCCTGGTATCAACTGCCGTTGTGGCTCCAAAAGAGTTTCGGGGCTTGGACGGTGGATGCCGGCGGTGGTGCCGCCCTTAATTCCGCGCCCGGCACGCGTGACTACGCCTACGGCGGCTGGCTCGTGCAACGTGATTTAAGCGAACACCTCTCGCTCGGCGGCGAAGTGTATGCGCAAGGCCCGGACTTGGCGAACGACGACGGTTATGTGGCCCTTAATTTCGGCGGCATCTACCGGTTCAACGAACATTACAGCCTGCTCGCCAGCGCGGGCCACAGCTTTGTCGGGGACGAACACCTGCTGTGGTATTTTGCCTTTGGCTGGAACTGGTGACACCTGAAGCCATAGCCAGCCTAGTGCTAACTGCCGGCCATCTTATACCTTGGTTGAAAACATCTCCGGGCTGGTCACACCCTCGGCCACCCGCGTCACGCCACCGGTCATCAGGATGTCAAAGCCGTCGCGGATCTCGATCTGGATATCGCCGCCCGGACAATGCACCGTCACGTGTTTATCCACGAGGCCGAGCTTGTGCGCCACGGCCGCACTGGCGCTGCTGCTGCTGCCGCTGGCCAGCGTGTAACCCGCCCCGCGCTCCCAAATCTCAATCTGGATGTTCGCGCGATCCAGCACCTTGAGGAACTGCACATTCGTCTTGCGCGGGAAGTTCGCATGCACCTCCAGCAGCGGACCGTATTGGTGCGCGAGCGCCGCGCTGATCTCCCCTAGCGGCAGCACGCAATGCGGGTTGCCGATGGTCGCGGCACAGAAGGTGAACTCCCGGCCACCCACGGTAATCTGCTCATTGATAACCTCGCGCTTCGCCCCAACCACCGGAATCTTCTCGCTGTCGAAGCTGACCTTGCCCATCTCCACGCGCACCATCTTGCCGCCGTCAAACACCGTCGAGCGCACGATACCGCCGTCCGTTTGAAGTGCGAACTCCTCATTGCCCACAAACTTGGTATCCCAGAGATAGCGCGAGAAGATGCGCACGCCGTTGCCGCTCTTCTCGGCAAGGCTGCCGTCGGGGTTATAAATCTTCAGGGCGCACTTGGCCGTCGTCGAGGGCAGAGGCCCGAGGAGGATGCCGTCCGAGCCGACGCCGAAGTTGCGATGACAAATCGTCCGGACCTGTTCCGTGGTGAGGGGGGCGGGCAAATCTTTCGGGTGAATGACAATGTAGTCGTTGCCGAGCGCGTGGTACTTAGTGAAAGCAATGTTCATCCCGCGCAGGATAACGGGCCGGTCGCGAAGGGTAAAGATTCGTTGAAGTGTTACCGGGTGAAATGTTGAATCAAACCCAAGGCATCCCTTTCACCATTCAACCATTTCATCTCCCTTCCGCCGCCGACTTGTCCCGGTAATGATACGTTGCCGCAATCAGACTGAACACAATCGCAACCCCAAACATCAGCGCCGCGTACAACATAAAGCGCCCGGTACTGACCGAGGCATCCTCCGCGTTGCCGCTGGCGTGCGGCAACAGCGCGGTGAGTAGTGCAACGAAGAGATTGCCGACGGCAACCGTCAGCAGCCAGAAACTCATGATCATGCTTTTCATCTCCGGTGCCGCCTCGCGGAAGGCGAACTCCAGCCCCGTCGTCGAGACCAGCACCTCCGCCGCCGTGATGGCGATGTACGGCCACGTCTGCCACAGGATGCTCAAGTGCGCGCCCGCCTCGATCCGCTTCTGCAACAACGCCACGATGACAAAGGAGGCCGACGCGAGGAACAAGCCGTAGCTCATGCGCTTGAGCGGCGCGGCGAAGCGGCCCATGGCCGGATACAGCCACAGCGTGAAGATGGGCACGAACAACATGATGAGCAGCGGGTTCAACGATTGCATCTGTTCCGCGCCGACATCGAGGCCGAGCAGGTTCACGTTCGACATCTTCAACCCCTGCAAGACCCAGGTCGAATTACCTTGGTCATAGAGCGCCCAAAACATCGGGATCATCGCGAAGACGAACAGGATGGGCAGCACCGAGCGCGCCGCTGCCACCTCATTCTCGCTGAACCGGGCGCGCGCAGTTTCCCAGAAGGTTTTACCAGCTGCGCGTTTGGCGGTCAGCGTGGTAAAGATTACTTTGAAGAAGCCATTATGTTTCTTCTCCCGGTTGGTCGGCACGAAGACGTAATACTTCTTGCCGCGCCAGAAGATGTAAGTGGCGATGGCCATCAGGATGCCCGGCACTGCGAAGGCCGGACTGTACCCGTGATGATCCTTCACCCACGGCACCACGAGGAACGAGAAGAACGAGCCGAAGTTGATCGCCCAATAAAACGCGCCATAAGCCTTCTGCATCAGGTGCGCCTGGTCCGGCGCGAACTGTTCGCCCATGAACGCCGAGACACACGGCTTGATGCCGCCCGAACCGAAGGCGATGAGCGTGAGGCCGATGAAGAGGCAGTTCAACTTGCCTTGACCGCTGAAGAAATCACTGCACGCGAGCGTCCCGTGACCGGCGCAATAAAACAGCGACACCCAGAAGATGGTCTTGTAGCGGCCGATGAGCTTGTCCGAGAGCCAGGCACCGAGCAGCGGGGTGAAGTAGTTGAACGATTTGAACAGCGAGATGACTTCCGTGGCGTAATCCTCGCTTTTGCCGAGGCCGCCCGCGAGGAGCTGGCCGCTGATGTAGCCGGCGAGAATGCCGGTCATGCCGTAGTAGCTGAAGCGTTCGCACGCCTCGTTGCCGATGATGTATTTGATCTGGCGCGGCCAGCGGCTCACTTGCGGTTCGTTATTCAAGGCAAAGTTCTTCGCCACAGCCTAGGCCAGACCACCCGCCGTGAAAAGCGGGATGTTGCGACTCGTTAATAAGGAAACCCCGCAGGCAGGAAACCGACGGACTGCTCCCTCGCCCCTTCGGCTGCCGAACGTGACGAGGGAGCCGACGTTTACACGATCATGTGGCTGATGGAGTTGGTATATAAACCCTCTCCGTTCGCGCCGATGCCGCACATACGGAAGGAAACCACCTTGCCCAATGGCTGAGCAGGCGTGTCAGCGATGGAAGGTCTGACTGTGGATGCAGGGGCGAATCAACAATGGTATCTGCTCATTGTTCCCGGAGAACGAGATAAATCTTTGAATTTTGTATGGGCCAAGTGTGGACACCCTGCCCATAGGGTATCCACCCACTGGGGGTAGTGTGCCCATACTCCGCCTAGAGGGTGCCCGTACCCTGTGGGCAGGAGGTCGACACCCCCTAGGCAGGGTATGCATCACCTGTGGGCAGGGTGCCCATACCCCCTAGGCAGGAGGTCGACACACCCTAGGCAGGGTGTGCACCACCTATGGGCAGGGTGTCCACACAGCCTAGGCAGGAGGTCAACACCCTCTAGGCAGGGTGTCCATCCCCTGTGGGCAGGAAATGCCGGTTTTTAGGGTAAAATGACGGGAAAAGGGCGATAAACCGCCCGGAGGCGGGTGCCAAAGTCCGTAGGACTGGCATCTCGGTAGAATCCAATCAGCTAAAGAGAGCCAGCTCCGTAGGAGCGACATCATCGGGTAGGAGCGGGGAAGATACCGCCCCGATGGGGCTGTCAAATATTATGGTTTGGGGTGCTAAAAATATGCCACGCCTACGGCGTTGGGCTGGAAGTGGACGGCGGGCGCGACCAAATGACCTTGACAACGATGGGTGACCTGCGACCCTCGAATTTATAAAACAGGATAGGTCACAAATACTGCTACCTAATACCTATAAGGCCGGGAAGCCATGCAATGAAGATTATCCCATCATCAAGAGACCAGTGGCTCAATTTGGCATTGTTTCCTTTCAAGGCGTATGTGGTTCTTGCCATTCCATTCTACTTTATATTTCGGACTTTTTGTTCGTACGGGAGGGCAGCCACATTTTATGATATAGTTGTCTACTTTGCGTTTTGTTTGGTTGCGCTTCTGATTGGTTCACTCATTCAGTTGGTTGTCAGCGGTTGGGAATATGCTTTCAGCTCATTCATTTTCGTTGTCGTGCCAGTTTTGTTATTTGTGATTGTGTGGTTTTTACGATGAGATTGATTGGTTGACATAACAGACTGATAGGCTGCAAAGCTCGGGGAATGACTTTGGGTGCGTTTCACGCCGCCTTCGGTGTTCGCGTATTTAGCGTCTTTCGCGGTAATCCTTCCCCCTGCTAGCGCGGTGCTTGGGAATGGGGCTGGGAGCGTGCCTGGGAGAGTTGAAGGTGCCGGTCCTGGAATTCCTGCGCGAGGGTCATGAGCATGCCGGTGGACCAGGCAAAGGCCAGCAGGCCGGCCGTGGCGAGCATGCCCTCAAGCAGCCGCCAGTGTAGCGGCAGGTTAAAATTGCTGCCGACGGTGGTGTATTCGTTCAGGGTGAAGTAGTACGAGACGCTGCGGTTCACGAAGGCGTGTTTCCAGACGAAGAAGCCGGCCCAGATGGCGACTTCGATGAGATGCACGAGCAGAATCATCCAACTGGCCAGGATGACGGGGAACAGGTTCGCGACGATGTGGGTGCGCTGGCCGAGCCGGCGCTTCACATAAAGGTTCGTCCGCAGCACGGCCAGCATGCCGAATCCGTGCAGGGTGAGGGTGATGGTCACTAGCAGGGTGCCCCAGAAGAGTTCATCCAGGGAAGTGACGTAGGTGGGTTCAGGCAAGGGATTGTTCATGGAGCGGGGCGGTTGGTGCTGATAGCGGGACTCGGCAGCGGGATGGTTATGGTGTCATCGCGCACGAGTTGCTTGATCATGCCATCGGCATCAAACTCCAGGGGCCGGCTCCAATACTGGAAGTCGTGCCCTTTAATCCCGTCGGGACGGGAACCCCAGCGGTCGCCCATCCAAATATAAACGGGACCATGAGCGGTCGGCAGGGTCGCCACATCGGTCTGCTGTGCCGGGATGATGCAATCGGGCCGGCCGGTCCCCGGGGCGGTAAATGGTGACGGCAAAGCCCGCGCACTGGCGGCCTGGATATTGATGTTACCACGATAGGTGAACGGTCCCAGCGGCTGGGACGCGGTATAAACTCTGGCACCCGACCCAGTGACACCGAAGCAGCACGTATTGTCGAACAAGAGATAATAGACGTCGTTCCGTTTGAACAGGGCCGGAGATTCGACATTGCCCGCGATGGGTTCGGTCGTTTCCATGGTTGAGCCGAGGTAATCCGGCGTCAGTTTCTCCACGCAAATCTGGTGGTGCTGGATGGGTTCAGTTTTGGCTGACCAGTCAATGTGGGGCGGACTAAAGCTATAGGTGATGTAACCGGTTCCGTCCGCATCTACAAACAGGCCGAAGTCGCCTTGGGTATCCCCGTGCTTCACGGGCACAAGCTGATTCTGAATCGTGAAGGGACCCGCCGGCGAGTCGGCGGACGCCACCAGGTAGTGATTGTCTGCATTGCCCCAAAGCACGTATTTATGGGTAAGCTGGTTGAACTTCACATAGGGCCGGTAATAGACGCGGGGCGGGGCAGCCGGCAGAATCTCTCCGTGCGGCGTCCACGTCACCAGATCGGGTGAGCTGTAACAGACATAGCGATTGGACTTACCAAACCCATCGGTGTGGCCGTAGCGCGTGCCGTAGAGGTAATAGCTCCCGGCAAAGAATTCCAGGCAGCCGTCATGGGCGTCGATGATTTCCCCATGGATGTCCCGGCGCGGCTCGACATTGCTGATTTGCGCCGCCGGCTCTGGCTTGTCCAGCGCGCGCGCATTCATCAGCAGACACAGCGCGAGTATTACGATGGCTGGGTGTTTCAAGTTGCCAGGCTCCTTTCCATGCGCCTTGATCCGTTGGCATTATTCCACGCCGATGCGCTTGAGGAAGGGTTTTAGCGAGCGCGGACGTTCGAGGAACTTCTCGATGGAGACGTTGATGTCGCGCGAGTCGCCCACGGCATAGATCTGGTTGCGCATCCGCAAACCAGCAGTCTTATCAAAGTAGCCGTCGGGGGATTGCTCAAACACGGTGGCCATGTCGGCCGCAATGGCATCCGCCCACGCATAGCCGTAATAGCCCGCGCCATACCCGATGATGTGGCCGAAGTACGCGACGAAGGCTGAGTCCGGCGGCACGGGGAAGGAGACGTCGCTCAAGACTTTGTTGGCGAGGGGCACGAGGTCGTCGGCATTGGTGGCGTGGATTTGGGTGTGCAACGTCAAATCCATCAGGCCGAACGAGAGTTGCCGGCGATAGTAGGTGGCGTAGGTGGCGAACCGCGCGGTCTTCAATTGCGCGAGGATGTCGGCGGGAATCTTCTTCTTAGGGTCGCGATAGTCGGCAGCGAAGCTGTCGAGGACGGTCTTGTCCCACGGCCAGTTCTCCAACATCTGCGACGGGGCTTCGACGAAGTCCTGCGGGACGCTGGTGCCGGCGAAGCGTGAGTATTTGGCGCGGGTCAGGATGGTGTGCATGGCATGGCCGAACTCGTGGAAGACGGTCTCGACTTCGTCGTGCGAGAGCAGGGCGGGCTTGTCGGGCTGGGGCGGCGGGAAGTTGCAGACGAGGCAGCAGACGGGGCGCTGATATTTGCCATCGGGCAGGCGTTTGCCTTCGATGATGCCGAACTGGGCGAAGTGATTGTATTTGCCCTCGCGCGGGAACATGTCGAGATAGAACAAGCCCATGGGCTCGCCGGTCTGGGCATCGGTGACGGTGTAGAGCTGGAGGTCGCCGATCCATTTGTACGGGGCTTCGACGCGCTCGAACTTCAGGCCGAAGATACGCTGATAGATCTTGAACATGCCTTCGAGCACGTTCTGATAGGGAAAATAGACGCGCAACTGCTCGGCATCCACATTGTACTTGGTCTTCTTGAGCTGGTTGGCGTAGTAGCGCCAGTCCCAGGCGTTGACGACGGCATTGGTATCGCCGGTCTCGGCCACCTTGAGGTCGCGGAACTCTTTGAGTTCAAGGTCGTACTTGGGTTGCAACCCGGTCTTGAGGTTCTGCAGGAAGTCGATGGCGGTCCTGGCATTCTTGACCATGCGCGTCTCGGTGGCGTAATCGGCGTAGCTGGCATAACCGAGCTGATGGGCGAGGTCATCGCGCAGGACGAGAATCTTCTGAAGCAGGGGAATGTTGGCGGCGCGGGCGAGATTGCATTGGGCGGTCATCATGGCGCGGCGCGTGGCTTCGAGCTTGGCGTTATCCTCGACCATGAGGTAATGGAACGTGATGTTGGCCTTGAGCGTGTATTCGTCGGGACCGGTCTTGATGCCCTGCTGCGCGAGGAAGTCGTCGGGGACACCGGCGAGTTCGGCTCGGGTGAACTTCAATTCCGCATGTGCCTTGGTGACGTTGTTCTCGAAGTCGGTTTCCAGGTCGGTCAACTCCTTGCGCAACTTCTCCACGGCGTCGCGCTGGGCTTTGGGCAGGTCCAAGCCGGCGCGGCGATAATCGCGCAGGGTATCGGCGAGGAGCTTCTGGTCTTCGCCCACCAGCTTGGGCTGCGTGGCGGCAAAGGCTTTGAGCGCCTGATACACGTCATCGCGATAGTCAATGCCGACGGCCCATTCGGACAGCGACTTGATGGCGTCGGTCGCGGCGTCGCGCACCGCGGCGTTGGTGCTGGTCTGCTCGATGAGACTAAGGCGTTCGGAGGCGAGGCCGATGTGGAAGTTCACATCATCGAGCGCGATGAAGGTGTTGGTGAAATTGACCTGCGCGGGGGTGAGCTTGCCGATGGTGTCGAGCGCGGCATTGCCTTCGGCGATGGTCTGGGCAACGGTGGCGGCGACGTCATTCGTGGTCTTCTCAAACGTGGGGACGGTGACGACGGAGTTGAACTTGGCGGCGGCTTGCTGAAAGTCCGCGAGGGAGGCGGGCTGGCCATCGGCGACGGCGGTTAAGGTCAGGGACGTCATGAATGTCATGAGATAGAGACTGAGGTGGAGGCAACGCATAGAGTAATATTAGGTGTCTAAACTTTTACCGAAGACCCGCTCGTGTTCAAGCAGGACGTAGCGGTCGGTCATGCCGGCCAGATAATCGCACACGGCGCGGTGCAGGCCGATCTGCTTGAGGCGGCGCTTGGCGCTATCGCCGATCTCCTTCGGATGGGCGAGGAGATACTTGAACAGTTGCTCGAGCATCTTTACGGCGCGCAGGTTAGGGTGATGCACGACGCGATTGTAATACAGATTCTTGTAGAGGTACTGGCGCAGCTCGCGGTTGAGCTGGCGCCGGGCGGGACTGTATTGAATGAGCGCCTTGGGGAAACGGCGCACGTCATCGGCGGACTGGACGTTGGCCGATTGGATGAGGCGCTCGCTGGTCTCCACCACATCGCGGATCTGCAAATCTATGATGGTGCGGATGGTGAAGTAGCGGCGGCATTCGTCGGGCAGCTTGCCGTGGGCTTGCTTGACCGCGCGCGCGGCCTGCGCCCAGACGCGGACGTGCTTGGCCAGATGCGCTTCCGCTAGCAGGCCGGAATCCAGGCCGTCGTCGAGGTCGTGACTGTAATAGGCGATCTCGTCGGAGAGGTTGGCAATCTGGGCTTCGAGCGAGGAGTTCTTCGCAGTAAACCCTTTGCGCCGGTCGGGCTGGTCGTAGGCGGTCTGATGTTTGGCGAGGCCTTCGCGCACTTCCCAGGAAAGGTTGAGGCCAGTGAAGCCGGGATACTTTTCCTCCAGTTCCTCGACGATGCGGAGGCTGTGGAGATTATGCTCAAACCCGCCATGCCCCTTCATGAGGCGCGCCAGCACGGTTTCGCCCTTATGCCCAAACGGCGAGTGGCCGAGGTCGTGCGCGAGCGCAATGGTTTCGGCGAGGTCGGCGTTTAACTTAAGCGCACTGGAGATGTTGCGCGCGACGGCGGCGACTTCGATGGTGTGCGTGAGCCGGGTGCGCAGGTGGTCGCTGGTGCCATTGAGGAAAACCTGCGTCTTGTATTCGAGCCGGCGGAAGGCGCGCGAGTGGATGACGCGGTCGCGGTCGCGCTGATATTGCGTGCGCCAGACCGGGGGCGGTTCGTCGTGTTTGCGACCGCGTGAGTCGCCGCTGAACTGGGCGTAAGGCGCGAGGAACTGGCGTTCGAACCGTTCAAGTTCCTGACGGGTACGCGGCATGATTCAGATGAGTGACAAGTGACGAGTGGCGAGTGACCAGCAAGACACGAAGCCCATGCCGACAGCGAATAAATCTTTCAGGTCACGCGTCACAGGCCAACGGTCGCATTACTTCTTCAACAGCTCGGCCACGGAGATGCCGCGCAGTTCGAACAGGCGGCGGATGGTGTCTTCGATGAGATTGTTCGGACAGCTCGCGCCGGCGGTAATGCCAACGGTGAGGGTGCCGGAGGGCAGCCAGTTTTGCGACACGACTTCCTCCTTCTTATGCTGGTCGTAATGCCGGATGACCGTGGTGGACTGCATCATGGCGGCATTCTTGATGAAGTAGGTCGGCAGCTTGGCCTCGCCCATTTCCGCGAGATGCGAGGTGTTGGAGGAGTTGTAGCCGCCGATGACGATGAGCAGGTTGGGCGGCGTGAGGAGCATTTTCTCCAGCGCATCCTGCCGGTCCTGCGTGGCGCCGCAAATGGTATCGAAGAAGCGGAAGTGGCTGCCGATGCTGTCCACGCCGTATTTCTTCTCCATGACGGCTTTGAACCGGCGCTGCACTTCTTCCGTCTCACCTCGCAGCATGGTGGTCTGGTTCGCGACGCCGACCGCCTGCAAATGCAGATCGGGATCGAAGCCGGCGGAGTACGCGCCTTCAAACTTCGCGAGGAACTCGTGCTTGTCGCCACCTTGCAGGATGTAATTACAGACGTAATCGGTCTCGGCCAAGTTGAACACCACGAGATAATGGCCGCTGCCATAGGCGCGCGCCTGCGAGGTGGTGGCCTTGGTCTCTTCGTGCTTGGCTTTGCCGTGGATGATGCTGGTGACGTGTTCCTTCGAGTATTGGCGGACGCGTTTCCAGACGCTCATCACGTCGCCGCAGGTGGTGTCCACGAGCGCGCAGCCTTTGGCTTCAAGTTTCTTGCGCGTGCTGACCTCGGTGCCGAAAGCGGGAATGATGACGGCATCGCCGGACTGGAGTTGCGACAGTTCCTCGTCGGTCGGCTTGGGCGAAATGATCTGAATGCCCATGTTGCGGATCTGGTCGTTGACCTCCGGGTTATGGATGATTTCGCCGAGCAGATAGATGGGCGTCTGCGGCGAGACATCGGTGAAATACTTCTTGGCGGCGTAGGCGAGATCGATGGCGCGCTCGACGCCGTAGCAGAAGCCGAACTCCTTCGCGAGCTTCACCGTCAGGCCATCGGCGGAGAGGATGCCGCCATTGGCGCGGATGCTCTCGACGATTTCGCTGCGGTAATGCGATAGTACCTGGGCCTGCACGGCCTCCATGATATCCGGGCGGCGGAGATTAATCTTGTTCTGCGGCACCGGTGAATCCTTTGACATGGCGTGAAATTAGCCGCGAAGACCTAGGGCGTCGAGCAGGATTTGGCGGGGGCTGAAAGCCGGTGGCCGGGTGGAAATAGAAAATCGGCGAACCCGGCACACGATAACAATTTCCGGATTCGCCGAAGCTCGTCTTTCAACAGGAAAAACGGAGCACCCGTTCTCAAGGGTGATTCAAAGCTAATCCATACATGAAAGCCTGCAAGCGGTTTTTGAATAATCTTTTTATCCGGCGGCAAGTGCGTATCCTTCGGGCAAAGATTGAAGCGGCGAATCCATCTCCTTTGCCTGGCGGCGGCCCTGTTGCTTGGACAGCGCAGCCTGGCTGGTTCGCCGTTCATCGTAGACGTCTGGGACACCGAAGATGGCCTGCCGCAAAGCTCGGTCATCGCGCTGACGCAAACCCACGATGGTTATCTCTGGCTTGGTACGCTCAACGGGTTGGTGCGGTTCGATGGCAAATCCTTCACCCGCTTCAATGTCAATAATACGCCGGGGTTGCCGGGCAACCGCATCGTTTTTCTCTTCGAGGACAGCCAGCGTGTTATGTGGGTTGGCACCGATACCGCCGGTCTTTGCGCCGTGAGGAATGGCGTGGTTCAGAATTTCCCCGGCACCGGGGCGGCGGGGGCCATCGCCTGCGCCTATGAGGATGGCGGTAGCAATGTCTGGTTCAGCGCCCAGAGTGGAAAGTTCTTCCTGTGGCAGGACGGCAAGATGAATCTGGAGCCGACGGTGTTTCCCTCCCAATTGTTTTACCGCGCCGCCCATGTGTTCATTCCGGGGAAAAACGACGTGAGCTGGCATCTTCAGAACGGGCGGGTGGAGAAATGGCGCGGTGAACGGTTGGAGAAAGATTTTGGCGATGCGCCGTGGGGCAATACCCATGTCTCGGCGGCGGTGGAAGACGCCGCTGGCAATCTGGTCGTCGGTACGCAGGGCGCGGGGCTGTTCTGGTTTCAGCCCGACGGCGGCTGTTTTCATATCACCAAGGCCGACGGTCTTTCGCATGACTTCGTGCTGTCCCTTTCGCTCGACCGCGAAGGCAATCTCTGGGCGGGCACTGACGGCGGTGGGCTGGATCGCATCCGTCGCAAAGTATTTTCCTCACCCGCCGGACTTCCGGATGCCGTCGCGCAATCCATCGCTGCGGATGCGGCGGGCGGTTTGTGGGTGGCTTTCAACAGCCACGGTATGTCCTATTGGCTGACCAATGCCACGACAAGCTACGGCATCGGCACCAGTTCCAACGCTTGGACGGTGCTGGTGGATCATCGCCAACAGGTCTGGGCTGGGACGCGCGGTGAAGGTCTGTTCAAGTTTGCGGCTGGCTATTTTCAGCCGGTGTTCACGGCGCAGAAGGTCGGCCGTGAAATCTTTGTCCTCTACGAGGATCGCGCCGGGACCCTCTGGGCGGGTGGCGAAAATGGTCTTGGCAAGTTTGACGGTACGAACTGGAACTTCCTCACTGCCAACGATGGACTTCCGGCTAGCTCCGTTCGCGCCCTGGCCGATGACGCGCAGGGGAATCTCTGGATTGGCACTGAGCGCGATGGTTTGTTTCAGTTGAACGCTGGTAAAATTACCCCCATGCCCGCGCCGGTGAATGACATCTCCTGTCTCCTTGCTGATGCGGATGGCGGGCTGTGGGTCGGCACGTCTGGCCACGGTCTGGCGCGGTTCCAGAATGGCAGTTGGAAAGTGTGTTCTACCATCAATGGCGGACTGGCGAGCGACAGTATTGGTTATTTTGTGGATGACGATGCGGGCAATCTGTGGCTCGGCTCTTATGAAGGCCTGATGCGGGTGGCCAAGAAGTCGTTCGCCGACTTTGCCGCCGGCACGGCCAAGACGGTGGCGTGTCGCACGTTTCTGACGCGCGAATGTTCCGCCGGTGCACAGCCGGCCGCAGTGCGCGCGACTGATGGTAGGATGTTTTTCCCGACGATTACCGGAGTTGTCGGTTTGAATCAGGAGGACCTGCGCCCGGATACCAATCCGCCGCCGGTTGCAATTGAGTCCGTGCTGGTGGACGGGGTGGAGCAGAAAACCAACTCGTTGAATGCGGCTTGGAGCAATGCCATCACGCTGACGCCGGATAACGAACAGTTGGAAATCCAGTTCGCCAGCCTGAACTTCTCCGCGCCGAAGAACACCGCCGCTGGTGCGCGCTTCAAATACCGGCTCGAAGGACATGATAAGAATTGGACGGACATTGGCGTCGAACGCGAAGCGCACTTTCAAAAACTGCCACCCGGGAAGTTCTTGTTCCGCGTCGTTGCGTGTAATGAAGATGGCGTTTGGAACAACACCGGCGCGGCGCTGGTCGTGACCGTGGAACCGCCGTTCTGGCGTCGTCCGTCATTTTTGATTCTGGCCACGCTGGTGGTGTTGGGAGCCTTGGTCGGTACCATTTATTTGATCTCCACGGCCAAGCTGAAGCGCCAGTTGCGCGCGCACCGGCAAAAGGAGTTGCTCGAAAAAGAGCGCTCTCGCATTGCGCGCGACTTGCATGACCAGCTCGGTGCGAACCTCACGCAGGTCGCGTTGCTCGGCGAGCTCGCGGAGGCGGACAAGCATTTGCCGGAAGAGGTCGAGGTGCATGCGCAGCAGATTTCGCTCACGGCGCGGGATACCACGCGCTCGCTCGATGAGATTGTCTGGGCGCTGAATTCTTCCAATGACACGCTCGAAAGTCTGGTGAACTATGCCTGTAAGTACGCGCAGGATTACTTTGCGCTCGCGGGCATCCGCTATCGCGCCGAGCTGCCCACGCAACTGCCGCCGACCCCGATTCTGCCGGAAGTGCGCCACAATGTTTTCCTCGCGTTTAAGGAGGCCGTGAACAATGTCGTCAAGCACGCGCAGGCGACCGAGGCGCACGTGAAGTTGGAGTTGGCGCCGGCTCAATTTATTCTGACCGTCTCTGACAATGGGCGTGGCCTTGGCGATCTTTCAACCAAGCAATTGCGGAATGGTATGAAAAACATGCGGAAGCGACTGGCCGATGTTCATGGTGAATTTGAAATCAAACCCGGTGCCGGCGGCGGAACGGTCGTGACTCTTACCGTGCCACTCAGCCCGGAATGATGAGTTAAGAATCATGAAGGATGAAACATTTTGTCCGGATGCGTTCAGGGCTTGTTTCAGCATTCAGCATTCAGCATTCTTCCTTCTTTAGTAATGCCTATTTCCATTTCCATCGTTGAGGATAACGACCAGTTGCGCGGCACGCTCGCCAAGGTGATTGGCCGCACGGACGGCTTCCGCTTCGCCACCGATTACGCCAATGCCGAGGACGCCCTCGCTGATCTGCCGAAGGTCAAACCGGACGTCGTGCTCATGGACATCAATCTTCCCGGCATCAATGGCGTGGAATGTGTGCGCAAGCTGAAGGCGCTCCTGCCCGCGACGCAGGTGATGATGCTGACGGTTTACGAAGATACGGAAAACATTTTCAACGCGCTCGCCGCCGGTGCGAATGGTTACATGCTCAAGCGCACCCCGACCAAGGAGTTGGTCGCGGCTATCCGCGAGATGCAGCGCGGCGGTTCGCCGATGACCACCCATATCGCGCGACTCGTGGTGCAGTCGTTTCAAAAGCCCGTTACGCCCGCGCCGACGACCGGCGATGACATTTCCGTATTGTCCGAGCGCGAACAGCAGGTGCTCGACTTGCTTGCTCAGGGATTGATTTACAAGGAGATTGCCGAGAAGCTCAACATCGGCTACGAGACGGTCCACACCTATATCCGTCGCATCTACGAGAAGCTTCAAGTCCGCACGCGCACGGAAGCCGTGGCAAAGTTCCTCCAGCGCTGACCCAGCGCGTTTTCCGCACTGTACCCACAACTGGTGACAAGCCAAACCGCCGCCGTGTGTTATTCTTAAATCGTTGTTGGACGTGCAAACGTCACAGTGTTTTAGGAGCATCAGTTCTCAAGAGGCCGGAGTAGTGTCCGGCCTCTTTTCTTTTGCCCAAGGATCGTCGCCCTGTTCAAAATGAAATCGCGTTGGCTTTTCGTTTCACCCCTGTTAATTTCCGCGCTCATGTCCGCACCCACCAGCGCCCCCGTATCCAAGGCCCAGGTCTTTCTGCGCCGGCTGCTGTCCACGCTGCTGCTGTGGACCGTGATTCTCGTGGCGATGTTTTCCGGCAACCAGTTGGTCTCCGAGGGTGCATTTCTGTTGCTGGTCGCTTTCCTGGCGCTGGCGGGACTGGTGGAGTTTTACGGTCTAGTGGAGAAGCGCGGGCTGGTTTGCTTCAAGTATTCCGGCTTCATCGGCGGCGTGCTATTGCTGGTGGGAACGTTCCTGAACGTCACCGGCCATCTCGGCACGACTGGTTCGCCGGCGCGCGTGAATGATTTCGAAACCGGCTTCCTGATTCTATTCGTCCTCGGCCTCTGCATCCGGCAACTCATTACCAAAGCCAACGCCGCCGTCGGACTGACCGCCATGGCCACGACCCTGTTCGGTCTGATGTATGTGCCGTGGTTGCTGAACTTCATCCAGAAGATCAATTTCTTTCCGTTTGCGCCCGGCAGTCCGGCCGATGCCGGCAAGTTTTTCCTGCTCTACTTCATTCTCATCACCAAGTTCAGCGACATGGGTGCTTATGCGGTCGGCTCGTTGATTGGGCGGCACAAGCTGATTCCGCGCATCAGCCCCGGCAAGACGTGGGAAGGCTTTGCGGGCGCAATTCTCGTCTCCACGGGCGCGAGTCTCGCGTTCGTACATTTCTTTGAGGCCAAGATGGTGGGCATGAATTATCTGCACGCCACTATTCTCGGCGTCATCTTGAGCATCACCGCCGTCATTGGCGATCTCATCGAATCGCTGTTCAAACGTGAAGCTGGCGTAAAAGATTCCGGCGCGCTCTTCCCCGGCATTGGCGGCATTCTCGATTTGTTGGACAGCTTGTTGTTCAATGC
The DNA here is from genome assembly GCA_903865745.1 of uncultured Verrucomicrobia subdivision 3 bacterium. GTDB lineage: Bacteria > Verrucomicrobiota > Verrucomicrobiia > Limisphaerales > UBA11358 > UBA11358. The sequence continues at coordinate 10,368 of CAIPKV010000067.1, read as the reverse complement.
GCCCATCATGTATTTGTATCTGCGGCACATCCTGACCCATCCCTGAAATTTACGATTTACGATATACGATTTACGCGCCTCAACCATTTTCCAGCCCTTACCTATGACTCGCGATGAAATGAAACTCCGCACGAAGGCTTTTGCTAATCGCATCGTGACGCTGTGTTCGGCACTCCCGGGCAATTGGGTGGCGCAGACGCTGGGCAAACAACTCCTTCGCAGCGGAACTTCGGTGGGTGCCAACTATCGTGCGGTCTGTCGGGCCAAATCCAATGCTGACTTCATCAACAAGCTCCGCATCGTCGAGGAAGAATGTGACGAATCTTTGTTCTGGATGGAATTACTGGTGGAGAACGGTTTGTTCAAACCAATTCGACTTAAAAAATTGATGCAGGAAGCGGATGAGCTGCTGGCCATCATCGTCGCCTCATCAAAAACTGCACGCTCGTCTCGCAGCGCGTAAATCGTATATCGTAAATCGTATATCGTAAATCAAAAATGAAGAACGTCGTTCTCCTTGGTTCCACCGGTTCCATCGGCACCAGCACCGTTAAGGTCGCGGAAGATTTGCCGGACCAGATTCGCCTCATCGGGCTGGCGGCGGGCGGCAACGCCGATCTATTGCTCGAACAAACGCGCAAACATCACCCCGCCGTCATCTCCATCAACGACCCGGCGAAGGCCAAGGAACTCCAGAACACCCTCGGCGCGTCCACGCAGGTTTACGGCGGCAACGACGGTTTGCTCAAGCTCGCCACACTGCCCGCCGCTGACATCGTGCTGATTGCCATCGTTGGCACCGCCGGGCTGCAACCGGCGCTCGCGGCCATTCGTGCGGGCAAGGATATTGCCGTCGCGTCCAAGGAAATTCTCGTCATGGCCGGCGAAATCGTCATGACCGAGGCGCGCAAGCACGGCGTCAAAGTGCTCGCCGTCGATAGCGAACACTCCGCCATCTTTCAATGTCTCGATGGGAAGCCGACGGAATCCGTGCGCAAACTCATCCTCACCGCGAGCGGTGGACCATTCCGCGATAAAGCACTTTGGCCCAAGGAAAAATTCGCTGAAATCACCGTCGAACGCGCGCTCAAACATCCGTCGTGGGTCATGGGCCAGAAGGTCACGCTTGATTCCGCGACGTTGTTCAACAAGGGCCTCGAAATGATCGAAGCGCGCTGGCTGTTTGATATTGAGATGGCGCGCGTCGGCGTCGTCGTGCATCCGCAGAGCATTGTGCATTCGATGGTGGAGTTTGTGGACGGCTCCATCATCGCACAACTTTCCACGCCGGACATGTGTTTGCCCATACAGTACGCGCTCACCTATCCCGGGCGCGCGGCGAGCGACCGTGTGCAGACGAGTTTTCCCAAGCTCGGCACGCTCACCTTTGAAGAGCCCGATACCGAACGCTTCCCGTCCATTCTGCTGGCGCGCAGGGCAGGGGAGACGTGCGGAACGTTGCCGGCGGTTTTCAATGCGGCGAATGAGGTGGCCGTGGCCGCCTTTGTGAACCGCCAAATCAACTTCCCGCAAATCACCGAGACCGTTCGCCGCACGATGGACGCGCATGAAGTCGTGGAGCATCCGACGTTGGAACAGATTTTGGCCGCTGACGCCTGGGCGCGGCGCGCGGCGGCGCTGTAAAATCCATTTAGCCATGCCACGCCCGCAGGCGACTGCGGGCGTTTTGCTTTGGTCCCGTGGGAAGACGTTTAACGCCAAGGCGCAAAGGCATTAAGGCGCAGAGTGGACTCAACCACGGAACTTCCTTTGCGTCTTGGCTTCTTGGCGACTTCGCGTTGAATTCCGTCATTGGTCATTAAACCCGCCATAAATACCGATGACATTGCCATATTGCGCGATGGAAATGCTGCAACCGCAGTGGCAAAAACCATTTCCGCATCGGTAGAAACGTCAACCGCATCGCGAAAAATGACAATCGCATCGGTGGAAGCGGTTTCCGCATCGGCAGAAATCATTTCCGCATCGGTAGAAATGATTTCCGCAACGGGGGAAATGATTTCCGCAACGGGGGAAATGACATCCGCATGGGGGGAAATCGCAACCGCATCGGTGGAAATGGCTGTGAAACCGCTAAAAACCCTAAAATCAAGCCGGTTTAACCCTTCTGCGATGGGAAATGCTCAAAAGTGGACAGTGTGACTGCCGCGCGCAGCCGTCCCGAAGGTTTTTCAAGACCCCGCCAGCAGGTTTCCAATCAGGAAAGCAGGCAGGCAGGAAGGGGATTTGGCGAGGTCAGGGATTTACGCTTTGGGCGCGTAGGCTTCCCGAATCCGGAACCACAGCAGCGTGTAAACCAGCCAGGTCAGATCGTAGGGGAGCACGGTGATGGTGTGATTCACCAGGCCGACTGACAGCCAGAGCACCAGCGGCGGCAGGATCACGAGATGCAACACCTTGCCCAGAAAGAGGGCGCGCGTCTGCGGCAGGTACGGTAACAACAGCCAGATGGCGGCAATCGCATAGATCATGATCCAGAAGGAGGAGATCAGCGACATCGTGGGATGCACATTGGTCGGCTGACCATCGCTGCCGGAAGTGACGACGCTGAAATTGAGGACTGCGAGATTGATGAGCCGCGCCAGCAGACCGAAACTGAACAATACCGCCGCGACCCTCGCCCTTTTCTCGGTGGGCGACAGGGTCAGCAGAAAGGCCGCGAAGAAGGTGATGCACGCGATCCAGTTGGCAATATGCGGATAGAAGATGAAGGTGTTGGTGCTGTTCATGGTATTTTAAGAACCGTGGCAACCCGGTTGTACCCGCGCGCCGCTAGTTTCATGTCCATACCCTATCCTTAGCGTGCGGGGGCGTCCAGTTTGTTTTTTGGATTGGCAACGGCGGCGGTTGCGTCATGCTGTGGGTCCGTTGCCATTAAAGCTTTAAAGATTAAAATTATGATTATTACCATCCGCCGGTTCACAGTGGCCTGCGCCGCCATCGCCACCAGCCTGTTACTGGCGCCCGCCTCAACGGCGCGCGCCGCCATCGCCCCGGCCGAGAGCCTGTTGCCGGCGGACACGCTGGCGTTTTTCACGGTGCCGGATGCCAACGCCTTCCGCGCGGCGTGCAAAACCTCGCCGCAAATCATGTGCTGGAATGATCCGGCAATGCAGCCGTTTCACGACAAGCTCATGACTAAGTTCAATGAGAAGTTTGTCGCGCCCATTGAGAAGGATCTGGGTCTCAAGGTGGCAGATTTCCTCGCGCTGCCGCAGGGGCAGTTCACGCTCGCCATCACGGTGAATGGTTCGAACGGACATGACGCCGTCGCGCCGGGATTGATTCTGCTGCTCGACGCGAAGGCTCAGAGCGATTTGTTGAAAACCAATCTCACTGCGCTGACGAAGAAGTGGAAGGACGCGGGGCGCAAGCTGCGCACGGAAACGTTGCATGGCCTGAGCTTCACGGTGGTGCCGCTGAACAGTAATGACTTTGCCGGTATCCTGCCGAAGAAGGCGCCGGTCTCGGAGATCGGCAAGGACGCGAAGCCGGACCCGACGGTGGAGGTTTATTTCACGCAATATCAGTCGCTGCTCGTGGCGGCGAGTTCGGTCAAGGCGGCCGAAGTGCTGGCGGCCCATCTCACGGGCAGCAGTCTGCCGGCGGTGGCGGATGATGCGACGTTCGCGGGCGACAAGCTGTCGCAGTTCCGCGATGCGCCAGTATATTATGGTTGGTTCAACGCCACGAAAACCTTTGACCTGATCACGGCTTCCAGTTCGCCCAGTGGTGATGACGCGACGCCGTCGGCCATGCCGCAGTTTGCCGGTGCAAAAATTCTGGGTGCGACGGGGCTGGGTGGATTGAAATCGGCCAGCTTCGCCGTGCGCGAGAAACCGGAAGGCTCGACGATTGCGCTGCATCTCACGGCCCCGGAAGCGACGCGCACCGGTCTGCTCAAGATCTTGGCGTTGCCGGCGAAAGACGCGGGTATCCCGGCGTTTGTGCCGGCGGACGCTACGAAGTTTACGCGCGTTCGTCTCGACGGCAAACAGACCTGGGCGGAACTGCAAAAGATGGTGGCGGTGATTTCGCCGCAAGGACTCGCGGGCCTGAACTCGGTGATTGATATGGCCAATACGCTGGCGCAAGTGAAAGACCCGGGCTTCGATCTGCGCGCGAACCTCTTCGGCAACCTTGGCGATGATATCGTGGTCTACGGCAAGGCGCCGGTAGGCGATTCGTTGACGGACTTTGGTAATCCGCCGGCAATCTATCTCGTGGCGGTATCGAATCCCGAGCAGGTCATTAATGCGGTTAAGAATCTGGCGTCGCTCGCGGCGCCGCAAGATACCGCGCCCGCGCCGCGCGACTTTGTCGGCCACAAGATTTATAGTATCGCCCAGCGCGGGCAAGTTCACCCCGACGGCAGCACCGCCGCGCCGAGCTATCTTTATCTTGCGTCTGCGGGGGGGTATGTGGCCATCAGCAAGACCACCACCATCCTCGAGGAATATCTTCGCAGCGCGGACGGCAAGCTGAAGCCGTTGAACGAAACGCCCGGCATTGCCGACGCTGCGGGCCATGTGGGCGGCACCCACGGCGGACTGTTCAGCTATGAGAACCAGCGCGAAACGATGCGCGCGGCGTTCAAATTCATGAAGTTGTCGGCCACGGACAATGCGGCGACGAAGATGTTTCCGCCGGCGTTCCGCGATTGGGCGGACTTCTCGCTGCTGCCCGATTTTGACGCCGTATCCAAATACTTTTATCTCTCGGTCTTCGGCGGTACCGCCGATGCCGACGGCTTGACGTTGAAAGTTTACGCGCCGCGCCCGCCGCAATTGAACTAATCAGGCGTTAATAGATTAAAAGCAAATCGCCGCCCGGGTTCGAACCGGGGCGGCGATTTTATTTCGTTGGGAATTGATCCGTTGTCCGCGCTAAATCTGTGGTTCGGAACTGTGGTCGAGAACTTCGCGGAGGGTGCGCAGCATTTTCTCGGCGGTGTAGGGCTTGGGAACGAAATGCCGGACACCGGAGCTGGCGGCCTTGGCGACGCCGCCATTGGCAGCGAGACCACTGGAGCCGATGATTCTGACGCGCGGATTCATGGACAGAAGGGCGACGATGGTGGCGGGCCCGTCCATGATGGGCATGTGCATGTCGGTGATGACGACGGCGATTTCGGAACCTTGAGCGGCGTATAAGGAAATGGCTTCCGCGCCGTGGGCGGCGGTGATGACACGGTAACCGTGGCGTTCGAGAATTTTTTTGACGGTGCTGCAGATGGCCTCTTCGTCATCCACGAGCAGGACGAGTTCATTATGGCCGCGCGGCAGGTCGCCTTGGCTGACGGAGCGGTACTCGGTTTGGCCGGTGCTGATCTGGGCGGGTAGATAGATTTTGAAGGTGCTGCCTTTGCCGGGTTCGCTATAGACATTAATGAAACCGCCATGGCTCTTGACGATGCCGAAGGTGGTCGCGAGCCCGAGGCCGGTGCCCTGACCGGGCGGCTTGGTGGAGAAAAAGGGGTCGAAGATTCGGCCGATGATTTCTGGGGGGATGCCCGTGCCGGTGTCGGTGACTTGGATGAGGATGTGCGGGCCGGGGCGGGCGTCGGGATTGAGGCCGGCATACATCGGCTCGACGGCATGGTTCTGAAAAGCAATGGTGAGCTGGCCGCCGCCGGGCATGGCGTCGCGGGCGTTGATGGCGAGGTTGAGCAAAACCTGGTGGAGCTGCGTGTGGTCGCCGCTGACGAGCCAGAGATGTTCCGGCGTATTAATCTCCAGTTGGATGGCTACGGGAAACGTCTCCTGAATGAGCTGCCGGATTTCGCGGACGATTTGCCGCAGATCCAGTGGAATACGTTCGCCCATGACGCCGCGACCGAAGGTGAGGATTTGCTTCACGAGCTGCGCGCCGCGCTGGGTGCTGGCGTCCAGACTGCCGAGCAGGCGCAGCAACATCGGGTCCTTGGTTTGCTCCTTGAGCAGGCTGATGGAAACCATGATGGGCGTGAGGATGTTGTTCAGGTCATGCGCCACGCCGCTGGCCAGGGTGCCAAGACTTTCGATGCGCTGGCTGCGCGCGGCCTGTTGTTCCAACTTGCGGGTTTCGGTAAAGTCCACGCTGTGGGTGAAAATGGATTTAGGCTGGCCGGATTCGTCGCGCACGAGGGTCCAGGTGGATTCGATGATTAACTCCCGGCCGTCCTTGGCGTGGGCGGTAAGTTCACCATTCCAAAACCCTCTTTCGAGTAACTGGCTGCGGGCATCGGCAACTTTTATAGGATTGAGCTTGAGCAATTCTGTCGTCGTCCGACCAATGGCTTCGGTGCGGCTCCAGCCATAGATGCGCTCGGCCCCGCGATTCCAGTAAAGAATGCGGTTGTCTAGGTCGCGGATGTTGATGGCGTCATGAGCGAGGTCGAGCATTTCGGCCTGCTCACGGATTTTATCCTCATCCAGCTTGCGCTCGGTGATGTCGCGTCCGATGCCAACCAGTCCGATAACAACTCCCTGGGCATCGAGGAGCGGTACTTTGTTAACCAGGATAATACGATGTTCACCGGTGGGGAAAACGGTGGTCTGCTCGAAGTTGATCAAGGCGCGGCCAGCGAAAACCTCGCGGTCGGCGGCGGCAAAAAACGCGGCCTGTTCCGCGCTAAAGAAATCCGCGTCGCCCTTGCCTATCAAATCGGCAGGCGAAGCAACGCCCAGCCGCCGGGCGAGGGTTTGGTTGGCGACCAAACAACGCAGATTCGTATCCCGCACGTAGACGGAGTCTGGAATATTGTCAATCAGTGTGCGCAACATATTGCGCTCACGTTCCAGCGCCGCCTCCGCCTGCTGGTGCTCGGCGCGGGTACGTAGCGTTTGGATGCCGTAGGCCAGATCATCCGCCAATTCCGTGAGCAGTTCCACCTCCGTGGCATTGAAAGCGTTGGTTTCGGCGGCATAGAGTGCCAACACCCCGAAAACTTTCCCGGCATTGCGCAGTGGCAGCGCAATCAGTGAGGCGAAGCCGCGTCGCGTCGCTTCCTCGCGCCACGGTGTGACCGCCGGATCAGATTGGAAGTCGTGGCAGATGGTGATCCGGCCGGTGCGGACGGCGGTGCCGACAGGACCTCGCCCACGTTCAGCCGCATCGGACCAAGTGATATTAGATTTCTCGAGATAACCTTCGTCAAAGCCAGCGCAAGCGACTGCCCGTACGGATTTGTGGGTATCGTATTCCGCGAAGCCCACCCACGCCATACGATAGCCGCCCTTTTCGACAATCACCTTGCAAAGGTCGTGCAACAGCGCGGACTCGGTGGTGGCGCGCACCAGCTCCTGATTACACTGGCTGATGGTTTTAAGCGCACGTTCTGTGAACCGGAGGTTATCATCTACTTCTTTGCGGCGTGAAATCAACATGGCCATCAACCAGAGTGCGGTGATACCAACAATCCGGCCAAGCAGCGCAATCTCACGGTCGATGCCGGGCGGCGATAGTTCAAATCCCAATAAGATTAACGATGAGAATAGTCCGGCCAGCAGGTAAGGTAACAGGCGGCTGCCTACGTGAATGGACAAAAGTAGCGGGATGAAATACCAGACCCAATCCGAGATTCCCAGCGGGGTGATGATGTCCAAAAGGAATTCTGCGCCCGCGATAACGAAGATCGCTAGGTAGAGGAGTTTCTTTTTGCCTTCCTCGCGCATGGTTTCGCTGATTATTCGGGCACAACGGCAAATAGTCAAATGCCAGTTGTGGGTAACTTGCTGGTTTCGGGAGGTGATGACTCGCTATTCTGATGCACAACTTGACAAAAGCGCGCTTGACGCCACGCCACGGGCGTTTTACCCTCTCTCCAATGTTGAAAAACGTTACACAAGCCGTTAGTCTGGTAGTCGTCGTAGTTGGCGACGCCGTCGGTGCTTGTTGAACGTAAGAATTTAACAAAAACCCACGGCTGGTCATGGCCGTGGGTTTTTTGTTATCTTCGGCCAGCCGCCACAACCAAAGAAAAAAATGAGCAAAGCAACAGCATCCGCCAAAGCAAAAACGAAACCTTCCGCTAAACCGCGTGCCGAGGTAGGCCCGGCTATGTTCGGCCGCGACATCTTTGTCGAGGCGCTGGAACGCGAGGGCGTCGAGGTCATCTTCGCTTATCCCGGCGGCGCGAGCATGGAAATCCACCAGTCGCTTACGAAGTCGAAGATTCGCACCATTCTTCCGCGCCACGAGCAGGGCGGCAGTTTCGCGGCGGAAGGGTATGCGCGCGTTACCGGCAAGGCTGGCGTGTGCATGGGCACGAGCGGCCCGGGCGCAACGAATCTCGTCACTGCCATAGCGGACGCTTACATGGATTCATGTCCGCTGATCGCCATCACCGGCCAGGTGACGCAGGCAATGATTGGCCGTGGTGCGTTTCAGGAAACTGATATCATCGGCGTGACGCTGCCAATCGTTAAGCACAGTTATCTCATCACGGACATCAACGATATTCCACGCATCGTGAAGGAGGCGTTTTATATTGCGCAGAGTGGCCGGCCGGGGCCGGTCGTTATTGATTTCCCGAAGAACATTCAGCAGGTAAAGACCCAGCCGGTCTGGCCTACACTCGAGCAGGTCAAGAAAGGTTTACGTGGCTATACCCAGCCGGATTTGAAGGCCGACGATATCGCGCTCAACGAAATCATTGGCCTGATCGAGAAGGCTGAGCGTCCGGTACTTTATTGTGGTGGCGGCATCATTACAAGTGGTGCGGCGGCAGAACTTAAGAAGTTTGCCGAAGCCACGAACATTCCGGTGACCACCACGCTCATGGGCATCGGCGGTTTCCCGGAGACGCATCCGCTCTCTTTGCGCTGGCTGGGCATGCACGGGTCCGCCTCGGCGAACTGGGCGGTGAACGGCGAATACGAATATCGCAAGTCCTTCAACGACCCGATGGTCAAGCTCAAGGATGGGGCCGACCTGCTGCTCGCGTTCGGCGTGCGCTTCGACGACCGTGTGACGGGTAAGTTCGAAGAGTTCTGTAAGCACGGCACGATTGTTCATATCGATATTGACGCCTCTGAGCTCAACAAGAATCGCAAAGCAAATCTGCCGGTGGTTGGTGATATCAAGGATGCGTTGACGCGCCTGAACAAGCTCGTGACCCAGCGCCCTATTCAGAAGAAGCATACGGCCTGGCTCGCGCAGATTGCCGAATGGCAGAAAAAGGCGCCCTTTGCCTATCGCATCACGCCGGAGATCGCCAATAGCGACCACATGATTGACCACATGGGGGGCAAGGAGAGTGAAGTTATTCTCCAACAGATGGTCATTGAAGAGCTTTACAATCTGACCAAAGGCGAGGCCTATATTACCACCGGTGTCGGCCAGCATCAGATGTGGGCTGGCCAATGGTATAAATACAAATTCCCCCGTCAGTTCGTGACCAGCGGCGGCCTCGGATCCATGGGTTACGGCTATCCCGCCGCACTAGGGGTGAAAGTGGCGCATCCCGACAAGCAAGTTGTGGATATTGATGGTGACGGCTCCTTCCTTATGAACATTCAGGAGCTGGCCACTGCGCACATTGAGAAGATTGCCGCCAAGGCCATCATCCTAAACAACCAGCACCTCGGCATGGTTGTACAATGGGAAGACAACTTCTATGGTGGCAACCGCGGCCATACATACCTCGGTGACCCTGACCATCGTCCCGACATCTATCCGGACTATGTTCGCGTCTGCAATTCTTTTGGTGTGAAATGCGAGCGCGTGATGTATAAAAAGGATTTGCGTGCAGCGATGCAGCGGATGCTGGATGCTGACGAGCCTTATGTGCTGGACGTAGTGGTGCCCTATAGCACGCACGTCATCCCGTTCATCCCCGCCGGTAAGACTGTGGCGGATATGATTTGGAAGCCGTAACAGCATTTGCATTGCATTTTAAATGCAGAAGGCCGGGCGATTAAATTCGTCCGGCATTTTTCATAACTATTGAAATATTAGATGTCAGTTTGGTTAACTTAATACACCTTTTTAATACTTAAATCGAATAATTCGTGGTGATGCCGGTAAATTTCCGTAGCGGAAATGGCCATCGGACTGTCGAGAAAAATTGGAAACGGCCGCACCATGTTGCTACGAAACATCCTACTTAAAAGCAACATCAGCAATTGCGCGCGACCAACCGCAAAGGTCGGCACGAGAATTTTTCCGCCTGTGTCCAAGGCGTTTTTCACAATGCCGTCAAATTCCGCCACAGTTTCATCTAAACGCCGATGCGCCGGTGGTTGAGCAATGGGGGATATTTGATGTGGCCTTCAATGGGCCGACCAATGGTAATCCTTTTTTGGAAGTTGACCTTGCTACTCGCTTTGTGCGGGGCACTAACTCGGTCGAGGTGGCTGGGTTTTA
>CAIPKV010000066.1 GCA_903865745.1 uncultured Verrucomicrobia subdivision 3 bacterium | reverse complement strand
TCATTCCCCGCGACGCCGCGCGCGCCGTCCTCACCACCAGCTTCCAAAAGAATGTGCCCCATCTCGAAATCGTCGCGGACGGCAATATCGCCACGCTCCAGACCACCATGTACGGTCTCCGCAATGACATCCATGTCCATACCACCCCCGACCTCCTGCCTGCGCCGGATAGTTTTACCTGCGTGCGCGGGCCGTTGAGCGGCACGGTCATCCTCGGCTGCGCGGCCTTGCACGGCGCGGGTGGTTACAAGGGCCAGATCAATCTGGGCGACCCAACCATCGAAGCCGGCTGGCTGGATTCGCTGTCCTTCAAGAACTGCAATCACAATACAATACCCGGTCTGCCCTTGGGCAAGATCGTGTCCTTCCGGATGTGCGGCATTGGTGCGACCCAACACGGTTTGTACACCAACCCCATCAGCCTGATGATCGTGTGACCAGATGATTCTGCGCGCCGGAATGGAGCCATCCATTCCGGCGTTTTGCTTGGGGCTGGGCCTTGGTACCTGATAATTGTCACATTACCCGTGGCGTTTCATATCTTCCTCAGGTTCGATGAAGTATGGCTGACACAGCTTCGTTATCGCACCACCAGTCCGCCATTAAAGGGGTTATTTGACAACCGTCAGCCCGTTCTTCATGCTAGGGCGGATAAAGGTTTTGAATGCATATGGAATCCCACCCCAGCCCTAAAATATCGCGGCAGCCCTTACCCCGGCCGCTTCAGCGCTGCTGGCGCGTGACCACCGCTTTGCTCGCAATGTTGACGCTGGGGCTGATGCTGGCCACGACCGCCTGCAACAAGCCCGCCGCCGTTACCCTGCCCCCGCCCATCGTGATTGTGGCCCCGGTTGTCCCCACAAATGCGCCGGCCACCGCCGAATTCATCGGCCAGTTAGATTCGCCCAATACCGTCCAGATTCGGGCGCGCACCGAGGGCTTTGTGGATAAAATCATTTTCACCGATGGCACCGAAGTAAAGGCCGGCGACCCGCTATTCAAGCTCGATGACAAGCCCTACCAGGAACGGCTCGCCGCTGCGAATGGCGCGCTGGCCGAAGCCAACGCTGCCTTGAACAAATATCAGAAGGACGTGGCGCGCCTGACCCCGCTCGCGGAGAAACACGCCGTGCCGCAGCAGGACCTCGATAACGCCATCGCCTCCGTGGATGTCGGCAAGGCCGGTGTGCTATCCGCCGAGGCGCAGGTGCAATCCGCCACGCTGGACGTGAACTATTGCGATATCCGCTCGCCGATCAATGGTTTGATTGGCGCTTCGGCGGTGGCGGGCGGCGACTTTGTTGGCAAAGGCGAACCGACGCTGCTCGCGACCATATCCGAGCTGGACCCGATTTGGTTCTATTGCAATGTTAGCGAAGTGGATTACCTGCGGGCCTCGGCGGAAATCCAGCGCACGGGCAAAAGCTTTCAAGACCTCCCCATCACGCTGATGGTGGGGGACGGTTCGACCCATCCGGAGACGGGTAAGTTTGTCTTCGTGGACCGCACCGTGGATCCCAAAACCGGCACGCTGCGGGTGCGCGCCGAATTTGCCAATCCGCAGCGCCTGCTCCGCCCGGGTATGTTCGCGCGCATCAGCGTGGATTTGGGTACGCGGCCCAATAGTATTCTGGTGCCGGAACGCGCCGTGGCCGAGTTGCAGGGTAATTACTTCGTCTGGGTCATCGATGCGGAGAATAAAGCCAATCGTCGCCCGGTGAAAGTCGGCCGGCAAGTGGGTGAACAACTGCTAATCCTCGAAGGACTGCAGCCCGGCGAACGTCTGGTGGTCGAAGGGTTGCAGAAAGTGCGCGATGGCCTATTAGTCAAACCCATGACTGCCCGCGAAATGTTACAGGCGGTGCAAGCCGCGCAGGCGGCCGCAGCCACGCCGGCGAATAACTAAGCGCTATTGGTTATGGCCGACTTTTTTATCCGCCGCCCCATCGTCGCGATGGTTATCGCCATCCTCACGGTGATCGTCGGCTTCATTTCCCTGCAGCGCCTGCCCATTTCCGAATACCCGCCGGTAAGTCCCACACTGGTGCAAGTCTCCACGACTTATCGCGGAGCCGCCGCCGAGGCGGTGATGGAATCCGTCGCCACGCCCATTGAATCTAAAGTGAACGGTGTGGATAAGCTGCTATACCTGCAGTCTTACAGCGCGAACGATGGCAAGCTCACACTGAATGCTTACTTCGATGTCGGCTCGGATGTGGACATTATGCAGGTCAACACGCAGAACCGCGTGGGCCAGGCGGAAGCGCAACTGCCGGAAGCCGTCAAAAAGGAGGGCGTCGTCGTCAACCGCTCCAGCCCGGATATCCTGATGGTCATCGCCCTATCCTCGCCCAAGGGCACTTATGACGCCGTCTTCCTGGGTAATTACTGCGACCTGAATCTCGTGGACGCCATCAAGCGCGTGCGCGGGGTGGGCGATGTCAAAAACTTCACCGCGCAGGATTACAGCATGCGCATCTGGTTGCGGCCCGATAAATTGGCGTCGCTCGGCATTACGCCCTCAGACATTCAAAGCGCCATCCGCGAGCAAAACGCCCAATCCCCCGCCGGTCGCGTCGGGGCCGAACCGGCGCTGCCGGGTCAGGAGATGCAGTTTAACGTCCGCGCGGGCGGGTTATTAAGAGACCCCAAGGATTTTGAAGAGATCATCATCCGCTCAAATCCCGACGGCTCGCAGGTGAAGCTTAAAGACGTGGCCCGCGTCGAGCTTGGCGCGCAAACCTATGATATGAAGGCGCGCCTGAATAAGTCCGCCGCCGGCGCCATCGGGGTCTATCTCGCGCCCGGGGCGAATGCGCTGGATACCGCCGCCAGTGTTAAGAAAATCCTCGCGGAGGTGAGCCAGCAATTCCCGCCGGACATGCATTACGAAATCGCCCTTGATTCCACCTTACCCATCAAGGCGTCGATGGATGAGATCGTGCACACGCTGTTCGAGGCCATTATCCTCGTGTTGCTGGTGGTATATATCTTCCTCCAAAGTTTCCGCGCCACCATCATCCCCATGTGCACCGTGCCGGTTTCGCTGCTGGGCGCGTTCATCCTGTTTCCGGCCCTCGGCTTTAGCATCAACGTCCTGACCATGTTCGGTCTCGTGCTGGCCATTGGTATCGTGGTAGACGATGCGATTGTCGTGGTCGAAGCCGTGCAACATCACTTGGAACACGGCCTGGATCCCGTGGCGGCCACGCGGCAGGCCATGAAGGAAGTATCCGGTCCCGTGGTGGCCATCGGCTTGGTGCTTTGCGCCGTGTTCGTGCCGGTCGCCTTCATGGGCGGGGTGACCGGGCAACTCTACAGCCAGTTCGCACTCACCATCGCAGTGGCGGTGGTCTTTTCGGTGATCAACGCCCTCACGCTCAGTCCCGCCTTATGCGCGTTGCTGCTCAAAAAACCCACGCCCGGCCGCGGCCCCATTGCCAAGTTCTTTAAGTTATTCAACAGCGGCTTTGACTGGGTAATCAATCGTTACGGTAATATCGTGGGCGGCTTCACGCGCAAGGCCACCCGCTCCATGTTACTCTTAGTGGTCGTGCTCGCGGGTATCTGGGTCGTCGGCAAGTTCGTACCCGGCGGTTTTATTCCCGATGAAGACAAGGGCTTCCTCTTCATCGCGGTGCAATTACCCGAAGGCGCATCCCTGCAACGCACGGATGCCGTTCTGAAGCAGGTGGAAACCGTGGTCTGCAATACTCCCGGCGTGAGTTCCGCCGTCGGTCTGGCGGGCATGAACATTATGAACGGGCTGAACTTTCCCAACAGCGCGCTTATGTTCGTCGGCCTTAAGCCTTGGTCGGAGCGCAAGGGGGCCGGGCTCCACGCCAGCGCCATCGCGCGCGAATGGAATAAGAAGTTTTACGTCATCCCCGGCGCGCGGGCCTTTGCCTTCGGTCCCCCGCCCCTGCCCGGTTACGGCAACGTCTCCGGCTTCACGATGCAGCTCCAGGATCGTTCCGGCGGCAGCCTTGACCAGCTATCCCTTTATATCAAACAGTTGAATGAGGCGGTGACGAAGCATCCCGAGATTGGCCGCCTCACCACCACGTTCGATCCCGCGACGCCCCAGGTCAAAGTCGAACTCGACCGCGAAAAGGCGCGCACGCTCGGCGTCCCCGTGGATAGCGTCTTCGCCACCCTGCAAACATATCTGAGTGGGTTATACGTGAACGACTTCGTCCGGTTCGGTCGCGTGTACAAAGTCTTTCTGCAAGCGGAACCGCAGTTCACCAGCAAGCCCGATGACATTGGCAAATTCTATGTGCGCAACAACACCGGCGAGATGGTGCCGCTGGATACCCTGGTAAAGGTCAGCAAGATGTCCGGGCCTAACTTCGTCACGCGCTTTAATCTCTATAACGCGGCTGAAATCACCGGCGTGCCGGCTCCGGGTTATAGCTCCGGGCAGGCCATCCAAGCCATGGAAGAGGTTATGAAGACGATGCCGCCCGAAGCCGGGTATGAATGGTCCGGGCTCACGTTGCAGGAGAAGAAATCCCAAGGTCAGGCGCCCATTATCTTCGGCATGGCCGTCCTGTTTGTTTTCCTCCTGCTCGCCGCGCAGTACGAAAGTTGGGGGCTCCCCTTCGCCGTGCTCCTCGCCACGCCCACCGTGATTCTCGGCACGATGATTGGGATGTTCGTCCGGCATTATGCGTTGAATGTTTATGCCCAAATCGGTCTCGTCATGCTCATCGGGCTCGCAGCCAAGAACGCCATTCTTATTGTTGAGTTCGCCAAGATGAAACGCGAAGAGGGCGTGGATATTGTGGAAGCTGCCATTCAAGGCGCGAAGCTTCGCTTGCGCCCCATCCTCATGACGTCGTTCGCGTTCATTCTCGGCTGCGTCCCGCTGATGCTCGCGAGCGGTTCCGGCGCGGCGGCGCGCAGCACCATGGGCACGGGGGTGGTTTACGGCATGACCATCGCCACCGTGCTGGGCTTGTTCCTCATCCCGGTCTGCTATGTCTTTGTTCAAAAGCTGATTGAAGCCGGCGGTAAGAAGCCGGTGCCGGTCAAAACCGAACCCACCAGCACCAATCCCACGGGAGGCGCGCACTAAATGAAAACGCCGCTTACTCTAACCCGCTTGCTGCTGGGAATTACCAGTCTTGTAACGCTCTTCCTAATAGGTTGCGCGGTTGGCCCCGATTACAAACGCCCGGCCGTCGAGACCCCGACGGCTTATCACACGGCTGACTCGGATACAAATACGCCCGCCGGCACTAATTCCTTCGCGGATCTCGGCTGGTGGAGTATCTACAACGATCCGCAGCTGCAGGCTTACCTGGCCGAAGGGCTCACGAACAATTGGGATATCAAGGTTGCCGCCGCGCGCGTGTTGCAGTCCCAGCAAGTCGCCCGCGTTGCGCGCTCGCAGTTCTTTCCCACCGTCACGGCGAATGGCGATCTGGTCAACCGGCACGCATCCGAATACGGGCCGTCCGCGCCGCCCGCCGGGGTCAGTCCCGAGGCGAAGTATGGCGATGCGTTTCTCGGCGTCCCCGCGTATGAAGTGGATATTTGGGGTAAAATCCGGCGCGGCAACGAAGCCGCCCGCGACCGCCTCTACGCCACCGTCGATGTCCAGCGCGTGGTCCGCCAAACTTTGGTGGCGCAAATCGCCTCGACCTATCTGCAATTGCTCAAGCTCGACCTCGACTTAGCGATTGGTCAGGCCAGTCTGACCAGCCGCACCAACTCCCTCGAATTAACCAGTTCGCGCGAGGCCGGCGGCGTCGCGGCCATGTCCGATGTTTATCAATCGCAATCCCTCGTCGCGACCGCGCAAGCTTCCATCATTAATACCCGGCGCCAGATTGAAGAGACCGAGAACGCGTTCAATATCCTCCTCGGCCATAATCCCGGCGCGCCCGTCGTGCGGGGCGTGCCGTTGAATGATCAGAGCCTGCGTCCCAGCGTGCCAGCGGGTCTGCCGTCCGCGCTGCTTGAGGACCGACCCGATATCCGCGCCGCCGAACATCAATTGATGGCTGCCAATGCTGATGTGGGCAAGGCCAAGGCTGCGTTCTTTCCGCAAGTCACCTTGACCGGCGCGTTCGGCTACCAATCCGCTGCGCTTTCGGATTTATTCTACGGCAACGCGCGCACCTGGCAGTTTGGTCCCGCCGTTTCCCTCCCCCTCTTCACCGGCGGCCGGTTGCGCGCGGAATATAAACTGGCCCAAGCGGTCTATGCCGAATCCCTGGCCACCTACCAGAGCACCGTGCAGGAATCTTTCCGCGAAGTCTCGGATGCGCTCATCGAGTATCAGCGCAGCCAGGAGTTTTATAACAAGCGACTCGAGCTCACGCAGGCCAATCGCAATGCCGCCGAACTCGCGACCGTGCGTTACGAAGGCGGGGTGACGAGTTATCTCGAAGTCCTGTATAACGAGCAACAATTGTTTGATGCGGAATTAAGCCTCTCCCAAGCGCGCCTGAATGAATTGTTAAGCGTCGTGCAACTCTACCGCGCCCTCGGCGGCGGCTGGTCCATGCCAGACGCCCCGACGGCTGCGAAGAATTAAAGCGGGCATTCTGACCGAACTCGGCAATCTCCAAAAAAGGGTTGGACAACTGGCCTCGCCCTGCGCAAATTCAGACATAATGCCAGCCGATGAATTAATCCCTCATCTTCGTGAACGCCTGCGTGATCGGGTGACTTACAAGCTTGCCCAGTCGGATGCCACGATAAATACCAAAGCCCGGGATATCTTCGTCCAAGGCATTCTTTTATTGGCGGATGAGCCCAACCGCCCGCAAGCGGCGGACCTTTTATTCGAGCTGAAGCGGACGGAACTGCGGGACTCGATATCCTTCGAGCAGGCTAAGATTTTGATTGCGAAGACGCAGGCACAGTTCGCGCAGGAGATCTCGATTGTTTCCGACCTCTATCAAATGCAGGAAAAGCGGGCTGAGATAAAAGACATCCTGGCGCAACTGGAGCGGAGATTCGCATAAAAATAGCCCGTGCCTACCCCGCTACGCTTCCAACTGGTTCAATTTGGTAATCAGATCTTGCCCCACCGCCGGATGCGTCAGCATCAAGGGATGCAGCCACGCGTTCACCTTCAATTCCGTCGCACCCGCTAACCGCGAACTGGTTTGCGGAAGAATCATCGCATCGTACGGCGTGTAATAGGTGTGCAACGGTATCCCCGCCAGACCAGCGGCGGTCGCCTCCAACTCCTGTAAGAACTGACTGCGAAAGCGCATGTCGCGCGCGCCTTTGCCGGGATATAAATAGGCCATGGCGGTGCCGTGCAGCGGACCGGAAATGGCGAAGAAGGCGGCAATCTGGCGCTCGCCCCGCAGCCGCTGCAAATAATAACGGCTCACCAGGCAGCCCATGCTAAACCCCACGACGGCTAGCGGCTGAATCTCTTTCAGCTCGGTCTCTACGTAGGTTGCAAGTTTGCGGGCCAGATCATCGAGGCCGTGCCGCCCGTCGCGCGGATTGAGCGTCGGCGAAAAACAGGTGTGCCCGGCTGCCTCCAGCTTCTTGCGCAACCGCCGGAATACAAAGCCGGTGTCCCAGAAACCATGGACGAAGAGTACGTTCATCAATATTTAAGTGGCGCTGGCAAATTTCTGGGCGGTCGCTTTCAGACTGCGGATGTCCAGCTTGCCGGTGCCGAGCATCGGGAAACTTTCCACCCGGAAAAAATCGCCCGCCTTAGGCTTCCACAAGTTCGGCAACTCGCAAGTGGCAAATTTGTCGAGCACCTCCGCCAGCGCGGCATCCGTAAGCCGATGTTGTACGACCAGCCGTTCCCCCTTTTTCTCATCCGGCACACCGAGGACGACAAAGGTGGCTTCGGTCGCACCGGCGAGTTCCGTCAGCGTGTCCTCAATCTTCAGGTGTGGGACCATCTCACCGCCGATCTTGCTAAAACGGTTCAGCCGCCCGGTGATTTGCAGAAAGCCGTCTTCATCCAGCATTGCGACATCACCGGTGCAGTACCAGCCATCGCGCAAAACCTCAGCGGTTTTAGCTGGCTGATTGAGGTAGCCGAGCATCACATTGGGCCCGCGCACCAGCATCATGCCAGCCTCGCCCGGCGGCAGGGTTTTGCCACCCCACGGATTCTCCGCCTCGACAATGCGCACACACATGCCGGGCACGGGCTGGCCAATCTTACCGTGCTTGCCGCCCACCTGATAAAATCCCGCCGCGCGATAGTCCCAGGTATTCACCGCGACAGCCGGCGAACATTCCGTGCAGCCATAACCTTCGAAGGGACGGATGCCGAACCGCTTCTCAAAGGCTTCGGCGAGCGGCGTGGGCAATTTTTCCGCACCGGTAACCACGAGCGTCAGACTGCCAAAATCTTCCGGCGCGGTGCCGCGCAAATAAATCTGAAGCAGCGTAGCGGTGGCGAGCAGGACGGTGACCTTATGTTCGCGCACGGTGGTCCCAACGGCTTTGGCATCGAGCGGATTTGGATAGTAAACGACGCCGGTGCCGAGCACGAACGGCAGACACAGCGTGACGGTGAACCCGAACGAATGGAAAAAGGGCAGGATGCCAAGCAGCCGTTGCGTTTCGTCGAACGCGACGACTTCGCCGCATTGCGTAATGTTCGCAAGCAGATTGAAATGGGACAGCTGGACGCCCTTGGGTTCGCCCGTGCTACCGCTGGAGAAAATCACTGTGCACAAATCATCCAGCTTCACGCGCGCGGAACCGTACCGCCGCTCCAGCAAGGCCGCGGGCATGAGCTTGGCGCGCAGGAAGGCGGAGATTTTTTCCGACAACGTTGGCTTCGCGGCCAAGTCTTCGAGGTAAATGAGGTTACCCGGCGGCGTCAGCTTGATCTTCTCAATGAATTTCCGTGAAGAGATAACGGTTTGGAGCTCGCACTGCTTCACAGTATCCGCGAGCGTGACCTCGGAGAGCGTGTAATTAAGATTTACCGGCACTTTACCGCATAGAAAGGCGGCGTAGTTAACGAGCGCGCCCGGAACACTGGGCGGCAGATAGATGCCCACCATCTTTTGACCCGACCACACTTTCTCTAAGCGGCCCGCGAGGAAGATGGTTTTCACGAGCGCGGTGACGAAGTTGATTTTGCCACTGGTCGCATCCGCAAACGCGAACCGGTGGGGATGTTCGCGCGCCATCTTGATAAATTTGCGCTGGAGCGGCGCCATCTGCGGGCGGCGCAGTTGCCAGGCGTTGACCTGTAGTTCCTGCACGGCTTCGCGCACAGCAAACGGCGTGGTGGTCGGAGGCAGCGGCGCACCGAAACTAACCGTCACCGGATGCGGAATGGCCGAAGTTATGAGATGCACTAACTTGCCCCGCCGATAACTGGTTGGACCGCCAAGTACGCCATCCAGCGCCACAGGAATAATCGGCGCATCCACATGCTTCATGATGTGCTCGATGCCGCGCCGGAACGGCAGGAGCTGGCCGATGCGCGTAATCTGACCTTCGGCAAAGATACACACGACTTCGCCATTAGATATGGCATCGCTGGCAGTCTTAAGGGCTTGGAGTAATTCGCGCGGACGTTGCTCGGAAGAGACGGGGATGGTCTTATGAATCTTGGCAAAAGGTTTTATCCACGGCTTCTCATAGAAATCTTTGAACATGAGAAACCGCACCGGCCGGTCGGTCGCCGCAAGCAGTAAGATGGCGTCGGCAAAGGAAACGTGATTGCAGACAAAGAGCGCGCCACCCTTCTCGGGAATGTTATCGCGTCCGATAATGCGCACGCGATAGATGCTATGAGTCAAAACCCACAGCCCGAGCCGCAGCAACGTATCGGGCAGGAGAATCAGCAGATAGATGGTAGCCGCGAGCGTGAGGCCGGCGATAATAATGAAGATGGTCGGC
>CAIPKV010000065.1 GCA_903865745.1 uncultured Verrucomicrobia subdivision 3 bacterium | reverse complement strand
TCATTCCCCGCGACGCCGCGCGCGCCGTCCTCACCACCAGCTTCCAAAAGAATGTGCCCCATCTCGAAATCGTCGCGGACGGCAATATCGCCACGCTCCAGACCACCATGTACGGTCTCCGCAATGACATCCATGTCCATATCACCCCCGACCTCCTGCCCGCGCCGGATGGTTTCACCTGCGTGCGCGGGCCGTTGAGCGGCACAGCCATCCTCGGCTGCGCGGCCTTGCACGGCGCGGGTGGTTACAAGGGCCAGATTAATCTGGGCGACCCGACCATCGAAGCCGGCTGGGTGGATTCGCTGAGCTTCAAGAACTGCAATCACAATACGATACCCGGTCTGCCCTTGGGTAAGGTGGTGTCCTTCCGTATGTGCGGTATCGGTGCGACCCAACACGGTTTATACACCAACCCCATCAGCCTGATGATCGTGTAACCAGATGATTCTGCGCGCCGGAATGGAGCCATCCATTCCGGCGTTTTGCTTGGGGTCAGGGTCAGCCAAATAGTTCTCGACAACCGAAGCGCGGGATTTAAGGTTGAGTCATGGCCACACATTGGGCAAAGACGGACATCACAAAACGCTGTTCATACCCAGTTAGGCATCGTTAGCGCATGTGATCACAACCGCTCCCCATATTCGTTTTCGAGAAGCGCGCAAGCGTCTTGGCCTGTCACCAAATGAGCTTGCGGCGCAGAGTGGAGTTTCCGATGCGGGAGTTTGGGACATCGAGGATTTTCCAGATGACTTGACCTGTTGTTATTCGCCTAGTGATGTTCGAAAGTTTTGCCGCGTGCTTGGCATTCGTCCGGTAACGCTTTTTGCGGACGAGATTGCAGAGCCAGCGGTTTCAGCAAACGATTTGGTTCGACTTATTCATAATGAATGCCGTTCGCGTGGTGTAACGCTAGAGCAGTTTGAGGATGCAGTCGGCTGGCGGTTGAGCGCTTGTATTGAGCCACCGGAGCTGCTTCTTGAGGATATGACGGTTGATGGACTGCAGTGGCTGTGCAGAGAGCTGCACATTGATTGGCGAAGGGTATTATTGAGTTATGACCATGCCGCCTAGACTGACAGGCTGCAAAGCTTCCTAACCGTTCACTTTGTCAGGTTCAGGCTGACAAGTCCTCGGCAACCGGCAGCCGGACGGTGAAGGTGGTTCCCACGTTTTCAGTGCTCGCCACTTCAATCGTCCCGCCGTGCGCGGTGACGATGGCTTGACAGATGGCCAGCCCCAGTCCGGCATTGCCCGCACCAGTGCGCGAACTGTCCGCCCGATAGAACCGCCCAAACACGCGCGGCAAATCAGCCGCTGCAATCCCCTGCCCTGTGTCCGTCACAGTCAGCACGGCTAGCCCACCTTCAGCGGCTAGGGTCACGCGCACTTCGCCCTCGGGCTGGTTGTATTGAATGGCGTTGGTCAGCAGGTTCGTCACGACCTGCGCGAGCCGGCCGGCATCGGCGGTCAGCACCAGCGGCGCGGCGGAAACGGTCAGCTTCACCCCGCGCTCGTCGGCGAGCGGTTGCACGAGTTCCACACTGTCGGCAATGGTCTGGGCCAGATCAAACGGCTGGCGGTTCAAGACTTCCTGACCGGCATCGAACCGCGCGAGGGCGAGCAGCGATTCGATGAGCTTGCGCATGCGCTGCGCCGCGCGCTGGCAGGCTTCGACGGTCAGGCGGTAACTCGCAGCGTCGCGCTCGCGGTTCAGCGCGGTCTGGGTCTGGGTGAGAATGACGGACACCGGCGTGCGCAATTCGTGGGCGGCATCGGACGCGAACTGTTTCTGCTGGGCAAAGGCGGTCTCGAGCCGGGCGAAGGTGGCGTTCAGGACGGCCGCGAGCTGGCCCAGCTCGCTCTCAGCCTCGGCCACATTGATGCGCTGGGATAAGTCGCCCGCGGAGATTTTCACAGCGGTGGCACTGATGTCGTTGATGGGCTTGAGCGCGCGAGAGACCAGCCAGCCGCCACCGGCCAGACCGAGCAACAAGATGATGCTGCCGACGCCAGCGAGCTTGAGGGCAGTCAAACGGAGTTCCTTCATCTCCGGGGCGATGGAGCAGCCAACGAGGATGGTATCGCCAGAAGGTAAGTCTTCAGACACCAACCGGCGTGGGCCTTCAAAGTTTGGTGTGGGCGTCCCCAGCGTTGGCCCCCCATTCACGGAAGCGGTCTTGACTTGAGTGGTTACGCTATTAGCCCACTCGAAGTTGTCCGAATGAGCCAGCAGGTTGTCGTCCCGGTCATTGATGCTGAAATAGAAGCTGTGCGGGTCGCCGGCCTCGAAGTAGTGCGCGTCTTCATCGGGCAGATGGAAGTCGAGTAGGCGCCGGTTGCGTTGTGGTTGCGGTGGCGGTCCATCATTCTGAAACTGGTCTTGCGGCGGACGGTCAAAGGGCGCGCCCTCAAATCCCGGGTCATGTGGTGGCTGGCCGGGCGGCGGCCGGTTGGCATCCTGACCACGGGGCCGATGGTGCAGGTCATCGGCAAGCACTTTCACCCGTTGATGGAGTTGGTTATCCACTTGGCGGAGCAGACGGTTACGATCCAATTGATACGCGGTGACGCCGAACCCGGCCAGCACGACCACGAGGATGAGGCCATACCACAGTTGCAATCGCCACTTGATGGACTTGTACAGTTTCATTCGATGCAATAGCCATGACCGCGCCGGGTGGCGATGAAGTCCGCGCCCAGCTTCTTGCGGACATTGGAGACGTGGACGTCCAGCAGGTTGGACAAGGAGCTTTCGTTCTCGTCAAAGAGATGTTCGTACAATTGGGTGCGCGTGACGACTTCGCCCCGATGCAACGCCATAAACTCCACCAGCGAATACTCACGTGCCGTCAGTTCGACGGGCTTATCCTGATAGAACACGTGGCGCGCGGCGGTATCCACCTTCACCTCGCCCAGCTCGATGAGGTTCGTCGTCTTATTCGTGCTGCGCCGGATGATGGCGCGCAGGCGGGCAAAGACTTCCTCGAGATCGAACGGCTTGACCACGTAATCGTCCGCCCCGGTGTCGAGGCCTTTGACACGATCGCGGGTCTGGTCGCGCGCGGTGAGCATGAGCACGGGGGTCTTCTTGGTCTTGCGCAGACGCTTGAGAAGCTCCCAGCCATCGAGGCCGGGCAGCATGACGTCGAGCACGATGGCGTCGTAGTCGGTGCCTTCGGCATTGAAGAGGCCGTCGTCGCCATTGTCGGCGATATCCACGGCGTAACCCTCCTCGCGCAGCGCCTGGGCAAGGCTCGCGAGCAGGTCAGGTTCGTCTTCGACAATCAGGATGCGCATTGGGCTGGCCGACGGAGTATTAGCAGGAACGCCATGGTTCCGCCAGCGTCAGAATTGTGGCAAGGCCAACCTTAAGGAGAGATGAAGGAAGGATTTGCGCACTGTGCAATTAATTCTCACCTTAACGTTTGCTTAAGGTTGGGTCAGTTAGAGTGGCGCCATGAAAACCAACATTCATAACCAACACTACCTCAACCTCACCGTCGCGCTGACCGGCATGGTTATCGCGCTGCTCCTGAACACGGCCCACGCCGCCGACCCGCGCACGAATTCGTGGTTCACCACTTATTCAGGCATGTATGCGCGCATCTACACTAACAATACAATGCTGTCTAACGGCACCGCGCTAACGACGTGGAGCAATGGCTCGCAAACGCAGTCATCGCCGGCGTATTGCGGGGTACAGGAAGTGTTTTCGTCATCCAACTGGGTCTATGTCCGCAGTTCCGGGCTGGCAAGCTACACCATGGGGCCATGGCAGAACGGGTCGTTTCCCAATCTGCCAGCGAACCAGAAGCTGCTCTATCGCGTACCGCGCACCAACGGCGTGCCCACCACCAAAACCCTCACGGGCGGCGGGCAGATTGGTATCTTCGTAGATGGCGTCGAGATGTTTAACAGTTGGGATGCCTTTGCGTGGAACGGATCGTCCGAAGTCAACGCCGGCACCACCACCTACTATTGGAACCGCGATGCGTACGTCAATGAAGGCGCGACCTTCGATCCCGGCTACGCGCACCAGCAGAACACCGGCACCTATCATTACCATGCCAGTCCAATTGCCCTTCGCTATCTGCTGGGTGATAACGTGAACTTCAACCCGGCGACGAAGACTTACTCCGAATCCACCAATGCGCCGACGCAGCATTCGCCTATCCTCGGCTGGGTGGCGGACGGCTTCCCGGTTTACGGACCTTACGGTTACTCCAACGCAACTAATGCCAACAGCGGCATCCGCCGGATGATTTCCGGTTACGTAATTCGCAATGGTAGTTACGGCACGAGTAACCTGACCGCCAACGGACGCAGCACGATTCCGCAATGGGCGGTGCGGCTATTCGGCGTCGCCTCGAACATCGTTTCCGGCCCCGCCGTCAGCACGACCTATCCACTCGGGCGCTACATGGAGGATAATGATTATCTCGGCGACCACGGCTACACGCAAGGGGTGGACTTTGACTTGGACCAATACAACGGGCGCTACTGCGTCACGCCGGAATTCCCGAACGGCACCTATGCTTACTTCGTTGCCATCTCATCCAACGGCACGCCGGTCTTCCCCTATAACATCGGGCGCGGCTACTATGGCAGCCCTGCTGGCGGCAGCGTCTCCAGCATCAGTGAAACGGTGGCTACCAATTTCCTTGGTGGCCCGGAGGCGGTACCAGCGCTCAATACCCCGGCGGTGAACAGCGGCACCGTCACTTTGACATGGAGCGCGACAGAAGGCGGCACTTACATGGTGCAGTCCACCACCAACCTTACCACGTGGACCACTAATACAACTACCATCGCGGCGGTGCTGAATGGCGCAAGCTATACGAACAACCCCACGGACAACTATCGCTTCTATCGCGTGGCGCGAACGGCCTTGGCCACCTATGATTCCGCCGGCGGCAGTGGGGGCACGACGGGCAGTGGGACAACGTATGCGGTTCCGGGCAACAGTTCGGTCAGCCGGGGCACGGGCACGAACATCACCTTAAGCATTACGCTCCCGGGAACTCCGCCGTCACCGCCGGCTGGCGCGTCCATCAGCAGCGTCACACTGGGATCGCTGACGGCCACGAGTGTATCCTATGCAACTCAGGGCACGGTGCTGGCGAACTTCACGATTCCGTCCAATGCTACGATCGGCGAGCAGACGGTGGTGGTGACGTTCACGTCGGGTCCGCCGCCGTACACCTTTAGTAACGCTTTAAATATCACATTGTGATTTGTAATGAAGGCCGCTCTACTAGCAGCGATTGGTTGCGCACTGACAGCGAATGTCTTCGCCGCCACGCTGCAGATAGAAATCACGCCGAAGGTTTCCGGCGAGAGTCTGCAGACCGCGTCGTTCCGCTACCGGACGGCTGCGGGCGAAACCTTTTCCATTACCCGCGTCAGCTACCTCGTCAGTGATTTCGCACTGCAACGCAAGGACGGCTCGTGGCTCACGCTTTCCAATACCGTCGCGTGGCTAGACTTCGACGCGAACCGGAAATCCATCTGGCTGGACAATGTGCCGTCCGGTGAGTTTTGTACGATGCGGTTTCTTGTTGGTCTCAATACCAATCTTAATCATGCCGACGTTGCCAAGTTCCCCGCCAACCATCCGTTGAATCCCAATCTGAACGGCCTGCACTGGAGCTGGCAGGGCGGCTATATATTTCTCGCGCTCGAAGGTCTGTGGCGCAATACGAGCGGTGAGTTGGACGGTTGGGCGTATCATCTCGCACGTGACACGAACGCTACGCGCATCACGCTCGCCGCACCATTGGTCGTCACGAACGAGACTAAGCTGGAGCTGGATTTCGACCTTGCCACGTTGCTGAATGCGCCGCGCCCGCTGTCGTTTGGCAAGGATGGTTCCTCGACGCACTCGCGCGATGGCGACCCCATCTCCGCCGCGCTAGTGGTGAATCTGGCGGGCGCATTTCAGGTGCATAAGGTCACGTCGCTGACGGACCAGGAAATCGCTGCGGCGCATCCAAAGCCACTGTATCTGCCGGCGAAGTTCACACCGTACCCGTTCCAGATGAGCGCGACGTTTCCCATTCCTGATTTGCCGCGCGACAACCCGCTCACCGTCGAACGCGTGACGCTCGGCAAGACTTTGTTCTTCGACAAGCAGCTTTCCGTTAACAACGCGCAATCGTGCGCGGACTGCCATGCACCGGACAAGGCGTTCACGGATGGTCGCCGCACGGCGCGCGGTGCGGAAGGCGACTTTGGCACGCGCAATTCCATGCCGCTGTTCAATCTCGCCTGGAAGAAAGAGTTCTTCTGGGACGGTCGCGCCATCAGTCTGCGCGCACAGGTCTTGCAGCCAATCCAGAATCCGATTGAGATGCACGAGACGCTCACGAATCTGTGCGACAAATTGCGCACTGATGACCGGACGGATTACGCAGGATTGTTCGCCGCTGCGTTTGGCTCAAAGGAGATTACGGCGGAGAAGGTTTCGCTCGCGCTGGAAAACTATCTACTCACACTGACCTCTTTCAATGCGAAGTTCGATCGCGTGCTGCGAGGCGAGGCCAGCTTCACCGCGCAGGAGCGGCGCGGATTTGAATTATTCTCCACCGAGTACGATCCGCGTCGCGGTCAATATGGTGCGGACTGTTTTCATTGCCACGGCGGCCCGCTGTTCCAGAGTCAGGCGTTTGCGAACAACGGTTCGGACGGCGCGTTCCGTGACCTCGGCCGGGAGAAGGTGACGGGCAAGACTTCGGATCGCGGCAAGTTTGCCGTGCCGTCGCTGCGCAATGTGGAGCTCACCGCACCCTACATGCATGATGGCCGTTTCCGCACACTGGAGGATGTGGTCCGGCATTATTCTTCGGGTGTGGTGCGCAGCGCGACACTGGATCCGAACCTCGCCAAGCATCCTGATGGCGGCGTGCCGTTGACTGATGCCGATCAGCAGGCGCTGGTGGCCTTTCTGAAAACCTTGACGGATGCACAGTTCGCCTCGGCTGAAAGATAGTTGAAGAATCTATTTAGCTTAACGTTTGCTTAAGGTTGGTTCAGGTAGAGTGACCACATGAAAAGTGAAGCCAGACACACGATGAAACGAATCAATATCACCTCCGAGGAGCTGGTGACGTTCGTCGTGCGCGTGGTTATCAAGAAATAACGGAGGCCCTATGAACAACCTCTTTAACTCAAATGAAACCAAACGCTGGATGCTGGTGGACGACAATGCAGACATCCTAGCGCTGGTGTCCGTCCTCGCGGAAGCCCTGACAGACGCACCCGTCGAATGCTTCAACTCGCCTGTCGCAGCACTGGCCGCCTACACGGAGAACCCAGAGAAATATGCGGTGGTCATCACGGACTACGAGATGCCCGGGATGGATGGCGTGGAATTGTGCCGCCGGCTGCGAACGATTTCGCCGGAGCAGAAAATCATCCTGGCCACGGGCAGTGGGTTTTTCACGCTGGCAAGCGCACAGCATGCCGGGTTCAGCGGTTTGCTCAACAAGCCGTTTCCGCTGGCAGCGCTCCGTGACACCCTTGCCAACGCGGGCGTGAGCATGGGATTACTAACGCACGCCTGACACTTTGCACCTGAAACATAAACAACAAACAAAATAACAGTATGAAAACTAAAATGACCATAGCACTGGCGGCAACCATTGGCGCACTCGCGCTGGCGGCCAACGCCCAAGACAACAACTCATCGGCTGGCGGCCCCCCGCCCTCCGATGCCCAGCCGAACACGCAGCACGCCGGTGAACGTGGCGGACGCGGCGGCTTCCACCTGCTACCACCCCGCGCGGCAGAGATGCTCAAACTAACGGATGACCAGAAGACCCAGCTTGCGGCGCTGGAAACCGAAACGAAGGCAAAGCTGGAAAAGATCCTCACGCCCGCGCAAATGGCGCAGTTGAAAAGCATGCGCCCGCCAGGTCGCCCGGGCGGCCAGGGCGGTGGCCAGTTCCGCGGTGGACCTGAGGGTCAGGGCATGGGCGGTGGTCCGGGTGCGGGCGATGAAGGCCGGCCTTCTGGTCCCCCGCCCGGCGAAGACGGCGGCAACAGTGGTCCGTCCGGTCCGCCTCCGGGTGGTAACTGAAAGTCTTCCGTTCGGATGAACGGCAAGGCGGCGGGCTGGCAATAAACTTCGGGTGCGAAGGCCAGTCCGCCGCTCTTTTCTTGGTGAACCAGCTTGGCTGCGAAAGAACTTTCGCAGCCAGTTTTATTTTGCCAGCAGACGGCGAACGGTCAGCAGACCGGCCAGGATGGCAACGCCTCCGCAAATAAGATACGGCAGTGCGCGGGTGGCATCGCCCAAGCCGTAAAGGGTCGCGGCAAAGATGGGGCCGACAATGCGAGCCAGCGCCCCGGCGCTTTGAGCCACGCCAAGAGTTGCGCCCTGCTCGGTGGCGGGCGTGAGGTTGGAGAGCAGACCGAATAGCGGCGCACGCGAAAGGCTGGAACCGAGCGAGAGCAGCACAAGGACGGCGAGCATGGCGATCCATGGTTTGTCCGTCAGATGAAACACGGACGCCCAGCGCAGCGGACCGTCGCCATGAATCAGCGGCAGCAGCACGAGACTCGTGCCGGTCATCACGAGGCTGAGGCAAATCAGTTTTGGTTCGCCTAGCAGTTTAACCAGCCGCCCAATCAGGCCGCCCTGAACGAAGGCAGAAATGAGGCCGCAGAAAACAAACAGCCAGATGACGGTCGCCACCGGGTTGGCGACATCCACGGCGAGGCCGAGGTTGAAATTGTCGTTGATGAGCAGCGGCAACGTGCTTTCAAAGCAACTGAAGGCGAACGTGGCGAGAAAGAAGATGACAACCAGCAGACCAATCTTGGGCTGCGAGAGCGTGTGACCCCATTGCGCAAAGCGCGGACGGTTCGTGACGGGCGTGGTGCCGGGCTTCCAGCTTTCCACGAGAATAAAATAGGCCAGAATAAAATTCGCCGCGCACAGCGCCGCCGCCGTCCAACCGGGCGCGGTCGCCCCGCCGAATTTCAGCGCCACGCCGCTGATGGCTGGGCCGAGAATAAAGCCGAGGCCGAATGCCATGCCGATGAGGCCCATCCGCTTCGAGCGGTTTTCCGGCGGCGTGATGTCCGCGATGTAAGCCTGCGCGACGGTGATGTTGCCGCCACACGCGCCGGCGAACAGGCGCGAGACGAGCAGCGCGCCAAGTGCGAGCGAGTGGCTTTGAAAACCGGAGCCGATGGCGAACAGCACATAGGAACACGCCGCACCGGCGGTGCTGATGAGCAGAATCGGACGGCGACCGTGGCGGTCAGAGAGTTTGCCCCAGATGGGCGAGAAGATGAACTGCATCGCTGAGAACGAGGCGATGATGACGCCAATCATCCAGCCGCCCGCGCCGTAATGCCGGCTATACATCGGCACGAGCGGCACGACGATGCCGAAGCCGATGAGGTCAATGAAGACCGTGAGGAACACCACGAGCATGGACGGTTTGCGATTCATGTTAAATAAGCTGCGTGAGTTTAGCCTTGAAAGCGGGGGAGTCAAATCCGGCATCGCGCAGGTTAAGCGTTGAGGTTGAGCGGCGTTCCGCTCGAAACGGGGCGCAACTAGCGGCTTCTTGGCGGGTTATCTAGGGCTTCTGTGGCCGAGGAAGGTGGATTGAGTGGCGGCTCTGGATGATTTCTGGGCGACCACAGGTCATCTGTGACCGACCACGGGTAGCCCATGGCCCACCATGTGTATCGCATGGCCTACTATGGATTACCGGTGACCGACCACAGGTGTTCCATGGCCGGCCATGGACAGTCTGTGGCCGACCACGAATGACCTGTGGCCTACCACGGATTGTCTGTGACCGTGCATGGAAGATCTGTGGTCGCCCATGGATGACTTGGGGGAGTCCATGGAGAACCCGTGACCAACCACGGGTTACCTGTGGTCGCCAACGAATGACCGAGAATGGGCAGGGACGGAGTCAGCATCGGGATGCGCTTCCGGCTTAGGGGCGTCCCACCTGCCGTAACAACGCCGGCACGTCGTCCAGCGCCGGTTTGAAGTTCCAAGGCGACCCGGCTGGGGGCGGGGCTTGGTTTTCCACGGCGGGAATAACTTTGTGAAGAAAGAAAAACAAGTTTCGCTTGCCGCAAAATATACAGCGGCGATTCTGTGCGCATGATTGACTCCGTCTCCGACTCGTTGCAGGAAGGTGCCAGCTCTGCCACAGGAACTGATTTTAAAAAAGCTCGCCGCCAAAAGTCCTCACGGACGACCACCACGCCGACACTGGACCGGCTGCCGCCGCACTCGACGGAGGCTGAGATGGGCGTGCTGGGGTGCGCACTGCTGGACCCAAATCAGTGCATTGGCGAGTGCATCGAGAAACTCAAGGACGATGGGAAGTCGGCCTTCTATGATCTGCGGCACCAGACAATCTACGAAACGCTGGCGGAGATGTTCAACACGCGGCACGCCATCGACCTGATTACGGTGCAGCAGAATTTGAAGGACCGGCAATTGCTGGACCAAGTTGGCGGGATTGCCTACCTAAGCCAGTTGCAGGATGCGGTGCCGAGCGCAGCAAACCTTTCGTACTATCTCGATATCGTCCGGGAGAAATACCTTTTGCGGAAACTCATTGCCACGTGCTCCGGCGTGGTCGGTAAAGTTTATGAATACGAGGGCGAGGTGGAAGCCCTCCTCGATGAGGTGGAAAAAGAAATTTTGCACGTCAACGAGTCACGTGCGCAGACGGGCATACAGCCGATCAATGCACTGGTGAACGGCGCGATTGCGACAATTGAAAATTACCATGCCCGGCAGGGACAACTGGGCGGCATCTCGACGGGCTTCGTGGATTTGGACAAGATGACGGACGGGCTGCACGGTGGCGAAATGATCATTGTCGCGGCGCGTCCCTCGATGGGCAAGACGTCGCTGGCCATGAATATCGCGGAACATGTGGCGATGGAACTGAAGCTGCCGGTGGGGGTGTTTAGTCTGGAAATGAGCGCGGCGTCGCTGATCCTGCGCATGATGTGTTCGCTGGCGCGGGTGAATCTGCGGAACATCCAGCAGGGCTTCATGATCGAGACAGATTTTCCGAAGCTAACGAGCGCGGCGGGGCGACTGTCGGCGTCGAAGCTGTTCATTGATGACACGGCGGGCTTGAGTGTTTTGCAATTGCGGGCGCGGGCGCGGCGCATGGCTCAGCAGCATGGCATTAAGCTGTTTGTGATTGACTATTTGCAGCTTTGCAACTCTACTGCGCGGCGAGCGCAAGAGAACCGGCAGCAGGAAATTGCTGACATTTCCAGTGGCATCAAGGCGCTGGCGAAAGAACTGAATGTGCCGATCATTGTGCTGTCCCAGTTGAACCGTGAACTGGAGAAAGATAAGAGCCGGAAGCCGCGCCTGTCGGATTTGCGCGAGTCGGGTTCAATCGAGCAGGACGCGGATTTGGTGGGTCTGCTTTACAAGCCGAATGCGGGTGACGATGAGGACGCGGCGGTCGCTGATGAGCACGATGGCATCCCGGTCAATTTTTTGATCGCGAAGCAGCGCAACGGTCCGACGGGTGATGTCCACCTGACGTTCCTGAAACCATATACAAGATTTGAAACTGCAACTAAATTCAGCGACGAAGACGTGCCCAGTGGCCGGTAACTCATGAAAGCCATCTTCCGGTTTGTCGCCATTCTTCTTTTGGTCGGAGGCAGCACGGCGGCGTGGGCACAAGCCATCGGGACAAAAATCAGCGATGTCCGCATCAAGTTCATCGGGCCGGCTTCAGTCAGTGAAGCGCTGATCCGCGACAACATCAAACTGAAGGCGGGTGCCACCTACATTCCCGGGGGCAGTCAGGACGACGTTCACTCCCTCTACGCCACCGGACAGTTTTACAACATCCGTGTCTCGGTGGATCAGGCGGATGACGGCAGTGTGATTCTCACCTACTTAGTGCAGGTACGCCCGCGCATCACGGAGATCAAAATTGAGGGCAACAAGAAGTTAAGCGAATACAAGCTTAAGAAAAAAATCACCCTCAAGGTCGGCGATGCACTGGACGAACAGAAAGCTTTCTCGGATGTGCAGGAGATGAAAAAGCTGTATGAGAAATATGGCTACTCCGATACGAAGGTAAAATATGTCCTGAGCATTGACGAAGCGACCGGACACGGCACGGTGACCTACCAGATTCAGGAAAGCCCCAAAGTCAAAATCATCCTCGTTACCTTTTTAGGCGCGGAGGCATTCCCACAAAACAAACTACGCAAGGAAGTCAAAACCCGGGCGCATTGGATGTGGTCATGGCTGACGGGCAGCGGCTATTTTAAGCAGGACGAATTCGATGGCGACAGTGACCGGCTCATGGAATTCTACCACAGCCACGGCTACCTGGACTTTGAGGTAAAGGACGTTAAGTTCGAACATCCGACGACTAATTCGATGATTGTAAAATATTATCTCTATGAAGGTAAACAGTACCACGTTGGCTCAGTGAAGTTCAGTGGCGAGAAAATGTTCACCGATGCGGAAATCATCAAGGGGTTGCGAATGATTCAACTTTATCAAAACTCCAAAGTGAAGCTTGGCGTGAATAACCTGCCGATGGATGTGACCAATATTTTCACCCCAGACGGACTCACTAAAGATACGGAGGCGGTGCAGGATTTCTACGGGAGCAAAGGTTATATTGAAATCGCGCAAGGCCAGGCCCTGCATGTCCAGACCGTGCCCAACATTGAACGAGGAACCATGGATCTGGATTTCCAGGTCGGCGAATGTCAGAAATCATACGTTCAAAAAATCGAGATCCACGGCAACCTCAAGACCAAGGACAAGGTGATCCGCCGCGAACTTGCCATCAGCCCTGGCGATGTCTTCAACATGGTCCAAGTCAAAATCAGCAAGCAGCGTCTGGAAGGGTTGCAGTACTTTGACAAGGTCGACACCCGTCCTGAACCGACCGACCCAGTGATTCCTGGCCGTAAGAATTTGATTGTTAGCGTCGAGGAACAAAACACCGGCAACTTCAGCATCGGCGCCGGTTTTAGTTCCGTAGACGCACTCGTCGGCTACGCAGAAGTTTCGCAGGGCAATTTTGATTTATTCCACCCGCCTTATTTCACTGGCGGCGGCCAGAAGCTCCGCCTGCGCGTACAGCTTGGCACAAAGCGTCAGGACTATGAGCTCTCGTTTGTCGAACCTTGGTTCTTGAATCGCAAGCTCTCACTCGGGGTTGACCTCTTTCGCCACCAGCTGAACTTCGAGAGCCCAAACAATATTTATGACGAAACGCGCACCGGCGCCAAGGTTAGCCTGACTCGTGCACTTGGTAGCGACTTCCTCATTGGCAGCGTCAGTTACTCCATTGAGGACATTGGAATTTCCCTGAACCCTGGCTGGCATGGCTGGCAAACCGTTTCCAGTCCGGACCCGAAGCAATCCACACCAAATGTGCCTTACGCCATTCTCGACCAGACTGGCGACCATCTGTACCAGCGTGTCGGTTCATCGCTAGCTTACGACACGCGGAACAGCACCCAGCTTCCCAACCACGGCCAACGCAGCGAACTCACTACCGAAGTCAGCGGCGGCAGCACGGATTTTTACAAACTTGAGTTGCATTCCGCCTGGTACTTCCCTGGGCTATTCAAGGGCCATGTGATCGAAGCCGTAGGTCGCACCGGCGTTGCAGAGGGCTTCGAGGGTGGCGACGTGCCGTTTTACGACCGCTATTACTTAGGCGGACTTTACTCACTGCGTGGCTTTAAATTTCGCAACGTCGCCCCCCGTCAAGCCTTCAACCCCGAAACACCTTATGTCGCTAACGAACCAATCGGCGGTGACACTTACTGGTTCAGTTCATATGAGTACAGCATCCCGCTCTTCGAAAAAGACGGCGGCGTGAGCCTACGCTACGCCCTATTTTATGACATCGGCTGTGTCGACGCCGCGTCCTATTCCTACTCGCTTAATTACAGCGACGATTGGGGCATGGGTATTCGTCTTAACATCCCCCACCTAGGCCCGTTGCGACTGGATTACGGCATCCCCTTGCAGCATGACAAATACAATGGCGGGGGCGGCCAGTTCCAATTTGGAGTCGGCTACACCCGCGAGTTCTAATATGAAACCTATATTTCGGAAATTTCTTGGTGTCATTCTTGGCCTCAGCCTTACGGCCTTCACCCTGCTTGCGCAAAGTGCAGCGCAGTTTGGCAACCTACCGCTTTGGTTTGAGACCAGCACGTCAACTAAGTTCACCGCCCATGCCAGCAGTTCAACTTTTACTGTATCGCCCGCTGGAGCAGAATTCACACTTACAAAAAAGACCGGAGAGTCTGCCAGCTGCCGACTCGAATTCGTTGGTGCAAATCCCTCCGCCAAAATCACCGGCAATCAGAAACTTTCTGGCAACATCAATTATCTCCTTGGCAACGACGCCACCCAATGGCGCGCCAATGTCCCAACCTTCGCGCAAGTACGAGTTGAAAAAATATATCCAGGTATCAACGTAGTCTATTATGGTAATCGGCAGAAACTAGAATACGACTTCAACCTGGCATCCGGCGTGAATCCGGCAACCATCGCACTGCGCTTCGACGGGGCAGAAAAAATATCCGTCGACGCGCAAGGTGGTTTGATTATTAATCTTGGCACCGGTGAATTGGTGCAGCATCCGCCCATAGCCTATCAGACCGTTCACGGTGCACGTCAGGAAATCGCCGCGAGCTACAAGCTGCTGGACAGACATACCGCGGCATTCGCCATTGCCAATTATGACCACAGCCAACCTTTGATTATTGACCCGATACTAACTTATTCAAGCTACTTTGGCGGGAATAATGGTGACACAGCTTACGCCATCGCTGTGAACCCGATTGACGGTTCCATTTATGTGGCTGGACAAACTTTCTCCACCAAGAACACCAACACCCCGTCCCAAACTTACTCGACTTCTGGCGCATTCCAGACCAACTATGCCAGTGGTAAAGTTACCGGCGATGCTTTTATCGCCCGGTTTGACAATACCGGAAAAAACTTGATTTACGCCACCTATCTTGGTGGCAGCGGCAATGACGGCGTAGCGAGTTTAGCGGTGGACCCAGCAGGTAATGCCTATCTGGCCGGCTATACCGACTCGACCAACTTCCCCCTGTCCAATCCTCTGTATAGCCATATTAGTGGCGTACCCAACAAATATCTACACACTTACCCTGAAGACGCGTTTGTAGCAGAGCTGAACCCAGCCGGCAACGCTCTGGTTTATTCCACTTACCTCGGCGGCGATAGCATGGATGCAGCCTTCGGCATCGCGCTCGACGACACAGGCGACGCCTTCATCACTGGCTACACTTTCTCCACTAATTTTCCAACCACGAAAGCTACTGCCTACCAGCCTAATCTCGTTTGCAGTAATACCGTCTATATCAACGCCAATGCCTTCGTTGCAGAACTTTCACCTGGCGGTACAAACCTCAATTATTCCACCTATTTAGGAGGAACCAATTATGATCAAGCTCTCGCCATTGCCTACAACAACGGCAAACTGTTTGTGGCTGGCTACACGCTCTCAACCAATTTCCCAGCCACCAATTACATTCCGAAGCTGACGCTTATCCAGACAAATAATTACACTAAAAAAATTCACGGCGTGGACGTCCCCACCAATTCAATCGCAACGAACTTTTTTGTCGGCAACCTTTTGAACGGGGTTTTGACTAATGATACCAAATTCAAATACATTCCCGCTTCCGATGCATTTGTTACCGCCTTCACCGTTAACTCACCGACGAATTTAAACCTGCTTTATTCCACGCTGCTGGGCGGTACGAACAATGATCAAGCCAACGCCATCGCTGCCGACTCCGACGGCAATGCATACGTGGCTGGTTACACGATGTCTACCAATTTTCCAGACACTGTTCCTGGCACAGCGTTATCAGTTGTAAACACGAACATGTTTTGGAACTACTTGGCTATTTCAAACGGGTTTCTTACCAAGATAGGATGGAACGAAACAAGCAATAATGCTTATATCGTCTATTCTGCGATGTTTGGCGGTCGCGGCTTGGATGTCGCCAATGGCGTAGCCCTTGATCCGACTGGCAATGCCTATGTTATTGGCTCAGCCAGCAGTACCAATTTCCCAGTCACCACCAATAATATCGGCGGCGACCTCTCCGCCACGAATCACTACTACAAAAAACGCTTCAAGAGCGACGTCGTCGTCATCGCCTTCAACACCAATGCCTCCGCCCTTCTGTTCTCAGCCTACATCGGCGGCTATGACAATGATTATGGCAACGCTATCGCTCTGGATCCGCTGGGCGAAAACGCTTATCTCACAGGCAGCACGTTTTCAACTAATTTCCCCACCGTTAACGCGTTGCAAACCGATCGCAACGGTAAAAGCAACGACATGTTCGTTGCGGTCATTTCACTAACTAACGCCACTCCAGCATTACAGATAGAACCAACCGTTTCCAATCCATCCGTCCACGGCAACATAGCCGGTATTCCGCCCTCGGATAGTTCCGGAATTACTTTGAGATGGCAGATGTTCCCGGCCAATTACGACGTTGAGAGCTCCACCGACCTCACTGGCTGGCTGCCCGCCCCGACCGCCCCCACCTACAGCAACGGCTGGTTTCAGGTGACCATGCCCACTACCAACGGCATGCAGTTCTTCCGGTTACACCAGCATTGATGGTCCATTTTGTGCTGGCATTCCGGCGAAATTCTGTTTTTCTAATCGGCCATGAAAAACTTACGTAACTCTTTTCTGACGGTTGTTCTGCTCGTTGCCACGGTCATTTCGGCCAGTGCCCAAACCAAGGTCGCTACGGTGGACATGAAGAAACTGTTCAACGGCTATTATAAGACCAAGCTGGCCCAAGCCTCGCTGGAAACCCGCAAGACCGAGCTGCGCAAGGAAATCAAGGACATGGCCGATGGCCTCGACAAGGCGCAAAACGACTATAAGCAACTATTGAATCAATCCAGCGACCCGGCCCTTTCGGCTGACGAGCGCGACAAGCGCAAGCTGGCGACGGCCGACAAGGCCAAGGAGATCAACAATTCCAAGGCCGCCATTGAACAGTTCCAGCGCCAGGCCGAAGCCCAGCTCGGCGAGCAGAGCCAGCGAATGAGCACCGATATTGTCGGTGAAATCCAGAAGGCCGTGGCCACCAAGGCCAAAGCCGGGGGCTATTCCATCGTCATGAACAACGCCTCCACCGAGGTTGTGGTTTTTGCCGGTGCCGACACCGATATTACCGCCGATGTCCTCGCCCAGCTCAATGCAGGCGCGCCAATTGATGTAACCGCGCCGGCCGGCAGCGCGCCGCTTAGCACCATCAGCACTAATCTGTAAAATTAATTCAAACCAGTGACGCCGGACATCTTGATGTCCGGCGTTTCTGCTTGTAACCACCTTGGTCGTGCCGCAAAATTATGCTCGCCAGGGCCTGTGGAGTGTGGACTTACAAATCCCGCCAGGGCCGGAAGGCAGCAACGGTAGTTTGCTTTGCAATTGCCGCAGTCACCCTGGCACTTTCCATTTACGATTTGCGATTGATGATTTACGATTGCCATCGCACTTGCAAACCGCGCGTAAATCGTAAATCGTAATTCACAAATGTCCTATCAGGTCATCGCCCGCAAATACCGCCCGCAACGTTTTGCCGACGTCGTTGGTCAGGAGCACGTCACGCAGACGCTCGCCAACGCCATCGCCCAGAAGCGCATCGCCCACGCCTACCTTTTCTGCGGACCGCGCGGCACCGGCAAGACCACGGTTGCTCGCATCTTTGCCAAATGTCTGAACTGTACCGGTGGCCCGAAGGTGGACTTTGACGACGCCGATACCCGCGTGCAGGAAATCACCGAAGGCCGCGCGCTGGACGTGCTGGAAATTGACGGCGCCAGCAACAACGGCGTCGAACAGGTGCGTGAACTGCGCGAGACCTGCAAATATTCCCCCGCGAATTCGCCGTACAAGATCTACATCATCGACGAAGTTCACATGCTCTCGACAGCGGCGTTCAATGCGCTGCTGAAAACTCTGGAAGAGCCGCCCGCGCACGTGAAGTTCATGTTCGCAACGACCGATCCGGAGAAAGTCCTCCCGACCATACTCTCGCGCTGCCAGCGGTTTGACCTGCGCCGGATCCCGAGCGCGCTCATCACCAAACATCTCGCTGAAATCGCCGGCAAAGAGAAAGTCACGATTGACGCCGCTGCTCTGCACGCCATTGCACGCGGGGCGGATGGCGGGATGCGCGACGCCGAATCCACGCTCGACCAGCTCATCAGCTTTTGCGGCGACAAGATTGAAGAAGCCGACGTGCTCTCGATGTTCGGTCTCGCCGCCCAAAACCAGATTCTTAAACTAAGTCACGCGGTGCTTGCTGGCGAAATTCAGGTTGCCCTCACGCAGCTCGACGAACTCGCGCGCGGCGGTAAAGACCTCGGCCGGTTGCTCGGCGATCTCCTAAACCATTTCCGCAACCTGCTGATCTTTCAAGTCTCCAAGGGCGATTTAAATCTTCTCGAAGTCTCCGAGGCGGAAATTAACGCGTTGAAAGAACAAGCCTCGCTGGCAACCACCGACGCCTTCACGCGCGTGCTCGAAGTGCTGGCCGATGCCGAGTTGCGCCTGCGCGACGCCGCGTCCAAGAAGATTCTGCTCGAAGTCACCCTGCTCCGCGCCATCGAAGCGCGCAATGCCTTGTCGCTCGATGCCGTGCTGAAACAGCTTAACCAGTTGCGAGGTCAAAGCACCACCGGCACCGCACCCGCCGTTGCCAGCGCACCAGCGCCAGCTGTTGCGCGACCGGTCCCGGTTGCCGCCCCCGTTGCTGCGCCAGCGGTAGCCAACGTCGCAAAACCCGCACCTACACCCGCCCCCGTGGCCGCTCCCGCGCCTGTTCCCCAAACAGTTGCTGCGGCTCAGCCGCCCGTGGCGCAGTCAGCCGGCGATATGCTTGGCTTATGGGTTAACCTCATTGCGGCGGTTGGCCGCGTCAGTCCGTTTACGCGCGGCTATTTGATTGATGCGCATCCCGTATCCTTCGAGAAGAACGTTTTGACCATCGGCTACGACCCGGAATTCGCCGATCACCTCGGCCTCGTGGATAACTCGCGCAATCATACGTTGCTCGCGACCAAGCTAGCCGAACTCGGCCATCCCAACGCGATGATTAAGTTCGTCAAAGCCGAAGCGCCGGCCAGTTGGGATCGCAAGGTCGTCGCCGCCCAACCGCCGCCGGTTTCCGCGGCTGCCAAACCCGGTGAAGCAGCGCCCGCCGCCGAGAAAAAGCCCATACCGGTCGCCTTCAGCCTGGATGATTTCAAGAACGACCCGCTCATCCAGAAAGCGTTGGAGCTCTTCAAAGGCACCATCGTCGAAGTTCGCGCCTGATTTACTCTCAACCCTCAACTAATAACTCTCAACTACTATGTCCTTAGGCAAACTCATGAAACAGGCTGCGAAAGTGCAGCAGCAAATGGAACAGATTCAGGCCAGCCTCGCCACCCGCACCGTCGAGGCCACCAGCGGTGGCGGCGCGGTCAAAGTCATCGCCAAGTGCGATGGCACGCTCGCCTCCATCAAGATTGATCCGGCGGCGCTGAACCCCTCCGACGCGCAGCTCGTCGAGGACATGGTCCTGACCGCGGCCAACCAAGCGCTCGCGCAGGCTAAAGATATTTCCAACACCGAGATGGGCAAAGCCACCGCCGGCTTCAACCTGCCGGGACTCATGTGAAGTTAGCCGGCAGAAGGCTGAATGCCGAAGTAAACCCATCCCCGCCTTCGCCCTCACTTCTGCATTCCACATTCTAACTTCTACCTTCCCGCCATGTTGCCCGAACCCGTCACCGCTTTGACTGCCGCGCTGGGCAAGCTGCCCGGCATCGGCCCGCGTTCCGCCGAAC
Source organism: uncultured Verrucomicrobia subdivision 3 bacterium (assembly GCA_903865745.1). Classification (GTDB taxonomy): domain Bacteria; phylum Verrucomicrobiota; class Verrucomicrobiia; order Limisphaerales; family UBA11358; genus UBA11358. Next base: position 1,798 of record CAIPKV010000065.1, on the reverse strand, counting down.
GCATTGCGCTGCATCTCGTCCAGAGCGAGACCGCGCAGGTGCAGCACCTCGCGGACACCATCCTCGTCGCGCGCGACCGCATCCGCTTCTGCGAAATCTGCGGCGCGCTGACCGAACCCTCCCCCTGCTCCACTTGCACCGATACCCGCCGGGATGCCGGCACCGTCTGCGTTGTAGAAAAGGCCGTGGACATCTTGAGCATCGAACGCTCGGGCTCCTATCGCGGCAAGTTCCATGTGCTCGGTGGCAAAATCTCGCCGCTCGACGGCGTGGAACCCGATGACCTGCGCATCGCCCAACTGGAACAACGCTTAACCACCGAACCCATCCGCGAAATCATCATCGCGCTCGGCACCGATGTCGAAGGCGACGCCACCAGCAACTATCTCGCGAAGCGCCTCGCGCGCCCTAGTCTGAGAATCTCCCGCATCGGCTTCGGCCTGCCCGCCGGGAGCGGCTTGGAATTCGCCGACGACCTCACGCTCAACCGCGCGCTCGAAGGACGCCGGGAGATGAAGTGAGAAGGAAGAATTATGAATGATGAAGTAAAACTGCTGCGCATCGCCAAAAGAACTTCATCATTCAACATTCATACTTCATAATTCCCATGCTCCCCGTCATCATCTTCGACCTCGGTAAAGTCCTCGTAGACTTTGATTACACCCCCGCCGCGCGCAAGATTGCCGCGCGCAGCGCCAAGGCGCCCGCCGATCTGCACGCCTACCTCGCCAGTTCGCCGACCCTGATCGACTTTGAATCCGGCCGGCTCACGCGCCAGCAGTTTTACAATGCCATTTGCGACGCCATCGGCTTTGCGGGCGGCTTGGAAGAGTTTGGCGGTTACTTTGCCGATATCTTCACCGAGATGCCCGCCATGACCGCGCTCCAGGCCGAACTACGTGCGCGCGGGCACCAGACCTTTATCTTCTCGAACACCAACGACCTCGCCATCGAACACGTCCGGCGCAACTTCCCCTTCTTTGCCAACTTCGACGGCTATATTTACTCGTATGAAGTGGGGGCGATGAAGCCGCGCCCGGAAATTTATGCGGCGATGGAAGCGCTGAGCGGGCGGCGCGGGGCGGACTTGATCTATTTGGATGACCGGGCGGAGAACATTGCGGCGGGCGCCGCGCGCGGCTGGCGGGCAATTCTGCACGAGACCCCGGAGCAAACCCGCGCCGCCCTCCAAGCCGCCGGTGTGCTGGGTAACGCCTAACGTAGAAAGCTTAGCCACTGCCGACTTGTGGCGTGAACCGCGCCTATCGCGCCGTAGCGAAGCGAAGGCGGAACAGCGGAACTGCCAGCGCCAACGGCGGTTAGCTCCGGCGACTTGTTAGGCTCCAGTCTCAATTCAAAGTATCGTGAAGGCGTGCGCATGAGTGTAATAAAGCGAGAATGCAATAAAATGGTGTGAATACTGCTAACATACATAATGTCTTGCCCGTGTAGTGGAGAAACTTGGAGCCACCATCCCTGATGCGCAGCCCGCAAATAGCCAAAACATATCCAATCAGCCAACTGAGAAATAATGGCATAAGGATAACTCCGATATCATTAATACCATCAAAAGCGTGTTTGTGCTCTCGCAAAATCCACGGATAAATAACCAAAGGCGCTACAAGTAGTGCCAAGGCAAAAATACCTACAATAAATGTGGTTCCGCGATGTTGGTAATGGGTAATAAGTCGAGTCATTTGGCATAATAAGGGATTTCCAGTTTGCCGGCGACGAAGTAAAGCATGGCGGTTTGATACTCCGAGGAACGGTAGCCACGCGCCCGCCGCTTAACTGCTGA
>CAIPKV010000064.1 GCA_903865745.1 uncultured Verrucomicrobia subdivision 3 bacterium | reverse complement strand
TCGAAGCTCCCCCTCCTGCTGCTTCTACCTCGAAGCGGAATCAACAACTTGACGAAAACCTCAAAAAACAGTCTTCTTTGCCCGGAAGGTGCAGCACTTTTCGAGCGCCACCCGCCGCACTTTTCAACCGCCGTTTACACCTCGTCATGGCGGGGGCGCATCTGGACGGCATTGACTTCACCAAGCAGGCCGACCTGATGAGCCGGGCCACCGACGCCATTCGCGAAATGGTCAAGCAACTGCGCCACCTGGAAGACATGGAAAAGCTCAAGACGTTTAACGACCGCCTCCAACTCGTCGAGGTCGAGGCCGACCGGCACATGAACGACCAGTTGCGCGACCTGTACAGCGGCAAATACGACGCCCTCCGCGCCATCGTCATCCGTGATGTTTATGAGCTGATGGAGAAAGTGGTGGACCGCTGTCACGATGCGGGCAACGTCGTCATGCACATCGTGCTCAAGAACTCCTAAAGTGCGGATTGCGGAGTATGCTCCTAATATTGCTCGTCATTTTCATCGCGCTGGTGTTCACCTACATCAACGGCTTTCACGACACGGCCAACTCCATCGCCACCGTCGTCTCCACGAAAGTCCTGACGCCGCGCCAAGCCGTGATGCTCGCGGCCGTCACCAACCTCATCGGCGCCTTCTTTGGCACCGCCGTCGCGGCCACCATCGCGAGCGGCCTGGTGGATGCCCAAGTGGCCACCATGCCCGTGCTGTGTTGCGCCCTCATCGCGGCCATTGTGTGGAGCCTCCTCACGTGGTGGTTCGGGCTGCCGTCCAGTTCCTCGCATGCGCTCGTCGGCGGCCTATGCGGCGCCGTGCTGGCCGCTTCGGGTAAATGGTCTGCCATCATCTGGTCCATCCCCGGCGAGCACCATTGGTGGGAGGGCAAAGGCATCCTCTGGAAAATCATCTTCCCCATGATCACCTCGCCCCTCGTCGGCTTCGTTGGCGGCTACCTGTTCATGGGCTGGTTATATTTTCTGCTGCGCCACTGGCGGCCCGTCACCGTCAACCGCACCTTTAACAAACTGCAATTGTTCAGTGCCGGTTACATGGGCTTCGCGCACGGCACCAATGACGCACAAAAAACCATGGGCATCATCACGCTCGCCCTCGTGGTCGCCACCAAGACCGGCCTTCTGCTCACCGCGCCCGGCTGGCTCGCGTGGCTGCAAACGCCCGAAGGCACGCCCGCCGGTTATCTGCCCCCCGTCGCGTGGGTCATCACGCATCTGCCCGCGTGGTTGCAATTCGGTTACACCCCGCCCGCCCTCGACCCCAAGGCACAATTCATTCCCGTCTGGATCACCGTGCTGTGCGGGCTGACCATGTGTGCCGGCACCGCTGCCGGTGGCTGGCGCATCATCAAGACCCTCGGCCACAAGATGACCAAGCTCCATCCCGTCCACGGGTTCGCCGCCGAAGCCACGGGCGCCACCGTGCTGTTCACCGCCGCGCACTTCGGCATGCCCGTATCCACGACGCACGCCATCACAACCTCCATCATGGGCGTCGGCTGTGCGAAACGTTTTAGTGCGCTCAAATTAAACGTCGTCGAGCGAATCCTCTGGGCTTGGGTGTTAACCTTGCCAGCCAGCGCCGCCGTCGGCTACGCCCTGGTAAAACTCGCCCACGTTTTCAGTTGGCTCTAAGTCAAAGCGGACGGCCACAATTCGGAATTAGACCACCCGACAGCTTTAGTGGTCTTACGAAGACCTTAAACGCGGCTAAGTGCTAAGAAGTTTTTTCTCACAGAAACGCACCCAATCTTATTCGCGACCAATAATATCCAACAATTTTACTATAGTGAAGGCATGAAAGAGACTAGGTTGAAGAAAAGCGGGCCAGCCGGTACCTGCGACCATATATTGATAATCTAGAAAGTAGACAACTTTGAATTCCCGTCCTCCGCCCCGGCTAATGTCTCCAACCCTTATTAAATTTATGCTAGCATATTACCGCCGAACAATCATGTCCCGATATCCTCACCGATGCGGTTACAGACGCCGTTGACTAAGGCAAACGAAAGGTTAAACAGATTGTAATTACTTAAAACCTTGGCAAAAATTCCGTACCGGTAATGAGTTATTAGGACTAACTGTGGAAAGTTACTTTGCGGCGGCGGGCGGCGTTTCTTTCTTCACTTCCACCAAAAGCTGGCTCCGCGTCTTGAGTTGGGGCTCCAACGTGTAGCTTGGCAGGAAATACACCCACGCCTCAGCTGACTTCTCCCGGGCCAGCTTATCGGCAAGCGTTTGCTGCCGGGCCTTGAAATCCTGGTCGAGCCGCGCTTTGTCGGCGGGTTTTTCATCCGTGGCAGCCACGCGGCTGGTGGCGAGGTTGGCGTTGACTGTGATGGCCACCGGATAATTTCCATTCGCGTTTGCACCAATCTTAGCGATGTAGGTAAATCCATCAAAGGTCTCGACGGTCAGCGTCGTGCCCACCGGCGCATTGCTGGCGGTGAGCGGCGCGACATCGCTGAAATTCGCCGAACTGAATGGGCTCGTGACATTCGCTATCTTGGTAGCATCGAGCTGCTCATTCGTAGCAGCATCCGCCAACTGCCAGTCATTGGTTTCCGACGCGCGGATGAGCTTCCACGAATTGGTCGCCTCCGGAAATTGCACGGCTACCGTGCGCGGCTTTTCGATGGTGAGAAAATCTTTGCTCAGCCATTGCTCCGGCTGGGCCTGCACCGCGTCCAACGGATCAGATATCACTTCGACCGTTTTCGCGCCGGTACCAACCATCACATAGCGGCCATCCGGCCAACTCTCGTCGCCCATGCCGGGCATTTGCGAATTGCCAGCCGGCTGCTTCAAATGCTTTTTGCCCAGCAACACCGAACTTAATAGCTTGTCGCTGGCATCCCTCAACTCCACGAGCGTGCCGGTATTCCCCGCCGAACCGGGCGGCAGCAATTCGAACCGGCCAAGCTGCGACGGCCCGAGGTCTTCGCTCTGCGCCACCTTCAAGCCGGCCAGCTTCACCAGCAAATCGCTGATTTGGGAGAAGTTCGCCGGATAATCCCCGCGCTCATGCACGCGCCAAAGATTATCGCGCTTGGCGAGATTGAGTTCGTCCGCACCCGCCTTGATGGTGATGTGCGCGATGTCGTTGACCGCCAGATTCGGCAGCAGTTTTTGGCCAATCGCCGCGGCATCGCTTTGCCATGAGTTATTATTGCGCTGATGAACCAGCCAGCCGGCGGCACCAATTATCGCTACGAATACCAATAGAATGATGAATTGTTTCCGATTCATTTTGCCGAAGTCTTTTTCCGTTTAATCACTGCAATGCCGATGCCCGCCATGGTCACCCCCAGCGGCATGGCTAAAATGTTCAACCACTCCAGCCGCGTCTCAAGCGACACGACTTCCTTGCGCAAATCCTTTTGCGCCTGTTTCAATTCCTTGCTGACCTCCGCCTGTTTCTGGCGGAAATTCTCAATCTCCGCTTGCTGTTCCGGCGACAGAATGAACCGCTGATCCTTATCCTTCTTCTGCGCCTGCAGGTCGTTCAAATGCGACTGGGTTTCCTGCAGGCTTTGTTGCAACTCGGTAATCTTGGCCTGACCGCGCGCTTCCGCCTCGGCCTCCAACTGTTTGATCAGCGTGAACGGCCGGCTCATGCTCGCGCGGCTGCGCACGCCGATGAGATTATTGTCGCCCGCCATCTGCTCGACCAGATTTTGCGCCAGATCCAGATTGGCATTCATCGGATTGATCATCGTGCCAAACGGCGTTTCGGTTTTGCGCAGCGAAAAATCATCGGCCAGCAAATCGGAATCGCCGAACAGCACCACGGAGGTTTCCGTTTTGGATTCTTTCAAGGCGTCATTCGCTTTAGCCACGCTGTTAGTGCCCGTAACCGGTGCGCCATCCGGGAAAGCGGTCTTGAACTTACCCGTCAGGCGAATGGCCAGCTTGTAATTCACGCCCGTGGGCTTAAAGCCGTTCAGAATGCTGTCACCGCCCATGCCGGCCATAAAGCTGTCCACCAATTCGGCTTCCTTGGTGCTGTTGAGCAGCACGGTTTCCTTAAGCCCGGCCGCCGGCTCGCCCGTGAACGCACCGCACATCGGCAGCCAAAGATTATCAATCTGGCTGGTCACAATGTCGTCGCGGTTGATGCCATCCGGCGTCAGCGCGAGGAACGCGGGCGCTTCCGTGGGCTGGCCATTCGGCCCTTGCAACTGCATCTTAAAATTCAAATCTGCCACCACTTTGCTGGTGTCGAATTGCATGCCCCAGGCTTTCAACAATTTGTCGAGCGATGACGAAGCCCCGCTCATTTCGCCGCCCGCCATCGGATTTTGCTGACGCATGGTGATGGCGGATTGCGCATCCAGAAACGCAATCAACTTGCCGCCGCGCAGCACGAACTGGTCAATCGCGAATTGCGCCTTGTCGGAAATGTCTTTTGGATGAATGACCAGCAGCACGTTCACATCATCGTCGATTTTATCCGCCGTCAGCTCGACATGCTTCACATTAAAATCCTGCTTCAACTGATCAACCAGCGTCCAAGCCGGCGTACCACCTGGCTGCCCCGTCTGCTCCATCATCATCGGATTGCCCGGCTCACCAAACACCGGCAGCGCGGACATGATGCCCACCGTCGGCTTCTCCGGTGTAAAGACGCGGGCGATGGCGCGCGTGATATCGTACTCCAATTGTTTCTCGCGATTCGGTTGCAGGAACGGCAACGCCACACGTTCGTCCGCCAGCGACACAGCGAGGCCGAGATAAAAAGCGCCTTCGCCCTGCAACGGTTGCGCCTCCAACCCGTCAAGCTTCGCCGAATCTTCCGCATCGGAATCCGGCTGCGGATCGAATTTCTCAATAATCAGATTTTTACCCGCGACCTGCTTATATTCGTGCAACAGGTCTTCCACCTTGCGCGCATAATCTTTCAAGTAAACCGTTTCCGGCGTGGCCGTCTCGCTTTGCGTGCAGTAGAAACGGATTTTCACCGGCGTATCGAGCTTCTGCAGGATGGCCTTGGTGCCGGGGGATAGTGTGTAGGCCTTTTCCTGCGTCATGTCCACGCGCACCGGCTTCACGCCCGTGATGACATTGACGGCAACGATGGCAATCAGCATCAGGACGATGCCGGCCGACGAATATAAAATGGTTTCAAGCGACTTCTTTTGCATCTGGCCTCCGAAATTAATTAGTACGGTGTGTGCGCAATATCACGCTGGTGGCGAACAATGAGAATCCGATTACCGATAGAAAGAAAATGATATCGCGCGAATCCAGCACGCCTTTTTGAAAGCCTTCAAAATGTGTGATGACGCTGAACGACGTGACGACGTCCACCAGCCATTGCCAGTTGTGCGTCAGGTTTTGCAGCAGATTGATGACCGGCGGGAAGCCCGCAAGAATCAAAAACAGGCACGCCACCACGGAGATAATAAAGCTCACCACCTGGCTGCGCGTGATGGCCGACGTGATGCAACTCACCGCGAGATACGCCCCCGCCATCAGCCAACTCCCGACGTAGGCGGCGAAGATGACGCCGTTGTCCGGGCTGCCGAGATGGTTCACCGTCAGCACCACCGGGAACGTGAGCGCCAACGCCAGTCCGAGAAACAACCACGACGCGATGAATTTCCCCACGATGGCTTCCCACGGTGCGATGGGCATCGTCAGCAATAGTTCCAACGTGCCAACGCGGCGTTCATCCGCCCACAAGCGCATGCCAACGGCTGGCACCAGAAACAAATAAAACCAGGGATGCCAGACGAAAAATGAATTTGCCAGCGACGCCTCGCCGCGCTCAAAAAAACCGCCGACCATGAACGTGAAAAATCCGTTCAATAGCAGAAAGATCACGATGAAGACATACGCCACCGGCGAGGCGAAATACGCCCGCAGCTCCCGCTTCGCGATGGTCTTGATGTTGCCAAATGGATTCATTTGAAATTCAGGGTTTGAAATTTGCAATCAGCTTTTGGTGTCCGGCATGGTGATGGTGCGGAAGACTTCATCCAACCGCCCCTCTTCCGTGCGCAATTCCTCCACCTGCCAGCCGTTCGTGGCTTCGATGACTTCGCGCGTCAAATCGCCATCTCCTGCCGTCCGCGGAAATACGGTCACAGTCACGCGATTACCATTAGTCGCCGTGGAGATTCTTTTCGCGGCGCGCAGTTGATTCAGCTTTTGCTGCACCACATTTTCCGCCACGTTGTTCAAGCGTAACGTCACCGCGCCAGCCCATTCGGACTTGCGCCGCAACTCCGCCGGCGTGCCGTTCGCGACGATTGCTCCGCGATCAATGATGATGGCCCGCGAACACACCGCGTCCACTTCTTCGAGGATATGCGTGGAAAAAATGATAGCTTTTTTCTCGCCCATCTTGCGGATGAGTTGGCGGATTTCGTGCTTCTGATTCGGGTCCAGACCATCGGTCGGCTCGTCAAGTACCAGCACATCCGGGTCATGGATGATGGACTGCGCAAAACAGGTGCGATGGCGATATCCCTTCGAAAGCGTGTCCACATTCTGATGCAGCACGGACTTAAGGAAGCACAGGTCCACGACGCGATTGATGGCGGATTTTTTGGCATCGCCGCGCAAGCCCCGGATTTCCGCCGCGAAATCCAAAAAGCCATGCACCGTCATGTCGGTATAGGCGGGAGCGTTTTCTGGCAGGTAGCCAATCAACTTCTTGGCAGAAATCGGCTGCTCCACTATGTCGTAACCACCTACGGTGATATTCCCTTTGGTCGGGGGCAGATAGCCGGTAATCATTCGCATGGTAGTAGATTTACCCGCACCGTTAGGGCCGAGGAAACCAAGTACTTCGCCACGCTCTACCGAGAAAGAAATCCCGTCCACCGCCCGCTTGTTTCCAAATTGTTTTGTCAGGTTTTCAACTTTTATCATGTCAGCCGTAGGTCTGTAAGACGCTCAATCTATCAAGCGACTATGTTTCCAAGCATTTTAATGAATTGATGATTTTTTTGACATTTAACCGTAAAAACGTTCAAAAAAAGTTATCTGAAATTACCATCAAACAACTGACTGCTGGAAGTATAAATCGAGATTAAACCGACTATGATTTCGTAGGCCCCGCTTCCAGCCAGCGCGACTGCAACAGGATGTTGGCCGCCGTAATCAGGCCGCCACCAAGGAGTAGTTTGGTAGTAAGCGTTTCATTCGGATAGTTGATGTTCGCCCAGACTGAAAAGATTCCCGGCAAAAACAACGCCAGCAAACTCGCAAACACCGGTTCTGCACAATAAATCAAGCCCGCCTCGGTCGCGGTGACGTGGCGCTGCCAGACGTTCATCACCAAAAACGCCGCCAGCGTGCAAAATAAAGTGATGATGGCCTGAAAGCCGCATGCCGCTGGCGACACATACGCGCCAATCAAAGCCGCCGCATTCGGCGCGGTAGTCAACACAAACGGGATACTTACCAACGCCGTGCCCAGTAACATCACGAGCGTAAAAGCCAGCGTGCGGTTGTCCGCGTAACGCGGATGATTGAGTCCCAGTATCTGGCCCGTAAATAGGAAGGAGGCGAGCAGCGTCTCGATTTCGCCGCGCCCGAGCCGGAGTGAATGAAAATTAATTTCCGCCAGCACCGCAACTCCCGCCACGACGAGCGCGATGCACAAAAAAGTTTTCCCCGATGGCCATTGCCGATGCACCAACGCCAGCCAGAGCGGAATAAATATGCAGTAGCCCTGCGTGAGAAATGCCGACGTAGACGCAGAGGTGTAGGCCAGACCGTCCATCTGAAATAAAATTCCAACGCCACCAAACAGTGCGAGTACCAGCCCCTGCTCGACTTCGCGCCGTCGCAAGGTTCGCAGTTCGCGCCAGGCGAAGGGCAACAGCAACAAACCCGCTACCCCAAATCGATACGTAACGCTTAAGGAGCTAAAAAACCAACTCCCCGTCTGTGGTAAAAGCTTTTGCTGGGTGAGCGCCAGCGCTTTCATCGCGGGAAAACTTAGCGCCCATAATGTCGTACAAAAAACGAGCATCCGCATGGCGCGGCGGCGCTGACCGGCGGGGGTGGCAGAGTTTGGATTCAAGAACGGCGGATGTGCTTGCGTGCCGTTTCGAGGATTTCGCGTTCCCGTGTCGTGAGACTCTGAATGCCGTGCGCGGAAATCTTGTCAAGAATGGGATCCACCTCGCTAGCCACAAAGTCAGCGGGTGATTGTTTCTCCAGGGTCTCCAGTTTCGGGCGTCGCGGCAAAACTTTTTCTACCGGTCTAAGTGCACCTTCCAAGCGCGACCAGTCGCCTTGCATAATTTTCCGCACGAAGAACCAGCCCATCGCCATACCGCCAAGATGCGCGGCGTGAGCCACCCCAGGCATTATTATATTCGGAAAAGCAAAACCCGTCAGCGCCAGCACTGCCGAACCGATGAGCAGCATCTTCGCCCGCATCTGGATGGGGATGACGAAGAAAATCAGCATCGTCAGCTCACGTTCGGGGAACATCATCGCATATGCGGCGACCAACCCGAACGCGCACGCGGACGCACCAACCACGGGGCCGCCAAAGTATTGCGGCCAAATCCACGCCACGAGCACTTGAAACACCCCGCCAACAATCCCACTAGAAAATACCAGCGCGAGAAATTTCTTACCACCGAGCATGCTCTCCATCTCGCGCCCAAACATATAAATCACCCAACTATTCAGCACGATATGCATCAGGCTGGCGTGCATGAACTGATACGTCACCAACTGCCAGAGGTAGCCATGTTGTAGTCCCTCCACGCTCAACGGCAGATAACCCGGAAACAGTTCCAGACCATCCTTGGTTATGACCGGATGACTAAAGAAGAAAATGTTGCGCGGAGAGAAGTGTTGAACAATGAGCCCGGTGATGAATACCGCCGCATAAGCCGCCAGCAGCGCCACGGTCCATGACCATTGGAAATTAAATTTCGGAGTCCAGCGCGGTTCACGGTATTCCGGCTGTCTCATGTAATCGCGATCTTCGAGCATGGCAAAACTTTAACCGGTAACCTTCAATTATCAAACGGCTTTCCGTCGCCACCAAAACATGTGTTCTTTACCCGCTCGATTCGGATACGAACGCGGCGTCCAGTCGGCAATGAGTTCAAAGTGTGGTGAGAATCTCGCAACTTGTTCTGCGCGGGTGGTGGGAAACGGCGGGCCGTCCGGCTCGCACAGAAAATAATTCACCGCGAGATAATTTCCGCCCGGCTTCAACCAGCGCAGCACCGCGCGAACATAATCGTCACGTTCGGAAGGTTGGATGGCGCAGAACAGGGTGTGTTCAAAAAGCCAATCAAACCGCTGCGGTGCCGCGTCACGTAAGAAATCTGTCAGTGTAAATTTCGCGGTAAGTCTGACAGCCTTCGTCTTCTCCACGGCGAGGGCAATCGCACTCGGCGCAAGGTCAAAACCGTATGCATCAAAGCCGGCCTTGGCAAACTCGCGCACGTCATAACCCGTACCACAACCGGGAACCGCAACGGTTCCCCGTTTTAAATCGGGATTTGCCGCTAGAAAGTCTACCAATCCCGGCGACGGTGCGCCCTTTTCCCAGGGCATATCCCCGGATTGATAACGGGCCTCCCAGTAATCGCGGCTCATGACATTTAAGCCCTCGCGATAAGCCCATCCACCAGTTCAATCACCCGCGGCGCGATGGCGGCGACCTTTGCATCGTGCGTGGCAATGACCAGCGTGGTTTGTTTCTCCGTTCGCAGCGATTGGAGCAGCTCCATGATTTCGCCGCCCGTCCGCGAATCCAAATTACCCGTCGGCTCATCGGCCAGCAGTAGTACCGGCTCGTTGATGAGCGCCCGCGCAATGGCGACGCGCTGCTGTTCACCGCCGGAAAGTTCGGACGGCTTGTGGTCATGCCGTTCTTTGAGGCCAACGCGCGCAAGCAAATCCGTCGCGCGCTGCTTCGCGACCTCAGCGGGAATCCGCGCGATCCGGGCGGTCAAACAAACATTCTCGAGTGCCGTTAGCTCCGGCAAAAGATGATACGACTGGAAAACAAACCCCACGCTGCGATTCCGGAAATTCGTCAGCTTGCTTTCGGCAAAGCCAGATAGCTTCTGTCCGCAGAAAATAATCTCCCCGGCATTCGGTGTATCAAGACCGCCAATAAGATGGAGCAGCGTGCTTTTGCCTGCGCCCGACGCGCCGCGCAACGCCAGAAAATCGCCGCGCGCAATATCCACGTCCACACCGCGCAACACTTCCAGCGAGCGCTTGCCCATGTAGTAAGTTTTGGTGAGTCCGCGTGCGGACAGGAGCGGTTCATTCATAGCGCAACGCCTCCACCGGTTTCAATCTGCCCGCGCGAATCGCCGGCAGCACGCCACCCAGCACGCAAATTATAAACGAGCTAACGCAAATGATTGCGACATCCCGCGGCGCGATGACGGCGGGCAATTCCCCAAAGCCATAGACCGACGCCGGAAATAATTCGAAGCCCGTCACTCGATTCATGAAATGTAAAAACTCATTCCGATAAGCCAGCGCAAGCATTCCCAGCCCGAGACCGGACGCCACCCCAATAATCCCGATGATGCCGCTCTGGCCCAAAAAGATTCCAGAGATTTGCAGGTTCGTCGCCCCCAGCGCCTTGAGCATTCCGATCTCCCGCGTCTTCTGCACCACAAAAGTTATTTGCGCGCTGAGGATGCACAGGGCCGCCACGAGCACGATGAAGAACAGCAAATAAAACATCACGTTCTTCTCCACGAGGAGCGCATTGAGAATGCCCGAGTTCTGTTCCATCCAGGTCGACACGTAATATTCGCCGTTCAGCGCGCTCGTGAGCTGGCCTTTCACCAAACCAGCCTGATACGGATCCTTTAGCATCACGAAGAGTCCATGCACCGAATCATCCAAGTCATACAAATCCTGGGCATTATCCAGCGAGGTGACGATGACGCGGGCATTGTATTCGTAATAGCCGGCATCGAAGATGCCGCGCACTTCATAATCATCCGGCAAAATCGCTTCGTCATTTTTGCGGTCATGCGCGGCCTTCATCTTCTTAATCTCCCGCGCGGAATAAATGGACAAATGATCACCAACCGCCAGCCGCAGGTTGTTTGCGAAATCCACGCCCACGATCAGGCCGCGTCCGCTCAAGTCAAATTTACCATCCACCAAGTCATTCGGCAGATTGCTGATTTTACCTTCTGTCGCCGGGTCAATCCCGCGCAACATCGGCGCGTCTTGCAACGACGCGTGATTAGTATCGCCAGTAGTTTCCACGAGCACCGGGCCAAAGACGAAGGGCGACACTCCCCGCACATTCTTGTTTTGCGCCACGACTTTTTCCACCGCCGCATAGTTCTTCATCGTGGTGCCCGATTGGGAGACGGTGAGGTGCGCGTTGAAACCTAAGATCTTATCGCGCAAGTCCCGGTCGAATCCGCTCATGACGCTGATAACAATAATAAGGACCGCGACACCCAAGGCGACGCCCAGAATAGAGATGAGGGTGATAACCGATACAAACGTCCGCTTGGGCCGCAGATAACGCAGCGCCAGGAACAGTTCAAACGGTAATCGAGACATCGTGCAAGGCTAAAGACGCGAGGCGACGCTGTCAATTTCGTCGCTCAAAGAATCTTCCTTGTTGCCCGGCATAAATTACAAGCCCAGCGCCTGTGCCGCCTCCGGCATGGTCCGGCACGTGACAATCTGCGGCAGATGTGCGTAATGAAAGACGGTGAGAATATTGAACCCGATATCTTTGCTTTCATCCGGAATCACGCGCACAACTTGCCCCACACCGCTCCGGTCAAACAGTTCCATCATTGCGCCAACTTCAGTGAGGCATTCGACACTCATGGCTTTCAATTGCGAGAGATTAACCAGGAGCCGGAAGCCCGGAGCCAGCCCCGCTACCAGCTTCTGCAAATCTTCGCGACTGCGAACCAGTTCATCCGGCAACACGGTGTCAATGTAACTACAGCACAGCAATTGCCGGGCGGGATTGGAGGTAACCAAAAACATGGGCGCAGCCTAGTCGTTGGCGAAGGCGAAGCCGAGGTGATTCGCGCGAAACAATGTTTATACCCCAGCGAAAGGATTCTTCTTTTCCGCCGGCAAAGCGCGATTGAGAAAGAGTGGGCTCACGAACAGATAAATCCAACCGATGATGAGGTGCATGCCCGCAGCGAAGCAGAGCTGAACGAGATCGAACCAGCCCAAGTCATAAAACACCAGTGCGCCGGAGATTATCAATGCGCCCGGCATGAGCGCGGCTCCGGCGAGCCGCCAGCTGGCAAAGAAATTCAAATCGCGGTTCGCAAAAAAACACAGCAGCCAAACCGGCAGACTATACACCGTTGCTAGCACCGCCCAGCCGAGCATCAGCCCAAAAAATGTGCCTACGGCAACTAATCCAAGGAGATTGGGCGACCAGGCATCCCACGCGGGCCGCGCGTCCGTGCGATTGGCGGCAATAATAAAACCGCCGGGATAATCCACGTACGCCTGGCCAAATAATGAATAGATGCGAATGTCGTCGCGCCCGAATTCAAATTGTAAGTCTGCTGGCGAACGCAGGGTGCCGCCATGTTCAACATCCACGCTGAGCGCAATAATTTTTCCTTCGCCCAACATCACCGGTGAATCGTCGCGCCAGTCCAGCTTGCCGCCGTGAATGGAGCCGGTATCGGGTAACTGTTCAATGGCTTGGCCAATCACGGGGAAAATGCCATCGGACAAAAACCACACGATGGCAGCCGAGGCGAGTAACGCAAAAATCGCCTGGACAAGGAAAAGTCGTTCGAACGAGGCACGCGCGAACGCCGCCACGCCGCGCGGCGTGAGCGGTTCCCAAGCAAAAGTCGGTTCGCGAAGCGCGTTCACACCCAGAGTTTAGCCACAATTGTGCCCAGATGAAATACCCATTCAGGGAGACAGTTTTGGCGGGCCGCGCGTTGCCGCACTGCCCGCCAAAACAAATTTAATGGACCCGTTGACGCCTTAAGCCGGCGGCGAAGTCGGCTGCGGCTGATTCGGCATGGGCGCGTGAATGACCGGCACCGGATAGCGCAACTTCATGACGTCGTCCACCAGCACCTCAATATAGTAGGTGCCTGCGGTCTCGAATTTGACCTGACCGAAGAAGGTGACGTTCGTCGCGCTCAAAGCCGGGTCACGCAATTCGAACTTCATTTCGCTCTTATTGAGAACCGTGGTCTGATCGGGCGCAATCAGCCGGACTACTTCGCTAAACTGGCCGATGCCGGCCGCCCAGCGGTTGAAGACGCAGATGCGTCCGGCGACGATGGGCAATTGCGGCACGCGAATGGCCTGGATGACGCCGATGAGAAAAAGGTTTCCATTCACTTCCTGGCGAACTTCTTCGCACACGAGCGAACACTGCAGGTCGGGTAGAATACGGGTAGGTTGCATAATTATTGAAAGGACATTTTGAACGAGAACCGTCGGATGTCAGGAAAAAAATCGCTACAATCCGGTGACACCCGCGCCGCAGCTTTAACGCGCCGTGCCGACCGCTTCCTTTAAGGTGCCAAAGCCTTCCCGCTTCAGGCGCTTAATCAGGCCGCGCACAATCTTGCCGGCGACTCCCGGCCCTTCATAGACCATGCCCGTGTAAACCTGCAACAGCGACGCGCCGGCCGTGATTTTTTCCCACGCATCCTCGGCCGTGAAGATGCCGCCTACGCCAATGATGGGCACCGTCCCGCTCGACTGCTTATAAAGATGGCGGATGACTTCCGTGCTGCGCGCGCGCAAGGGGCGACCACTCAAGCCACCCGTCTCGGCATAAATCTTTGCCAGCGCAGCATCGCCCGTTTGCGGGCGCGTGATGGTGGTGTTGGTCGCGACCATGCCGGCGAGCTGGCGCGGTTCGACGAGTTCTAAAATTTCATCCAACGCTTCAAAGGATAAGTCGGGCGCTACTTTTACGAGGATGGGCTTTCGCGCAATATTGGCCTGCTGCAACGCGATTAATATTTCATTGAGCGCCAGCTTATCCTGCAATTGTCGGAGATTCGGCGTATTGGGCGAACTGACATTGACGACAAAGAAATCGGCCAAGTCGCGGAGCACGCGGAACGAGTCCAGGTAATCTTCAGCCGCATTTTCCAGCGGTGTGATTTTAGATTTCCCTAGATTGATGCCGACGGGATGTGACGGCCAACGACCAGACTTTTTCCATTCCGTCAGTTTTTGCGCCACGGCTTCCGCGCCGGAATTATTGAACCCCATGCGATTGATGACGCCTTCATCGGGAATCGCGCGGAACATTCGCGGCTTGGGATTGCCGGGCTGCGCGTGCCAAGTCACGCCGCCAAGTTCGGTGAAACCAAAACCGAGCGCCGACCAACCGGGCACCGCCGCCGCATGTTTATCCATGCCCGCCGCGAGGCCAACGGGATTGGGAAACTTCAAACCAAAGACTTCCGTCGGCAAGGCCGGCGAACCGTAAAGTTTGCCGATGAGATCGCAGGTGAATTTATTTTTGCTCGCGCGCGCGAGTTGCGTGACCACGAAATTGTGCGCGCGCTCCGAGTCTTGTTGAAAGAGCAGCGGACGCAGGATTTTTTTATGAAGCCAGCCCATTGTTTGAGACTACTAATTTTGCTTTTTGGATTAAAGGCTATAAAACCACCCAACTATTTGAAACCCGCTTGCGTTATGCAGGCAAATCAGGCTTTATCTTCTCGGTTACGAAACAAAAATAAAGGGCTATGCAAATAAAAAGAGTTTTTCAATCGGCGACTGCCACAATCATTTTAATAACGACTGGGTGCGCCAGCATTGTCAGCCATTCGGATTGGCCAGTAACCTTCAACAGCAATCCTTCCAACGCGGAAATCATAATATCAAATAAGGAAGGAAAAGAAATCCAGCGTGGAACAACTCCAGCAACTATAACTTTGCCGTCAGGAAATGGTTATTTTTCCTCACAAACTTATTATGTTGCAGTTAAACTAAACGGTTATACCGAACAGAAAGGGATGCTTGAATCGCGCATGAACGGCTGGTATGTCGGCAACCTGCTATTCGGTGGGCTGATTGGATTTCTAATTGTAGATCCGCTAACTGGAGCAATGTATAAGCTTCCTCACGATTACTCGGTAACCTTATCAAAAAATAATAGTCCTATTGCAGCTACAAGCAGTTCAGATTTAACTAACACTGTCGCATCAACATCAGAACCCCAAACCACTCACCCTGCCCAGCCGACTTTGACAACCATTAAAGTCGTCAATTACCAATATGACAACGCAACCAGAAAAGGAACATTATCAGTCGATGTTTCCGATTATGGATTAGATGCTCGCGATTGGGTCTTAAAAAACATCGGCAAGATATGTTCCAGCAAAAATCTTTTGTTAGAAGCAGGGGAAGAATCCGACACCGGTGGCAAATACCGAGTTCTCAACGAGTCGATGAAAGATGGGATTTTGACTATTGAGTTTACAGCGGGCTACGATTGAAATGATTTATTTCTTCGCCGCCGCGCGTTCGCAAATTTGCCGGTAAGTTCCGAGCGCCAGCAGCGGCCACGCGTTGCGATACATATCGTATTTCAGATAGAACACTTTCGGGAAACCCGTGCCGGTGGTTTCAGCTTCCGTCCACGAACCATCGGCATTTTGCGTGCGATAAAGATATTCGATACCGCGCTTAAGCACGGGATTTTCCGGATCGTCGAAAGCGCACAAACCCATGATGGCCCACGCGGTTTGCGAGGCGGTGCTCGGCCCCTGCCCTTTGAAAACGGGGTCATCGTAAGTATTGCAGCGTTCGCCCCAGCCACCGTCTTCGCGCTGCACACTTTCGAGCCAGGCTTTGCCGCGCTGCAACCAGGCTTCGCTCATGTCCAGGTGCAAGGCGCGCATGCCGCGCAAGACCTGCCACGTGCCGTAAATATAATTCACGCCCCAGCGGCCATACCACGAGCCATCCGCTTCTTGCTGCGATTTCACGTAGTCGAGCGCATCTTTCACCTGATGATGGCCCACGCTCCAGCCTTCGTAGCCAAGCAGTTCGAGGATGCGCGCCGTGATATCGGCGCACTCCGGATCAAGCATTGCGTTATGATCCGCGAACGGCACCTGCTCCAAAATATTCTTCGTGCAATCCTTGTCGAACGCCGCCCAGCCGCCGTCTTTGCACTGGAAGGTCATCATCCACTTGAGACCGCGTTTTAAACATTCGTCGCGTTTCGCCGGGTTATCCGTGGCAATCAGGCGCAACGCGAGCAATACCATCGCAGTGTCGTCCACGTCCGGGTTCCACTTATTATTGTATTCGAACACCCAGCCGCTCGGCTCGACCTTCGCGGGATTCTTGTGCACCCAATCGCCCGCGAACCGGATCTCCTTCTCCATGAGCCATTCAGCACAGCGCTTTAATTTCGGATGCTCGGCGGGCACGCCGGATTCACGCAGACAGATCGCCACAATCGCCGTATCCCACACCGGCGAGAAGCACGGTTCAATCCGGACCGTATCTTTTTCCTCGTGCTCCAGTCTTTTTAATTCATGCGCCGCGCGGATGACCTGCGGATGGTCATCGGGATATCCCAGCGCTTTGAGCGCGATCAGCGAATTCAGCATCGCGGGAAAAATCGCTGCGAGACCATCGCTGCCTTCAAAGCGTTCGAGCATCCATTTCTCGCAACGGCGCAGCGCGGTTTTGCGAAAGGGATGAATACTATGTTCCGCAAACCATTCGGCCAGTTTATGCAAGCGGTCCAACCACAGGAAGAAGTTGCGCAACGAAATCTTTTCCGGGTCGGGTGCCAGCGCCAAATCACGTTCATGGATGCCTTCCGGATAGAGTTCGTCCAAGGTCACTTTGACCGGGCGCGTGGGTTTGAAATGATTGATGATGGCCAGCGGCACCAGCATGCCGCGCGACCAATTGCTCATATCCCAAAAATTCACATGGAACCATTTGCCGATGAGCAGCACCTCGCAGGGAATGGTCGGGACATATTCCCACGGGAACAGGCCGATGAGCGCGAGATACAATTTGGAAAACGTATTCATGCGCGGCACGCCGCCAAAAGCCAGCGCCACTGCCCGCGCCTTCAACATGCGGGGATCTTTCACCGAGACACCGGCCAGCTTGAGCGCGAGATAGGCCTTGATGGTCGCGTTCACTTCCGACGGACCATTGAGATAGATATTCCAGCCACCATCCGGCTGCTGCAGGGAGAAGATTTGGTTGACCGCCTTGCGCTCCCATTCCTTATCCACGCTGCCGTTCCAGTGATGATACACCACGATGTCTGAGACCAGCGTGGAATCCACCAGCAATTCACCAACCCAGAAGCCTTCCGGTTTTTGTTCGGACAAAAGGAAATCCTGCGACCTTTTTAAGGCCGTCTGCATCTTGGAAACAAACTCGTCTGGCGCTGGGGCCAGCGGCGCACTGGCGGCCGAAGGCACCCGGGAATCGCTGCTAGTCAACACGCGCATACTTTGCGGATTCACAAAAAAAGAGTAAAGAATTTCCTGCGCCGCCACGGAGCTGGTTCGCGACCAAACGCGATTTAAAACGCACGTTTCAAATATATTTGGGGCTCACGGCGGTTTTGAGGGCAACAAATAAAGCCAAGTAAATGACAAGTTCGGGTAGGTATATTTTTTCGCCTGCCCACAAGTTCAGTCTACTTGATAAGCGCGACATTTTGCGGTGCAGTGTTTTCCCCGGCTGGGTTGGCCGCAGCGCGCCCCTTTAATCTTACGGCCAGCTACGGTTCCGATTATTGCCACGCCGAACTTTTCAAATCATTTAACCGTTCCGACAAACCCTTGGACGGCTCCGAAGAATCCAGCCACGGACATTTCCAAGCCTTGGCCAGCTTTTTAAAAAGACTCTTTGGTTTGGTAGAATCCAGCGACGGACTAATAGAATTATTCTGCGGACTATTACAACCATTCTTCGGACTACCAGAATGGTTCTACGGACCTTCAAAATCATTCTACCGACCATTACAACGATTCTACCGACCTTCAAAATCATTCTGCGAACCATTACAACCATTCTTCCAACCATCAGAATGGTTCTACCAACGGTTACAATCATTCTACGGACCGCTAGAATCATTCTTCCGACCATCAAAACCATTCTACCAACCGTTAGAATCATTATTTCAACCGGTAGAATGGTTCTACGGACCATTAAAATCATTCTACCGACCTCTAGAATGCTTTGAAATGTCCACTTTATCATTAAATATGCCGCGCGGAGCTAAAAACGGCCATTTTCGGTCACGGTTAACCTCCACAACAGAAAATTAGTAGTAATAAATCGAAATTATGAAAAAGAACGCAATTAAACCCAATGACATGGCCTTTGGCGCCCAGCTGCTCACCTGCAAAACCAACCTCCCCACCTACGCGGCCGTGCTCAAAATTACCCCGGAGGAAGTGGCTTCCCAAGCCGCGGATGCCTTGGCCTTCAACTACTGGCTCGGATGCAACGCCATCATGCACCGGGATGCCCAGCAATTCACCAAATGGAAGGATTTAATGCGCGATGGCGGCGCGGTGGGCATGGCGACGGAGCCGGGCCTACCGGTGCTACCCACCTCCGTGCCTCCGGTTGATCCGGGCATAGAGGCGCGCCACCGCGCCTTCATCCAAACTTGTTATAACAAACCCGGCTACAACGATGCCATTGGCGCAGCCTTGGACATCTTGGGCGTAGAAATCACGCCGCCAGATTTAACCCAGGTCATGCCGTTGCTCACTTTGAGCATCAACGGCAACCGGGTATTCATCGGGTGGGGCTGGCAAAATTATCAAGCCTACCTGGACCAACTCGAAATGCAGGTGGACCGCAACGATGCCAAAGGCTTCGTCCTGCTGACCTATTGCACCACGCCCGGTTTCACCGACCCCACGCCGTTCCCCGCCGTGCCGACCAAATGGACTTACCGCGCCATCTTCCGCCTGAACAACGCGCAAGTCGGCCAATACAGCAGCCCCGTCAGCATCATGGTGGGAGTGTGATTCAAACGGGGCTTGTCTTTACAAGCCCCGTCCTTTAACAATTTTGTTAGTAATGTGAAAACTGGGTTCAAAATCCTCATTGCGCTGACGTCTCTGCTTCCCTGCCAGAGCGGATGGGCGCAGGGGTCTTTTCAAAATCTAGACTTTGAGAATTCTATTATTGTTAGCTCGAGCCCATCTGGATTTGGCTTTAATACTGGCACAGCGAATGTGCCGGGGTGGACAGAATATAATGGTTGGAATGCCGCCAATTATTCCGGGGGAGCAACTTTGGTTTACAATAATATGACATTGGATGCCCCCGGAATTGAGTTGGAAGGAGCAGACTATTTTATTCCAGCAATTGAAGGACAGTATTCAATTCTTATATCAGGTGGAGACACGCAAAGCATGCAAACAGGGGCCGCGATAGGGCAGACAGGAACTATTCCAATTACCGCACAATCGCTCACGTTTTTTTTAAGCTATCAATATGGGAATTTACAGGTTTCTTTCAACGGTCAACCGATTGATTATTTACTCACTGGAAGTACAGCCAGCTACAATGTATATGCGGCGGACATTTCTGCTTTTGCGGGGCAAACCGGCCAGTTGCTCTTTAATGCACCCTATTATAATCGTGCTTTAATAGACAACATCCAGTTCTCCACCTCGCCCGTTCCCGAACCCAGCGCATTTGCTCTGACCGTCCTTGGCACTTTGGTACTCACCTTTCGTCGTCGCTCGTAAAATTTGTATCCAATTCCACCTTCCCGCTTACGCGAGGGCCCAGCCGGGTTTGATTTCTTCGTCCAGCACGGGTTGCGGCAAGCCCGCCAGCAGTTTGCGCTCGGCCAAAATACCTATCATCCCGGCGTTGTCGGTGCAGAGGGTTTTATCCGCCAACCGTAACGTGAACCCGTTATTCGCACAGGCCCGTTCCAATTCCCGCCGCAAGCCCCGGTTGCACGTCACCCCGCCCGACGCCGTCACGCACCGGACATTTTCGCGCTTCGCCGCCCGGATGGTTTTCTTTACCAACACTTCAATAATCGCCGCCTGCACGCTGGCGCACAAATCGCAGACTTTTTGACGGTCGTCGAGCAGCGTCGGATGGTCGCGGATGAAATAGCGCACCGAAGTTTTTAAGCCGCTGAAACTGAAATCGTCATTGGCCTCATGCAATAGGGGTCGCGGGAAATCGTACGCCTTCGGATTGCCCTCGGCGGCCAACCGGTCAATCACGGGGCCGGCCGGATATGGCAGGCCCATGAGCTTGCCGGTCTTGTCAAAACATTCGCCCGCCGCGTCGTCGATGGTGCCGCCCAAGACGCGATGTTTTAAGTCTCCGCTGACAAGCACGAGGAGCGTGTGCCCGCCGCTGACGATGAGGGAAATGTTCGGCTGAAACGCGGCGAAGTCGGCGGTGGTGCCGGTTATCCACGGTGAATACAGGTGCGCTTCGTGGTGGTTGATGCCGATGAAAGGTTTGTTCAAGGCAAAGGCCGCCGCCTGTGCGGCTTTGAGCCCGACAAGCAGGGCATTGGGTAATCCGGGTCCTTGCGTGGCCGCGACGGCATCGAGTTGGTTCATGGATATGCCAGCCTCGCGCAGCGCGGAGTGGGCGACGGGTAGGAGATTCCTGAGGTGTTCGCGCGCAGCCAGTTCCGGGACGACGCCGCCGTATTCGGCGTGCAATTCGATTTGGGAGGAGACGACGTTGGCCAGGATTTTGCCATCGCGCACGACGGCGGCACTGGTTTCGTCGCAGGAAGTTTCGAGCGCGAGCAAGGTCATCGGGGATTTATGATTTACGAATGACGATTGTCGACGCGCTTATTTCGCGGCGAGCTTGCGCGTTTTGGGCGCGGTGGAGAGCTTGTTGTAGAGCATGAGGCCCTTGAGCAAATCCTGGGCGCGATCTAATTGTTCGTCGTGGATGGCGTTCACATTGATGTGTGCAGCGGCGGGGATGGCATCCAAACCGTCAGGCGCGCGCTTGATGAGGAGGGCCGCTTCTTCGGCGTCGGTCAGGGGCACCAGGATGTCGGGCGTGATGCCGTGTTCATGAATGACTTTGTGGCTGGGGGTGTAATATTTTGCCACGGTAAGTTTCAGCGCGGAGCCGTCGTCGAGCGGGAAAATGGTTTGGACGGAACCTTTGCCAAAGGTTTTCTCTCCAAGAATGACGGCGCGATGTAAATCCTGCAGGCAGCCGGTGACAATCTCCGCGGCACTGGCACTGCCGAGATTGACGAGGACGACGATGGGAATGTTTTTAATCTCATCGCCGCTGCCATCGGCATAATATTTTTCGACGGAGCGCCGGCCTTCGGTGGAGACGACCAGTTGGTTGCGGGGAAGAAATTTCTGGCATACGTCCACGGCTTGTTCGAGCAGGCCGCCGGGATTCCAGCGCAAGTCAATGATCAGCCCTTTCAAGCCCTGCGCCTTGAGCTTATTAAGCGCGGCTTCGAGATCATCGGCGGTGTGGTCGCCGAATTGAGTGATGCGGACGTAGCCAATGCCGTCGGCATCGAGCGGATATTCTTTTTTGCCGTTGATGTCCTTGACCATTTCCATCTGGATGATGGCGCGCTGGAGAGTGTAGGTTTTCTTAGTACCCGTCGCGGGGCGAAACACGGTGAGACTGACGGAGGTGCCGGGATCGCCGCGCAAATCTTTGACGACATCGGATAAGGCTTCGCCATCCACGCTCTTACCCTCAACGGCGGTAATATAGTCGCCGCTCATGATGCCGGCACGCGCGCCGGGTGTGTCGTCCATCGGCACAATCACGGTGATGTGTCCGTCACGCATGGCAACGACCAGACCGAGCCCGCCGAACTGGCCTTCGGTGTCGTCCTGTAATTGCTGGAAATCGTCGGCATCTAGAAATTCACTGTGGGGGTCGAGTTTGCCCACGGCACCTTTCAGCGCGCCATAGACGAGGGCTTGATAGGTGAGGTTGGTGCCATCGACGTATTCGTCGCGAATTTTCTGGAGAGCGTCGTCAAATATCTTGAGATTCGCCGAAACGTTGTCGGCATCGGAGGGGGCTGGATCCGACGTCAGATAAATCTTCGCGCCCACCGCGAGGTTGAGCAGCAACGCGATGACGACCACACTGAACACAACACGACGTTTCATCGGGCAGAAATTTAGCACGAAGGTTTTATTTCACAAACCCTTAGAATTTAGATAGGGAGGGCAGGAAAGCGGGAACGGATTTACCGGTGTGGGGATGTTCCTGACTAAACGATTTCTTTATCCGCGCAACAGGTTTTCGATGAAGGGAAGATCGGCGGGGACGGTGACCTTCGGATTGGGGGTCGCGGCTTTCACGAGCTGAACCGGCTGACCAATGAGTTCGCACGCGGCGGTGTCGTCGGTGAGATTTAAACCTTGCTCGCGGGCCGCAGAAATCGCGCGGCGGATGACGGCAAGCCGAAAAGTTTGCGGCGTCTGCACAGACCAAAGTTTTGAACGATCGACCGTGCGGGCGATGATTTTGCCGTCGACCGTTTCCTTGATGGTGTCGGTCACCGGTTGCGCGGCGACGGCCGCACCGGTCTCGCGCGCGGCGGCAATGGTCGCGGCAATCAAATCCGCACTCGTGCAAGGGCGCGCGGCATCCTGGATGGCGACAATTTCGGTTTGGTTGGAAACGGCTGCGAGACCATTCCAGACGGAGTCCTGCCGCTCCGCTCCACCCACGACAAGGCGGAAGGGTTTTTGAAATTGGAATTTATCCGCAAGTTCCATGAAGTGGGACTGCATGCCATCACGCACGACGAGGATGATTTCGTCAATGGTAGGCGCGTTATTAAATTGGCGCCAGGTATGCGCGATGACTGGCTGGCCGGCGACTTCGAGCCAAAGTTTATCCACGTTCGCGCCCATGCGCGTGCCTTTGCCGGCGGCGACAATGATGGCGGAAATCATGGGGGGAGTCTAAAGTTCAAAGCCCAAAGTCCAAAGTCAAAAACCGGAGTTTGTTTTTGACCTTGGACTTTAGACTTTATACCGAGAAGGATTTCAACCGATGCGCCAGACGATGCGCGCTTTGTTGAGGTCGTAGGGGGACATTTCCATCTTCACGCGATCGCCCGAGGTGAGGCGGACGAATTTCTTGCGCATCTTGCCGGAGATGGTGGCCAGCACCTGATGCTTGTTATCGAGTTCGACGCGAAACATGGTGCCCGCGAGAACTGAC
This sequence comes from uncultured Verrucomicrobia subdivision 3 bacterium, assembly GCA_903865745.1. Lineage (GTDB taxonomy): Bacteria > Verrucomicrobiota > Verrucomicrobiia > Limisphaerales > UBA11358 > UBA11358. Next base: position 36,601 of record CAIPKV010000064.1, on the reverse strand, counting down.
GTTATCCGACCTTCGATCTCAATGTGCTCTTCCATTGAACTATTCCAGCAAAAAAGCTTGGGCAACACCTTTTACAATGCTGCCCAAGCCAATGATTAAATTAAAGATTAGTAACGGTCGCGACCGCCACCACCACCGCCACGGCTGCCGCCACCACCGTAACCGCCGCCGCCATAACCGCCGCCACCGCCGCCTTCGCGACGCGGACCGCGATCACGACCGCCACCGCCGGGGGGACGTTCTTCTTTCGGGCGCGCAATGTTGACCGTCAAGGCGCGGCCATCCAATTGGGAACCATTCAACGCCGCGATAGCCTTCTGGGCTTCTTCGGGCGTGGAGTAGGTGACAAACGCAAACCCGCGTGAACGGCCGGTCATCCGGTCCATCATGAGGGTGGCTTCGACTACCTGTCCATGGGCGGCAAACGCGTCCTGCAGGTCATTTTCCGTGGTGTTGAAGGAAAGATTTCCCACAAACAATTTCGTGCTCATTTAATGATTTGTTGTTCGATACTAACCGTTTTCGTCTGTTCCCGAACTGCCGGGTTTCAAATCATCACTGAACCAAGTTCACTTGAAGATTCACCATGCTCGAAAGGTCAATTTATCTTACAGACGAAGCCGATTCTAGCGGGAAACCTGCTTCTGGCAAGCCCTTTTCAAGCGATTGTCGCCCGCCAGTCCAGCACCTTCAATTGGATGGTCGTCCGGCCATTGAACTCATTCATGCTGGGCGCAAAGGCGAGATCGAATTTACCGTCTGGCAACGCGCCGGCATTCCACCAGACCGCCTCATGCGTCACTGCAATATCGGACACCTAAGCGCTCATACAGTCTTTGTTAGCAAGACTGGCTTGCCTTGAATAGGTCTAAATTTATAATTAAAAAATGCCAACGAGCAACTTGGAGACCGTTGACCACAGCCCGAGTGTTGTCGAGACACCGGTGCATCCTTTTACTTCGTTTGATAGGAAAGCGATTCTACTGGTTTTGGCCCTGACAATTCTTGCCTTCGGCTTACGCCTTTACCATCTGTCCAACCAGTCCCTCTGGATAGATGAGGTTTATTCTGTGGGCGCAGTCGTAGTTCCCATGAATCAGATCTATAACTACAGCAAATTAAACAACTCGCTGCCGACCTATTTCCTGTTATTGAAAATAGCCTTAGCGAGCAAAACAAACCTCGAATATAATGCTCGATTGCTATCGGCACTGGCGGGTGCCCTTTCGGTGCCAGTGTTTATTGGCGTGATTTATTGCTGGCGGCGCCACATCGGCACGGCATTGCTGGCCGGGCTTTTACTAGCTGTCAACCCGCTGCATATCTGGTATTCGCAGGAAGCACGCGCCTATAGCCTGATGCTGTTCTTCGGCCTGCTCGCGATATTGTTTCTGGAATTGGCCCTGTTTTCAAAAAGGTCCGAATGGCTGACCTTGTATCTCTTTTCCGCCTTGGCAGCTTTAGCTCTTCACAGTTGCGCCCTGGTATTTGTAGGTCTGTGCATTGTATGGCATGCACTACATCTTTTCCGACAAGGCAACCCGGTCGTTGAAATCGTCAAGCAACTGCTGATACATATTCCGTTAGGGATTGGCGTACTGTTGCTCATGCTCGTCAAGTTGTCACCCCCTCCAGAAGGTTATCGCCATGCCGGTTCCTTCCTCCAGTTCGGCTACACCTTCATGACTTTTCTCGGCGGTTACTCCTTCGGTCCTTCGTTGACCGAAATTCAGAATAATGGCCCATTGGCAGCCGTGGCGAGGAATTGGTTTCAAGTCGCCGCGCTGCTCGCGGTCCTTGCTTTAATTGTGGTGGCCTACAAACACAACTGGCGCAAGCTGGTGTTCACGAAGGAAACCGCGTTGCTGGCAGCTGGAATCGGGATTGTGGCCACCTACTCGATGGTATCTGGATTTCTTTACAACATTCGCTACGTACTGCCCTCCCTGTTTGGATTCCTTGCTTTAATCGCGGCTTTAGTTGTGAGCTTGCCGGATCGGCGGCGGTTAGTTCAGTTGATAATAGTTGCGGTGCTGGCCATTGCTCTGTGGGCGGACGCGCAATGGTTCTACAGCCCACACTACCGTAAGCCGGATGCCCGGGCGGTAGCGAAATGGCTCGTAGACAACAAGGATCGCGTAAAGACCTGGGAAATATTTCCAAATTACCAGGAAGCGCCGTTACAGGATTATCTCAACGAAGACATGCGGAAACAGGAAATGACATCCATCGGCACGAATTCCTTCCCCCCTGTTCCGGATGTCCTGATCGTCACACGCCGAGACCAACTGCATCAGCCGGACAAACTGATCGATTCCTATCAGCAGGCTGTAGGTAAAGTACAAACCAATTGTTTATTTGCTGGCTACGAACTTTACATTAGCGACCCTCCCTATAGTGCCAGACATTGAATTCATTCGCGCACGCTGACTTGCCAGTTTGGAGTCCATCGTCCAGCAGGCAGATTCGCAAAGTGTTTCCGGAGGATGTTATCCCGTCCGCCAGTCGAGCACCTTCAATTGGACGGTCGTCCGGCCATTGAACTCATTCATGCTCGGTGCGAAGGCGAGATCGAAATGACCGTCTGGCAACGCGCCGGCATTCCACCAGACCGCCTCATGCGTCACGACACCATCCGTCACCCACAATTTGACGTGCTGCTTGGTCGCACCCATCCGCAACGGCGGTTTCTTCTGCGTGAGGTTACGCGCGCAGAACTGTACCGCTGGATTCCCCTGACCGGTCGGCTTCAATTGCTCTAATTCTGCCAACGAATCCAAAGTGATTTGACTCAAAGTAACTTCCGCATCCAAACGCAAAGGTGGCTGTAAATCTTCCAGACGCAACGTGCGCTTGGCAATTTCATTTAAGCGTACGCGGAATAAATCCACCTTGTCCGGCGCAATCGTTACACCAGCCGCCATGGCATGGCCGCCGTGCTTCACCAACAAATCATCACACTCGCGCAACGCCGCCGCGAGATCGAAGCCCACGACGCTGCGACCGGAACCGCGCCACAACTCCGCATCCCCGCCGAGAATAAACGTCGGACGATAAAATTCCTGCAACACGCGCGACGCTACAATGCCAACGACACCGATGTGCCAGAGCAACTGCCCCTCGACGATGACGAAGTCTTGATCGGCATTAAACTTTGAACGCACGATGCCCACGACCGCGTCCGTGATGCCGCGCTCGATTTTCTGGCGCTCGCGGTTTCGCGCGTCGAGGTTCTGCGCCAGTGGCATGGCTTCGTCCAAGGTATCGGCGAGCAATAGACGCAACGATTCTTCGGCGGTCTCCATCCGACCGGAAGCGTTCAGGCGCGGCGCGAGTTGGAAACCGACATCATGCGTACCGAGCTTCTCCGGCGACTGCGCTACTTTCTTCAACGCGAGCAAGCCGGGGCGTTGCGTGGTGTTTAATCTCTCCAAGCCGGCAGTTACTAGAATCCGGTTTTCACCTACCAGCGGAACCAAGTCAGCAATCGTGCCGAGCGCGACCAAATCCAAAAACGGTTTCAAATCGAACTCAGCCGCACCGGGTAGGCCGGTTTCGCGCCCGCGCTTCAGCAAGGCGTGTGCGAGCTTGAACGCGAGGCCGGCGGAACACAGTTCAGTAAAATTTTGAGTTTTGGATTCTGAATTATTAGTTAGCTGAGGATTCACCAGCGCCACGGCGGCGGGCGGCGGGTTTGAAACTTGATGATGATCAAGGACAATGACGTCCACCGACTTTTCGCGGAGCCATGAAATGGTTTCCACAGCGGTCGAACCGCAGTCCACGGCGAGCAATAACTTTACGGGGAACTTGGCCAGACAGTTTTCCACGCCATCGCGACTTAAGCCGTAGCCTTCATCCATGCGGTGCGGCAGATATGCGTCCGCACGCCAGCCAAGTTTGCGTAAAACTTCCAGTAGCAACGTCGTACTCGTAACACCATCCACATCGTAATCGCCAAAGATGACCAGCGGCTCTTCACGCTCGTGTGCCAGTAGCAGACGCTCCACCGCTGCATTCATGTTTGGTAGCCGGAACGGGTCGGCGAGATGCTTGAGGCGCGGCGCGAGGAAGGTTTCTATTGCAAGCGGCTCGCTCAAGTTGCGGTTGAGGAGGCATTGGCCTAACAGCGGAGAGATTTTTAACTGCGCGGCGAGTGGCTCCGCCAGTAGCGGCTGCGGCGGAGCAATTGACCAGCGAAATTTCATTTATGTTTAATCACAGATGCACACAGATAAACACGGATAGAAATGTTTATCTGTGTCCATCGATGTTTATCCGTGGTTGATTTTCTTCTCCCGGCGCGCGGCGGTTACGGATAATGCGATGGCGATGGCGAGAATTGCCGCCACGACCAGCAGCGAGGTGACGGTGGAAATCTTAATCTGAAACCAATGCGGCGCGTGGTCATGCGGGTCGAGTAACATTTTGCCGCCGATAAATATCAATACTAACGACAAACCGGCAGTGAGGTAGCGGAACATCCCAATCGCGCCCGCCAGTAAAAAATACAGCGAGCGTAGGCCGAGGATGGCAAATACGTTTGAGGTGAAAACAATGAAGGCCTTCTGCGTAACCGCAAACACGGCGGGAACCGAATCCACGGCAAAAATCAAGTCGGTCGTCTCAACCAGGATTAGCACGAGTGCCAGCGGCGTGAGTACGCAACGGCCATTGAGGCGGGTCAGGAATTTCTGACCATCTAGCGCTATCGAGATGGGAAACAATTTTTGCGCAAGACGGACGACTAGATACTTCTCCGGCTCGACGGCGGTTTTCTTGGCAAATAACATCTTCACACCCGCCGCAACCAGGAAGAATCCAAAGACATAAAGCACCCAATTGAAATTCTGCACAAGTGCCGCGCCAATACCAATCATCGCGCCGCGCATGACCAACGCACCGAGGATACCCCAGACGAGCACGCGCTTCTGATATTCCGGTGGAACCTTGAAAGCGGAGAAAATGAGCGCGATGACCAGAATGTTGTCGAGCGAGAGCGACAACTCGATGAGATAGCCGGTGACAAATTCCGTAGCCTCTTCGTGCCCACGAAAGTTGACTAGGAGTGCCGCAAACCCCATCGCCAGTGAAAACCAAACCGCCGTCCACGCCAGCGCCTCACGAAAGCTGACGCTGCGGGCGCGCTTATTAAAAGCGCCCATGTCCACGGCGATGCAAGCAACCACGAACAGGATGAAGCCCGCCCAATGCCAGGGTGTGATGACGGTCATTTGCGATTTACAATTTACGATTTAGGCGCGAACTGCAAATTCAATCGTAAACTGCCCACCGCGAACCCCTCAAGCCTTCGTCACTTGCGACTGGGAGTTTTGCTGCACCGTAACCTGCGAGGCACCGATGTTCGGACGCTCACCCTTGTGCCACCACAAGACGATGACGCTCGCGATGTAGATTGACGAGTAAGTTCCGACAATAATGCCGACCAAGAAGGTGAACGCGAAGTCGTTTATGACACCGCCGCCCCAGATGAACAGCGAGAGCGTCGCCAGAAAAACTGTGCCGCTGGTAATAATTGTACGGCTCAGGGTCTGGTTTAGCGACATGTTGATGATGTCCGTAAACGAGCCGCGCACGCCAAGTTTCAATTGTTCGCGGATACGGTCGAAGATGACGATTTTGTCGTTGATCGAGAAGCCGATGATGGTCAGCACCGCCGCGACCACTGTGGCGTTGAACTGGCGACCCGACAAGGCATTCGCAATGCAATATGCACCGATGGCAAACAGCACGTCGTGCAGCACCGCCACGACGGCAGCGACAGCGAACGAGAATTCGTAGCGGAACGCGACGTAAACCAGGATGCCAAACAGCGAGAGCAGCGAGGCGATGATGGCGGATTCTTGGATTTCCTTACCGAGCGTCGCGCCGACTTGCTGGCTGCCGAGTAGTTGGAAATGCGCCTGAGACAAATTCGCCAAGGCGGTTTTGACCTTGTCCACCGAACCGCTGGAGGTCGTGAGGCGGAGTGTTTCCGTACCGGCGCCGACATCTTTTTGATACTGAATCTGCGCGTCCTTCTCGCCCACGCCAGTGAGCGCGGCACGGATTTGCTGTTCATCCAGTTTCTGCGTGAAACTGTAGGTTGTGCTATCGCCACCGAGGAAATCCACACCAAATAATTTACCACCACGCGAAATGCCGAAGCCGAGCGAGACGATGACGAATAGCCACGTCACGACGAACAGCGGCTTGGCAATCTTCATGAAATCCAGCTTGGTGCTGCGAATCAAATGCAGCATGTGCAACGACTTGATAAGGCTGCGATCAATCATGAAGTTGAAGATCAACCGCGTTACGACGAGCGCGGTGAACAAGCTCGCTGCCACACCAATGGTCAGCGTCACACCGAAGCCCTTGATTTCGCCGGTGCCCATGAAGATCAAAATAATCGAAGAAATCAGCGTGGTAACGTGCGAATCGAAGATGGTGCCAAACGCGCGGGCATAACCGGCGTCAATCGCGCCGCGCAGGGATTTGCCCTTCGCGAGTTCTTCGCGAATGCGTTCATAGATCAAAACGTTCGCGTCAACCGCCATACCGACGGTCAGCACGCCGCCCGCAATGCCCGGCAGCGTGAACGTGGTGCCGACCGAGCACATCACGCCCAGCAGAATAATGATGTTGGTGATGAGCGCGACGTTCGCCGCGAGACCGGCGAACAAATAATAAACCAGCATGAAGCCGGACACGAACACCACGCCAAAGATTGAGGCCTTGATGCCGCTGCGAATGGAATCTTTACCGAGCGTCGGATCTACGTCGCTGGCATAAACAATTTTCAGTGGTGCCTTGAGCGGGTTCTGCAAGACGTTCGCCAGCTCCATCGCCTGCTGAATAGTGTAACTACCGGTGATCTGGCCATTGCCAGTCTCAATCGGGCTTTGAATGTTCGGCGCGGAATAGAGTTCACCGTCCAGCACGATGGCGAGGCGATGACCAACATTTTCACGCGTGGTGTCGCCGAAACGTTTCGCACCGTCGTCGGTCAGCGTGAAGTCAATCTGCGGTTCGCCCAAATTGCCGCGCACCACCATCGCGCTCTTGATGATGTCGCCTTTCAGGCCATTCTCCGCGTTCTTGCTCACGACGAACTGTTCCAGCCGCGTCGTGCCATTCGCCTGCTGGTCCGCGTGCTTGAGCAGCACATAGCCGTAGGGAATCGGGTCGCCGTTCTTGATGATGTCGTCGCTGTCATCCTTCACCATGCGGAATTCGAGGAACGCCGTCTTCTGGATGGTCGCCTTCGCGCTGTCCTTGTCCGCCTGCGAGAGGCCGGGCAATTGGATGAGAATACGGTTGCCGCCAGCGGACTGGATAATCGGTTCCGCCACCCCAAATTTATCAATCCGCTTGCGCAATACTTCAATGGCCTGCGAAAGGGCGCTGCTCGCCTCGTTCGTGTTAGCCAACCCGCTGGTGTCCATCTCCACGAGGAAGGACGTGCCGCCCTGCAAATCCAAGCCGAGCTTGATCTTGCCCGCCGCGTCACGCTGGAGCCGGTTCAAAATAAACAGATTTGGGTGAACCTGATTCTGTGCACCAATGAATGGAAAATACTTTTGCAGATCATTCGTGCCCGTTGCGAGTTGGAGGGCGGCGAATTCGTTCGTGCCCGCCGATGTCATCGTGGTGGCCTGCGCAAGGATGCCCTTGAACGCATCATCCTGATTCTGCGCGCGGGCAGAAAATTGCTGCAGCAAATCGCGCGAGGTCGGCGGATACACCTCAAACAGCGCCCACAGGATAATGGCGACGACCAGCAGGAACCGCCCTAAGTTATTGTTCTTATTCATGTCAAATTACGCTTTGGTCACCGAACCGCCGTTGGTGATTTCAGTGATGGAAGCCTTGGTGACTTCCAATTTGGAATCGCCGGAGCGCAGAGTCACGGTGCTGTCCTTGACCGTGATGACCGTGGCGACCAGGCCGGCGGCCGTCACCACTTCGTCGCCCGATTTCAGGCCTTCGAGCAGCTTGCGCTGTTGTTTGGCGCGCTGTTGCTGCGGACGGATGAGCAGAAAATAGAACACCACCACCAGCAAAATCATCGGCAGGAACGACATGATGGGGTTGGGCGGCGGGCCACCCTGACTGGTAGCGGGCGGTGCGGCCAGAGCGAGCAGCGCAGAGAACGAGTTAATGTGCATAAATTGAAAAACGGTCGAACACTTTAAGAAATCATCCGCTAAAGGCAAGATTTATCACCTCGCCAATCCGCTTGCCGCGCCCGCACCGCCGCCGGTTTCTGACAGGATTAACCGGATGAACCGGATTCAATTCAAACCATCCGGTAAATCCGGTAAATCCTGTCGGAATTTTAATAAACCAGCACCAGCACCGCCGCCCCCTGTGCCGGCGACGGGGGAATGCAGAAGGATGAATGATGAAGTGCCAGTCGGTAGGAGCCGGTTGCCGCCATGTTTCAACATTCATCATTCATACTTCTGCATTCGTCTCATGGCCACCGTCCCGCCCAGTTTCACCGTCCGACTGGCGGCGATGGGTAATGGCTAAAAAGTTTCTGCATTCTGCATTCTTCCTTCTGCATTTGCTTTGAGTAAAGCCAGATCATTCGCCGCATCCACCTTCACCACCGACGCGTCAACCAAGCCTGCGCCCGCCTGCGTGGCCGTAGCCACTTCGTCGCGGCGAAGGCCCGTGAGCAAGCGCACTTTGGCCGCACCCTTGACGACGTGATCATTGGAAATCAAATAACCATCGTCCGTGATGAAACACCGTGCCGGTGCGGCCATTTACCAATATTGGGGACTGCCCCCTTGAAGTTCGCTAATCAAAAAACGCATTTCTATTCATTTCACTTGGGGACTTCCAATCTATCCCATATTTTTCTAACAAGATTTCCTTTTGTGCCCCCCACAACAAATGGCAGTATCCTATTTTCCTGTGAAACCCTTCGGCAGCTAACTTGGCGCGGGCTTCTTCCCGTGCTGCATCAATCATTGCCTTTAGTTTAGGGTCTTCTTCTTGGGGGTCGTGCTTAATTGAACTAACCAATGGTTTTGGTGCAATGTCCAAGCCAATGTTTTCTAGCTTCATCTCCTTGGTCTCCAATTGCTCTATTGCCGCTTCATCTCCTTGTGCGGCGGCTTTCTGATACCATTGCCTTGCTTCATTAACATCTTTTTTGACACCCATACCAAATTGATAATTCAAGCCCATCGTGGATTGTGCCTCGACATTGCCCTGTTCGGCAGATTTGAGATACCATTTAACGGCATCGGCATCGCTTCTCGGCACGCCAAAGCCATTTTCATAAGCAATACCAAGACGGAATTGAGATTCCGCGTCTCCATTTTTGGCTGCCTCATAAAAGTATTTTGCTTCTCGGTAGTCTGGTCTCCCTGTATTTTTAGCACTTAATGTTTGAGCTATAATTCCGTTGGGTTTTAATTTATTTCCTAAATGCTGACATATTTGTTCGATGAGCCGCCAGTGTTCAAATGGAATTCGGAGAAAGGTGATCTTTGAGTTTATGGAAGTCATTTTATTGACCCAATTCTCTGTTTCAGACAGGCCAGATGTCACTATTATTGGATAACTAACATTTCTTGTCATCAGTTGGCTAACTATATCTTCACCGGACAAATCTTGCATTTTGTCATCCGTAATAAGAATGTCTGGCGCTGTTCTGGACAACTCATTCCACGCATCGTTACTATTCTGAAAAGACTGGATTGAAACATTTTTGAAATGCGTGGTGATTAGATTCTTTACCAGTCCTAACGTCCATTCTTCGTCATCTACATGAATAAGCCTAATTGGCCGCTCTGTTTCTTCCAACCTCGTGGATGGGCTAGATGGCTGATTTGTTCCGTTTGATTTTTCTAATTCTGTAATTTTCTTTTCAAGTCGTTCAATGTGCTTGTCACTCTCTTTCGCATTTTTTAATTTTTGCCAGATTACAGCAATAACCACTAGGCAGGGAAAAGCCAGAATCCCAATAATTATTGAGGAACGACTAGCTGCACCAGTGTCGTCATAACCCTGCGCCAAAAGCGCGAGGTTTGCTCCAAGTAAAATACTCATAGTAAATGCGCCCTAATTCATTTTGCAAATTATGCAATTAACCTCTTTGCCATTGCGAACAAGCGATATGCCAGCCCGTCCGCACCCATTTTCCCAGCTTTCATCACTCGTTGAAAATGTCCACAACTCGTCGCCATCTCGCATTTCGGCAAGCAATTCGCCCCATTGATGATTGTTAAAGCCGAATGGCACTGGTGCATCACCCAAGCGAGAATCAGTGACCATATTTTCATTTTCCACCTCTTGAACGGACACATATTTCCGAATGAATCTATGTCTATGGATTTCTTGAAACGACAATGTTGAAGTTGTTTTTGGCTGATGATCAATGAACGCATCATTCGCCATCATTCCACGCGCCGCCGCTATCAGGTCAGCGTTTTTTTCTTTTTTCTTGAAAATATTAAACATGGGTAGTTTTTAGCATGAACTCGGCGCTTGTTTATTCTTTTCTTGGTCTCGTCGCCGTTCAACCATTCGCCATATATGGAGCACAGTTCGTGCAGCCACCACTTTGCCACCAAGTTTTATGCTTTCGATGCGGTCGAGCGGTCTGATTTTATGCGGAACTTGTTCGCACATTTGGTCATAAATCCAAGCAACAAGCGCGTCTTGCGTTGCAAAATCTTGCTTTTGGTGTGCCCCAAAGCAAATCTGGTATAGGTTTTTGCTCGCTGTATTCATTTCTCTTGAGACTCCCTATTTCTGACCAAACTTCCTTTTTGCGCTGCTAACGATTTCATCCAACTGTTTTTTCAGGCTTTGCGCTGCTTCTTCAACTTCTGCCACAGTTGCACAGTCTGCTGATAAAAGGTGTTTTCCATTGTCAATGGCATGGTCGCCTAAAACAATCCAAGCTCGGTAAGAATTGGAAACCGTTCCGTCACCCACGAATTTTAATTTTAGTGTTGTTGGCATATTCTTGAGATTCAAAACCCTTTTGCCCCGTTCGTCCACCCCAAACTGCCATTGGCCGGTGCTTGCGCACGGCCACCAACTGGGACATTGCCGGGGAGCGCGCCCGTCCCGGTTGCTGTTTCCGGCGTCGCGCCGTGGTAGGGATGGCGCCTGCGCCGTCCGCCGGCCCGCGCTTTCCTGTCCCCGGCGGGCCGGCAGAAATTCCGCTGGCCAAAAACGGGAAAGCGCCAGCGGGGACATCGCAGCGCAATGTCCCTACCAATGTTCCGTTCGTCCACCCCAAACTGCCATTGGGTCTTTGCAGACAGCCACCATGGCGCCACGGCCACCATTGGGACTTTGCCGGGGAGCGCGCTCGTCCCGGTGGCCGTTTCCGCCGTCGCACCAAAAACCGTTTCCAAAGCGGAAACGCAAATTATTTTACAAAGCGCAGGCCTTGAGCAGCGCGGCTTTGACTTTTTTCAAATCCGTTTCCGGCACGAGGCCGAGCCGCTTTTCAAACCGCACGGACGGCAGCGAGCCGATGCCCTGCACGTTGGCGACGGATTCGGGGTCGAGGAACGGCAGATGGCCGAGCGGCACTTCGAGTTCGCTCCCGCGATTCTGCCGCGTGATGGGGATGTGGATGATGAGCGAGCGCGGGGCGTCGAGATGATCAGCGATGAGAACGACGGCGGGACGGGTCTTGGCTACCATGCCCATGTCCACCAGCCAGACTTCGCCGTGGCGCGGGTTCATTTGCCGTCGAGGAGATCCAGCTTTTCCTGTTCGACTTCGCGCGAGGGCAGCACGTCGTCCCAATTTTCCTGGGCGCGCTGGCGTTCAAGGAATTTCAAGTAATGCAGGACTTCGCGCACCACCGTTTCCGGCTGGTGCTTGATTTCTTCAATCAACATTTCCTGAACGCTCATGGTTTTAGTATCCGGCAGTATTTGTTTTTGGCAAGCCGGATTGCCCCGTTCGTCCACCCCACACTGCCATTGAGTCCTTGCGGACGGCCACCATGGCGCCACGGCCACCACGTTTTCTGCCGTTCTTCGCGGGACTTTTAATTTTAGTTTGGGTTGTTCCCAGCCATGAATGGCTGGGCTATTTTCTAACACCCCCCCAAAAAAAAAGACGGCCTCCGTTGCCAGAGGCCGCCAGCGTTTTATTTAGTTAGCTCACCCCACCATCGGCCGGTCCGCAGGGAGCAGGAAGGCGAGGCGCGTGGCCGCCACGCCGGGCGTGCGCCACGGGATGGCCTGCTCGACGGCGAGTTGCACCTGATGCCGCAGGCCCGCCAACTCGGCGACGTTATCCACGATGTCGTTGAGCGCGCCCATGTTTTGATTCAACTGCTCGGCGGGCGCGATGACGCCTGTGGCGTAGGTGGTGATGGCGGCGGAGAGCGCCGTAATCTGCGTGGCCTTGATGCCGGGCAAAAAGTCCAGCGGCACCAAGGCGGGCGGGATGATTACGAGCCGGTCGCGAATGGCGATGCTGGCGGTCTGGACTTCCAGCAGGGTGTCGTTCTGCAGGTGATCGCCCACAAAATAGGCGTGCCGCAAGGTGTCGTGATCGCCACCGTATTTGCGTTTGGCGGCGGCTTGGATGGGTAATATAACAGCCATCAGGGCATCGCGCGCAAGGGCTTCGGCGGCGGTCAAATCCTTTTTCTGAACGCGGGTGCCGGTGAGCTGGCCAATGGAGTGTTCGGTGCTGTCGGCCAGGGTATTGATATGCGCCGGCACGGTGACATCAAATTCCACGCCGGCAAGCATGGCGGTGTTGGCCGGGTCGAGGGCGGCTTTGGCCACGGTCCGGGAGTTTTTGATCTCATCAAGGTGCGCCCGGTTGACGGTGCTGCGCGGGCGTTTGGTCTTGGGGGTGGGCGGCGGGACGGGCGGAGGTGTGGGGTCAGTCATAATTTCAGTTGGTTAGGGGTGTTTTCATGTTTTTTTGCATAAAGTGTTTCCAAACAGGGCATTGCCATTGATTTCTTGGCCAAAAATATCAAAAGTTAGGGCTTCAACATCAAAAGTTAAGCCGCCAACATCAAAAGTTAGTGCATTTACATCAAAAGTTAGCACGTCAACATCACCGGTTAGCACGTCAACATCAGAAGTTAGTGCGCCGACATCGGAAGTTAAGGCTTCAACATCGAAAGTTAGACCGCCAACAGCATCGGATAGTGCGTTTACCGCAGAAGTTAAGGCATTGTCGGCGCGGGTCTGAGCACCGACTGTAGGCAACAGTTTTCCCAATCCATCCGTCACGATGACGAAATTGCGAAGTAGAGTGGTGCTGCCCATAAAGACCCGGGGGACTGCGAAGCATTGAGCCGGGCCGAAGCCGAGTCAAGGGTCAATTGCAAATGATTTTTCCGGATGGGCGCGGACGCGGGCAGCCGGAGCAACCGTCCGGGGGAACAAGTCGGAGCTTAACCAGTTCGCAGAAAACAAAAAGCCGTCCGGCGATTGCCGGACGGCTTGGAAGTCAAAATACTTTTATTCGTCCTAGTCCTTCTTCTCAGTCTTGGCCTTCTTTTCCGCCTTGGCCTTCAGTTCGGCTTCGGTCGGGGCGATGATGTCGCCACGATGTCCGCGCTTCTCGGTGCGGGGCTTCTCTTCGACGGCGGCAGCGACGGGCGCGACGATGGGCGTGGTGCTTTCCACGCGCACTTTCAGAGAGCCTTTGACGTCGGCGTGCAAATTCAATTCCACATCAAAATCGCCCACCGCGCGGATCGCGTGTTCCAGCTTGATTTTCTTCTTGTCGAGCGCGATGTCGAACTGATGCTTGAGCTCATCGGCAATGGTGCCGCTGGTGACGGAGCCGAACAGCTTGCCGTCCTCGCCGGTCTTGACCTTGATGATGCAAACCAGTTTATGCAACGCCTTCGCGAGGTCGTTCATGTGGTTCAGCTCGTTGGCTTCGCGCTCGGCGCGCTTCTGCTTGAGCGACTCGATCTGCCGCTTGTTCGCCGCCGTGACGGGCACGGCCAGGCGCTGCGGGAAAAGGTAGTTGCGCGCGTAGCCGGCGGCGACGCGGACGTTGTCGGATTCACCACCGAGACCGATGATGTGTTGCGTGAGGATGACTTCAGTTTTTGCCATACGAAATGAGTTGATAGTTGAAAGTTATTTGTTGAGGGAAAGGCCCCAAAATCAGAACGGGACGTCGTCGCTTTCGGGCGGGCCGTCGCCTTCGACCGGCTCGGCAGCGGGAGCATTATGCGCGGGCGCCGGGCGGGCGGCACGCGGGGCGGCGGGAGCGGCGCCTTCGCCAGCACCGGGAGCGCCACCCAGAAATTGAACGGTTTCGGCAATCACGCCGAGCTTGCTGCGCTTGGCACCGGTGGCTTTATCATCCCACTGGTCCAGCTTGAGGCGACCTTCCACCATGATCGGCCGGCCTTTGCGCATATATTGACCGACATTTTCAGCGGTGCGGCCAAACACATCTACGTCCACAAAGGTCACTTCTTCCTTCTTTTCGCCGGCTTCATTCGTCCAAACGCGGTTGACCGCGAGGCCAATCTTGGCAATGGCCGTCCCCTTGGGCGTGTAGCGCAATTCGGGATCGCGCGTCAGGTTGCCCATCAGGATGACTTTGTTGAAGCTGGCCATATTAGGGGCGAATTACTTCGCGGCTTTGGGCGCGGGCGCGAGCGTGAACAGGACGCGAAAGATGTCCTCGTTGAGCGAGAATTTCTTCTGCAACTGCGCAATGACGTTAGGCGTCGCATCAAAAATGATATTGGCATAGAAGCCGGCGCTGTGGCGCTTGTCGGCGATGCGGGCAAACGCCTTGCGCTCCATTTTCTGCACTGTTTCGATCTTGCCGCCCGTGGCGGTAATGTCGGCGGAAATCTTGGTGATGGCGTCCTGCACGCCTTCTTCCTTGCCGTTCAAGTTCAGGATGAACAAACCTTCGTATTTTTTCATTTTTCTTCGTTCGTGGAGTCAAACGACTCCGTTAAATTGATTCATTGCTTTTTGCAATCCGGCGGTCACCCAGCATTCCAACTGGTCCGCCGCCCGTTTCAAAACTTTATCCAGCAACGCCGCTTCATCCGCGCCAAACTTACCCAGCACATGACCAGTGATTTCCCGCGCCTCATTCTTGCGCCCGATGCCGATTCGCAACCGAGCGAATGCCTTCGAGCCGAGATGCTGCGTCACGGATTCCAATCCATGATGCCCGCCGGTCCCACCGCCGGGCCGCAACCGGATTTCGCCCAACGGCAAATCCGCATCGTCCACCACTACTAAAATTTTTTCCAACGGCAACTGATAAAACTTCATCAATGCCCCGACGGCTTCGCCGCTCAAATTCATGAACGTCTGCGGCTCCGCCAGCAAAACCTTTTGCCCGGCGCAATCCGCCCGCACCACCCGCGCCAAAAACTTCCGTTCGTTCGCCCAACTGGCTTTCCACTGTTCCGCCAGCTTTTCGACCAGCAAAAACCCGGCGTTGTGGCGGGTCTTCGCGTATTCCGCGCCGGGGTTGCCCAGCCCCACAATAAGGTGCATCGGCTCCATGCGCGGTAGCGGCTTGAGCCGCGTAAATTATTTCTTCTTGGCTTCGGGCTTGGCCTCGGCCTTCTTGTCGCCGCCCGCAGCCGCTTTCGCGTCGGCTTTGGCCGGAGCTTTTTCGCCAGCCTTGGCGCCAGCACCCTCGGCGCCTTCTTCCTTCTTCTCCTTCGTCATTTCGACGTCGCCAGCCGCCGGAGCACCGGTGGTCGCCGCTTCTTCTTCGGCGCGCGGTGCGGCCACCGCCACGACGGTGCGCGTCTTGTCACCAACGATTTCCACACCCACCGGCAAAACGATGTCGGCAATATGAATGGACTTGCCAATTTCCAGCGCGGTCACATCCAAGGTGATCTGCTCCGGCAAATCCTTCGGCAGGCTGCGAATCTTGAGCTTGTGCAAAATGTGCTCCAAGGTACCGCCACCGTTCTTGACCCCAGCCGGTTCCCCAGTCGTTTCAACCGGAACAAAAATGGTCACCGTTTCGGTTTCGGCCACTTCGTGAAAATCCACGTGCATCACCTTGCCATTGATCGGGTGATGCTGGATTTCCTGCACCAGCGCGAGGCGCTTGGAGCGGGCGTCCTTCTCAACCGTCAAATCCACGAGCAGATTTTCGGAGGCCGAGTGGTTCAACAAATCAGCAATTTCCTTCGAGTTAACCTCGAGGTTTTGCGGCGCGGCCTGACGACCATAAATGGTGGCGGGCACGCGACCGGCGGCGCGGAGCTTGGTGACTTCGGCGCGCTGCACTTGCGAACGCGGATAGGCTTTCAATGCGACAGATTTCATTTTAATTGTAAAATTGTTTCCGGCGGACGCTTAACTAGTGCGCCCACCTTTAAATTCAAACAGGGAGTTCACCGACGAATTACTATGAATCCGCTTGATGGCTTCGCCCAAAAGCCCCGCCACGGACAGGGTGGTTATCTTCACTCCGTCAATCGCAGGGCGTTGGACTGTATCAGTAGTTATTAATTCGTCAATAGCAGAATTGCGCAATCTTTGGATGCCTGTGTCATTCAGCAAGGCATGTGAAACACAGGCCAGGATGTTTTTGGCCCCTTTGGTCTTCAAAACCGCCGCCGCCGAGGTCAGCGTGCCCGCCGTCTCAGTTAAATCGTCCACGAGCAGAACATTTTTCCCGTCAATTTCACCAATCACGGCCATGCTCTCCACCTCCGTGGCGCTCTTGCGGCGCTTGGCGACAATGGCCAGTTCCGCCTCCATCGTCTGCGAATACGCGTGCGCCATCTTGATGCCACCCGCGTCCGGACTCACCACCACGAGGTTCGTCAGATTCTTTTTCTTCAAATAATCATACATCACCGGCGCGGCATACAGATGATCCACGGGAATGTCGAAGAAGCCCTGAATCTGCTGCGCATGCAAATCCATCGTCAGCACTCGGTTCGCGCCGGCGGCCACGAGCAGGTTGGCTACGAGCTTGGCCGTGATGGGTACGCGCGGCTGATCTTTGCGGTCCTGGCGCGCATAGCCGTAGAACGGCATGACCGCCGTGATCCGCTTCGCACTCGCGCGGCGCAACGCATCCATCATGATGAACAGCTCCATCAAATTATGATTCGTCGGCGGCGACGTCGGCTGGATGATGAAGATATCCTCGCCGCGCACGTTCTCCTCAATCTTCACAAACGTCTCCCCATCAGGAAATGGCGAGATGGTGCATTTGCCGACTTCACACCCGATGGATTTGCAGATGGCCGTGGCGAGGGGTTGGTTAGCGGTGCCGCTGAAAATTTTCACAGGTAAAATGATTAGTGCCGTTTAAAGGTTAAAAAAGAAAACCCGCCGGACTTGGCAGATGAACGTGACAAAATCGTAACAACCACCCCGCCTCGTGCAAGCGGAATCTGCGCGACAACCGCAACGCCATTTTGCAACATCGCTACATGCGCTATCGTCCTCTCGGCCAGACCGGCCTCCGCCCGTCCGTCATCGGCCTTGGTACCTGGCAATTCGGCGGTGAATGGGGCGTAAATTTTTCGCAGCCTGAAGTGGACGCCATTCTCGACACCGCCACCGCCGCCGGCCTCAACCTCATCGACACGGCCGAATGCTACGGGCCAGATCATCTCTCGGAAAAATTAGTGGGCGATTATTTGTCGCGCCGGGACCGCTCGCAATGGATTGTTGCCACCAAATTCGGCCATCGCTTCAACAGCTTCCTGAACCGTGACGACGACTTTTCCGTGACTGGCGTGCAAGCCCAGCTTGAAGCCTCGCTCAAGGCGCTGCGCGTCGACACCATTGATCTCTATCAATTTCATTCCGGCTCCGATGAATTATTTCAGAACGAAAAGCTCTGGAGTTTTCTCGCCGAACAAAAACGCACCGGCAAAATCCGCCACCTCGGTGTTTCAATCATGCAGAAGGGCAGTGAACTTCAGGCGCGCGCAGCGGCCCAGTTCGGCGCGGAGGCGCTCCAAGTTTTTTACAACCGGCTTGACCGCCGCCCGGAACAATTATTCTTCCCTCACGCCCAGCAAAAAAATCTGGGCATCATCGGCCGCGTGCCGCTCGCCAGCGGATTGCTCACCGGCAAATATAAAGCGGGTGCCACCTTCGCCGCCAATGATGTGCGCTCCAAAATGGATGAAGCTAAGCTAAAACGTGATCTGGCCGAAGTCGCGCGCCTGCAAACCGAGGAAGTACCGGCTGGCGTCTCCATGGCGAATTGGGCCATCGCCTGGTGCCTGCAAAACCCCATTGTCTCCTCCGTCATCTGCGGCTGTAAAAATCCCGACCAAGTCCGGTCCAACGCCCGGGCCGCGACGCTGGTTACCGCCTGATCCACCCGCCGCCGACGACCAGATCGTCCTGATAGAAAACCGCCGCCTGCCCGGGCGTGATGGCGCGCTGCGGCACATGCAGCTTCACCCGCACCGTATTATTTTCCAGCGGCGTCACCGTTGCCGGGGTGCCGGGATGGTTGTAACGGATTTTCGCCAACACTTCGATGGGCTCCGTCAAGGTTTCAAACGGATGCCAGTTGCACCGGTCAGCCACAAATTCATCGCGGTCCAGCGCCGAGTCGTCGCCCACGACCACGCGGTTATTTTCCGCATCCAACTCCACCACATAAACCGGCTTGGCGGTGGTGATGCCCAGCCCCTTGCGCTGGCCGATGGTGTAAAATTCGATGCCGTCATGCTGGCCCAGCACGTGGCCATGCAAATCCACAATCTCACCGCGATGCTTCTGCACCAGATTAGCCGACTGCAGAAAGCCGCCGTAATTATTATCCGGCACGAAGCAAATCTCCATGCTCTCCTCCTTATCAGCCGTCTTAAGATTACAATGCCGCGCCACTTCGCGGGTATCGCTCTTGGTTTTTTCACCCAGCGGAAAAATGACGCGCGCCAGTTGGTCCTGCCGGAGCGAGAAGAGGAAATAACTTTGATCCTTCCGCAAATCTTTACCGCGCTTCAATAAATATCGCGTAGCAGTCGACGTGAGTCGGCTCTGATTATTATCTGTTAGAGAAGATGGAGCGGACTCACGTCCACTGCTACCCGCTTTTTCAACCCGCGCAAAATGTCCGGTGGCAATAAACTCCGCCCCGAGCTGATCCGCGCGGTCAATGAGCCGGCCGAATTTTAAATTCTGATTGCACATCACGCACGGATTCGGCGTGCGCCCGGCCTTATATTCATCCGCGAAGTATTGAATGACGTGCTTCTGGAAATCCGCCGATTCATCCACCAGATAATACGGGATATCGAGCTTATGACAGACCGACCGCGCGTCCGTAACCGCCTGCGGCCCGCAACATTTATCTTCTGCGCGGTTCACGCAATCCTGCGGCCAGAGTTTTAGCGTAATGCCGATGACATCGAAGCCTTGTTCAATCAACAGCGCCGCCGTCGCCGAGGAATCAACTCCCCCGCTCATACCGCAGACCACGCGCTGACGCTTGTGCGAATTCACAGACGGACATTATACAACGGACCAGCGACGTGTAAAATGGTTTGCGCAGGCGGTGCAGGCAGTGCGCCTGAAAGCAACCCTCAACGAATGGCCATAATTTCCCCCGCCCGCTTCATCCTGTAAGGATGAATATCATTTAGCCCAGCGTTGCCGTTGGACGGCTACGCTGGGTAAACGATGCTATATAATTTTGTTCAACCCTGACAGGGTTGGATTGAATTTTTGAAACGAAAACCCGGCGTAGCCGTCAAACGGCAACACCGGGCTGAATGATTCAATCCTTTCGGGATTGGCCAATGGGACTTTCCGGCTTAACCGATCACGCCGATGGTTGCGACGTCGCTCCACTGGCCGACTTGGGCGTCGGTCAACCGGTAAATGCCCTTGTATTTCCAGACGGCGCTGATGCCGGGCGCGGGCAGCGGCGAGGGGTCGGCGAAATCGGGATTCGTGGTGATGGTCAGGAAGACCGAGCCCTTGCCATCGCCGCAATCTTTCCAGAGTTCCAAACTGTCCATGCCTAGCTTCGGCCAGCCGATGTGCGGATGGCCGGCATTGAGCGATAGATTCAGGATGGGCTGGTAGGTGGTCGGGTCCACCACGATTTCCGCACCAATGATGCCGAGGTCTTGCGCAATGGCGTCGGTGCAGGCGGGATGTCTTTTAATGCGGACGGCCAATTTGCTGGCCCGGCCAAAAATATCCGGCGGCACGAGGGCGGGCGGCGTCCCGGGTGTGGGCGTGACCGGGATGTCACCGAGGTTCGTCCCGTGGCCGGCTTGATGTTTATAGGCCGTCCAATCTTGCGTCGTCCGGGTATGCGCAGCATGGGCATCGCAAACAAAGTTGTAAAAGACATCATCGGCGGTCAATTGGGCGACTTCCAAATTCGTTGCCCCCACGATGGGAGCGTACGTGGGCATTTTGCCGGAGTAGTTTTTGAGCCATTTACGTTTGCCGGCTTCGTTTTTGGGCATGAAATATGATTTTGGCATGATTTTTAGTGTGTTTGAGAGTTTGTTTTGATGTTTATTTGAATTGGCGGAATGGTTTTGTCAATTGGCTGAATGTTTCAGCAAGTTGGCGCAGCCTCTCAGACAATTGGCGGGACGCCCCGGCAGGTTGGCGCAACCGTTCAGGAAGTTGTCTCGAACCCTCAGCCAATTGGCCGGGACTTCCGGACAATTGGCCGGACCTTCGAGGAAGTTGGCTGAAGCTTCCGGGAAGTTGCCGCGGACTTCCGGAAAGTTGTCCGAACCATTCAGGAAGTTGGCGGAACCATTCGGGAAGTTGTCCGAACCGCTGAGAAAGTTGTCGCAACGGCTGCGCGGGCTATTTTGAGGCGGCCAGCAATGACCAATGTGATACCGCGGGGCTGGGACTAGACCGGAAGAATTGCGGGCGGGACTAAAAGAGTTTTTAGCGGGCGTATGCATTGACGAGATACATTTAACCACATTGCTCGCCCCCGGTGTACGCAACTATAGTGGCACTTACGACAGCTCGCCGGCTGCCGTTGCAGCCAGCGAAACGCCAGCAGATGTAATTGGTAGAGGGGCATACCAAACGCCGCCGCGATGCGCGAAGTGGTGTCCAGCGAGGGATTTTTCTGGTCGTCCTCCACCCCGCCCAGCATTTGTCGGGAAACCCCGGACGCCTTGGAGAGCATGCTTAACGACCAGCCGCGCTGTTCGCGGAGGCGGCGGATGACGCCCGCCAGCGCCCGACATTCCGGCATCGTCAAGCCCCACGTTACATGCCACCCGGTTTTAGTTGCTGGTTTTTTATTGGCCATATACCCCAGTGTGCCCTGTCCGCTGAGAGGGGGACTGTCCGGGCAGCGAGAAAATATAGCAATGTAAATCCACACGTGCGCCGACCAAAACCATTGCTGCGTGATTAATAAACCAGGTTTGCGCCAAAATCTGGAATGCTACCGGATTCAACTTCTTTGCTCCATTGATCCAATTTTTCCTCATGGAATTTCCAGAACTTGCGACAAAGCTGGAAATATTCCAACACCACCTGTTGCTCACCCTTCGCGAGTAAATCATTGGCTAGGGACATATTCGGGCCAAAGCTGTCCATCTGCGGCGAACCTGGGCTTTTGCCGGCAGCAATCAAATATTGTTTCGCCTCAGCTAGCTTGCCATTTAGCAGGGCCAGCCGACCCAAAACCAAGTTGGCATCCTGAATGGCGTTCCCATAATTCCAATCTTTTTTGTATTTGGGCAGCAATGCCTGCAACTCGCGGGCATATTGTCCCGCTGCCGAATAATTTCCCGCCACGAAACTCTCCTTGGCCGCACTATCGAGCGCATAAAACCGCTGCTCCTCGGTCTTGGCGGTTGCCAAATCGTGCATGGCGCGTTGATAGTTTTGCTGCGCCATTTGCGCCGGGGTGCCGATGGAAAGGTGCAAGGCTTTTTCCAGGTGATTGATAAAATAGCCTTGAATCAGTAGAAACACCGAGATTCCAATTACCATGGCTCGCAGCAAGCGGGTGGACAGTGAGTGTTTGGTGGGCATGAAAAAAACCTCGGCATCGGACTGCTGTCCCAACGCCCGCTCGGCTGCGGAAACATCGCCAGCGATAAAATGTTGCCAGGCTAATTGAACCGAGGTGGCAACGTTTTGTTCAAGAGCCACTTTATCGGCTATGCGGGCTGGATGCATGTGCTCCAGAATCCTCATTTCTTTGTCCTGAAGACTGGCTGAGACCGTCCCATTAGTACGCAAGATGAGATAGGAACGGCGCTTCCAGAAAATCAGGTAAGACAGATTCCAGCTTAAACCCGATAAAGATGCTTTGACTGGCGTCAGGAATAACACCAGACCGTCGGGTGATTGACGGTAGTCATTGACGAGCCAGTGATTCCCTAAAAAACGGGCGAATGTGAATAGGTCGGTTTTATTACATTGAAAAGCTTGTCGCGGCTTTTCAATGGTATTTGCCGTAGTCGGGAGGATTTTTTCGGTGGCCCGCAGGAAAAGATTGTAATCCGAGCGCAGCGGCCGGTCGCCATAGGTGAAGATTTGCATCAGGTTTAGGCCGACGATGACATAGATAATCCATGAAAACGGAACCCATCCCTGCCCTATTCCCAGAATAAAAAATGCCATTGAACTGTTAGCGATGACCAGACTAATAAAAAAGCGATTGCGGATGACGACCAGCCGACGCGCCATAAGTGCGGAGACCAAAAGGAAAACCGAGCCCAGAATCAAAAATAGTGTTTGGAAATCTAACTTCCGGGCAAAACGGGGCATGAAGAAGAAAACGGCCCCCATCCAAAGGGCCATGAATACCATCCACCACCGGGAATTTTGCCGGAACAGGCGGGCGCGAAACCCATCTGGTTCCCGGAAATTTCCCAAGTCCAGCCGCAGGCTTAGCCAATTAATAAATGTTGCTGGTAGAATCGTGGCGAGAATTTTGATGGGGACAAATTTCCCGATGACCCCCAGCAGCTTTATTCCTGCACCCGCGCCGATGGCCGTGCTCATTGCGGAGGAAGAAATGGTCGCTGCCAAGCCCACGGGCGCGGCTTGCACGGAGTTCGCGGAAATCGCCCCGGCCAGAATAGTTGAGGTGGAGACTACGCCGTGTTTTGTAAATATCTTGCGCAGCTTTTCCAGCGCCCGCTGTACGCGCATCTTGGCCGCGTCCTCGCTTGCGCCCAAGGCCGCACCGACTTCCGCATAGTTCTTGTTCTCAAAAAATCGCAGCACCAGCGCATCGTGATCTTTTTGGCCCAGCTTAGCCATCGCGCCATCTAACAGCGGCGCGATGTGGGTCCAAGTATTGTTCTCCGGTTCGTTGGTAAGGGTTTGCATATGCGCCTCGTGTTCGCGCTGCTGGCGGCGCTGAAGATTTCTTTGGGCATCGGCGGCGGCGTAACGCGCCGTGCGGCACAGCCAGCCGGGCAGCACGGTTTGCGGGGATAGCTTGGCCGCCTTGCGCGCGAGAATAATGAAGACGGCCTGGGTGACTTCCTCGGCCAGATGCGGATCGCGTACTTGTCGGAGGGCCACGGAATAAACCAGATTAACATGGCGTTCCACCAGCGTGGCAAAGGCGGGCTCGGACTGGGTCGCCGCGTATTGCCGAAGCAGGGTCAGGTCGTCGTTCATGCGTTCACAGGTATATGGCCGCCACTGCGAAAAAGTAACAGTTTATTTTGCGAATAAGAATAGGGGCGGGACCAGGCAAGTCGTTTTGGCCACCTCGGGAGACGGTGCGCCAGAGAAATATTGATTTACAGGCTACTGCCAGACCCAATCGCCCGTTTTGACATCCGCCAAGGTGCCGGGTTTGCCGTCGTCATCCGTTTCATTCCAGCCAATTGAGTAGAGCAGAAATTTACCGTCGTTGGTGCGCCGATAAACCAACGGCTCCCCGCCAATGAGATCATGCGGCATTTTCTGAATGAATTGCGGTACAAGCGTATCCAGCGTCTCAGGATAATGACCCTGCGCCAAACGGTACCGCTCCAGCGCACAGACTATTTGCGCCTGATTCACGAGCGTCTGGTTGAAGGCGGTGGTTTGTTCCGCTTTAATAAAATTAGGAACAGCTAAGGCGGCCAAAAGTTTATAAGGCGACATATGGTTATAAAAAGCCTCATTCGCGCGACTCATCGTGTCGAATTGGTGCGGGGCAATGGTGTCGTGCACCAGATCAAACCCGGCCAGCGGTATCGTTTCGAGATTTACGACATTCACCATGTTTTGATACGTCCAACCCTGCGGCCAGAGCCAGCCATATAGTTTGTCCCGGCAATTCGGTTTGCGGCCGAAGCTGAAGAACTTGTCGAGCGACCAGCTTTGAAGTTCAAAATCCCGGCACACGCCCACCGGTTCGGTTTGAAGCGCGTGACATACGTACAGATTCAAATTTATATCCGCGAGCTGTTTTTGTAACTCAACCAATTGCGGCTCCTGCCAGGCATGCGCCCGCAGCCCGTCGGCAAGGGTGTTCGCATAAAGCCCGGTGATGGCGACATTAATCATCGCCGCCACCAGCGTCATCGGCCGACCCGTCGGCGCGGCTTCAAGCAAATGGCGCAGGTCGTGCAGCAACGTCAAATCCGCCATGGCTTTCGCCGGCTGGCCGAGCCGCAACTGGCATTTGGCGCGTTGAGCCAGGGTCTGGGCAACGATACGCACGGCCACAAAGTTTGGAATCGGTATCTGGTAAGGTATGGAATAATCTCCGTCCATGCGCGCATACGGACGTTGCGCCGCAGACCGGATCAAATCAAAATCCGGCGCGAACTGGTCGCTCCACGCCAAATATTTGACCGCAAAAGCCTCATCGAGATTGGTTGTGGTTGTGTCCTTGCTCTGAAGTTTGGCGGTCAATTCATTGGATAAAACTGATTGGTTTTTGACAAACCAAGCCGTCATCTTCGGCGCCTTGAAGAAATTCTGGTCATCCGGCACTGCGGGCGGGATATAGTCATTCCAATTAATCGACGTACCCTTGGCCTCAAACTCATGCTGGCAGTGTTCCCACGCTTGCTTGCCGCGCCAATTTTCCTCGGCGTAGAAAGCGGCCACTAACACTGCGAAAACAGTCAGAGCTGCCAGAACAAAAAAGACTGCCCAGAACCAGCCTACCCTCCGCCACCAAGGATAATTATTCTGCAGGGATGTTTCTGGCATAGGTTTGGAGATTATTTCCGGGTTTATGGTCCGTCGAGAACTTTCCGGGCTGCTTCCGGCAAAGAACGTTGAATGTTCATTTAAGCTTTCAATGATATATCCCCACCACTGGGAAAAAGTAACAGTTTATTTTTCAAGCCACGGGAAACTCGGCGGACATTCAGCAGGGGTCGCAGAAAACTATTTAAAATCAGCTAGACTGTGCCGGATTCAAAGGGGTTGGAGGCGTTGACGAGCGCGGGGGCCACGCGGGCGCAGGTTTGTGTCGCGCGCGAAAATATTTCCCTTAAAATCCGGCGCGTGTTGAATCCGTTTCTGCATTGGATGAATGCCCACGGCGTGTGGACGCCGTGGTTGTATGTGGCGCTCTTCATGGTGGCGTCGTTCCTGATGATTTGGCGGCTGGAGGCGATGAGCGCGGACGGCTTCGAAGGCACGGTGCTCGGCACGCTCGTCATGCCGTATTGCTCGGGCATGGGCAATCTCATCTTCGCCGTCGTCATCGGCCAGACCGGCGGCGCGGGTTCGGAGGTGATGACTAATTCGCTGGTCAACAATGTCACGAACATGACGCTCGTGCTCGGCCTGCCCGCCATTCTCTGGGGCATGAACGTGTTGCCGCAAAAGAAGTCGGCGGCGGGCAAAAAGAAGAAATCCGAGGTGAAACTCGCGGCGAAGGTCGAGGCCAAGGCGGAAGCGAAGACCGGCGGCAAGGGCGGCAAGGAACACGAATTGAACCGGCTCTCGCTCTTGCTGACGCTGACGGCGGTCTTGTTTTTCACGGGCGCGGTCTGGGCGCTGGGACGCAAGGGCACTTTGAATTTCTACGACGGCTTGGTGCTGATCGGGTTGTTCTTGTTCTGGCAGATGTTTCACATCTTTGAAGTGCTCAAGGCCAACGTGCGCCAGGGCAAATCTCATTTCAGCCTGATGCTGCCGGTGAATCTCGCGCTGCTGGGCGTGGGTGCGTATGGCATTTATCTCAGCACGGACTGGCTGGTCAATTGGGTTTCGCACATCCACAGCGGTTTTATCAGCGCCAAACACATTGGCTGGCTGAGCGGCTGGCTGGATGTGCTGCCGAATGCGCTGCTGGCGTTTTACTACGGCTGGCGCAAACAGCCGGCGGTCGTGTACGCCTCGCAGGTCGGTGATGCGCACATCTCGATCCCGCTATGCCTGGGCGTGTACGCGCTGTTTCACACGATGTTCATGCCGGCGTATTTCCAGATGGCCATGTATCTGTTGCTGGGCGCGACGGCGGTGCACATGGTTTGCGTGGCGCTGTTCGGACGCTTGCCGCGCATCGTCGGTCTCGCGCTGGTGGTGGCGTATGGCTACTTTCTGAAGAAGGGTTTAATCGGGTGACGCGGCCGAATGAAGGGTTGAACTCCGTTGTTCTCCGGCTCTATAATTGGCTGACATAATTGCATGAGCGCGTTTCAAATCATCTTCACCCCCACCGCCGCGTCCGAACTCGCGCGCATGCCGAAGGAACTGCAGTTGCAGATTCTCGGCGATTTTCGCGGCCTGCCGCAACAGGTGGTCGGCAGCGAATTGGAGGATTTCGGCAAGCTGGAAAGCGACGGCCACATCCTGCACCGCTTCCGCCTCGGCGACTATCGCGTGTATTTTGAGCGGCACCAACTCGGCGTGCTGGTGCATCGCGTGATGAGCCGGCACACGCTTAAGGATTTCTTCTTCCGCTCGGGTATCAAGGTGGGCGAAGACGAGGCGTTGCAGGGTAATCCCAAGTTCTGGGAACTCATCGAGACCGCTAAAACTTCGGACAAGTAAACCGTCCGCCGCCGGTCAAACCTTCAGGTCGGCCAGCGCGGGATCGTTGTCATAGGCAATCTTCCGCATCTTGGTGATGGCGCCTTTCAGGCTGCGCGCGCCAAACAAACTGGTTCCCGCCACAAAGGTATCCGCCCCCGCGCGCGCACATTCAGCAACGGTCTCGTTATTGATGCCGCCATCCACTTCGACGCGGTAAGATAATTTCCGGTCGTGGCGCCAAGCAGCGGCCTGCTGGATTTTCGGGAGGCACTCGTGGATAAAAGTTTGTCCGCCAAAGCCAGGATTCACGGTCATCACGAGGAGCAAATCGATCTTATCGAGATACGGCTGCACTTCGTTAATGGCCGTGGGCGGATTGATGGCGAGGCCAACCCGCTTGCCGAGTGCGCGGATTTTCCAAAGGAGTTGCGGAATCTTCTCACCGAGTTCGACGTGGACAATAATCTCGTCCGCACCAGCCGCCGCGAATGGCTCGAGCAGAATCTCGGGCTTGCCGCACATCAAATGGACGTCGAAGAAAAGTTTCTTGGCGTGCGGACGGACCGCGGCGACGACCGCCGGACCAAAGGAGATGTTCGGCACGAACTGGCCGTCCATGATATCGAGATGCAGCCAATCGGCCCCGGCGCGTTCGGCGCGGGCAGCTTCTTTGCCAAGGCTGGTAAAATCTGCAGCGAGCAATGACGGCGCAATGATCATTTAAGTGGTTATCAATTTAAGTTGGGCACGCAGAAACTTAAAACTAAAAAATTATTTAGCGGGTGCGTCAAGACAAGCGCGGACGGTCTTGGTGAGAACCTGAGGTAAATAGGGCTTCTGAAGATAGACGATGCCGGGATCGAGCTTGAAATCCTTGCCCAACATATCCGCGCCATAACCGCTGGAGAAAATGACTTTCATCTTGGGATTTTCGCGCCAGATGTGTTCGGCGACTTCGCGGCCATTCATGCCACCAACCATGATGACGTCGGTAAATACAAGGTTGATCTGGTTTTTATATTCCGCCCAGATTTGCAAAGCGCTCGGGCCATCAACCGCCTCGAATATCCGGTAGCCGTGGCGGCGCAGTTCGCGGGCGACGAAATCGCGCAGGTCGCGTTCATCCTCGACAACGAGGATGGTTTCGTTGCCACCGCGCTGGCGGAAGTTCGTATCGGCGGTTTCCTGCGAGACCACCGGCTCACGACTCGCCGGCAGGAAAATATGGAACGTCGTCCCTTTGCCTAACTCACTTTCCACCTGAATCCATCCCTGATGTTGTTTGACGATGCCAAAAACCGTTGCTAGGCCTAGGCCGGTGCCCTTGCCAAGCTCCTTGGTGGTGAAGAAAGGTTCAAAAATGCGCGTGAGGTTTTCCGGCGGAATCCCGCAGCCCGTGTCCGTGTGGCTAAAACATACGTATCGGCCGGGGCGTGCGTCCATGACCCGATCCACATAAGCCGCGTCAACATCTCGTTGAGTCACGCGAAGTGTGAGGAGACCGCCGTGCGGCATGGCATCACGGGAATTGACCGAGAGATTCAGTAAAATCTGCTCCATCATGCCCGGGTCGGCCTCGACTACGGCGGGCTCGCCGCAGAAATTAATCTGGAGCGAAACATCTTCGCCCAACAAGCGGCCGAGCATTTCGGACATCCCGTTGACCAGCTGGTTAAGATCAATTGGTCGCGGGCTGGCAACCTGCTTGCGACCGAAAGCTAGCAGCTGCCGCGTAAGACCGGCGGCGCGTTCGGAGGCTTGCTTAATCTGTTGCGCGGAGATCAGCGCCTTCGAATCTAATGGCTGCATCGTAAGCAGCGTGGCGTGGCCGAGGATGACGGTAAGGATGTTGTTGAAATCGTGCGCAATACCGCCAGCAAGCTGGCCAATGGCTTCCATCTTCTGCGACTGGCGTAATTGTTCCTCCAACTTCTTCTGCTCGGTGACGTTGCGGAACAGACTTAAGAGCAAACGCGGCTTGCCGCCAAGTTCCACATACGAATCAGTGATTTCAAAGACCACCGAGCGGCCATCGTGAAGCAGGTAATCCTTCGCGCGCTTACCTTGATGTTTACCGGATTTGAAGCTCTCCCGGTGACCTTCGAGCATTTTCTCCCAATCCGCCCGGGCGTCGTAAATGACGGTGAGCGGACGGCCTTCGAGTTGCCGGGTTGGCAGACCAACGAGTTGACTGAACGCCTCATTGACGGCGACGATGATGCCATTTTCATCCGTCAGCCGCATGCCATCGGCGGAATTGTCCCAAACGGAACGGAACAAGGTTTCCGAGCTGCGCCGCGCCGTCTCGACAGCGAGTCGCTCCGTGATGTCGCGGACGTGAAAAAGCAGCGCTGGCTCACCCTCGAATTGCACGCGCACCACCCGAATTTCCACCGGCACTACACGCCCGTCAGCACGGCGGCTTTCGCTCTCGATTGAGGATACCTGACCATTAACAAGCTGATTAAATTCGGCTCTCGCCTGTTCCCGTCGTTCGACCGGGACCAAATCCTCAATTGAATTCTTATTGAGCAGCCACTCACGCTCCACACCGTGCAATTGGCAGGCGGCACGGTTCGCGTCCAGGACAGTACCCAGCATGTCTTCAACAAAGATGGCATCGGGAGAATTTTCAAATAGCTCACGGAATCGACGCTGGCTATGGCGTAGCTCTTCCTCAGCGCGCACCCGTTCCAATGAACCGCTGCATTGATCTGCCAGTGTCTGCAGAGTATTTAAATCTGCAGGCGTATAGCTGCCCGACATCCGACTTTGGATAAACAGGACGCCGATGACATTTTCGCCTTTCCGGATGGGGGCAATCATCGTGATACCCTCTTTATCGCCCGTCTCGTCGGCAGAAATAAGTTCCGCCCCACGAGCGATTACGCGTTGCACCAGCGCATTGGCAGTCTTGGGTTGCGGCGAGGCGGGTATCTGCACGCGCTGACCATCAATAGTGGTGATGGTGAGCAGCGATACCACCTCGTCCTTTTCTGCATCAAACAAATCGAGCGCGAAATCATCCCAATGGAACAGCTCGTCCGCCGCCTCGCAAATAAACATCGCCGCCGAGGAGGCAATGGTGATGGCGCTCAATTGGTGGCTCAGCTTTCCAAACACCGCGTTGTGGTGGGCAGCCCGTCGCCGATCCGTTACATCGGTGGCCATGGCCAGCGCGCACAACCGCCCGCGGAAAGCTAGCGGCGTCCAGATGACCTCCATATCCATCGCCCGACCGCTCTTGTGGCGATGACGCCAGATCACACCCTGACTCTCGGCATCCCAAAGGGAATTATTATCATGCCGGTCGCGGTCGGGCAGCCGCAGATTATTCAGAGTCATTGCCAAAAACTCTTCACGGCTAAACCCGTAATGCTGGATCGCTGCCTCGTTGGCTTCGAGAATGGTCAGCATCTCCAAATCGAACACCCACATAGGATGCGGGTTCCCCTGAAAAAGTAGACGATACTGCTTCTCGCTCTGGCGCAACTCAGTCTCGGCCACAGCACGTAGGATGGACGATGGCAACCGTTCCCGGTTCTGCTTAAGCACGTAGTCGGTCGCACCAGCTTTGAGACTTTCAATCGCGGCAAGTTCGCCGATGGTGCCGGAAAGCAGGATGAAGGGCGTGTGAGGCAGTCTATCGCGCACAATTCTGAGCGCCTCAATGCCAGTGAAGTTCGGCAGCCGGAAATCTGCCAGAATCAAATCCCATTTCTCCAGGCCTAGCAGCTTGAGGAAATCCTCTCGCCCGGTGGCTAGGGATATGGCTGCGTCTACACCTTCATGCGCCAACTGGTCGCGCACTAATTGTGAGTCAGCCGGATTGTCTTCCAGATGTAGGATGCGGAGCGGTTGATTCATGGGCGGCCAGACACGAAATTAATCCGCACAAGCAAACACCACGCCGTTCAAAAGTAAAGCGGGATGATGCACCCAGATAAATCCTTTTTCGCCATTGACAAGACGGCATATTTCATTAGTCTTTCCGGCTCTTTGGAAAAACGATTGATTGATTAATAAATTATGCCGAATACTAAGTCAGCCGAGCGCCGGATGCGTAACAGCCAGCGCAAAAACCTTCAGAACAGCCGCGTCAAGTCAAAGCTGCGCCGCACCGAAAAAGAATTCCGCGCCGCCGTCGTCGCCGGCAAGACCGAGGAAGCCATCAAGCTGCTCCCCGGCGTCCACTCTGCTTTTGACAAGGCTGTAAAGGTCGGTGCCGTCTCGCGCCCCACCGCCAATCGCAAGAAATCCCGCCTCGCCATCTACATCAAGGCCGCGCAACCCGCCGCCAAGAAGTAATCGCCGCTTTTCGGAATTTCCTTTACCCGCACGCTGTGGCTTAATAACCGCTTGTGCGGGTAATTTTATTTTCTATTTTAGTGGCGCTAGCCACGCTGGTCGACGGTTGCGCCGAAAACGGCTTCTCTCCGCTACCCCTATCCGGGCAGACGTTTATTCACGACCCATCGACCGTCGTCAAGGACGGTAACCGCTATTATGTCTTCGGCACTGGACCGGGCATCCGGACCAAATCTTCGCCTGACTTTATTCAATGGGAGGCCGGCCGACCGGTCTTCCGCGACCCGCCAGCTTGGGTCAATCATTTCGTCCCCTCCTTCGGAGAATACTTCTGGGCACCGGACATCATCCATGTGAACGGAAAGTTTCTGCTCTATTACGCTGCGTCCACCTGGCAAAAACCCGTCTCCGCCATCGGCCTCGCCACCAGCCCGACGCTCAACCAGGCGGCGACCAACTATCTGTGGACCGATTGCGGGCCAGTCATTACCTCCACCAATGGCTACGGCTTCAATGCCATCGACCCAAGTGCATTTCTCGATGACGATGGCAAACTCTGGCTTGCGTTTGGCTCTTATTGGCAAGGCATTTTCCTGACCGAACTCGACCCGCAGACCGGGTTGCGCCTTGGCACCAACTCCCCGCTGTTTCACCTCGCCTGGAACAACTCGATTGAGGCCGCGTGCCTGACCCGGCATGAAAAATATTATTATCTCTTCATCAACTGGGGCGCTTGCTGTAAAGGCACCAACAGCACCTACGAAGTCCGCGTTGGCCGCGCAGAAAACGTCACCGGCCCGTATCTCGACCGCGATGGTAAAAACCTCGCCGCCGGCGGCGGCTCACCGTTCTTGCAAAGCAACGGACGCTTCATCGGCCCCGGTCACATCGGCATCGTGGCGGATGACAACACCAACGGCCCGACCCGTTTCAGCTATCATTACTATGATGCTGCTTCGCGGGGACACTCGCGGCTGGCGATTGGAACCATTGACTGGTCCGACGGTTGGCCGGTGCCGGTGAATGACGCCACGAATGATTGGAAACTAGTCTGGCATGATGAATTCGACACCAACGGCCCACCCAATCCGGCTAATTGGAACTTCGAACATGGCTTTCAACGCAACCACGAGTTGCAATGGTATCAGCCGGAAAATGCCTATTGCACCAACGGCCTGCTCGTCATCGAGGCGCGGACGGAACACCGGCGCAATCCCGATTTCGTCGCCGGTAGCACCGACTGGGAAAAGTCACGCGAGTGGATTGATTGCACCTCCGCCAGTCTCACCACCAGCGGACTGCATGAATTTACCTACGGCAAGTTCGAGATGCGGGCGCGCATTGACACACGGAGCGGAAGCTGGCCCGCTTTCTGGACCCTTGGCGCGACCCCGGACATCGGCTGGCCCGCGTGCGGCGAGGTGGACATCATGGAGTATTACAAGCGCAACGTCCTGGCCAACATCGGCTACAGTCTCAATAATGAAACCAGCTGGTCGGCCGTCCGCAAACCACTGACCGAACTCGGCGGCGATACGTGGTCAAAAAAATTTCATGTCTGGACGATGCTATGGGATGAAAACCAGATTGACCTCCAGCTCGACGGCCACCCGATGAATCATCTCGACCTCGCCAACGCCAATAACGCCGATCACGGTAACCCATTCCACAGTCCGGTTTATTTTATCCTGAACCAAGCCATCGGCGGCGACTCCGGCGGGGATCCTTCTCACACCAAGTTCCCCGTGCGCTACGAGATTGACTGGGTGCGCGTCTATCAGCGGGTTAAATAACCACCCCGGCTGCGTCCTTTAATTTCCGCCCGCGTTTGGTTATTCTCCGCGCCCGTGTTAAGGACCCTGCGCCAAGCCGAGTATGCCGAACTGATGATCTTGTTTTTCATCCAGGCAGCCGCCATGGCCATCTGGTTTGTACCGCTCGGCCCCATTCTCGATGCACACGGTCTGCACAATATTAAGCCGTACGCCTTCGCCGCCTCCGCGCTCGCCGCTTTTATCTCGCCCCTCGCCTTTGGCGCCATGGCGGACCGCCATGTACCACCCGCCACCGTCTTACGCTGGCTCGCGCTGGCCACCGCCGCGCTTATGACCATTGTCAGTACGGCCATGCGTGATCACTGGAATCCGTGGCTCATCCTGCTGTTGATACAAATCTTTTACGTCGCCTATGCCCCAATGTTCAGCATCTCCACCGCTCTGGTATTCGCGCGGCTGGCGGATGCGAAAAAGGAATACGGGCCCATCCGCGCCTTGGCGACCCTTGGCTGGATGGCCGGGGCCATTCTCATCAGCGTGTTGAGCCTCGACCGTTCCGCCTACGCCGGTTATCTCGGAGCCACCCTCTGGCTGTTGGTCGCGGTGTTCACCCGATTTCTGCCGAAGCTGGAAATTCCCAAATCCGTCGTCCAACTTTCCTGGCACGAACGCCTCGGCCTCGATGCGCTGACCCTCTTGAAAGATCGCGACACCCGCGTCGTCTTCATCGTGACCACCCTCTTCAACATCCCCATCGCCGCGTTTTATCCGTATGCGCCGACGCACCTGCACGACCTCGGCCTGACCCACACCAGCGCGTTGATGAGCCTGGGGCAAGTCACAGAGATCATCGCGATGTTCGGTCTGGCATGGCTGCTCGTTAATTGGCGGCTGAAATGGATCTTCGCTTGCGGGCTTGCGTTCGGGGTCGCGCGGTTCGCGTTCAGCGCCATGGATACACAACCCTCCCTGCTCCTGGGCGTGACCTTGCACGGCGCTTCGTTCGTACTGGTATTCATCACCGCGCAGATTTTTCTCGAACAACAGATTGACCCCGCGTGGCGCACCCGCGCGCAGGCACTGCTCACACTGATGAACGGTGGCATCGGCAATCTCATCGGCTATCTCGGCACCGGCTGGTGGTTTAACACCTGCACCGCGACCGGCCACACCGACTGGCGATTGTTCTGGGGAATGTTATCCGCCAGCGTGGCCATAGTGTTGGCGTATTTCCTCTTCGCCTTTCGCGAACGCGACTTGCGGAGATTTAGACAGGATTAACAGGATAGACAGGATTAGGAAAAAAACAGCGCGGTCTTTGAAAGAAAATAAAACCCACCCGACGTCGCCATCTTCAAAAGTTTAATCCTATCCATCCTGTTAATCCTGTCAAATTTCACCCGTCTTCCTTGGATGATAGGTCCGGTGCTTGCGCTTAAACTCAAGCTTCTCCGCTCCGAAATTAAATAGCAGCCCAATATCCACCCCGGTGGCCGTCAGATAATTGACCAGTTGAACTTCATGCGCAGGATGCAAGGCCTGCGCCGCCTTGTTCTCAATCATGATAACCTTCGCAACCAGCATATCCGCAGAAAATTCGCCCACGCTCACGCCGTCGTAAGTCACCTGAATCGCCCGCTCGCACTCGACCGACAGACCAGCTTTACGCAGCTCATGCGCCAGCGCGTTTTGGTAGACCGACTCCAGAAAACCCGGCCCCAGCATACGATGCACCTTCATGGCACAGCCGATGATACTCTCCGTAAGTTCGGCGTGTTCCATATTTTAGCGCGAAATGTTTTAGACCGGGCTAACCAGATATGCCGGATCAATTAATTGTAAGCCGGCCCCATGCTTCATCCTGTGCATCCTGTTAATCCTGTCTAAAGCCCCAGCTTCTTAAACCGGTTATTCACTTCCTTGAAATGGAAGTCCAGCGAGCAGAGCGCTTCGAGTTCGCCCTTCTTGAAATGTTTCGCCACCTCGGGGTCAGCCTTGAGCTGCTCCACGAAATCCGCGTCATCACGGCCGGCGTGCTTCACTTCCCACGTCTTCATCGCGGCATCCTGCACGAGCTTGTAAGCCGCCTCGCGCGTCAGACCTTTCTTGATGAGCGCCAGCAGGACGGTCTGGCTGTTCCACATGCCCAGACTCAACCCCAGATTCTTCTTCATGTTCGCCGGATAGACCACGATGCCATCCATCAGCCGGGTCAGCAGACCAAACATGTAATCCAACAGCGTACAACTATCCGGGAAGATGATTCGCTCCACGCTCGAGTGCGAAATATCGCGCTCATGCCACAGCGCAACGTTCTCCAGCGACGCCATGGCATTGCCGCGCAGCACACGGGCGAGGCCGGTGAGCCGTTCCCACGTAATCGGATTCCGCTTATGCGGCATCGCGCTCGAACCTTTCTGCCCCTTCGTGAACGGCTCTTCCGCTTCCAACACTTCCGTGCGTTGCAAATGGCGAAACTCCACCGCCCAGCGTTCAATACTCGCGCC
The DNA here is from genome assembly GCA_903865745.1 of uncultured Verrucomicrobia subdivision 3 bacterium. Taxonomy (GTDB): domain Bacteria; phylum Verrucomicrobiota; class Verrucomicrobiia; order Limisphaerales; family UBA11358; genus UBA11358. The sequence continues at coordinate 1,108 of CAIPKV010000064.1, read as the reverse complement.
GACCAGCGCCATCGCCAGTTGAAACTCCGCATGAATGTCGCGCTGCACCACCTGCGTGGCAATCGGCGCGGGTTGCAAGCCCAGTTGCTTGCACACAAACGCCTCCACGCGCGGCGACAGATGCGCGCTCGTGCCCACCGCACCGGACAGCTTGCCGATGGCGACCACCGCGCGCACCGTTTCGAGCCGACGCAAGGCGCGACCGAATTCGTCATGCATCAGCGCGAGTTTCAGACCAAACGTCGTCGGCTCGCCGTGGATGCCGTGACTGCGCCCGATGCACGGCGTGAATTTATGTTCCCGGGCGCGGCGCGCGATGACCGGCAGCAGCTTCTTCACGTCCGCGATGAGGATATCCGCACTCTGCGCCATCTGCACCGCGTAGCAGGTATCGCCCACGTCACTGCTCGTCAGGCCGAAATGGAACCAGCGGCTCGCGTCATTATTGATCGCCTCGGCCACCGCGGTGGTAAAGCCAATGACATCGTGGTTCAAAACCTTTTCCAATTCCTTTTGGCGGGCGACGAGGCCGGGCAGATCGGCGAACCATTTATCGCAACCGGCTTTGATTTTGGCGAAATCCTTGGCGGGAACAATTTTCTCCTTCACCAGCGCCTCACTGGCGAGCAGCTCGATTTGCAACCAGATCTTCAGCTTATTTTCATCCGTCCAAATCGCCCGCATCTCGGGGCGCGAATAGCGCGTAATCATGCCCTCATTAAAAACCAAATCGTAATAATAAAAAAGACGGAAGTGCGCACCGGACTTTGCCCAACGCAAAGCGTTCGGCCTCTGAATTAGTTTTCGAATACAGTTGACCCCTCACCGCTTTTACTAAAAGGTCAGTGCGTACCCCATGAGGAAGCTCGGCTCCGTCGGTCGTCTCTTTGCCAGCCACTGCGCGATTAGTTCCCGCCCTGACCGCGGAAGTTTTATGCCCCAGACCCACCGGCTGACGCCTGTCCCTCAATTTTCCAAGCCTTGCCCCCCATTACAAAGCGTCGCCCCCGTTTTACCAACGACCGCCCCCTTATTTTTAAGACCTGCCCCCAATTTCCGGACCGTTGCCCCCATCGCAAAAGTCGTTGCCCCCCTATTTTCAGCGACT